>NZ_QTPU01000006.1:0-283247 GCF_003857805.1 Burkholderia sp. Bp9099
AAGAACACGCCCTGGTTCGCCTGCGAACCCGAGTTCGGCTGCACGTTCGCGGCTTCCGCGCCGAACAGCTGCTTCACACGGTCGATCGCCAGTTGCTCGACCACGTCGACGTACTCACAGCCGCCGTAGTAGCGCTTGCCCGGATAACCTTCCGCGTACTTGTTCGTGAGCTGCGAGCCCTGTGCGGCCATCACGGCCGGGCTCGTGTAGTTTTCCGACGCGATCAGCTCGATGTGATCTTCCTGGCGGCGGTTTTCCTGCTCGATCGCTGCAAAGAGTTCGGGATCGACGTTCGCGATGGTGCTTTGGGCTCTGTCAAACATACGGTTTCCGTTAAGTGTGTACAGGTTGACCGGGGCGGCCGAGTACATTGCGCTGCTGGCGGAACCAGCTCGACGTGGCGGAAGAATCCGTATGACGCGAGACGGGACAGCCACCGGCGATGCACGCAACGGCGCACAACGGCTGCCCAGGCGAACGGCAAAAACGGCGCCCCGCGCTTCACGGTGGGATGCTCCACCTTGAACCCGAAGGGTTCTATCGCCAGTCACGCAGGGGTGATGAGCGCGTTAGTTTATTGGATGCGTCATGAATAGGCAACCGCGCGGCAGCGGCCCCGAAACAATAAGGGCCAGATTTTACGCACCCGTGCCGACGCGCTTTGGCGCCTTGCCGCGGTGCGGCAATCTCAGTAGGCTTGCGGGATACTATCCGCTACTTTGTTACCGACCAGGAGCAGCAATGATCGTGTTCGTCACAGGCGCGTCCGCCGGCTTCGGCGCCGCAATCGCCCGAGCCTTCGTCAACGGCGGCCATCGCGTCGTCGCAACCGCGCGCCGCAAGGATCGTCTCGATGCGCTCGCGGCCGAACTCGGCGAGGCACTGCTGCCGCTCGAGCTCGACGTGCGCGACCGCGCCGCAGTAGAAGCCGTGCCGGCCGCCCTTCCCGCCGAATTCGCGGCGCTCGACGTGCTCGTCAACAACGCCGGTCTCGCGCTCGGTGTCGAGCCGGCCCACAAGGCCAGCCTCGACGAGTGGCAAACCATGATCGATACGAACTGCTCGGGCCTCGTGACCGTCACGCACGCGTTGCTGCCCGGCATGATCGAGCGCGGCCGCGGCCATATCTTCAACCTCGGTTCGGTGGCCGGCACCTATCCGTATCCGGGCGGGAACGTATACGGCGCAACCAAGGCTTTCGTCAGACAATTCAGCCTGAACCTGCGCGCCGACCTGATCGGCACGCCGTTGCGCGTAACCGACATCGAGCCGGGCCTCTGCGGCGGCACGGAATTCTCGAACGTCCGCTTCCGCGGCGACGATGCGAAGGCGGCGAACGTCTACCAGAACGTCCAGCCGCTCACGGCCGAGGACATCGCCGACACGATCTACTGGATCGCGACGCGCCCCGCGCACGTCAACATCAACACGATCGAGATGATGCCGGTCGCCCAGGCTCCGGCCGGCCTCACGATCCATCGCGGCTGACACGACGGGCGCAGCCGCGGGCCCGCCTCCGGCCGGCCCGCGGCATGCTGCGCCGTACTACATTCCGTTACGAATCGGTTACGAATCCGGCCTCGGCCTTCCGGTAAAATGCGCGCCATGACTCAGCCTACCCGCTCCCCGGACTCGCACTCCGGCTTCACCTGGCCGGTACGCGTGTACTACGAGGACACCGACGCAGGCGGCATCGTCTTCTATGCCAACTACCTGAAATTCTTCGAGCGCGCTCGCACCGAATGGCTGCGCGCGTGCGGCATCGACCAGCGTCGGCTCGCCGACGACACGGGCGCGATCTTCATCGTCCGCAGCACGACGCTCGACTACCGCGCTCCGGCGCGACTCGACGACACGCTGACGATCACGAGCCGGCCCGGACGCATCGGCCGCGCCTCGGTGGAATTCACGCAGGAAGCATGGCGTGGCGACACGCTGCTCGTCGCCGGACACATCCGCCTCGGCTGCGTCGAACAGATCGGCATCCGGCCCGCGGCGATCCCGCCGGTCGTGCTCGACGCGCTGCAACGCGGGCCCGTCATCGACGCCGGGCAGACTGCCGTACTGTCAACGAAGCTCGGATGAGCACCGTTTAGACAAGGCCCATGAACTTGCCTTCCTGAATCGATACTAAGCAAGGTTCGGCGCCAGGCCAGGCCGGCGCGCCGCGCCACACGCATACCGTGCGCCCTCGCCGGACACCCCCGAAGGGACGTTACTCAAACCTCTATGAACACTTCTCAAGACCTGTCGATCATTTCCCTCGTCCTCAACGCGAGCGTGCTGGCCCAGGCCGTGATGGGGCTGCTGTTGCTGCTGTCGCTGATGTCGTGGACCTTCATCTTCCGCAAGTGGTTCGCGATCCGCCGCGCACGCGCGCAGACCGAACGCTTCGAAAGGGATTTCTGGTCGGGCGGCGACCTGCAGGCGCTGTATCAGAGCGCGGCCAACAACCGTCACACGATCGGCGCGCTCGAGCGGATCTTCGAATCGGGGATGCGTGAATTCCTGAAGGCGAAGGAAAAGCGCATCAGCGACCCGGGCCTCGTGCTCGACGGGGCACGCCGCGCGATGCGCGCGTCGTTCCAGCGCGAAATGGACGTACTCGAAGCGAACCTCGCGTTCCTCGCGTCGGTCGGCTCGGTCAGCCCGTACATCGGCCTGTTCGGCACCGTCTGGGGGATCATGAACTCGTTCCGCGGCCTCGCGAACGTGCAGCAGGCGACGCTCGCGAACGTCGCACCGGGCATCGCCGAGGCACTCGTCGCCACCGCGATCGGCCTGTTCGCCGCGATTCCGGCGGTGGTCGCGTACAACCGCTACGCGCACGACATCGACCGCCTCGCGATCCGCTTCGAGACCTTCATCGAAGAGTTCTCGAACATCCTGCAGCGCCAGGCCCAGTAAGGAGCACGCCATGGCAGGAAGCCCCATTCGATCCAGCATGCGCGGCGGCCGCTCGCGCCGCGCGATGGCCGACATCAACGTCGTGCCGTACATCGACGTGATGCTGGTGCTGCTCGTGATCTTCATGGTCACGGCACCGCTCGTCGCCCCGTCGATCATCAATCTGCCGACCGTCGGCAACGCAGCACCGCAGGAACAGACGCCCCCCGTCGTCGTCAACATCAAGGCCGACCGCACGATGAGCGTCAAGTACAAGAGCGACGCCGGCGCGACGCAGGAAGACACGATGACCAAGGCCGAGCTCGACAGCTTCATCTCGGCCCGGCAGGCCGATCATCCCGACCAGCCCGTCGTGATCGCGGCCGACAAGACCGTGCAGTACGATGCGGTCATGACCGTGATGTCGGATCTGAAGGCGCGCGGCGTCAAGCGCGTCGGCCTCCTCGTCAAATCGCAATGAACCGGCAGCAATCCACGCGCGGCAACGCCTACCCGTCTCAGCCCCCGCGCGAGCGCGGCACCTGGCGCGCGTTCGCGCTCGCCGCGCTGATGCACGTGCTGCTCGCGCTGTTCCTCTATCACGGCGTGCAATGGCAGAACAGCACGCCGGCCGGCTCCGAGGCCGAGCTGTGGACCGAGGTACCCGACGTGCCCGCGCCGCGGCCCGTCGTCACGCCCGCGCCGCCCGCGAAGCTCGCACCGCCCCCTCCCCCGGTCCGGGACGAGCAGGCGGACATCGCGCTGCAGCAGAAGAAACGGCAGCAGGAAGCGGCCGCGCGCGAAGCGCTGCTCGAGCAGCAGCGCCGCGCGCAGCAACTGAAGGCCCAGCAAGAGGAAACCCGGCGCGAGCAGCTCGCGGCCCAGCAGGCTGCCGCGCTCGCCGCGCAGAAGGCCGCCGAGCGCGAACGGCAGAAGCAGGCGGACAAGCTCAAGCAACAACAGCTCGTGGAGCAGCAGAAGCTCGAACAACAGAAACTCCAGCAGCAGAAACAGCAGCAACAGAAGCAGGCGCAGCTGGAAGCGCAGCAGGCAGCGAAGGCCAGGGCCGACGCGGCCGCGAAGGCGAAGGCGGAAGCCCAGGCCAAGGCGAAGGCTGAAGCGACGGCGCGCGCGAAGGCCGACGCGGCAGCGAAGGCGAAGCTCGACCGTGAGCGCAACGCGCGCCTCGCGCAGATGCAGGGCATGTCCGGCGCCGGCGAAGGCGGCGGCGAGGGCCTCGCGAAAAGCGGCACCGGCACGGGCTCCGGCGGCAATGCCGCATCGCCCGGCTATCCCGACAAGGTGCGTCGCCGCGTGAAGCCGAACATCGTCTGGGGCGGCGAGCGCGCGGGCCTGACGACTGTGGTCGCGATCCGCTGCACGCCGTCGGGCGACGTGCTCAGTGTTTCGATCCGCCGTTCGAGCGGAAATTCGGGGTGGGATCAAGCCGTGGTCAATGCGATCCAGTCGTCGGTCCCATTGCCGCCCGATTCTAACGGTCGTACCCCGTCCGACATTACGATTACCTTCAAGGCGGCGGAGTGATCGCAAATGCGCTTACACTCCGTGCGTCGCTGCCGGACGGGAACGAATCGGGTATTTTTACTGTCTCTGCGGTTGCGCAGCGATCCAAGTCACATGGGAAGCAAGAAGCATGAGTTTGATGACGAAACTAGGTTTCAGGGCACTCGTGGCCTCGTGTCTGATTGCGGCCGGCGGCGCCGCTAACGCGCAGGTCAACGTGCTGATCACCGGCGTCGGTTCGACCCAGTTCCCCATCGCCACCGCGAACTTCGCGAACGAGGCAGGCCTGCCGCAGCAGGTCACGTCGATCGTCCGCTCCGACCTCGCCCGTAGCGGCAAATTCACCAACATCGACGCGGGCAGCACGCCCGTGCCCGAGACCGCATCGGTCGATCTCGGCGCATGGAAGGCCAAGGGCGCGAATGCGTTCGTCGCCGGCAGCGTGAACCGCGAAGCGAACGGCCAGTACAAGGTGAACTTCATCCTGTACGACACCGTGAAACAGCAAAGCCTCGGCGGCCTGTCGCTGACGGCCACCGACACCACGCTGCGCACGGCCGGCCACAAGATCGCCGACTACATCTACCAGAAGCTGCTCGGCGTGCGCGGCGTGTTCGCCACGCGCCTGTCGTACGTGATCAAGACGGGTAACCGCTACCAGCTGCAGATCTCGGATTCGGACGGCCAGAACCCGCGCATCGCGCTGTCGAGCACCGAGCCGATCATCTCGCCGTCGTGGTCGCCGAGCGGCACGAAGGTCGCGTACGTGTCGTTCGAGCGCAAGAAGCCGATCGTCTACATCCATGACCTGCCGACCGGCCGCCGCTACATCGTCTCCGACCAGAAGGGCAACAACAGCGCGCCGGCGTGGTCGCCGGACAGCAACACGCTGGCCGTTGCCCTGTCGCTGACGGGCAATACGCAAATCTATACGGTCAATGCAACCGGTGGCGGTCTGCGCCGGCTCACGCAGAGCAGCTCGATCGATACCGAGCCGTTCTACTCGCCGGACGGCCGCTGGATCTATTTCACGAGCGATCGCGGCGGCGCGCCGCAGATCTACCGGATGCCGGCACAAGGCGAAAGCGCCGGCGCGGCACAACGCGTGACCTTCACCGGCAGCTACAACACCAGCCCGCGCATCAGCCCGGACGGCAAGCTGCTCGCCTACATCTCCCGCACGGGTGGGGGGTTCAAGCTGTACGTTCAGGATCTGCAATCCGGGGCGGCGAACGCCGTCACGAATACCAATCGCGACGAATCGCCGAGCTTCGCGGCAAACGGCCAGTACCTTCTCTACGCGACCCAGTCGGGTGGTCGTAACGTGCTGGCAGCAGTGCCCTCCGACGGCAGCGCGCCGCCGCAAATCCTGTCCGTCCAGGGCGGCTCCGTTCGTGAGCCGTCGTGGGGGCCCTTCATGCAATGACCACAAGGAGAGTAACCATGATGTCGAATAAAGCTCGTCTGGCCCTGGCCGTGATGATGATCAGCGCGCTCGCAGCGTGCAAGTCGGGTGTGAAGCTCGACGACAAGGCCAACGCGGGTGCGATGAGCACGCAGCCGAGCGCCGACAACGTCGCGCAAGTGAACGTCGATCCGCTGAACGATCCGAACAGCCCGCTCGCAAAGCGCAGCATCTACTTCGACTTCGACAGCTATTCGGTGAAGGACGAGTACCAGCCGCTGATGCAGCAACACGCTCAGTACCTGAAGAGCCATCCGCAGCGTCACGTGCTGATCCAGGGCAACACCGACGAGCGCGGCACGAGCGAGTACAACCTCGCGCTGGGCCAGAAGCGTGCGGAAGCTGTCCGCCGCGCGATGGCACTGCTCGGCGTGAACGACTCGCAGATGGAAGCCGTGAGCCTCGGTAAGGAAAAGCCGCAAGCAGCGGGTCACGACGAAGCATCGTGGGCGCAGAACCGTCGCGCCGACCTCGTCTACCAACAGTAAGTAACGGAAGAGTTGCCGTATGACGCACCGTGTATCCTGGCTGCGCATCGCCGCAGCGTTCTGCGTCGTCGGCGCGGCGTGGTCGGCCGCGCCGGCGCACGCCGGCATGTTCGACGACAACGAGGCGCGCCGCGCCGTGCTCGATCTGCGCAGCAAGAGCGACAACCTGTCCAGCCAGCTGTCGGCCGCCCAGCGTACGATCCTCGATCAATCCGGCCGTATCGACCAGCTGAACCAGCAGGTCGCGACGCTGCGCGGCGAGAACGAGGATCTGACGAATCGGCTGACGACGCTCGAGCGGCAGCAGAAGGAGTATTACCAGGATCTCGACACGCGGCTCAAGAAGTTCGAGCCGCAACAGGCGACGATCGATGGTGTCGAAGGCACCGTGCAGCCGGGTGAAACGGATGCGCTCAGCGCGGCGCAGCAGCAATTCCGCAACGGCAACTTCAAGGCGGCCGCGGCCTCGTTCCGCAGCTTCATCGCGAAGTACCCGCAGAGCCCGTACCAGCCGACTGCGCAGTACTGGCTCGGCAATGCGCAATACGCGCTGCGCGACTACCGCGGCTCGACCGCGACGTGGCAAGCGATCGTGAGCAAGTATCCGCAGCATCCGCGTGCGGCCGACGCGCTCGTCGCGATCGGGACGAACCAGCTCGAGCAAGGCCAGAAGGCGGCCGCGAAGAAGACGTTCGAGCAGGTCGTGTCGCAGTACGCCGGATCGAACGCTGCGCAGACCGCGCAGGGCAAGATCGAGAGCATCAAATAAATTACCGTGTCGAATTGTTGACAGCCCTTCAATTCGCCGATATAATCTTTTGCTCTTTGGGTCGTTGAGCAAGTTGTCAGCGCAACGGACCAACCGGTTTCAAGAACGTGGGGTGGTAACTCAGTTGGTTAGAGTATCTGACTTTTAATCAGAGAGTCGAGGGTTCGAGTCCCTCCCACCCTACCAACTATCTTTGATAGTGCAATAAAAGCCTCCCGAGTGGAGGCTTTTTTGCGTCTGCTTCCCGCAGTATTGCGCTCGGCATCTCGATGATGCTCGCGCCGCTTTCGACGAAGTCGATCGAACGGGGAGCCGGCGCGTGCCATGCGACACAGGCGGCCCGCTCGGGCGCCACGCTTCGCGTGGCGTCACCGTCACTCCTGAACGGTCGGCGCGGAATCCGCGTCGGTGAAGCGCGGCTTGGCGCGCTGCATGTCGCGCGTATTCTTCTGCACGGTCACCGCACCGAACGAACAGCACGAGCACGAACGACAAATCGCGTAGAAGCCCTTCTCGCTCGGTTGCAGCGTCGCATTGAAGAATGCCGACGACCAGCAGCGCGATCGCGATCAACAGCGCGACCCAGCCATTGGGTCTTGTTCGAAATCGTTTTCATCGGAATACATTTCGCGCATGGTAGCCGCGTTGCCGCACCACACGACGATCGCGCTGCCGGTCTTACGTGTCCCGCTGCGCGCGCCGCCAGCGCCCAGGCGTCGTGCCGAGCACCGCGCGAAACGCCTTGCCGAACGCCGCCTCGGACTGATAGCCGACCGCCTGCCCGATCTCCGCCTGGCCGCGCTGCGTGTCCTGCAGCAGCGCGCATGCATGCATCATCCGGATCTGCGCGACGAACGCGCCGACGCTCATCCCGGCCTTCTCGCGGAAATGCCGCGCATAGGTCGCGCGCGACATCGCGGATGCCGCGCCGAGCGATTCGACCGTCCACGCTTGCGCCGGCGCCTGCAGCACGGCCTGGACCGACGGGCCGAGCCGCGCATCGGCAGCCAGCGCGAGCCAGCCGGCCGGCACGCGCGCATCGCGGCCGTACGCACGCAACGCGTAGGCGAGCAATGCCTGCCCCAGCGCGTTCACGATCGCGCGCGCACCCGGCTGCGCGCTCGATGCCTCGGCACGCAGCACGCTCGTCAGCAGTTGCAGCGACGCGGGCCCCGACGCCGCGCGCAGCCCGACATGCAGCACCCGCGGTAACGTACGCATCAGCAATTCACCTGCGCCGCGCGCATAAATGAAGCGCCCGCAAAGCAGGTCGACGCTCGCATCGGCCGGATCCGCGGGATCGCGATTCGACTTGACCGGCAGCACCGCACCGCCGGCCACGCCCGGCTCGCGCAGCGACGCGACCGGCGGCCGCGCGCCACTACCGCCGACATCGGACAAATCGTGCGCGTCGCCCGCCGGCAGCAGCACGAAGTCGCCGTCGGCCAGCCGCAGCGTGCGCCCGTCGGCCGTGCGCAGCCGGCACGTTCCGGACAGCAGCAGGTGAAACGCCGCCTCGCCGGGCGGCAACGGATCGTGCGGCATCGCGAACGGGCCGTCGAGCAGGCAGCGCACGTCGAGCTCGACATGGCTGCGGCCCAGCGACAACAGTTGACTCAATGCGTCCATGAGACGTTTGCGCTAAAAATTGACACTCTAGCGTATCGAAACCCTCAGCGCGAACGCTCAGAATAAGTCCTGCATCGCCCGAGATCGCGGCATCCGCCGCCTGATCCACCTCTTCTCGAAAGGACGCATCATGCTGAACTGGAACGAATACCGGAAGGAACTCTCGACGCGCATCGGCGACATCGCGAAGCTCTCGCCCGACACGCTGGCCGGCTACAAGGCGCTGTCCGGCGCCGGCGCCAAGACAGGCCATCTCGACGCGAAGACGCGCGAACTGATCGCGCTCGCGGTGGCCGTCACGACACGCTGCGATGGCTGTATCGCGGTGCACACGGCTGAAGCCGCGAAGCATGGCGCAACCAAGGAGGAAGTGGCCGAGGCGCTCGGCGTCGCGATCGCGCTGAATGCGGGCGCGGCGCTCGTCTATTCGGCCCGCGTGATGGACGCGCTCGGCGAGTGACGCGCACCTGAAGGGTGCGGCGCCCGCCGCATCCTTCGCGGACGATCGCCGGCGCGGCCGGCCAGCCGGCGGACGCGCCGCGGTCGCGTACGCCGGCGCCGCGAAGTCGGCTACCATGCGCGAGAAGATTCATCGCGAAGGAGCGCTCCATGTGCCGCTGGCTCGCCTATACGGGTAATCCGATCCATCTCGAGACCGTCCTGTTTCGCGCGAAGCATTCGCTGATCGACCAGAGCCTGCATTCGGAGCTGGGCGCCACGACCACCAACGGCGACGGGTTCGGCATCGGCTGGTACGGCCGCCCCGAGGAACTGCCGTTCCGCTATCGGTCGGTGCATCCCGCATGGAACGACCGCAACCTGCGCGAAGCCGCGCGCGCGATCCGCTCGCGGATGTTCATCGCACATATCCGCGCGGCAACCGACACGCCCGTCCAGGAAACCAACTGCCATCCGTTCCGCCACGGCCGCTGGCTGTTCGCGCACAACGGGCTGATTCGCGATTTCCACAAGCTGCGCCGCGACCTGACGATGAAGGTCGACCCGGCACTGTTCCCGACGATCGAAGGGACGACCGACTCCGAGCTGATGTTCCGTCTCGCGCTGACCTTCGGCCTGGAGCAGACGCCGCTGCCGGCGCTCGAACGGATGGTCGGCATGGTCGAGGAAACCGCCGCGCGATACCGCGTTGCCGAGCCGCTCAACATGACGATCTGCGCGACGGACGGTGAGCGGATCATCGCGGTGCGCTACTCGAGCGAACGGCAATCGCGCTCGCTGTTCCACAGCACGTCGTTCAAGCATCTGCACGAACTCTATCCGCACAACCCGCGCATCGCGGAAGCGGGCGACGACGCGTTCATGGTCGTGTCGGAGCCGCTCGTCGACTTGCGCGGCGCATGGGAGGAAGTGCCGGAAAGCATGGCGATCGTCGCGCAGGGGGCGGATGTGCAGCAGCGGCCGTTCAATCCGCGGCATAAGTAGGTTGAAGCTGCGTTTCAACTCCTGCCGCCACGGCGAAATGTGTCCGAATCAAACCGGATTTAGCGAATAAACTGACAGGCGTGCCAACGACCACGGCGCCACCAGCCGTGACGGCAAAGCAAAGACACGGCAATACTAAATCACGACATAAAACGAGTGATTCGCACCGACTGAATCGAGCATGGTATAGTTATCGCCGATTTCAAGTATCGCAAAAACCATCACCGCATTCGACATCAACTCCCGCTTGCCGTTTCTTTGCTGCGGTTCGCGCAAATGTTTGCGCGAGATTGCATGTCTGATGAATTCCCCGCAAGAGCACGGGAAATCGTGATACCCCGTACGCAACCGGCACCGGCCGGGTCCCGCGGTATAGAGAATTAATAGTCTTTCAACGCAGACTGTCCGGTTGGCACATGCGTTGCCCCCGAGGAATATCCTAGAATATGCGTGCAATCCAGCCCGCCACGTCCGCCACGTCCGCCAGGCTCGCACGATTTCTTGATATTCTTCAACGCGCGTCAACCGAGGGCAGCGCGCGAACGAGAACAAGGCAGGATTCACTGCCATTAACGTAATGAGAGAGGCTACATGATATTGGTTACAGGTGGCGCCGGCTTTATCGGTGCCAACTTTGTGCTTGACTGGCTGCGTCAATCGGACGAATCGGTTCTGAACGTCGACAAATTGACCTATGCGGGCAATCTCGGAACGCTAAAATCGCTGCACGGAAACCCGAAGCACGTGTTCGCGCACGCCGATATCTGCGACCGTGCAGCACTCGACGCGCTGTTCGCGGAATACAAGCCTCGGGCGGTCCTGCATTTCGCTGCGGAAAGCCACGTCGATCGCTCGATTCACGGGCCGGCGGATTTTGTTCAGACCAATGTCGTCGGGACATTTACGCTGCTCGAAGCCGCGCGCCAGTACTGGAATACGCTGCCGGAGGCGGACAAGGCCGCATTCCGTTTTCTGCACGTTTCCACGGACGAGGTATTCGGTTCGCTGTCGCCTGCCGATCCGCAATTCTCCGAAACGACTCCGTACGCACCGAACAGCCCCTATTCGGCGACCAAGGCCGGTTCCGATCATCTCGTGCGCGCGTATCAGCATACGTACGGCCTGCCGACGCTGACCACGAACTGCTCGAACAACTATGGCCAGTACCAGTTCCCCGAGAAGCTCATTCCGCTGATGATCGCCAACGCGCTCGCCGGCAAGCCGCTGCCCGTGTATGGCGATGGCCAGAATGTACGAGACTGGCTGTATGTCGGCGACCACTGCAGTGCGATCCGCGAGGTACTCGCGCGCGGCCAGACCGGCGAAACGTACAACATCGGCGGGTGGAACGAGAAAACGAATCTCGAGGTCGTGCACACGCTGTGCGACCTGCTGGACGAACTGCGACCGAAATCGGCGGGCTCGTACCGCGACCAGATCACTTACGTGACCGACCGGCCGGGCCATGACCGACGCTACGCGATCGATGCGCGCAAGCTCGAGCGCGAACTCGGCTGGAAGCCCGCCGAAACGTTCGAAACCGGTCTCGCGAAAACGGTGCGCTGGTATCTCGACCATCAGGAATGGGTCGACGAAGTCGCTTCGGGCGAGTACCGCAAGTGGGTCGCAACGAACTACGCGCACCGCGCGTAAGGGGAACGGACATGGCGCGCAAGGGCATCATTCTCGCCGGCGGTTCCGGCACACGGCTCTATCCGATCACGCATTCGGTCTCGAAGCAGTTGCTTCCTGTCTACGACAAGCCGATGATCTATTACCCGCTGTCGACGCTGATGGTAGCGGGCATTCGCGACGTGCTGATCATCTCGACGCCGCAGGACACCCCGCGCTTCGAAGCCATGCTCGGCGACGGTAGCCAGTGGGGGATGAACATCCGGTATGCGGTGCAGCCGTCACCGGACGGTCTTGCGCAGGCGTTCGTCATCGGCCGCGAATTCGTGGGCAACGACCCGTCGGCGCTTATCCTCGGCGACAACATCTTCTATGGTCACGACCTGGCCAAGCAGCTCGAGCACGCAGACGCGCAGGACGCTGGCGCAACGGTGTTCGCCTATCACGTACACGATCCGGAGCGTTACGGCGTCGTCGAGTTCGACCAGCACTTCCGTGCCGTATCGATCGAAGAGAAGCCGGCCAAGCCGCGTTCGCACTACGCCGTGACCGGCCTCTACTTCTACGACAACCGCGTGTGCGACATCGCCGCCGACATCGAGCCGTCGCCGCGCGGCGAACTCGAAATCACCGACGTCAATTCCCGCTATCTCGCCGACGGCGCGTTGAACGTCGAGATCATGGGCCGCGGCTATGCATGGCTCGACACCGGCACCCACGATTCGCTGATCGAGGCCGCCAGCTTCATCGCGACGCTGCAGAAGCGGCAAGGTCTGGTCGTCGCCTGCCCCGAGGAGATCGCGTACCGCAGGCACTGGATCGATGCCGAACAGGTACAGAAGCTCGCGCAGCCGCTGTCGAAAAACGGCTACGGCAAATATTTGCTGAACATTCTTACGGATCAGGTTGCATGGCCATCACGGTAACTGCTACGGCGCTCCCCGAAGTCAAGATCGTCGAGCCGAAAGTATTCGGCGACGCGCGTGGCTATTTCTACGAGAGCTTCAACGGGCGCGAATTCGCGGCGCTCGTCGAGGCCGACGTCGAGTTCGTCCAGGACAACCACTCGCGTTCCGCGAAGGGTGTGCTGCGCGGGCTCCACTACCAGATCGAGCACGCGCAGGGCAAGCTCGTGCGCGTGGTCGAAGGCGAGGTGTTCGACGTCGCAGTCGACATCCGGCGCAGTTCGCCGAATTTCGGCAAATGGGTCGGTGTGACGCTGTCGGCCGACAACCATCGCCAGCTGTGGGTGCCGCCCGGCTTCGCGCACGGCTTCGTGGTGCTGTCGGAGTCCGCACAATTCCTCTACAAAACCACCGACTACTGGTTCCCGGAGCACGAGCGCAGCCTGCTGTGGAACGATCCGGAGATCGGCATCGAATGGCCGCTCGACGGCGAACCGCTGCTGGCCGCGAAAGACGCGGCGGGCAAGCGGCTCGCCGAAGCCGAGTGCTTCCAGTGAGGGCCGCCGTGCAAACGCCCGAACCGCGAACCATCCTGCTCACCGGAATCAACGGCCAGGTGGGATTCGAGCTGGCGCGCACGCTGCAAGGGCTCGGTAACGTGGTCGCGCTCGACCGCAACCGGCTCGACCTGTCGCGCCTCGACCAGGTGCGCGAGGTCGTGCGTGAAGTGAAGCCCGACCTGATCGTGAATCCGGCCGCGTACACGGCGGTGGATCAGGCGCAGACCGACGTCGCGCTTGCCACGCGCCTGAACGCCGAGGCGCCCGCGGTGCTGGCCGAAGAGGCGAAGCGCATCGGCGCGGCGCTGATTCACTACTCGACCGATTACGTCTTTGCCGGGACAAAGGACGGCCCGTACGTCGAGGACGATCCCGTCGATCCGCAAAACGTCTATGGCAAGACCAAGCTCGCGGGCGAACAGGCGATCGCGGCCGCCGGCTGCGCGCATCTGATCTTCCGCACGAGCTGGGTGTACGGCGCGCGCGGCAAGAACTTTCTGCTGACGATGCTGCGCCTGGGCGCCGAGCGCGACGAACTGAAGATCGTCGCGGACCAGATCGGTGCGCCGACTTGGTCGAACACGATCGCAACGCTGACCGCCCATGTCGTCGCACAGGCCGCCGCCGCCGGCGCGGCCGGTCGGGAAGCATGGTGGAACGCGCATTCAGGCATCTATCACCTGTGCGCGGCGGGTTCGACTTCGTGGCACGGCTTCGCCGAGGCGATTTTCCGTCTCTCGAATCTACCAAGGAAGCCTGCGGTCATGCCGATTCCCGCCAGCGCCTATCCGACACCCGCCAGCCGCCCGGCCAATTCGCGGATGTCGAACGAGAAACTGGCCGAGCACTTCGACGTGCGCGCGCCGCATTGGGAAGCTGCGCTCGAGCTGTGCATGAAGGGGATGTAACGCCAGCCGCCGCCGTGCTTCCAGAAGCGCGGCGGCAATCTTATTCCCGCCGTCATGCAACCGGCGGCCTGAAGGCGGCTAAAACATACTAGTTCTTGTCAAGCCATTACCCGTTCTTTCCTACTGAACACCGCCTCGAAATACGCGGACCCCGTGCGGTACTTTAAATCCTCATACATGATTCCGGTACACCGAAAAATACTTCGGAGCAAGAGATGAAAACGCCCGTTTGCAGTATCACCGCCATCTCGGAAAAGCAAATATTACTGGCGTAACATTGCCTTCATCCCGTCGAGCACGTCTGCGCCCCACTTGCAGACAATCAGTAAGGTTGTGAGCAAAACATAACGTCCTGCGAATCAGTGTCGACAAACGGAAACCCCGGTCTGTCAAGGTCGCGCACCGGACCAGGATTCGCGGACAATAAGAGCGAATTTACGTTTCAGCCAGCTTTCGGGATAAAATCGCGGGTCGCGCCCATGTCCCAAGGCTGGCGGACACGGCAATTCCTACTCCCATACGCGTACATCCGGGCCATCTCGCAACTCCACGCATTAACAGGGAAACACACAGTCAGCCAGTCACAAAGAAAAGAAGCTCATGAGCAAACGCGTCGCTTTAGTCGGATTGGCATTTCGATTTCCGGGAACAGATAGTCGTCACTACTGGAGCGATCTGCTCAACGGCAAGGACTGCGTGACCGAAGTCGAGGCTGCCAGATGGTCAAAGGATGCGTACCTGCATCCGGCCAAGGAACATCCGGGCACCGCGTACACATTCGCTGCCGGTTCGATCGGCGATGTCTCGGGCTTCGACGCCGACTTCTTCGGGATCTCGCCGCGCGAAGCCGCGCTGATGGATCCTCAGCAACGGCTGTTGCTGGAACTCTGCTGGGAAAGCATCGAAAACGCCGGCGTCAAACCGTCGTCGCTGCGCGGCAGCGATTGCGGCGTCTTCGTCGGCATCGCCAGCGCCGACTACTCGTACCGGATGGCCGACGATCTCGCCACGGTCGACGCGTCGATGGCGACCGGCAACACCGCCAGCATCGCCGCCAACCGCCTGTCTTACGTCTTCGACCTGCGCGGCCCGAGCCTCGCCATCGATACCGCGTGCTCGTCGGCGATGGTGGCGTTTCACCTCGCGTGCCGCGCGATCGTCAACGGCGAAATCAGTCACGCGATCGCGGGCGGCGTCAGCTTGCACCTGCATCCTTATGGTTTCATCACCTTCTCGAAGGCATCGATGCTGTCGCCGAACGGGCGCTGCAAGGTCTTCGACGCGTCGGGCGACGGTTACGTGCGCTCGGAAGGCGGCGGCCTGTTCCTGCTGAAGGACTACGACCAGGCGGTGGCCGATGGCGATCGGATCCTCGCCGTCGTGGCGGGTACCGCGGTCAACACCGACGGCCGCAAGTCAGGCCTCACCGTGCCGAGCGTCGACGCGCAGACCGCGCTGATGCGCCGGGCCTACGAAGAGGCGGGCATTCCGCCTGAAGCCATCGATTACCTGGAAGCGCACGGCACCGGAACGCCGGTGGGCGATCCGATCGAAACCCGTGCGATCGGGCAGGCGCTCGGCCAGCAACGCCCCACCGACGCGCCGTTGCCGATCGGTTCGGTCAAGAGCAACCTTGGCCACCTCGAAGCAGCATCGGGCGTCGCTGGGCTGGTCAAGGCCATCTACAGCCTGCGGCATCGCGTGGTGCCGGCCACGATCGGCATCCAGGAATTCAACCCGAACATCCGCTTCGACGACTGGAACATCGCGGTCGTGACCAAGCCGCATCCGCTGCGCGAGACCGGCACGCTGACCATCGGCGTGAACTCATTCGGTTTCGGCGGCGCGAACGCGCACGTGATCCTGCAGACGCCGACGCAAACCGGCCGTGCTGCCCATGCGCTGCCGAACCCGCCGGCCGCCGTGCCGATGATCGTGAGCGGCCGCAGCGCGGAAGCACTGCAGGCCAATGCCCGCAAGCTCGCCGACACGCTGCGCGGCCCGTGGGCGCCGGCGCTGTACGACGTCGCCTATGAAGCCGCGCTGCGCCGCGACTGGCACGACAAGCGTGCTGTCGTATTCGGGGCCGACAACGACAGCGTAGCGGAACTGCTCGACCAGATCGGCGCGGACGAAGCATCAAACCCGGCCGTACACAACGGTGTGGCCGTGCGGGACGCGCAGGGCCCGGTATTCGTCTATTCCGGCAACGGTTCGCAATGGGCCGGCATGGGCGGCAAGCTGCTCACGCATCCCGTGTTCGCCGAGTCTGTGGCCGAGATCGACCGCCTGTTCACCGGGCTCGCCGGCTGGTCACTCAAGGAGCTGTTCGAGCGCGAAGCACAGGGCGGCGTCTATGAGCGCACCGAAGTCGCGCAACCCGCCCTCTTCGCCATCCAGGTCGGCATCACGCGCATGCTCGCGGCGCAAGGCGTGCAGCCTGCCGCCGTCACCGGCCACAGCGTCGGCGAAGTCGCTGCCGCCTGGGCGTGCGGCGCGCTCACGCTGGCCGATGCGATCACGGTGATCTACCACCGCAGCCAGCAGCAAGGGCGCACGAAGGGCCAGGGACGCATGGCGGCAGTCGGCATGGACGGCCTCGCCGCCGCCGCACTGCTGGACGAACTCGGCCTTCGGCACACGCTGTGCGTCGCCGGCTACAACAGCATCAAGGGCGCGACGCTCGCGGGCGCCGTGGACGCGCTGGAACAGGTCGGCCACGTGCTGGCCGAGCGGCGTGTCTTCTACAAGCAGCTCGATCTCGATTACGCGTTCCACAGCAGCGCAATGGATCCGATCGAAGCCCCCCTCAAACAGGCGCTCGCGCATATCCGTCCGCAACGCGGCAACGTGCCGTTCTTCTCGACCGTGGCCGGCGCGCTGCTCGACGGCGCGGCGCTCGACGCCGATTACTGGTGGCGCAACATCCGCGTGCCGGTACGCTTCGCGCAGGCACTCGACAGCCTCGTCGCGCAAGGCAGCAACGTGCTGATCGAAGTCGGCCCCGCGCCGGTGCTGCGCAGCTACGTCAACGAGATGCTCAAGCATCACGGCAAGACCGGGCACTGCATCCCGACCGGCCGTCGCAACGACGACGCGCCAGAGCGCGTGCAAGCCGCCGTTGCCCAGACTCTCATCAGCGGCGCGCCGGTCGACTGGGCCTACTTCTTCCCGACCGGTGCGGCACGCACCGAACTGCCGTCGTACGCATGGCAGCGCGAGCGCTACTGGCACCCCGTCACGACCGAATCGCTGAACCAGCTCGGACGCCGCCGCGTGCATCGGCTGCTCGGCTACAAGATGAGCCAGCAGACGCAGCCGGCGTGGGAAAACCAGCTCGATACGCAGCTCGAGCCATGGCTGGCCGATCACGTCGTCGGCCACGCGACCGTGTTCCCGGGCTCCGGCTTCGCGGAAATCGCGCTCGCCGCCGCGCTGCAATGGCACCCCGGCGACAACGCGGACATCGAGGAGCTCGAAATTCATGCGCCGCTGCTGCTGTCCGCCGCCCCGAGCAAGATCACGCGACTGTCGCTCGACGACAGCGACGGCCGCTTCCGGCTGCGCAGCAAGCAGGTCGGCGGCACCGACCCGTGGACCGTACACGCGAGCGGCCGCCTGCTGTCGGGCGCGAATCCGCAGCAGCTGGCCGAAACCGCGCCCGCGCTGCCCGCGCGCGAGCCCGACTTCACGGGCGCGACGCACCTCGCGCTGACGCGCGCGGCCGAACTGGACTACGGCCCGGCCTTCCAGGCGGTGTCGCACGGCTGGCTCGAATCGCCGCGCGACGTAGTCGCCGTGCTGCACGCGCCGCAAGCGCTCGCCGAGAGCCTGCCGCACAGCCTGCTGCACCCGGCGCTGCTCGACTGCACGTTCCAGCTCATCATCCAGATGCTGAAGGACGATCCGTCGCTCGGCCAGGGTGTCGCGTTCGTGCCGACCCGCATCGGCCGGCTGCGCTGGCGCGCGGGTCTCGGCACGCCGCATCGGGTGCGTGCGCGCCTGTTGAAGCGCGCGCCGCATTCGCTCACCGCCGAGTTCGCGCTGTTCGACGAACAAGGACAGCAGATCGCGGCCATCAGCGAAGCGCGCTTCCGTAGCGTGCGGCTGTCGAAGGCGCAAGCCGAGCCGCTCGCGTTCCTCGACTACGCCGCGATTCCGAGCCCGCATCCGCAAAGCCCGCAACAGGCGAGCCCCGCGCTGCGACGCAATGCGCTGCAGCCTGCGCTGCGCGCGATGGTCCGCGCCATCGTGACGGACGGCCTGCTCGAACGCTATGCGCAGGAAGTCGATCCGCTGCTGGAAACGCTGTGCGACCGCTACGCCACCGAGGCACTGCTGACGTTGTCGACGAATGGCAACCTCGACGCGAGCGCGCTCACCGCCTGTCGCGATGCCGCACCGCATGCGGCACCGCTGCTCGACTGGCTGCTCGGCCGCAACGCGCGCCGACTTCCCGATTCGCAGGACTGGCAGATCGACGCGTCGCAGGATGACGGCGCAAGCACGGCCGACATCTGGAACAGCCTGCTGCGCGAATACCCCGACTACTTCACGCTGGTGCACGCGACCGGCCGCATCGGCCTGCACCTGCCGGCGTTGCTGAGCGGCGAAACCGAGTGGGCGAACATCTGCCCGCGCGACATCTCGCCCGTCGAACTGGCGCACTACGTGCTCGGCGACACGGCAACCCGGCGGCTGTCCGACACGCTGGGCGCCCATCTCGAGAAAGCACTGCTTGCCCGCGCGCCCGACCAGCGCATCGGCATTCTGGAAATCGGCGCCGGCGCATCGCGCGTCGCAGCCGACCTGTGCCGCCGCCTGGATTTCGCCGTCGCCGACTTCGGCTACGCAAGCACCGAGGACGCCGCGCTCGAACAGGCGGAACGCCTGCGCGAGCACTGCCCCGAGCTGTCGGTCCAGCGGATCGACGCAAGCGCGGCGAGCACGAGCCGCGACGCCGACCTGATCATCTTCCATTGCGACTTCGGCAGCCTGGAAGCCGCGCAGCAGGCGCTGCAATATGGCGCGAACCGCCTGAAGCCCGGTGGCACGCTGCTGCTGTGGGGCACGCAACCCGCCGCGTGGATGGACTTCATCTTCGGCGGCAACGCCGCTTGGTGGACCAAGCGCGCCGACGGCACGTCCGGCACCCCGCAACGCACCGCGGCCTACTGGCAAACCGAACTGGCCCAGTTCGGCCTCGACTGCGACGAACCGTTGGAACTCGCGCCGGAAAGCGCGTCCGGCCCCTATCTGCTCGCTGCCGGCCTGCCGGTAGAAGCGCCCGCCGTCGCGCAGCCGCAGCTGCCGCAAGGCGGCTGGCTGATTCTCGCCGACGCGCACACGGCAGGCGAATCCGGCGCCGCACGCAAGCTGGCCGACTATCTGTCGAACCGCCGCCGCTTGCCGGTGCGCGTGGAGACGGACGTCGCGCCCGAACAGCTGGATGCGCTGCTCCAGCGCGCACAAGCCGAGCTCGGCGACATCCGCGGCATTGTGCATCTTGCTGGCCTCGCCTGCGGCGCCAACCTGGACACCGGCGATCCGCAACGCCTGCTGCTGGCTCAGGTGCAGCGCTGCTCGCTGGCCGCCGGGCTCGCGTCGGCCTGCGAGCGCGCCGGCCTGAAGACCACGCTGTGGCTGCTGACCGCCGGCGCCGCGCCGTTCCTGCCTGCCGCGCATACCGACGGATATGCAACGCTGAACGACGCTTCGCTGTGGCTCTACGGCCGCACGATGATCAACGAGGCCGCCGGCTTCGACGTGCGTCTCGTCGACCTGCCGCAGGCCGCCCCGTTGCCACTGGAAGCGCTCGCACGCGAACTGCTGTGGCCGGACGGCGAACAGGAAGTGGCGCTGGGTGCGTCAGGCGAGCGTTACGCGCCACGCCTGCGCAAGAACCCACGCCCGCATCCCGAAGCGCCGGCGATGCCCGCATCCGCCACGGACACCGCGCTGCGCCTCGGCTTCGAGGTACCGGGCCAGCTGCGCAACCTGCGCTGGGAAGCCCATACGCTGCCCGACATGCGCGAGGACGAGCTGCAAATCCGCGTCGAGGCCACCGGCCTGAATTTCCGTGACGTGATGTACACGCTCGGCCTGTTGTCCGACGAAGCGATCGAAAACGGCTTTGCCGGCCCGACGCTGGGCCTCGAGTTCTCCGGCGTCGTCGAGCGCGTGGGCCGCAAGGTCACCGGATACAAGCCGGGCGACGCCGTGGTCGGCTTCGGGCCGGCCAGCTTCGGCAACGTCGTCGTGACGCAGTCGAGCGCGCTGTCGCACATTCCGCGCAGCCTGTCGTTCGAGGCCGCGGCCACCATCCCGAGCACGTTCTTCACCGTCTACTACGCGTTCCATCACCTGGCCCGGCTCGAGCCCGGCGAACGCGTGCTGATCCATGGCGCCGCCGGCGGTGTCGGCATCGCGGCCATCCAGTTCGCACAATGGATCGGCGCGGAGATTCACGCGAGCGCCGGCTCGGACGAAAAACGCGATTTCCTGCGCCTGATGGGCGTGAAGCACATCTACGATTCGCGCTCGCTCGACTTCGCCGACGAAATCCTCGCGGCCACCGATGGCGAAGGCGTCGACGTCGTGCTCAATTCGCTCGCGGGCGAAGCCATCAACCGCAACCTGCGCGCGCTGAAGCCGTTCGGCCGGTTCCTGGAACTCGGCAAACGCGACTTCTACGAGAACACGCGCATCGGGTTGCGCCCGTTCCGGAACAACATCAGCTACTTCGGCATCGACGCCGACCAGTTGATGTCGAAGCGACCCGACCTGACCCGGCGCCTGTACGGCGAGATGATGGCGCTGTTCGAGGAAGGCGTGCTGCGCCCGCTGCCGTATCACGCGTTCGACGCGAACGACATCGTCGATGCGTTCCGCCACATGCAGCAGGCGCGCCAGATCGGCAAGATCGTCATCACCTATCGTCGCGGCTTGCACGCCAGCGCCCCGGCGCAAGCGGCCGTGGCCGACGGCGAACTGCAGTTGCGCGGCGACGCCAGCTACCTCGTCACCGGCGGCCTCTCCGGGTTCGGCCTGCGCACCGCGCAATGGCTCGCCGACAAGGGCGCACGCCATCTGGTGCTCGTGAGCCGCAGCGGCCCGGCGTCGGAAGAGGCTCAGGAAGCGATCGCCGCGCTGCGCGAACGCGGCGTCGCCGTGCATGCCGCGCCGTGCGACGTGACCGACCGCGCGGCGCTCGCCGCACTGCTCGCGCACGTGGATGCGCAGATGCCGCCGCTGCGCGGGATCGTGCATGCCGCGATGGTCATCGACGACGGTCTCGTGCGTGGCGCAACCGCCGCACAGATCGAACGCGTGATGGCGCCCAAAATCATCGGCGCGCTGCACCTCGACGAGCTGACCCGCGCGCTGCCGCTGGACTTTTTCGTGTTCCATTCGTCGGGCACCACGCTGTTCGGCAACCCCGGCCAATCGAACTATGTGGCCGCAAACGGCTGGCTCGAAGCGCTCGCCCGCCACCGGCGCGCGCGCGGCCTGCCCGCCACGAGCCCGCGCTGGGGCGCGATTGCCGATGCGGGCTTCCTCGCGCGCAACCAGAAGGTCAAGGACGCGCTGCAAAACCGCATGGGCGGCAGCGCGCTTCCCGCCGCGACGGCACTCGACGCACTGGAGGACATGCTGCTCGCCAACACCGGCGACCTCGGCGTGCTCGAACTCGACTGGCGCTCGCTCGCCCGCTTCCTGCCCAGCGCGCAGACGCCCAAGTTCGCGTGGGTGGCGCGCGATGCGGCCACCTCGCACCAGGACGAAGACGGCAGCGACGACGTCGCCGAATTGCTGGCCACGCTGAACGACGAGGAACTTCACCCGGCGGTGGTCGACATGATCAAGCACGAGGTGAGCGAGATCCTGCGCGTGCCGGCCGACAAGATCGACCCCGACCGCTCCGTCTACGACATGGGGCTTGACTCGCTGATGGGTGTGGAACTGGTGGTGGCGCTCGAAAGCCGTTTCGGCGTCCGGCTGCCGGTCATGGCGCTATCCGAGAGCCCTACCCTGACCAAGCTGGCGACGCGACTGATCGAGGTGCTGCGCGGCGACGAGCCGGCCGAGCCCGACACCGTCGCCCAGCAGGTGGCCCACGTGGTGGCCCAGCACACCGAGGATGTTTCCAGCGAAGCGATTGCCGAATTCACCGACGAAATCAAGGCCGCACAAGAAGCGGGCCACAAGCCGCAACGCATGATCCGATAGGCGCGACGACATGAGCAAGACCAAGACCACTGGCCTGCCGGGCCTGACCTCGGCCCTGAAGAACAAGCTCATCCAGCAGGCACTCGAACGCAAGCTGCGCGAAGCCGGGCGCGACCAGCCCGCGGCCTCGCCCGTCGCGGGCCGGAAAAAGGCTTCGTCCGTGCCGGAAGCGTACACGCGCTTCGACCAGTATCCGGGCTACCGCCAGTTGCGCATCATGAACGACGGCGCCGCCCGGCTCGGCGTGCGCAGCCCGTTCTTCAAGCTGCACGAAGGCACTGCCGGCGCGCAGACCGACATCGCCGGCAACACGTACATCAATTACGCCAGCTACAACTACCTCGACATGTCGGGAGATCCGGTTGTCTCGCAGGCCGCCAAGGACGCGATCGACCGGTACGGCACGTCCGTGTCGGCAAGCCGCCTGGTATCGGGCGAACGCCCGATCCACCGCGAGCTCGAACGCGCGCTCGCCGATCTGTACGGCGTCGACGACGCCATCACGTTCGTGAGCGGCCATGCGGCCAACGTGACCACGATCGGCTATCTGTTCGGACCGCGCGATCTGGTGATCCACGACGAGCTGATCCACAACAGCGTGCTGCAGGGGATCCAGCTTTCCGGCGCGAAGCGCTTTTCGTTCGCGCACAACGACGCCGATGCGCTCGAACGGTTGTTGACAGAACAGCGGCACCATTTCGAGCGCGTGCTGATCGTGCTCGAAGGCATCTACAGCATGGACGGCGACTACCCCGACCTGCCGCGCTTTGTCGACATCAAACGCCGCCATCGGGCTTTCCTGATGGTGGACGAAGCACATTCGATGGGCGTGATGGGCAAGACGGGGCGCGGGATTCGCGAGCACTTCGGCCTCGCCGGCGATGCCGTCGATATCTGGATGGGCACGCTCAGCAAATCGCTGGCCGGCTGTGGCGGCTATATCGCCGGTGAAACCGCGCTCGTCGAGCACCTGAAGTTTCTGGCGCCCGGGTTCCTGTACAGCGTGGGGATGCCGCCGCCGGTGGCCGCGGCTTCGCTCGCGGCGCTGCGGCGCATGCTGGAGTTGCCGGAACGCGTGGCGACGTTGCAGGCACGCGGGCAGTATTTTCTTGCGCAGGCCAAGGCTGCGGGGATCGATACGGGAAGCAGCGCGGGGATTGCCGTGATTCCCGCGATTCTCGGGAGTTCGCTGCGGGCGACCAAATGGTCGGACGCGCTCTTCGAGCAAGGGATCAATGTGCAGCCCATTCTTTATCCAGCCGTTCCGGAGCAGTCGGCGCGGCTGCGGTTCTTCATCGCTTGTACGCATAGTGAAGCGCAGATCGACAGGACGGTTGAGGCGATGAAAACATTGATCAACAAATGACGGGCTGACTGTGTTCGATACGACGAATACCCAAATCTCCGCGTCCGGAGTGCGGTGAATGTCACCGACACGCACTCCCTCTCATATGACGAGCCGTTCAAGATCTCACAAGAGCCATCGATATTTCCAGCTACCATACAGACCAGCGGGACATCTGATCTGACCATCAAACCATTCCGTTCAAAATAAAGGGCCGTGCACATATGTTTTTCTCAAAAAAGACCAATAACTGGAAATCCGACCTAGTCAAAAATTCGATATTCTTTGACGGCGATATCTATCGAGAATCTGCCAAGCTGACAGCCAAGCAAGATCCAGCCGATCACTACCTGAATAACTGGAAAAGCAAGCAGATTAATCCCTCATTTTTCTTTGACTCCAATTTTTATTTGAAGACGTATGAGGATGTCAGACTGAAAGGGATCAACCCTCTCCTGCATTACATCATGCATGGTTGGAAAGAAGGACGCATTCCGTCCGCTTCATTTGACCGCGATGCGTTCCTAGCAGCACATCCTCACATTAATCCGGACGTATCTGACCCAGCCGCATGCTGCATCATGCTTTATGGAGAATACAACTGGAATGGAAAAGCAATCCACGATGCACGACAGGCTGCGCAGCTATTCTCGCCTGCCTTGATTGCAGATGTTCAGACGGCGCAGTTGACCTCACCTCTGGAAATTCAAGGACTGGAGATCGCCAGCGCGGTGACCGACACGCCCCCCTCAGATCCGCTCACTGAACTGTACCGTCGCGAGTTCGACGCAGACTTCTATTTGTCCCACTATCCGGATGTCAAAGAATCCGGAATCGATCCATTCGCGCATTACATGGATCATGGCTACAAGGAAGGACGAAATCCCAACCCTGAATTCGATGGAATTTATTACAGAAACACTCACCTTGGCCGAGCCTCAAAGCAGAATCCTCTGATTCACTATGTACGCCAAGGCAAAAGGAAGGATCTCGCCACCAAACCGGCCTCATCCGAAGAATTGTGTCGCCTTGAATTCGACGAGAATTTCTATCTGTCGATGTATCCGGATGTCAAAGCGTCCGGAATTGCCCCATTCCTTCACTACATGAATTTCGGATTCAAGGAAAGCAGGAATCCAAACCCGAATTTTGATAGCTTTTTCTATAAAACATTCAATCTTAAAGATAATCCGGACCAGAATCCGCTGCTCCATTACATTAAGCACGGTCGTCAGAAAAATGTACTAACGCGACCCAACAGCACTACTACAATCTATCCGACCTTCAAACTCAGTCCGGAAACGAGTGTCTGCGTTCATGCTCATTGCTACTACCCCGAATTGCTCGGCGAAATCGCGAAGGGGTTACAGAACTTTCCGAGCGGAACGCATATCGCATTGACCGTTTGCAGCGAAGCAGATCGGATATTTTGCGTCAACTATCTGAACAGGCATCTTCCTGAATTTACGAAAGACGTCATCCTTGTGCCAAACCAGGGGCGTGATATCGGTCCGTTCCTGGTCGGCTCGGTGCACGTGTGGAAAGACTACGACTTGGTACTCCACCTCCACACGAAGCAAAGCAGGCACATCAACTGGGGAAATATCTGGCGCCATTACATTTTTGATCAAACCATGGGTAGCAAGGAATTGGTCAATGCAATCATTGATCAATTTACTATCGATCAAAAAATCGGTGCACTGTATCCAGAGAATTTCTACGAAGTCAAAAAATACACGGTCAGCAATCCAAATACGGAGAATGTAAAGAATCTGCTGCGCTTTCTCGGTATCAGCGAGGAATACATCTCCAACGAATTTGCCGCTGGCTCGATGTGCTGGTTCCGGACCCGATCGCTGCTGCCGTTGATTGAAAAGATCAATAACCTGGATCTGTTCGAAACCGAGGAAGGCCAGGTCGACAACACGTTGGCGCACGCGCTAGAACGAGTCATGCCGATGACCATCCGCGCAGGAGGATTCACGGTCCATTCCTATACGTCTCCTATGCGCGCCTTGCTTGGAGAGCCGCTGCCGGCTCCTGGACGAGATGCGACCAATTCGGAAATCACCGACGCGTGGCCGCGCGACAGCGCTCGAGCGGCGGCCCGCCCGCCTCTTCCACTCAAGCCGTTGTCGCGTGCATTCAACGGGAAAGCACTCGACATCCATTGGGTTCTGCCCAGTTTTGGCAAGGGCGCGGGAGGGCATACGACCATTTTCCGGATGGTCAGATTCCTCGAGCAATTCGGACACCAGCAGACCATCTGGCTGCAGAACGCCACGAACATGCCAAGCGAGGAAGTTGCCCGGCAGCGCATCATTGATTGGTATATGCCCATCGGAAAGAACGTTTCCGTTCTCTTCTTGCCCGAAGATCTGCGCCAACTTTCCGGGGATGTCATTATTGCAACGGACTGCTGGACCGCATTCCCCGTTAGCCGAGCAACGAAATTCAAGGAGCGATTCTATTTCGTTCAGGATTTCGAACCCGATTTCCATCCCGCAGGCGCCAATCGCCTTGTGGCCGAGAGCACCTATGACTTTGGATTCTCTGCTTTGTGTGCGGGTGCCTGGCTTGACAAGATCATGAAGGAGCGTGGCGTATGGTCGCGTCGTTGGGACCTGGCTGCCGATCACGATATTTACTTCCCGCTCTCGACCTCTGCCGCGGCCACCTACTCACCCGAACACGAAGTGCAAATCGCCTTCTATGCACGCCCGTATACACCAAGACGAGCTGTTGAGCTGGGGTTCGCCGCACTCGAGCAACTCCATCGATCAGGCAGGCGGTTCAAGGCCCACTTGTTTGGAGAGGAAAACATTGAAGTCAATTACGATTTTCCGTATGAACAGCATGGCATTTTGAGCCACGAAAGGCTCGCGGAACTCTATAGGTCAATGGACATTGGCCTCGTCTACTCCGCCACCAATTATTCCCTGATTCCCTTGGAAATGATGGCTTGCGGACTTCCGGTTGTCGAGCTTGACGTGCCCAGCACGCGGGCAATTTTTCATAACGATGAGGTCGCATTCGCACCGCCCTCACCTCACGGCATCGTCGACACGATCAACGATTTGCTGAACTCGCCTCGCAAGAGAGAAGTTCAGCGCAAAAACGGACTCGAATTTATTGCCGCGAGCTCTTGGGAAAATAGCGCCAGAAAGATCGAAAGTGCCGTCATTGAAAAACTCGTGGAATCGAAATTTGAAAATATCGCATCGTCGATCGGCTCACCCCTTATTATAAAGAAACCTCGCGTTTCGGTTTTCATTCCAACATATAACGCGGGAAGCGAGTTCCACAAGGTTCTCGATGCCGTCACCAATCAAGAGTGCGATTTCTCTTATGACGTATTAGTAATTGACAGCTCATCCACAGACAATACAGCGGAAATTGTCAATAGATTCAAAAATCGCAATGTCCGCTTCGCTCAGATTCCACAAAATGAATTCCAACATGGACGAACTCGGAATCTTGGAATCTCGATGACAGAAGGCGACTACGTGGCAATCATTACCCAGGACGCCACACCCGCCAACAAGCACTGGCTGTCATCCTTGATTAGCGGCTTCGGCATGGGTGATCGCGTCGCCGGCGTTACCGGCCGGCACGCTGCTTATCCGGAGCACGGGTTGTTTATCGAGAGGGATATCAACGAACACTTTGATAATTTGGCGCTACTACCATCTGTAATCGATTCCGAAGTCGGACTTCCCAGCTATTGTTATCGAGGAGGAGTTAACTGGCGCATGCTCGCATATTTCTACTCCGACAACAACTCGGCGATGTCCCGGAAAATTTGGAGGAGCCTCCCGTATCCGGAAATCGAATGGGGAGAAGACTACGTATGGGCATCGCTTGCAATTAAAGCGGGCTATCAAAAGGCATATGCAAACGATGCAATTGTCCTGCATTCTCACAATCTTCCCGATCAGGCACAATTCAAAACCGCTACGGCCGAAGGCAAGTTTTGGGCACAGCAGTTCGGAGTAAGACTGCACAGTGACGAAGACGCAGCCATTGCGCATATGGATGCCAGGGATTACCATTTTGCAATGAAAAATGGAATCAAGAACTCCGACCTCAAGCAACGGCTAAAGTCGAACAAGCTTCTGGTGAGAGGGCGAACCCAAGGCTGGGAAGATAGCCGCACAGAAATTTGACCCTAATAAAATTGGCGATAGCCAACAACTATCGCCAAAACTCGATAAATTTATTATGTTTAAATCACCGGCAGTACTTGGAATTTTTTCCCAAGAGAACATCAGCAAAATAACGCTCGATCAAGCATTTTCCAACAGCGGAAAAAACACCGGAAATCTTCTTTTCAGTGAAAGTCTGTATCAGAATATTCAAGGGTCAACCAAAGGACATCTCGGATTCACCGATGCCGATCTGGAAGACAAAGATTGCATCGTGCTTGCTGCGGCGAACTGGCTGAATTCCGACATTGATCTTGGATCTCTATACGAGCGGTTGAGAAGAACCAAGCTACCGATCGTTATCGTGGGCCTTGGCGCACAATCCTCGTTGCGATCTGAAATTCCGAAACTCAAGGAAGGAACGCTCAATTTGGTTAGATTGATTGCCGAGCGCTCCAGCACTATCTCCACCAGAGGCGATTTTTCAGCCTCCGTGCTTGAGGCGTACGGAATCAAGAACGTCAGCGTAACTGGCTGCCCTTCGTTGCTACTTGCGGGCAAGCAGGCGCCTGCCATTAAGAATTTCTCGAGCGAAATGAGCAATGGCATTGTCGTAGGCGGAACTCGTCACGGCTTTCAAAGCGCAAATCTTTTTCAGATCCATCTGTATCGACAGGCCATGAAGTTTAACCTGCATCAAGTGCTGCAATCTGAACTAGCTGATATGTATTTCGCCCTGAAACGGTTCAGCAACCAGGAGATTCTCGCCAAGGCGACAAATATTCTGGGGGCGTTGTACGGCGAAAACGAAAGTCGCGTAGCAAATTACATCACTGAGAAAACTCACGTATTTTTTGATCTGACGTCATGGCTTGCATTCATGAACAGCAAAGCCATGTATGTTGGTACGCGCCTGCATGGGGCGATCGCATCATTATTGGCGGGAACGCCGGCCACACTGATCGTACATGACTCCCGGACAGCGGAAGTGGCCACGGCGCTGAATATTCCTTTTGTCAACGAGACTGAGATTGACCTTAGAAGCGACATCGATTTTTCCAGCCTCTATTCCTCAAGCGACATTTCGAAATTCACCAACGGCTACAACAAATACAGGTCAAATTTCGCCGATTTCTTTGAAAAGAACAATCTGCGAATGCTGACCACGGCATAAATTTCGGCAAAAGCGAACGACATATTCCAAATTGCGAATTGTGTCGTTCGCTAACAAGCCCAAACAACCACCCCTTGCCCATTCAGGCTTTCAATCCGCCCGTTTGAATCTAGCAATTTCCTTAGCGAGCAGACGTAAATAAAAATCCTTGAATTCGATAGACGGCTCGATATCCTTGCTCCCCTCAGCACTCTTCTGTTCAGACAGTGCCCATTCATTCCATGAAACAACCAACGCAAGGTCGACCTTCTTGTCTATCGCGCGCTGCCACTCCTCTCTAAATGTATCGCCCCCCATGCGGGTCCGTCCGGCGATACGCGCATTTGAATCCGGCCGCCAGCTCGCGGTAATCGTCATAGCCTCCGGATGGCCTCCCAGCATGGTATAAGTTTGAGGACCGCGATCCTCCCATGACAGATAGCCATATTTGCTCACTTGATTATCCAGGAGTAAATTTGGCTGCTGAGAAACAAAACCCGTTAGCCATCTCACAGTAAACCGTGGGTCATTCCAGTTTGGCAGCGACCTCTTGAATGGTGAGGGCGTTCCTACGTAAACAATCAAAAGCGGCTTTCCTTCATATTTTTGGTACAATGCCGCTCGATTTGGATTTCTTACAAAATCCCTGTATACTTGATCAGCCTTTTTCTGAAGCCTTCCATCCTCAATTGCCTCTGGAGTCCCGGGAATACCAAGCATGATGGCTATCTTGGGATGATCTTCGAGCTTTTTATATTCATCCGCCAGCGTGTAGGTCGCCGTTTCCAGAGCTTCAATATCCTTCCGGCAACCACAGTCAGGCACATAATCAATATCGTTCGACCAATCAATAAAAATAAAATCAACTCCAGCGCCACTCAACCACTTTGCATGCTCCTGAATGACATGTGGATCGTCCGCCGAATAATGCCCGAGAAGCGGAGTGCCCCAAGCTTTTTTCCAGTTATGGAATGTCGTGTAAGCGATGCCGACCTCTCGCGCCTCTAAGTTTCCTATAAAGCCAAATACACCCGAGACGAAGATTAAAAAAATGAGGCATGTCGACAGGAAATTGCGATTTATTCGCATTAAATATCTAGCCATCGTCAAAATATACCTCCGCACACTTTCCCCATTCAGATTTTCAGCCTGGCAAGAACATCAACACTGCTTTTACCTCCTCCTATGCAAAGTTCAAGCTGTTCGATAGCCTCACGCTTTTCGACTAGCTTTTTCGCATCGAAGACACACTTGAATCCGTAACGCACGTCGGGATTTCCCTTCAAGTGCCTCGCAACGTCCGCACGGACCATTCTTTCGATACTGATTGCCTTCACCACACAAGCATAGTTAACAAGTATCTTGAAATCAATGCAATCATTTTTCGGTCCGTCGACCCATCCCTTGCATTCGATTCGACCACCTTCACAAAAAACACTATCGACTCTGAATTTCATCCCGCCGCCACCGGTGAAGTGCAAAGGATCATTCTCTCCATCTTCCACACCATACTCGAGGCCGGCGATCTTCAAAGCCGCAACAATTTCATCATATTCCCGCAACAATGCTCTTGCTCTGAGTTTGCCCAGCCCGTCCTCGACATCATTGATATCGTGCTGTGCAAAAAATTCAGCGGCCCTGGTTTTTCCGCCGGGCCGCCCGCGCGGTCTCTTCTTGGTGAAAAATTCACTACGCGACTTGACCACATAGTGATTTATTCGTATTCCGCTCCAGGCAACATCTTTCGTCAGGCCGCCCCATTCACCATCTCCGAGTTTTCGCCCCGAGGAATCGACATAGACCCAGTCTCTTTTAAGTTTGAACGAATGTGGATTGGTTCCAACACCTCTACACGCAGACGTCCTGATGAATGTTTTATAATGTCGATTAATAGGTCTATTTTGCTCAGCCCGCATCGTAAATCTATCGGTAACGAATTCACGACTAGCCGTCATCCAACGCGAGGATCCATAGACCGCCCAATTTATAGCTATGGCGCCAACATTTTTTATTTTGGAAATTCGCCGCAAATATTCAACTAACGATAGATCATTTCTTTCAATATTGACAAACTCATCGGCATCGATAAATGCCAGCCACTCTGTTTCGGCACCATATAACTCCAGAATCCTTTGATATGCCGCGAGTTGCGAATTCTCACCATCGATGACCGGCTGAAGCACGAGATTTATGTAACCCAGATCATGTAGGATCTGCAACAATTCACGAGTACCATCATCGCTTTCATTATCCGCAATAAAAAATCGCCTAACACCGAGCGAACGGTGATAGGCGAGCCATTCAACTATGAATGGATACTCATTTCTAAAAATAGAAGCAATTCCAATCTTATCAGTCATCACGAGGCATTGAGTTTTCCGTCATTTTGAACCATCCAAACAAAATGACGGTCTCGAATCTCACAGTTTCATATATACCGCTATCCCTTGCTCAACGTCGTCAAACACCGTGACCTCTCCATTGTTGAGCAGCAGAACAATATCGCACATTTTTCGAACCTGGGCCATCCCATGTGTCACGAGGATCAGGTTTGCTTTTCCCACGCGTCGCTTGAACTCAGCTTCCGCCTTCTCACGAAAGTGTGCATCCCCTACCGACATTGCCTCGTCAACCATGTAGTAGTCGAAGTCAAATGCCAAGCTCATTCCGAAAGCCAGTCTTGCCCGCATGCCTGACGAGTAAGTATTGACTGGCTGCTCGAAGTATTCGCCCAATTCTGCAAAATTCTCGACATAGGCCAGCACCTTATCGAGCGCCGCTCCTTCTGCTCCCAGTGTCCGACATACGAATTTTGCATTTTGACGGCCAGTCAACGATCCTTGGTATCCTCCACCAAGACCGACTGGCCATGAAATCCGCTTGTCGGTAACGATCTTTCCACTGTCAGGTATATCTGTTCCGCATAGCAACCTCATCAAGGTGCTCTTGCCCGCTCCGTTTCGCCCAATCAATGCGATGTTCTTGTCGGGAGGGACGCTGAACGATAAATTTCGAAAGATATACTTTCTCCCACGTGTGGTCACATAGGATTTCGTCAGGTTTTGTAGTTCGATCATGTCTGTGTGAATTTCCGAAGATCTTCTCTACGCCAGCGATACAGAAGCATGGACAAAAACAATGCAAAACAGGAAAAGTATATCGGATAAAAGACGTCCAGTTGCTCTACCTTCGGATAACTCGCAAACATGGAAGATCTGACATTATCGATTACCTCAAGATAAGGATTCCATGCCAACCACGACAATTTTTCATCGGATATCCGCCATACTGGATAAAATACCCCCGATGTCAGGTATATGGGAAGATACGACAACCGGAGGGCTAGCTTCAATCGCGGAAATGCGTGCCCAATAATAGCGAACAACACACCGATCGAAAATGCGACCACGATCCCCATTGCGATCGACAAACACCATGCCAGCGGATCACTGATCAAAACATCGTGATCGAACCAAAACCCAAGAAAAAAGCAAATGATTACGTAGGCACATGAGTAAACGCAGATCTCGACAACCATGCGAGCGATAAAAGTATCGAACGGCAAAACCTGTCGATAGGAAAATAACCCTTGGTTAGCCTGTATTGCATCGATCATTCTCCACGAAATATTTCTCATCATGTGGAATGGGACGATTCCACTAACCATATAGATGATGAAATCAAGACCCTGCACTGGACTTACTTTAAAAAAGGCGTAAAAGGTCAGGATAACCACGAGAATACTCAACGGCTCCATGACAACCCACACAACGCCCATTCTCCGTGCCCCGAATCGCGTCTGCATTTCTCTTAAAAACAGCGCAAATAGCACCGACTGGAATATTCTCAGCGATGTCCGCTTCGCCTTAAAACCAGAATCAATTTCTGACATGGTCATCAATTTTAATAATCGGTCGCATACCTGCCCAACAACATCACTTGGACGATAGGAGCAATAATCTTCTGCATCTCATATGTCGGCGCATTTGTCACATAAACCGTATCCTCGGGTAGCACCAGAAATTTCTTTGCAAGAAACATGGATACCGGTTCGCGCATGTCCAGATGAAAGACCTCCGCTTCAGGCTTGCCTTTTTCCGCAGTATCAGCTAGACGAAAAACAAATACGCCCTGAGGGTTTGCGCTGCGTTCGCTCAATCCTCCAACCGAACCTAGAACTTCCAGCAGCGTAGGATTCGATGACGGCAGATCGTGCAACCCCGGCTTACCGACTGCCCCCATCGCCACGAACCGCTCTCGCGCACGATTCAAGATGATCTCGGATTTCGGTGGAACCGGAATATTTCCGCCCGACAATAGATCCTGATAGTTGTACGCAGATACCTTTTTTCCTGTACGGAGCACAACGTTGATCAAATATGGTTCCAGCACCGGGCCACCGGCCTGATTGATGGCGTCAAGTATGGTCAAGGGCCCTTGGAGTGCCGAGTAGCGCCCCGGACTCTTCACCGCTCCCGCGACCAGAACCGAGCTGGACAGGTCATTGACGAGTTCAACATGCACTTGCGGCTCGCTCGCACGCCCCATCACCCCCTTGCGGATAATGGCCTCGACCTGATCAAGGTTCTTTCCGCTGACCTTCTTCGTGCCCATATAGGGAAGAGAAATTCCCCCGTCAGAATTCACGCGCACTTTGTCGAAGACGGTACCCCCTTGTGCAAGCGGAGCGAATACCGTAGTACCGGCCATGTTGTCGTCCGAGATCAACACCTTGATCACATCCCCGGGCACAAGCTGCACCTCCGGCACCTCTTGAGGAGCAACCTGCTTTCGGGGTGCACTTTCAGGCGGACGAACGTACGGCGCGATATTGCCAGGTGCAAGTTCAATGAGCGTGTACGGATAGTCGCTGTTGCCGGCGTTCGACGCCGATGTAATGCTGGTCATATACGGGCCAGCTCCCGACAAAATGCCGCAAGCGCTCAGGGACGCCACACTGGAGAGTAACGCCGTAGCCCGCAGGCAGCGCACGAGGTTCTGCCGGGTGCCGAAAAGGGAATATTTTTTGTACATACCGTAGCAAATCCGATTCTTAATCTCGATGGTCCTTGATCGTCGCAATCACAAAGCGCGTGACACCATATACTAGCAACAAGATCACCAGAATCGTAAACAGGTTATAAAAACGACGCGGCAAAAGTGATTCATCCGGCATATTAGGATTCACAATCACGACAAGGGCGCGCAATTTCTTTGCGGCCTGATTGTGTGCCTCATTCAGGGCAATTGCCGACGCCTTATACATGTCCTCGGCAATTCGAGCATCCAATTCAAGATTACGGAATCTTGCCGCAACCACATTCATCTGGTTGTCGGAACTTTTTGCCGTCAACTTATTTTGCTCAACCGCAATTTGCTGGCGAAGGGCCTGAACGCGAATTTGCTGCTGTCGAACTTGTGGACTATTTTCACTCAGACTAGCCCGCATTGCTCGAAGTGCAGTATCCGCCTTGATTTCCTCTGCCTGAAGCTGCGAAATCACATCGTTGCGAGCCAAAGCCGATCTCTGCGCGTCCAGGACATTGTTATTGCCTTGAAATGCCAGCACTGTATCCCGTTTACGATCGTAGACATCGCGCGCGCGTTCCACTTCGCTCTCGGCAAACTCGACCTGCTCGAGCGCCAAGCGATGCGAAACGCTATTGACGAAATTGTCGCTCTCAGCAATGATTGTCTTAAGCGACTTCTCCGCAAATTCTCTATCGAAAGCCTGCACGCGAATAGTCAGCAAACCTGTCGACTCATCAAAGCTGGCCGTCACCATCCGCTGATAGTACTTAAGCAATTTTTCCTTTGATGCATTCGGCGACAGGTAATACCATGGATCGCGCAGACGTCCGGCATAATGATCGCTCCAATGCAGCCTTTCCTGCAAAACATTTAACATGTCTTGCGAGAGAACGAATTCACGAACATAAAGCGTTTCCTCAAGAGAACTAGAAGCGCCACCACCCAGCAGCACGGACAAACCCGAAGCCTGAGCGGCCGCCGCCCCGCCACCACTCCCGCCTTCGTTCGAGCCTACCTTTTTCACCACTACTTCAGATGTACTCGTAAAGCGATCTTGCGCAAGAACGATGTAATATGCGAGAGCGAGTATCATAGGCACAACTACTATGCCCATAAATAGTTTATGTTTTTTGATATTATTGATTGTCATTTTTTCGTAATCGATTTACTGGGAAACTACGCAGTTCCAGATCCTTTGGATCAGATTTCTTCGAAAGGCCCACGGTCGAGGAACATTCGGTGTAGCGCTCAAGGCAAAATCAGCCTGTAGATAATTGAGGTTGGGGTTGTAAAACGGATCGTGGCGCATGACATCCGCCCAGCGCTTGCTCATATATCTCACTTCCGCTCTGGCGCGACGTTGCTGTGCACGGGTAACGTCCTTACCTCGTGAACGCGACTCGAAGTGATACAAGAGCGCGTGAGGCGTCCATACAACACGCAAGCCCTCCTCACGGACGCGCAAGCAGTAATCCACGTCGTTGAAGGCGACTTTGAGATTCTTTTCGTTCAACCCTCCGAGCGCCAAATACAGCGACTTTCTGGTAAGCAAGCACGCTGCGGTCACGGCCGATAGATCCTGCGTAACCAAAGCCCTACCTGCGTAGCCCGGCTCATCCGCACCAATGCCCGAGTGCAAATGATTGGCGCACCCGCCCGAACCCACCGTGTCGCCGGCGTGTTGTACGGTGTCGTCCTCGTAAAGCAGTTTCGCACCCACCGCACCGACAGCTGTGCTCGACAACACCCCCACCATTTCCCCCAACCAGTCCGGCGAGATCACCTCGGTATCGTTGTTGAGCAAACACACCAACTCGCCCTTCGCCTTGGCGATCGCCACATTGTTGATACGCGAGTAATTGAATGGCTCATCGAACGGCAACACCCGAACATTGGCCACCTGCTGCAAGTTCCGCAGGTAGTCCAGTGTTTCGCGTTCGATGCTCTGGTTGTCCACGACGAGAATCTCGTACGGTCCGTAACGCGTCTTTTCCAGCACACTGGCGATGCAACGACGCAGGTGCCCCAACTGATCGCGCGTCGGAATGACGATACTGACCAAAGGAGCCGGCTCCGCTACCGCGTAACGTACCCGGCATCTGCCCGGCCCCGTAGCATCAACCTTTGCCGATATCCCGACACGGTTCAAATGCGCGGCCACCGCGCGAGCGGTCTCCGCGCCGTCAATCGGCTCCTCGCGGGACATCAGATGCCAGAGTGGCGCAGGCACATGCACCATCGGGGAGCCCAGTTCGCTCAAACGTAACAGAAACGCATGCATGACATTCGCCCCATTCACTTCCGCTCCGAATTCGGGCAAACGGTGCGCATACCGGCTGTTCCAGACGAACGCCTCTCCAATGTAATTGGTGGAGCGCAGCAGTTCGGGTGACCAATCCGGCTTGAAAACAGGATCGTGCAATTCGCGGTCGGCGCGCTGAATGTCGTGATCCGCATAGACGACCGCGGCGTCCGGGACTTTGACTACGGCATCCGCGAGACAGAACAACGCCTGCTCAGATAGCGTGACTCCCGCCCTGATAACGAGGCACCATGCATTCTGCTCGAGCGGCGTCGAAATCAAACGTGACCAATCTGCCGCGGGATCGCCTTCCAGCAACTCGACGTCGAATCGCTGATAGGTTTGCGCCGCCAGACTGGCTCGCGTCGCATCGATATTAGCCCGGGTAGTTTGCCGGTTTATCGACAAAAAAATGTTAAATCTTGGTGAGAAATGCCAATTTTCGGCACGACGGACCATCAACGCGCGGTCCGCCGGACTAATAGCATAGAACTCCTGATACCACCCTGAGTAGCCACCACGGAACACATTTGCCCGAAAACGGCAAGCCACGTCGTACGCGTAATCAATATCGGAAAAAAGCGTAGCCAGCGTGAGTCCAGCTCGGGTACATCGATGCAAAGGCTGCTTGTACAACGTGCAAGCCACTCTCCAGAGTTGCCGCAAACGATACACTGCGAAACTCTGGCGGCGACAATGAAGGAATTCCGCACGAACAGGCTTTTCGTCGCCGTCCACGACCAAATGGACAGCCCGCACAGCCGCGTCAGTCTTGACCAGCTCCTGTACGCGTCCCTTGCTGCTTATTAAAACTTTTAAATATTGTGTCCGGCCGCCATCCAGCGTCAGCACTGCGGTCGCAACGCATGCCTCGCCATTGCCTACCGCCAGCCCTTCTATCAGCCACACCATGGACGTGCGGCTATTCCTCTCACAATTGATATCAGCCGCCACTTCTTCACTACCTGTCTTGACTATGACGCAACTTGGGATCCGCGATTATAATTCACGGCCTGAGGAAGACTAGAAAAACCTAAAAGTATCCGTCATGCACCGATCAATCCTATTTCTCCAGGGGCCGCCCTCGCTTTTCTGGCGTCAGTTGAGCGACCACTTCGATGCCGCACTCGTGCGCACGCATCGAATCAATCTGTCTCTGGGAGATTGGGCCTACTGGCGCAAACCGGGCGCGGTCAACTACCGCGGCCGCTTTAGCCGCTGGGCCGGCTTTCTGCGCGATTATCTGGTGCGCCACGAGATCACCGACATCATCTACTTTGCCGACCGCCTGCCCTATCATGCGGTCGCGCGCGAAGTCGCCGAATCACTCGGTATTCGCACGTACTCAATCGAATTCGGTTACCTGCGCCCCGACTGGCTCACCCTCGAGCGCGGCGGCATGGGCACGCTGTCACACTTCCCCACGGACCCAAAGGCGATCCGCGCAATTGCCCGCCGTGTCGGACCATTCAAGCCGGACACCAAGCATTATTCACACAGCTTCGGGCAAGAAGCGTTCAACGAGGTGCTTTATAACCTCCTGACCTCGCTAGTACCATATTTTTTCCCGCTCTATCGCACCGACAAATATTACCTGCCATTACTGGACTATCTGCGCTGGCTGCCGCGGATGGTCAGCCAGCGCCTGCATGAGCCCGCGCGGGTTGCCGCCGCGGACGTATTGCGACATTCGGACGATCTTTACTGGATGCTCGCGCTGCAAATGCAGGCCGATTACCAGCTGCGAGCCAATTCGGCATACAACGATCAACGGCAAGTGATCGAGGAAGTCATTTCGTCGTTCGCCCAGCATGCTCCGCAGGACGGCTCACTGATCATCAAGCTGCATCCGCTCGACAATGGCATGGAGCGCTGGGAGAAATTCGTCGCGCGCACGGCAAAACGCTATGACGTGGAATCGCGCGTCATTGCCGTGACGGACTGCGACCTCAAGCGCACGATCAAGCACAGCAAGGGGGTCATTACGGTGAATTCGACCGTGGGCCTGCACGCGTTGCGTGCCAATTGCCCGGTGAAAGTGCTCGGCATGGCGATGTACGACATCGCAGGACTCACGCACCAGGGTTCGCTGGAAACGTTTTGGACCAAGCCCGAGCGCGTCAATAAGCCGTTGCTCAACGACTTCGTGGCCGCAATTGCCGCCACCGTCCAGATACATGGCTCGTTCTACAACCGTGCGGGCCGCGACGCAGCGTGCGTCGAAATCGTACGCCGCGTGATGAAAGACGAGGTCAATGGCCACGGCGCCTTCGTCGATCCGCCCCCGCGGCTCGATCGCGCGCTGCGGTCGAACGTTCCGATCTTCGGTTCGTTGAAAGGCAGCGGCATCGAGCCGGCAGGTACGCGCCCCGTGGCTAAGCCTCCCGAAACAGACGTGCAACCCAGTGGCGCCAACGTGGCACCTGCGGCGTAGCACGCCATTCGACGAGTTCCTGCAGTGCCCGCTCCGGCGTGGTGAAGCGCTTCGTCGCTCGGCTCACATAGGTGGGATACAGAATCAGCGCCGCCGCCACGAGCTCGTCGAGCTTCAGCACACGAGCGCGCCGCTGACGCACCGCTTCCGTCAAGCCGGCATCGCGTGTCATGCCCCAGCCCGCGTAGAAAGGCTGCCCGTAAGTCACGACCTTCACGCCACGCATCAGCGCCTCAAACCCGGCCAGCGACGTCAGCACATGCACTTCGTCCACGCTGCCGAGCAGTTCGTGAAACGAAACTGAGCCAAGCGTCTCGTCGCACCACTGCGCCGCGTCGCCCTCGCCGCGCCCCACATTGCGCAGGCCGGCCACGACGTCCGGGTGCGGCTTGTACAGCAGGTACGCATCGGGATTGGCGACCCGAACCGCACGCAACAGATCCATATTGCTGCGAATATCCGACGCACCGAAGCGGATCGACGCATCCGTCTCGACCTGTCCGGGCACCAGAATCACGCGCCGCCCCTGCGGACGGCTCCAGTTCGCGCGGCCGGCGAGGTTGTACTTGGTAATGCCCGCATCGCAGATGGCCCGGCGCAGGCTGGCTGCACGTTCAACCAGTTCGGGGGAAAACGTCGCGTGTGCAAGCAGCATTTCCAGTCTGGAAGGCCGGGTGGCATCGTAATAGATGCCGATGTCGTCCTGCACCCACGACAACGGGCGAGTCAGGTCGGCGCCGAGGCCGACGGAGCGCACGAAGCCGTCCTCGACGCGGATGACCGGGTGCATCGCGGACAATGCGGGGGCAAGCCGGTCGTCAAGCTTGCGTCCCCACGTGGCCACGGCGGCATCGCTCGCCCGCGGCACCCGCCAGCGAAATCGAACGGCGCTGCCGCCGAAAAACTGACGCACATAGTCCTTCTTCCAGCCTGAAAACCCGAGCGCATCGATCTCGACGGGAAATCGTTGCCGCATCCGGCGCTGCAATGCCAGCCACGCGATCACGGCTTCAACCTCGCAGCGCTTGCCGGTTTCCGGATCGACATAGCGGCAATAATCGATCAGCGCAGCATGAACGAGTTGCTCCAACGTGGCCATACCGCGTCGCCCGGGTGCCGGCAACTCGTCCCGAGTCAGCCCCCACCCCGCGTAGAACGGCATGCCGAATACACGCACCGGCAGCCCCCATATCAATGCCTCGAAACCGAGTTGCGAAGTCACCGTATAAACCTCGTGAACCAGCGGCAGCACACTGGCCGGATGCGCGCTGTCGGCCAGCACGCGCACGCGCGGCATCGCGCGCACCGCGTCGAGATCGAAATGGCCTTGCTTGCGGCCGGACACGACGTCGGGATGAACCTTGAGCAGAATCGTGCGATCGGGATGATCGCGCAGCGCGGCTTCCAGCATGCGGTGGAAGCTGGACGCGTCGGCAAGACCGCAGGAAATCGAGGCATCGCCACGCGTCTGGTCCACGACCAATATGCATCCATCGGGCAATGCCCTGTCCAGGTCGCGGCTGTGGTTGTATTTGGACACGCGGCCGTCCCGCCATGCCGCAGCCAGTGCGCGAGCCCGCGTGATCTGGTCGTCGCGCAGCGGCTGCGCAATCAGGGATTCCAGCCTCGATGGCTGGCTGCCGTCGAGATAAAGCCCGACATCGTCGAAAATGACCGAAAGCGGAGGGTCGTCCTTGCCGAGTCCGACTGAACGCACGAAGCCGTCTTCGATGTGATAGACCGCGAGGCCATGTTTCTTCGCGTAGCGCTCGGCGGCCATTGCGCTCGGACGGCGCCCCCATGCAAGGACACCCGCACCCGCGACCGGCTGGCCCACCGGCCGGTAGTGCAGTTGAAAATCATCCAGCAACGCGGCGAGTGTCGGGATGCGGTTCACGCCCGGCGCCATCGTATAGGCGCGCGGCAGCGAACCTATCGACGCTTTGCGAAGCGGCTGCCCGGCGACTTCGCCCCGGCCAACAGAAAAATCAGTCAAAAACTTGAGCCTCGACAAATGCGGCCACACGCGCTCACGCGATCCGGTAATTGCCGAAAGCGGAGGTATATCCTGCGAAGCCGGAGTAATGGAATATCGATGCGCCCACCGGGACGGTCATGTCGAGCGGACCTTCGGATATCGATCCGCGCAACCGGACGACAACGGCAGAAATGCTGCGCGCATGATGCAATTCATGCGCTCACCACCTGCCCTCATCCTCGCGCGGGAGCAATCGCATTGTACTTCTCGACCCACCACCACTGCCGTATCCGGTGGATGTCGACATTTTAACGGGCAATCCCCTTCAAAGAGACCGGCAAGCCGATTAATGCACACTGGAGCGGCCGCTCCGCCCCATGGCCTGCCATCGGTTGCGGATGCAACATCAACCCGTACCGACATCACAAATGTAAATAATTTACAATATTAAAAATTATTACGAGGGTGGAGCCATATAAATTTGTCATTGCCAGTTGCGCACACACGATCAAACATCTTTAGAATCACCCAATCAACAAAAAGTCCAGAACGCCCGCTCATGCCGGGATGATTTTGCACGAGTCGCGCATACGCGCGCCGACCAACCACACGCATTTGATGTTCTGATGTTGCGCAGGCTCCTATACCGAAAATCGGCACACGGCCCGTCTCACCTCCGTGGCAACACGGCGGTGCTACGTTGGCTCGTTCTTCATCAAGGTGAAAATCCGTCCACGGATTATTACGTGCTGCCGCGCCTGCGGGAGTCGGGGCTGCCTGTCGTCTATAAAAACCTGGACAGTGCATTGCCGGAATCCGGTGACCTGGCGACGGGGACGGCCGTCGTGATCATCCGCTACCTGAACACGCGATGGGCGCGCGCATTGCACATTCATCGCGCGCAATTGGCGCGAATCGTGTATTTCATGGACGATGACCTGCTGCAGCCACGGTCATGGAACGGGCTGCCTCGCCCGTATGTGAAAAAACTCCGCAAATACTGCCATGCGCATACCGCGGACATCCGCGACCTTGCCACGGAATACTGGTTTTCGACGCAGGCACTACGCGATCGCTATCCGGAGCGGGCGGCTAAACTCGTGACGCCGCGTGCATTGCCGGAGGATGCCCGCCCGCTGCAGGTACGCAACGCTGTAGTCGACGCACCGGAATCGCCGATCCTCGTGTTCTATCACGGCAGCGCCGCTCATGAAGCCGAGATCACATGGCTGCAACCGATCATCGCGCAAGTGCTCGCACGCTGTCCGAACGTCCATTTCGAGCTGATTGGCGCGCATGCGGTGAATGTGCTCTTTCGCAGCCTGCCACGCACACGGGTCGTACATCCGATGGACTGGGCCAACTATCGCGGCCACTGCCGCCTTCTCGACGGCCATATCGGCCTCGCCCCGCTGCTACCCTCCGCGTTCAACACTACGCGCGCGCACGTGAAGGCCTACGATATCGCCCGCTGCCGCGCGGTGGGGCTGTATGCCGCCGCGGGCCCGTATCAAGAGGTCATCCGGCACGCCGAGAACGGCCTCTTGCTCGCCAATGATCCGCAGATCTGGGTGGATGCACTATGCGCGCTGGCCGGCGATCCGGCCCGCCTACACGCACTGCGCGTGGCCGCACAGAAGCTCCTTCAACTTCCCCCTGCCGAACAGCCAGCCCCGATCGGGATGATTCGCACCGCGCCCGAGCAAGTCGCGCTTACTCGTAACCCAGCCGACTCAGGAACCAGCCGGATACGGCCGGATGTAATCCGGCCAGCAGGAAACATCCGAGGTTCAGTGGGAATGGAAAGCTGATTCGCGCACGGTTGGTGCTCAGGCCCACGCGTATCACGCGCGCCGCCTTCGGCGCTTTCCAGAGGAATGGCTTCGGACCGGGCATATCGAAGCACATCTGCGACTCGACGTAGCCAGGCATGATCACGTTGACCTTGACACCCTCCGCAGCCAGCCCGTCGCGCATCGCTTCCCCGTAGGCCTTCACCGCAGCCTTGCTCGCACTGTAGCTGGGCGTCTCGGGCAATCCTCGCCATGCGGCAAGAGAGCTGACCAGTGCGATCTGCCCTGCGCGGCGCGCGCGCATCGCGGGCATCGCCGCATGCGCGGTGGCGATGCTTGCCTTCACGTTCACGTCCAGCAGACGGTGCATGTCCTCCCAGTCTTCGCCTTGATGCCCGGGGCCGGTATTGATATTGACGCCGGCATTTGCGATCACGAGATCTGGCGCTTCGGCCGCGCTCATTTCGCTGACCCAATTCCGCAACGTCTCGTGATCGCGAACATCGAATGCCGCCGTGATGACACGCGCACCGAGCGAGGTACAGGCGTCACTCACCTGTTGCAGCAGCGCGGTATTGCGGCCGTGCAAAATGAGTACCGCCGAGCCGGCACGCGCGTATTCCTGCGCCAGCGCGGAACCGATGCCGCCCGTTGCACCCGTAATCAGCACGCAACGCGGAACCCCGTTTTTTCGTGTAGGCATGGTCGAGAGATATGGATTTGTATCGTGATATTTTCGGCAGCATTATCCGACATGCCCCACAAAAAACGCGCATCATTCATAGAATATTTTCCCCAAACAGTCCGCACGGCAATCCGGCGACTCGGGCATTTCCGCGCTTCGGCATAAGCGTCGGGAAAACATCTCCCCTGCTGCATCGCTCGGGGTTTTAACACTCTTTCATCCTCGATCGACTTCTCTTCGGTTATAACCTTCCGTCGAAAAGCCGCCTGCCGGCCCCTTTTTCATTTATGGAGCCCCCATGCCGAACCTGGAATCCACTCAGCAATTCCTGATGACCCGCGGCCTCGACTTCGGCCTCAACCTCCTCGCCGCGATCGTCCTGTGGTTCATCGGCCGCTGGGCGATCCGCCTCGGCACGCGCCTGCTGGGCAAGGTGGTACGCCGCAGCGGCAAGGTCGACCCGACGCTCACCGACTACCTGACCTCCGTAGTCAGCGTGCTGCTGACGATCCTGCTGATCCTTGCGATCCTGCAGATCTTCGGTGTTCAGACCACGTCGTTCGCCGCCCTGCTCGCCGGCCTCGGCCTCGCGATCGGCACGGCGTGGGGCGGCCTGCTCGCGCACTTCGCCGCCGGCGTGTTCATGCAGGTGCTGCGTCCGTTCAAGATCGGCGACGTGATCAGCGCGGGCGGCGTCACGGGCACGGTGAAGGAACTCGGCCTGTTCGGCACGACGATCATCACCGCCGACAACGTCGTGACGATCGTCGGCAACAACAAGATCTTCTCGGACAACATCGCGAACTACAGCGCGACGCCGCATCGCCGCGTGGACCTGACCGCGAAGATCGCGAACGGCGTCGACGCGGCCGATGCGATCAACCGCCTGAAGACGCAGATCCAGTTGATCCCGAACGTGATGAAGGTGCCTGCGCCGGACGTCGGCGTGCTGCAGTTCACGCCGGAAGGCCCGCTGCTGTTCGTGCGTCCGTCGACGCAGCCGGAGAACTACTGGCAGGTGTACTGCGACACCAACCGCGTGATCCTCGAGACGTTCCGCGACGCGCAATACCCGACGCCCGAAACGCCGATCTTCCATCGCACGACCTGAGGAACGGTGTCGCCAAGCGGTTCGCAGGATTCTGACTGAAGCAGCCGGCGTCAAGCAGCCGGATCGGCCGATACCGCACATCGGCAATCGATCGGACCGCACGAACCGCACGGACGAAAAAAAGCGTGGCAACTGCCACGCTTTTTACTGCGCCGAAGCGAAAACGCGCAGGCTCAGTGGCCGCGCGTGTTCTGCGTACCGCCCGAATGCCGCCCGCGCACCAGCTTCCACAGCGCGCCGAGCGCGACCGGCACGATCGCCGCGCCGATCCCCGCCAGCACGATCACGTTCAGATACTGGCGGATGAACGGAATATTGCCGAAGAAGTAGCCGAGCAGCACCAGCAGCAGCACCCAGAGCAACGCGCCGATCACGTTGAACAGCTGGAAGCGCGCGACGCTCATCGACGACGCGCCGGCGACGAACGGTGCGAACGTGCGCACGACCGGGATGAAGCGCGCGAGCACGATCGTCTTGCCGCCGTGCTTGTCGTAGAACGAGTGGGTCTTCTGCAGCGCAGCGCGATCGAGGAAGCGCTCGAGCACCGGGATATGCGTATTGAACACCTTGGGCCCGACCCAGCGGCCGATCAGGTAGTTCACGGTATTGCCGGCAATCGCCGCGACCAGCAGCAGCACGATCAGCCCGCCGACGTTCATGTCGCCCGTCGCCGCGAACGCGCCGCCGATGAACAGCAGCGAATCGCCCGGCAGGAACGGCAACACGACGAGCCCCGTCTCGCAGAACACGATCAGGAACAGCACCAGATACACCCACGCACCGTACTGCCGGATGAAGTCGCCGAGGAACGCGTCGATATGCAGGACCAGGTTGACGAAATGAAGCAGCGTATCCAAATGCGATTCCTCGAAGGCGAAAGGGCCGGAGTGGCCGAAAAGCGGAAGTGCCCGCCGGACAAGGCGGTGCGCGGAACGCAGTCATCATACCGAAACTACCTTAAGGCTCCGTGAAAAAAACGTAAGCGGCCCCGGCCACGGCATCCGCCGCCGCCTCGCTATAATTCGGCCATGTCCGAAATCACCGAAACGGCCGCAGGCGCCGTGCCCACGCCCGCCGCGCGCCCGCTGCGCGCGATCCAGCCCCTGCCCGACCAGCTGATCAGCCAGATCGCCGCCGGCGAGGTGGTCGAACGCCCGGCGTCGGTCGTCAAGGAGTTGCTCGAGAACGCGATGGACGCCGGCGCGACGACGCTGCGCATCGTGCTCGAGGAAGGCGGGGTCAAGCGCATCTCGATCACCGACGACGGCTGCGGGATTCCGCCCGACGAACTGCCACTCGCGCTTATGCGCCACGCGACGAGCAAGATCCGCTCGCTCGAGGAGCTCGAGGCGGTCGCGACGCTGGGTTTTCGCGGCGAAGCGCTCGCGTCGATCGCGTCGGTCGCCGAGATGTCGATCACGAGCCGCACGGCCGAGGTCGCGCATGCGACGAAGATCGACGCGACCACGGGCGCGCTGTCGCCGGCCGCCGGCGCGGTCGGCACGACGATCGAGGTGCGCGAGCTGTACTTCAACACGCCCGCGCGCCGCAAATTCCTGAAAAGCGAGCAGACCGAGTTCGGCCACTGCCTCGAAATGATCCGCCGCGCGGCGCTCGCGCGGCCGGACGTCGCGATCTCGGTGCTGCACAACGGCAAGGCCGTCGAGCACTGGAACGCGACCGAACCCGCACAGCGCGTCGCGAAGATCCTTGGCGACGGCTTCGCGACCGCACACCTGCCGCTCGACGAGCAGGCCGGGCCGCTCGCCGTCTACGGCTGCGCGGGCCTGCCGACCGCGAGCCGCGGCCGCGCCGACCAGCAATACTTCTTCGTCAACGGCCGCTTCGTGCGCGACAAGCTGCTCACGCACGCGGTGCGCGCGGCGTACGAGGATGTCCTCCACGGCGACCGTTACCCGTCGTACGTGCTGTTCCTCGATCTGCCGCCCGAAGCCGTCGACGTGAACGTGCACCCGTCGAAGATCGAGGTGCGGTTCCGCGATTCGCGCTCGATCCACCAGTACGTCTTCCACGCGGTGCAGCGCGCGCTCGCGCGCCATGCAGGCGCGTCGCCGGAAACCACCGTGGGCGGCCATGCCGCACAACTCTCACCGGCGCCGAGCGGCCCCGCGTCGTTCCTGAATACGCCGCTCGGCCAGGGCGCGGCCGCCGGCACGGGCGGCAGCGGCTTCTCGTCGCCGTCGTCCTCCTCGTCGTCGGGCAACACGTGGATGCGCCAGGCGCGCATGACGCAGGGCACGCTGCCGGTCGCGCAGCCGCTCGCGCTCTACGACGCGCTGTTCGGCCGCAAGGACACCGGCGCGGGCACGCCGGACGGCACGACGATCGTCGCGCGCGACGCGGCCGATGCAGCGGCTGCGCCGGCCGCGCCGGCCGCGCCGCTGTCGGGCTTCGTCGCGTCGCCGCTCGCCGCCACCGCGCACGACGAGCAGCCGCTCGGCTTCGCGCTCGGCCAGATCCACGGGATCTACGTGCTCGCGCAGAACGCGCACGGCCTCGTGATCGTCGACATGCACGCGGCGCACGAACGGATCCTGTACGAACAGTTCAAGAACGCGCTCGCCGACCGCACGGTCGCCGTGCAGTCGCTGCTGCTGCCGATCTCGATGACGGCGACGCCGGTCGAGATCGGCACGGTCGAGGAAGAACGCGACACGCTCGAATCGCTCGGCTTCGACCTCGCGGTGCTGTCGCCGACGTCGCTCGCGATCCGCGCGGTGCCCGCGCTGCTGAAGGACGCGGACCTGCAGTCGCTCGCGCGCGCGGTGCTCGCCGACCTGCACGCGTTCGGCGGTTCGCGCGTGCTCACCGAACGCCAGCACGAGTTGCTCGGCACGCTTGCGTGTCACCACGCGGTGCGCGCGAACCGGCGCCTGACGCTCGACGAGATGAACGCGCTGCTGCGCCAGATGGAAGCGACCGAACGTGCGGACCAGTGCAATCACGGCCGGCCGACGTGGTATCAGCTCACGCTGAACGATCTCGACCGTCTCTTCATGCGCGGGCAATGAACGCTTCACCGCAGTCCGCCCCGACGACGATCGCCTGCCTGCTCGGCCCCACCGCCTCCGGCAAGACGGCCGCCGCGCTGGCGCTCGCCGCGCGCCGTCCGATCGAGATCGTCAGCGTCGATTCGGCGCTCGTCTACCGCGACATGGACATCGGCACCGCGAAACCGACGCGCGACGAGCGCGCGAGCGTGCCGCATCACCTGATCGACATCATCGACCCGGCCGATGCATATTCGGCGGCCGAATTCCGCGCGGACGCGCTGCGCCTGATCGGCGAGATCGCCGCGCGCGGCCGCACGCCGCTGCTCGCGGGCGGCACGATGCTGTACTACAAGGCGCTCACGCAGGGCCTCAACGACCTGCCGACCGCCGATCCGGCCGTGCGCGCGGAGCTCGACGCCGAGGCCGCGCGCGACGGCTGGCCGGCACTCCACGCGCGGCTCGCGCAGGTCGACCCCGCGACGGCCGCGCGGCTCGCACCGAACGATTCGCAGCGGATCCAGCGCGCGCTCGAAGTGTTCCTGCTGAGCGGGCAGCCGATGTCGGCGCTGCTCGCCGCGCCGCGGCGCGCGGACGACGCGGCCGCGGCCTATCGCTTCGTGCCGGTCGCGCTCGAACCGTCGGACCGCGCGGTGCTGCACGCGCGCATCGCGCAACGCTTCGACGCGATGCTCGACGCGGGCTTCATCGACGAAGTCGAACGGCTGCGCCGCCGCGAGGATCTGCATCTCGGCCTGCCGTCGATGCGCTGTGTCGGCTACCGGCAGGCATGGGAATTCCTCGACGGCGACACCGACTACCGGACCATGCGCGACAAAGGCATCTTCGCGACGCGCCAGCTGTGCAAACGGCAGATCACGTGGCTGCGCGCGATGCCGGAGCGGATCGTCGTCGACTGCGTCGCGCCGGATTCGACGGCGCAGGCGCTCGACACGCTCGAACGCGTGCTCGACGGCCGCATCGACGATCAATAACGGGGCAGGATCGCCGCGCATCGATCCTGCTTGCGCGCGATACCCTCGTCTTCGGTCAGCGTCGTTCCTCTTTCGGGCCGCCCGCCAATACGCCAAGCGCCACGCCAGAAAAAAAGCCGCCCGGATCGACTCCGGGCGGCTCTCCTTGCTGCATCCTGCGTGCGCTGCGTCAGACCACGACCGTCTGCGCCTCGCCTTCGCGGCTCGCACGCACGGTGCCGATCTTCCACACCTGTTCGCCGGCGGCCGTCAGGTCGGCGATCGCCGCGTCGGCATCGGCCGCCGAGACGATCACGGCCATCCCGATCCCGCAGTTGAACACCCGGTGCATTTCCGCGTCGGCGACGCCGCCGTGCTCCTGCAGCCACTTGAACAGCGGCGGCAGCGGCCACGCGGTCTGGTCGAGCTCGGCCGTGAGGCCTTCGCGCAGCACGCGCGGAATGTTCTCGACGAGGCCGCCGCCGGTGATGTGGGCCATGCCCTTCACCGACAGCTTCTGCATCAGCGCGAGCAGCGGCTTCACGTAGATGCGCGTCGGCGCCATCAGCGTGTCGGCCAGCGAGCGGCCGTGGAAATCGGCCGACAGGTCGGGGTTCGCGCGCTCGATGATCTTGCGCACGAGCGAGAAGCCGTTCGAGTGGATGCCGCTCGAGGCAAGGCCGAGCACCACGTCGCCTTCGGCGATCGTGCTGCCGTCGATGATCTTGCTCTTCTCGACCGCGCCGACCGCGAAACCGGCCAGGTCGTATTCGCCGTCCGGGTACATGCCCGGCATTTCGGCCGTTTCACCGCCGATCAGCGCGCAGCCCGACAGTTCGCAGCCGTGCGCGATGCCCTTGACGACGGTCGCGGCCGTGTCGACGTCGAGCTTGCCGCACGCGAAGTAATCGAGGAAGAACAGCGGCTCGGCGCCCTGCACGAGGATGTCGTTCACGCTCATCGCCACCAGATCCTGGCCGACGGTGTCATGTTTGTTCAGATGAAACGCCAGCTTGAGCTTGGTGCCGACGCCGTCGGTGCCCGACACGAGCACGGGCTCCTGGTACTTCTTCGGCACTTCGAACAGCGCGCCGAACCCGCCGATGCCGCCGAGCACGCCGTCGCGCAGGGTTTTCTTCGCAAAAGGCTTGATCTTGTCGATGAGCGCGTCGCCCGCGTCGATGTCGACGCCTGCGTCGCGGTAGGACAGACCTTGGGCGTCGGGAGCGGATTTCGGAGGATTCATGGGGGAATGCGAGAAGGTCGGTAAAATGCGATTTTACCCGAAGCCGGCCCGTTGGCCGGAATTCCCAGCACCGAATCGTCAGGGATTGCATCTTGGTCGACACGTCCCCGTTTTCATCGCCCCGCGAGCCGCGCCGGAAACCGCGCGCCGCCGTGCGTGCGGCCGCGTGTTCAGGCACCGGAGCAGCCCCGCGCGCGTGCCCGGCGTACGGCGCGCGTTTCATCAACCGACCTGCATTGTGACTGTTGTGTCCCGTCAACTGACGCTCGATCTCGGCACGCCGCCGCCCGCCACGTTCGACAACTTCATCATGAATGAGGAGAACGACGAGCTCATCTCGCGGCTCCAGAAGCTCGACCTCGCGCTCGCGGCGGGGCCCGTGCCGGACCGGTCGTTCTACATCTGGGGCGAGCCCGGCAGCGGCCGCACCCACCTGCTGCAGGCGCTCGTGAGCGACGCGTCGTACGGCTACGCGCGCTATCTGACGCCGCAAAGCCCGCTCGGCGCGTTCACGTTCGACCCGCGCATCGGCATCTACGCGATCGACGACTGCGACAAGATGAGCGACACGCAGCAGGTCGCCCTGTTCAACCTGTTCAACGAGGTCCGCGCGCACCCGTCGAGCGCGTTCGTCGCGGCGGGCCCCGCGGCGCCGCTCGCGCTCGACGTGCGCGAGGATCTGCGCACGCGCCTCGGCTGGGGGCTCGTGTTCCACCTGTCGCCGCCGTCCGACGCCGGCAAGATCGCCGTACTGAAGCTCGCGGCGAAGGAGCGCGGGATCGCGCTCACCGACGACATCGCCGCTTACCTGCTCACCCATTTCCGCCGCGACATGCCGAGCCTGATGGCGCTGCTCGACGCGCTCGACCGCTTCTCGCTCGAGCAGAAACGCGCCGTCACGCTGCCGCTGCTGCGCCGGATGCTGGCCCGCCCCGGCGACGACATCGCACCACCGGGCACAGGCCCGAACCGCTTCGAGTAAAATGCGCTTCCATGACTAATCTGGCACTCTTTGACCTCGATCACACGCTGATCCCGACCGATAGCGACCACGAATGGGGCCGCTTCATGGTGAAGCTCGGCATCGTCGACGCGGAAAGCTTCTCGCGTCAGAACGATCAGTTCTTCGCCGACTACAAGGCCGGCAAGCTCGACATCCATGCTTACCTGTGCGCGATGCTCACGCCGCTCGCGAAGTATTCGCGCGCGCAACTGGCCGAATGGCACGAGCAGTACATGCACGAGGTGATCCGCCCCGCGATGACGCCCGCCGCGCTCGAACTCGTGCGCAAGCACCTCGATGCCGGCGACCTGTGCTGCGTCGTGACCGCGACCAACGAGTTCATCACGCGTCCGATCGCGACCGCGTTCGGCGTCGACACGCTGATCGCGTGCGAGGTCGAAACGACCGACGGCCATCCCGACTCGCCGTACACGGGCCGGCCGACCGGCACGCCGAGCTATCGCGAAGGCAAGATCGTGCGCACCGAAGCGTGGCTCGCGTCGCTCGGCAAGCACTGGGACGACTTCGAACACAGCTACTTCTACAGCGACTCGCACAACGACATCCCGTTGCTCGAGAAAGTCACCGACCCGATCGCGACCAACCCCGACGACACGCTGCGTGCGCATGCAAGCGACCGCGGCTGGCGCATCCTCGATCTCTTCTGAACGTCGTGATCAAAAAATTCATTCGCAAGCTGCTCGGCCAGGACGGCGCCGAACACACGTCACCCGTCGAGGCGCCCGCCGTCGAAACGGCCCCTGCCCCGCGCCCCGCGAAGGGGAGCCGCGGCGGCGGCGCCAGGAAGGCGCGCAGCAACCACGAGCCGACCGTCGTGCCGGCCAGCGTGCACCAGATCGATCCGTCGCTGATCTCGCGGAACGCCGTGCGCGTGACCGACACGCTGCAGCAGGCGGGCTTTCGCGCGTTCATCGTCGGCGGCGCCGTGCGCGACCTGCTGCTCGGCATCGCGCCGAAGGACTTCGACGTCGCGACCGACGCGACGCCGACCGAGGTGCAGCGCCTGTTCCGCCGCGCGCGCCTGATCGGCCGCCGCTTCCAGATCGTCCACGTGCAGTTCGGCCAGGAACTGATCGAGGTGTCGACGTTCCGCGCGCTGGTCGACGCGCCGCCCGAAGCGGCCGCGGCCGAGCCGCCGAAGCGCCTGAAGCGCGACGAGCTCGACCGCCGCACGCATGCGGTGGACGCGAGCGGCCGCGTGCTGCGCGACAACGTGTGGGGCGAACAGCACGAAGATGCCGCGCGCCGCGACTTCACGATCAACGCGATGTACTACGACCCGTCGACGCAGACGGTGCTCGACTACCACGACGGGATGGCCGACATGCGCGCCCGCCTGTTGCGGATGATCGGCGACCCGGCCACGCGCTTCCGCGAGGATCCGGTGCGGATGCTGCGCGTCGTGCGCTTCGCGGCGAAGCTCGGCTTCGAGATCGAGCCGCACACGCGCGAGCCGATCAACGCGCTCGCCGACCTGATCAACAACGTGCCGGCCGCGCGCCTGTTCGACGAAATGCTGAAGCTGCTGCTGTCGGGCCATGCGCTCGCGTGCCTGCAGCAGCTGCGCAAGGAAGGCCTGCACCACGGGCTGCTGCCGCTGCTCGACGTCGTGCTCGAGCAGCCGCAGGGCGAGAAGTTCATCACGCTCGCGCTGAACAACACCGATGCGCGCGTGCGCGCCGGCAAGCCGGTGTCGCCGGGCTTCCTGTTCGCGACGCTGCTGTGGCACGACATGCGCCAGCGCTTCGAGCAATACACGGCGGAGGGCGAAATCCCGGTGCCGGCGCTCCATCGCGCGATGGACGACGTGCTCGACATGCAGACCGAGAAGCTCGCGATCCACAAGCGCTACTCGGCCGACATGCGCGAGATCTGGGGCCTGCAACTGCGCCTCGAAAAACGCTCGGGCCGCAGCGCGATGCGGCTGCTGGAACACCAAAGGTTTAGAGCGGGGTATGATTTCCTCCTGTTACGCTGCGAATCCGGCGAGCTCGATGCGGAAGTCGGACAGTGGTGGACGGATTTCATCGAAGGCGACGCGGCCGCCCGTGAGGCACTCCTCACGCAGGGCGGCTCGAAGGAAAAATCGCCCCGCAAGCGGCGCCGCCGCGGCGGTGCGCGAAACCGCAAGCCGGGCGAAGGCGCCGCCGAGCAGGCGCCGGACACCGCGGGCGGTTCCGACGACTGACGCGCTCGCCGGCGAACGACGTAGGAAGTGATGCCATGACGGTTGCATATATCGGACTGGGGGCGAATCTCGGCGATGCGCGCCAGACCCTGAAGGACGCGGTGGTGTGCCTCGCGCAGCAGCGCACCATCTCGATCCTCGGCAAATCGAGCCTGTATCGCACGGCGCCCTTCGAAGCGGGCGGCGACGATTACTACAACTGCGTCGTCAAGCTCGACACGACGCTGTCGGCCCGGGAGCTGCTCGCGCTCTGCCAGAAGATCGAACATCACTTCGGGCGCGAGCGCCCGTATCGCAACGCGCCGCGTACGCTCGACCTCGACATCCTGCTGTTCGGCTCCGATTCGATCGACGAACCCGACCTGATCGTCCCGCATCCGCGCCTCACCGATCGCGCATTCGCGCTCGTGCCGCTCGTCGAAATCGAACCGGCGCTCGACATCCCCGCGCGCGGCCGCGCCGATGCGTTCCTCGCCGCCGTCGCCGATCAGCGCGTCGAGAAGGTGCAGACCTGCCAATGCCTGATGCAGAAGGCCCTTGCCGCCGGCGCCGACGCCGACAAGAACCCCTGCCGATGAACACCACTCCGCTGACCGTCACCGCGCCCGACCTGCGCGCCCCGCATCGCTACCTCGTGATCGAAGGCCCGATCGGCGTCGGCAAGACGACGCTCGCGCGCCTCTTCGCCGAGCGCTGGTCGATGCAGGCGCTGCTCGAACGCCCGCAGGACAACCCGTTCCTCGAACGCTTCTATCGCGACACCGCGCGCTACGCGCTGCCCGCGCAGCTGTCGTTCGCGCTGCAGCGCGCGCAGCAGGCGCGCGAACTGATCGGCGCGCTCGATACGGGCCGGCCCGTCGTCGCCGATTTCATGCCGCAGAAGAACGACATCTTCGCGCGGCTGAACCTGCCGGAAGACGAATGGCAGCTGTACCGGTCGATCGCGACGCACCTCGACGTGCCGCAGGCACCCGCGCCCGATCTCGTCGTCTACCTGCAGGCGAGCCCCGAGGTGCTGTTCTCGCGCATCCAGAAGCGCGGGCTGCCGATGGAGCTGCAGATCAGCGACGCGTACCTGCGCTCGCTCGTCGATGCATACAACGAATTCTTCTATCACTACGACCGCACGCCGGTGCTGACGGTCGCAGCCGAACACCTGAACCCGCTGGATTCCCCCGAAGACCTCGCGCTGCTGATCGAGCGCATCGACACGATGCGCGGCCGCAAGGAATTCTTCGTCAAGGGCGAGACGACGCGCTGACGCGTCCTCGCCTGTCGTTCCTCCCCATCGAACCGGATTTCCCATGACCTATCTCCAGGAATCGAGCCGGCCTGCCGTCACGGTGCCCAAGCTGCAGGCAATGCGCGAAGCCGACGAGAAGATCGCGATGCTCACCTGCTACGACGCGAGCTTTTCCGCGCTGCTCGATCGCGCCGGCACCGACGTGCTGCTGATCGGCGACTCGCTCGGCAACGTGCTGCAGGGCCACACGACCACGCTCCCGGTGTCGCTCGACGACATCGCGTACCACACCGCATGCGTCGCGCGCGTGCAGCCGCGCGCGCTCGTCGTCGCCGATCTGCCGTTCGGCACGTACGGCACGCCGGCCGAGGCGTTCGCGAACGCGGTCACGCTGATGCGCGCCGGCGCGCAGATGGTGAAGCTCGAAGGCGGCGAATGGCTCGCCGACACGATCCGCTTCCTCGTCGAACGCTCGGTGCCGGTGTGTGCGCACCTCGGCCTCACGCCGCAGTCGGTGCATGCGTTCGGGGGCTTCAAGGTGCAGGGCCGCACGGAAGCCGGCGCCGCGCAGTTGCTGCGCGATGCGCGGGCGATCGAAGATGCGGGCGCGCAGCTCGTGGTGCTCGAGGCGGTGCCGACGCTCGTCGCGTCCGAAGTCACGCACATGCTGAAGATCCCGACGATCGGCATCGGCGCAGGGCTCGATTGCTCGGGTCAGGTGCTGGTGCTGCACGACATGCTCGGCATCTTCCCCGGCAAGCGGCCGCGTTTCGTGAAGGATTTCATGCAGGGGCAGCCGAACATCCAGGCGGCCGTCGAGGCGTACGTGAGCGCGGTGAAGGACCGCACGTTCCCGGGCCCGGAACACTCGTTCTGACGCGGGACGGGCGTGCCGTGGCGCGCGGTCGGCGCTTGCTGCGGCACACTCGCTGACGTGGCCGCGATGCGGTGCGCCGTTTCTCGTAGTGCATGACGAACAGCGCGTACTTTCTAACTCGTCCTATTCCTGCACACCTTCGTCGCTGCGACCATCAAGCCTTCGTCGATCGAAGGAGTGGAAAGGATGGCGCACGTGTATGAAAAGGCGGCTGACCTCGTCGGGCAAAAGCTGGCAGGCGACGGAGAATGCGTCGCGCTGGTCAAAATTTTTACTTCCGTCGGCCCCACCGCCATCTGGCGCCCAGAAAAAAGATAGGCGGCGACGGGAGTATCCGCGCCGGTACCGTCATTGCGACTTTCGAGAACGATCGCTACCCAAGCCGATCGCATGGGAATCATGCGGCGTTCTATCTGGGCCAGGATGTGCGCGGTATCCACGTCGTTGAACAATGGCGCTCACTCAAGGCAATTCAGAGAAGATGCATTCCGTTCAAAGGCAAGGACAAAAATGGCCGTTACATCGATCCGAGCAATAACGCCGATGCATTTTCGGTCGTGAAATAATGACGCTCATCCGCCAAACACCGTATCGGCTGCTCGCCATCGCCGCGCTCGCATGCAGTTCACTCGTCGCATTACCCGCGTCCGCTGCGACCGAAGACTGCCCCGCACGCGTTGCCGTTACCCAGCAACTCGACGGTCAACCACCCGATGGCTGGAAAAGCTTCGACACGCAAAGCACCTACCCGCTTGCCAGCGTCACCTTCTGGTCAGGGCCGCCGGACCGGATGATGTCCTTGCTGCCGAACCGCTCGCGCTCCGAACCCAAAAGCGACGTCTATACCTGGTCGCTCGCTGAAAACCGTGAGGATTACTGGGTCTCATGCGACTACGGGAATACGAGCGTCGTGATCGCACGACCGCTCGGCAGACAGGCGCAGACTTGCGTCGCGCGTTACAGGCGTGGGCACGCCATCGTACAAAGCTGGCAATGCACGCCGCGGAAGTAATCCGCGTTCAGGCCGGTGCGCTGCCTTGAATCAGCCGCGCCGCGACCGACCCGCGCAACGCATTGCAGATCATCAACTCGTCTGCGTTCAGCACATCGTCGAGCGTCAGCACACGCTCTTTTGCGCCTAGCGCCGGATCGTCGAGCAGCACACCGCGCATCACGCCGGGCAACACGCCGCACGACAACGGCGGCGTCAACCACACGCCATCACGCTTCACGAACACATTCGACCGCCCGCCTTCCGTCACCTCGCCGCGCTCGTTGACGAACAGCATGTCGAAGCCGCCGAGCGCTTCCGCCGCCTGCCACGCGCGATCGTATTCCGCGCGGTGCGTCGTCTTGTGCAAGAGCAACGCATCGTCCGCGCGGGTCGGCGCGAAGCCGTGCGCGGACGCGAGCATCACGCCGACCGGCCCCGCGGGCAGCGGCTTCAGCGCCGCGGCCGTGATGTCGACCGTGCCGTCCTTCGCGAGCGCGAGCTTCATCCGGTACGGGCCGTCGCCGTCCAGCGCCGCGCAGCGCGCGTCGATCTCGCGGCGCAACGCGTCGGCGTCGAGGCGGAAGCCGAACGCATCCGCGCTGCGCTGCAGCCGCGCGAGATGGCGCTCGAGATGCCGGATGCCGTCCGCACGTGTCGCGGCCGTGGTTTCGAACAACTGGAAGCCGGGATCGGCATCGGTCAGGAATCGCGCTTTCAATTCACACTCCGCATATTCGTCGGCGGCGACGCTGTCGAGCACGATGCCCGCGCCGACACCCATCCTGCCGCGCCGCCGGCCGCTAGCGGCCGTTGCCGCGTCGCGCGAGCCGATCGTTGCGGCCGCATCGACGGCGATCGCATCGAGCGTCAGCGTCCGGATCGCGACCGACAGGCAGAAATCGCCGCAGCCGGCCACGCCGTCGGGCACCGCAGCGCCTGCCGAAAGGCCTTCCTTCGGTGCATCGAGCCAGCCGATCGCGCCCGTATAGAGCCCGCGCGGCGTCGACTCGATCGCGTCGATCAGTTCCATCGTCTTGTGCTTCGGCGCACCGGTAATCGATCCGCACGGAAACAGCGCGCGCAGCATCTGCGCGAACGAGGTGCCGTCACGCCAGCCGGCCTCGACCGTCGACGTCATCTGCCACACCGACGCATACGGCTCGACCGAGAACAGCGCCGGCACCTTGACCGTGCCCGTGCGCGCGATCCGCGACACGTCGTTGCGCAGCAGGTCGACGATCATCACGTTTTCCGCGCGGTTCTTCGGATCGCTCGCGAGGAACGCGGCGGCCGCCGCATCGTCGCGCGGATCGGCCGAGCGCGGCGCGGTGCCCTTCATCGGCCGCGCGCGCAGCACGTCGCCGTGCTTCTCGACGAACAGCTCCGGCGAGCACGACACGACCCACGCGCCGTCGGGCAGCGCGATCAGCGCGCCGTAACGCACGGGCTGACGCGCGCGCAGCCGCCGGTACAGCGCGAGCGGCGTGCCGAACATGTCGAAATTCAGCCGGTACGTGTAGTTGATCTGATACGAATCGCCCGCCCGCAGCGCGTCGTGCACCGCGGCGATCGCCGCGTCGAACGCGTCGCGCGACACACTCTTCGCGACGTGCGCGACGCCCGCGATCGACGGCGGGCCGCCGCCGTCCTGCTGCGCGAGCCATGCATCGACTTCATCGCGCGACAGGCGCTCGCAGCGCGCATACAGCAAAAAGCGCAGCGGGGCATGGCCCGGCTGCGCTCTGTCCAGATTGCGTCCGAATTCGTAGTCGCCGACGACGATCGCATGCAGCCCGTCGCGCAGATCCTGCGCCACCGCCGCATCGACTTCGTCGAGCCGTGCCGGATCCGTGCACACGCGTTCGCGCACGAAACCGGAATACAAACGACTCGACCGCGCGGACGCGGTCGAGTCGCAATCGTCCAAGAGCGCGAACGACGCGCTCTCGTTGCCTTCAGTCATGCCGTTACTCGAAGAAGCTCTTCACCCGGTCGAACCAGCTCTTGCTCTGCGGGCTGTGACGCGCACCGCCCTCGGCCAGCGACTTCTCGAACTGCTTGAGCAGATCGCGCTGCTGGTCGGTCAGCTTCACGGGCGTCTCGACCTGCACGTGTACGTACAGATCGCCCGCGATGCTCGAACGCAGACCCTTGATCCCCTTGCCGCGCAGGCGGAACGTCTTGCCCGACTGCGTGCCTTCCGGCACCGGGAACGACGCACGGCCGGCCAGCGTCGGCACCTCGATCTCGCCGCCCAGTGCGGCGGTCGTGAACGGGATCGGCATCTGGCAGTGGAGATCGTCGCCGTCGCGCTCGAACACCGAGTGCGGCTTGATGTGGATCTCGACGTACAGGTCGCCCGGCGGCCCGCCGTTGATGCCCGGCTCGCCGTTGCCGGCGGAGCGGATCCGCATCCCGTCGTCGATGCCGGCCGGGATCTTCACTTCGAGCGTCTTGGTTTCCTTCACCTTGCCCGAGCCGTGGCAGTGCACGCACGGTTCCGGGATGTAGGTGCCGGTGCCGTGGCACTTCGGGCAGGTCTGCTGGATGCTGAAGAAGCCCTGCGACATGCGCACCGTGCCCTGGCCGTGACAGGTCGGGCAGGTTTCGGGCTTCGTGCCGGGCTTCGCGCCCGACCCGTGACAGACTTCGCACGATACCCAGCTCGGCACGCGGATCTGCGTGTCGTAGCCGTGCGCGGCCTGCTCGAGCGTGATTTCCATGCTGTAGCGCAGGTCGGCGCCGCGATACACCTGCGGACCGCCGCGGCCGCCGCGCGCGGCACCGCCCGCGGCCTGGCCGAAGATGTCGCCGAAGATGTCGCCGAACGCATCCGCGAAGCCGCCGAAACCCTGTGCGCCCGCACCGCCCATGTTCGGATCGACGCCCGCGTGGCCGTACTGGTCGTACGCCGCGCGCTTCTGGTCGTCCGACAGCATTTCATAGGCTTCCTTCGCCTCCTTGAAATGCTCTTCCGCATCCTTGTTGTCCGGATTGCGGTCAGGGTGATACTTCATCGCAAGCTTGCGATACGCCTTCTTGATTTCGTCGTCGCTCGCGTTCTTCGCGACGCCCAGAACCTCGTAGTAATCCCGTTTCGCCATATCGATTCACTGTGCCGTCGCGCGTCACGCACGCGGCGGCTCCTTTCGCCCGCAGTAAAGTCTCTCGACTCGTCTGGCGCTGCGCCGTCCGCGGACGGCTCGCGCAGCACCCGCCAAAAAACAAATGTGCCCGGAGGGCCGCGAAGCCCGCCAGGCGTGGAGTCGATCCGGCCATCCGGAAGGAAAGACAGACCGCTTTCAGTCGTTTGTCAACCGCGCCGCGCGCGTTTTCACGCGCGGCGTACGGTGCCATTGCAACCCGGCTTAGTCCTTCTTCACTTCCTTGAACTCGGCGTCGACGACGTCATCGGCAGCCTGCTGCGCACCGCCCGCCTGGGCCGCGCCTTCCGCTGCACCCGCCGCGCCGGCTTGCTGCGCCTGCATGTCGGCGTACATCTTTTCGCCGAGCTTCTGCGAAGCCTGACCGAGTTCCTCGACCTTCGCGTCGATCGCCGCCTTGTCGGCCGACGTATCCTTCAGCACGTCCTCGAGCGACTTCAGCGCCGCTTCGATCTTTTCCTTCTCGCCCGCGTCCAGCTTGTCGCCGTACTCGGTGAGCGCCTTCTTCGTGCTGTGGACCAGCGCGTCGCCCTGGTTGCGCGAATCAGCCAGCTCGCGCAGCTTGTGGTCTTCCGCTGCGTTCGCCTCCGCGTCCTTGATCATCTGGTCGATTTCAGCGTCGGACAGGCCCGAGTTCGCCTTGATCGTGATCTTGTTTTCCTTGCCGGTCGCCTTGTCCTTCGCGCCGACGTGCAGGATGCCGTTCGCGTCGATGTCGAAGGTCACTTCGATCTGCGGCACGCCGCGCGGCGACGGCGGGATGCCTTCGAGGTTGAACTCGCCGAGCAGCTTGTTGCCTGCCGCCATCTCGCGTTCGCCCTGGAACACCTTGATCGTCACGGCCGACTGGTTGTCGTCCGCCGTCGAATACACCTGAGCGTGCTTCGTCGGGATCGTCGTGTTCTTGTTGATCATCTTCGTCATCACGCCGCCGAGCGTCTCGATACCGAGCGACAGCGGGGTCACGTCGAGCAGCAGCACGTCCTTGCGGTCGCCCGACAGGACCTGGCCCTGGATCGCCGCGCCGACTGCGACGGCTTCGTCCGGGTTCACGTCACGGCGCGGATCCTTGCCGAAGAACTCCTTCACCTTCTCCTGCACCTTCGGCATGCGGGTCTGGCCGCCGACCAGGATCACGTCGTCGATGTCCGACACCTTGACGCCGGCGTCCTTGATCGCGATGCGGCACGGTTCGATCGTGCGCTCGACCAGATCCTCGACCAGCGCTTCCAGCTTCGCGCGGGTGATCTTCAGGTTCAAGTGCTTCGGACCCGATGCGTCGGCCGTGATGTACGGCAGGTTGATTTCGGTCTGCTGGCTCGACGACAGCTCGATCTTCGCCTTTTCAGCGGCTTCCTTCAGGCGCTGCAGCGCGAGCACGTCCTTCGACAGGTCGACGCCCTGCTCCTTCTTGAACTCGCCGATGATGTAATCGATGATGCGCTGGTCGAAGTCCTCGCCGCCGAGGAACGTGTCGCCGTTGGTCGACAGCACTTCGAACTGCATTTCGCCGTCGACGTCCGCGATCTCGATGATCGACACGTCGAACGTACCGCCGCCGAGGTCATACACGGCGATCTTGCGGTCGCCCTTCTCGGCCTTGTCGAGGCCGAACGCGAGCGCGGCTGCCGTCGGCTCGTTGATGATCCGCTTGACTTCGAGGCCCGCGATGCGGCCGGCATCCTTGGTTGCCTGGCGCTGGCTGTCGTTGAAGTACGCCGGCACCGTGATCACGGCTTCCGTGACCGGCTCGCCGAGGTAGTCTTCGGCCGTCTTCTTCATCTTGCGCAGCACTTCGGCCGAAACCTGCGGCGGCGCGAGCTTCTCGCCGTGCGCTTCGACCCATGCGTCGCCGTTGTCGGCCTTGATGATCGCGTACGGCATCAGGCCGATGTCCTTCTGGACTTCCTTCTCTTCGAAGCGGCGGCCGATCAGGCGCTTCACGGCGAACAGCGTGTTCTTCGGGTTGGTCACGGACTGACGCTTGGCCGGCGCGCCGACGAGCACTTCGTTGTCGTCCATGTAGGCGATGATCGACGGCGTCGTGCGCGTGCCTTCCGAGTTCTCGATGACCTTGACCTGGTTGCCTTCCATGATGGCGACGCACGAGTTCGTGGTGCCGAGGTCAATACCGATGATCTTTCCCATTTTTCCTAATCTCCAGAAATGCTTGTTTGCTGCGCGAAACCCCGCGTTTTTGGGCAGTTTCGTGCGCCAGAATTCAACTCTGTTCCCGAAATGCGTCCGGCCGATCCGTTTTCAAGACCCGCCAAGCGATGCGGATATTAAATTTTTTCAATCGCCGCCGGTAGCCGGATCGTACGAACCGGCGTCGCGGTCCGACGGCGCGCCGGCCGCCGCGGCGATCTTCGCGCGCGCCGCCGACACCGCCGCCTGGAACTGCGCGAGGCCATGCCAGCCGGTCGCGCGGCCGAGCCGCTTGCCGCGGTGGAAGAAGAACCACGTCGGCACGCCGTGCAGGCCGAAGCGGCGCCCCAGCTCATGATGTTCGTACACGTTGCAATGGAACCACTTCAGATCCAGCGCGCGGATCGCGTCCGGCTGGGCGAGCATCGCCTTCTTGGCGATCTCGCAGTTGAAGCAGTCGACGCCCCAGAAGAACACCACGGCGAGCACATCACCGGCGCCGGCGATCGCGGCGTCGAACGTGTCGGCCGCCAGCGCCTGCATGTCGAACGCTTCGAACGCGGCCGGATCGACGCCGGCGGGAACCATCGCGTCGGCCTTACTTCGGCTGGGCGACCGTGACGAGCGCCGGGCGCAGCACGCGGTCGGCGATCATGTAACCCTTTTGCAGGACGGTCACGACGGTGTTCGGCTCCTGCTCGGCCGGCACCATCGAAATCGCCTGGTGCTGGTGCGGATCGAACTTCTCGCCGACCGGGTTGATCGCGACGACGCGGCCCTTCTCGAGCGCGCTCGTCAGCTGGCGCAGCGTCAGTTCGACGCCTTCGCGCACCTTCGTGATGTCGCCGGACGTATCGCCGACGGCAGCCTCGAGGCTGTCCAGCACGGGCAGCAGGTGCTCCGCGAAGCCCTCGATCGCGAACTTGTGCGCCTTCGAGACATCTTCCTGCGCGCGGCGGCGGACGTTCTCGGTCTCGGCCTTCGCCCGCAGGAAGCTCTCCTGCAGCTCGGCGACCTTGGCTTGAGCCTCCGCGAGCGCCGCGTCGGCTGCTTCGGCGGCGGGCGCCGCGCCTTGCGCCGCCTGCTTCTCGCTGCCGATGTCTTCGGCCGATTGGGTAGCCGGGTTCTCTTGCGTGTTTTCCATGTCGCTGAAAGTCGATTAGAGGTTGAAGCCAAATCGGCAACCGCCGGACCGTATGTCGGCGGCACCGCACATTGTTGGTGCAAATAAGGGCGAAAACTGCGATTTCAAGGGGGTTATTCACCGGCATTCGCCAATGCCGTGAAACAACCGCGCTGCGCACCGCCGATTACGTGCATTTGTCGCCGGATCGGACGAAACGACCGGTAACAACGCTTACCAGGCAAGTACTAGCTCGGCACAGGGGGGTGCACTACACTCCATTCAAGCGTCGAAAAAGCGCGTTTACCCTAGCTTACCGGCGCCTGACATCCACCTGGCGCTGCATTCACAGTCCCATCGAGGCGCGTACCGTGAAACTGACCTTTGCCATATCGGTGGTCGCGCTGGTACTGATTGCCGGCACCACCACCATCTGCCTGTCCGGAGCCGTCACCGACCGCACGACCGAATACGGGAGCGCGCGGGCGACGTTCGACCAGATGTTCAGCTCCCACCAGAAAATCTGTCGATGATGCGCCGGTCGCGCTTGGTCGGCCGGCCGTGCAGTTCCGCCGCCGGCTCGCGATAGGTGCGGCGCCGTTCCAGTTCGGCGAGCCGCGCGACGCGCCCCGCTTCCGTTTCCTCGTAAAGCGTCTGCGCGATGCTCGCGGGCCCGCGCACGTCGCAAATTCCCAGCACGGCAATGTGCCAGACGACACCGTCGATCGCAATCTCGACCTCGTCGCCGACGCGCACGTCCTTGGCCGGCTTCACCGCCGCGCCGCCGATCTTCACGTGGCCCTTGTCGACCGCGTCGGACGCGAGCGAGCGCGTCTTGAAGAAGCGGGCCGCCCACAGCCATTTGTCGATGCGCAGCTTTGCGCCGGGTTCAGTCGAAATCCTGTAGTTCATCGCGTTCAACTCACCGTTTCGGGCTGCGCGGCCTTCACCGGCCAGCCCTGCAGATTCTCGGCGACGATCTCGCCCAACGCGCCGATCCACGCGGGCGCGCCGTTCAGGCACGGAATCCGGTGGAACGCCTGGCCGCCGCCCGCGATGAACTCGTCGCGCACCTCCATCCCGATCTCCTCGATCGTCTCCAGACAATCGGCCGTAAAACCGGGACAGAACACGTCGGCCCGCCGCACGCCCGCCTCGCCGAGTTCGCGCAGCGTCGGCGCCGTGTAGGGCTGCAGCCACTCGGCCTTGCCGAAGCGCGACTGGAACGTCACGCGGCATTCGAGCGTCGACAGCCCGAGCGCGGCCATCAGCAGCGCGCCCGTCTGCTGGCACTGGTCGTGATAGGGGTCGCCCAGATCGAGCGTGCGCTTCGGCACGCCGTGGAAACTCAGCACGAGCTTGTCGCCGGCCGCGAAGTCGGGCCGGCCATGCTGCGCCCAGTACTGGCGCACCTGCTCGGCGAGCGCGTGGATGTAGGCCGGATGGTCGGCGTAGTGCCGCACCGTGCGCACTTCCGGCTGGTTGCGCATCCGCGCGAGCGCGGCGAACGCGGCATCGAATGCCGTCGCGGTGGTGGACGCCGAGTATTGCGGGTACATCGGCATCAGCAGCACGCGCTCGACGCCAGCACGCTTGAATTGCGCGAGCGCCTGCGCAATGCCCGGGCTGCCGTAGCGCATCGCGTAGTCGACCGTCACCTGATAGCCGTTCGACGCGAGCAGGTGGCGCACGCCGTCGGTCTGGCGCTCGGTGTATACGCGCAGCGGCGAGCCTTCGGGCATCCAGACGGCCGCGTACTTCTTCGCGGACGCGCGACCGCGCAGCGGCAGGATCAGCGTGCGCAGCAGCACCTGCCAGACGACCTGCGGGATTTCGACGACACGCGGATCCGACAGGAACTCGGCCAGATAGCGCCGCACCGCGCGCGGCGTCGGGGCGTCGGGCGTGCCGAGATTGATCAGCAGCACGCCGATGCGATGGGCAGCTGCGACGCTCGAAGGCGGCTCAAGATCGAAACGCATGGGCAGGAACGTGCTCGGGGCACGCAGTCGGACGGCCCTCAATTATAGCGGGCCGTCTCGCCCGGGTCGGCTGGCCGTTCGGCCGACTGGCGGTGCGCACGGCGCCGCGGCACGATGGCGGGACGGTATCGGTCGGGTTACTGCTGGCTCAGCGTGAGCGACAGCAGCCGCGCGGTGATGTCGACGATCGGGATCACGCGGTTGTACGCCATGCGGGTCGGGCCGATCACGCCGAGCGTGCCGACGATCTGGCCGTTCACCTCGTAGGGCGCGGTCACGACGCTCATTTCCTCGATCGGCACGAGCGTCGATTCGCCGCCGATGAAGATCTGCACGCCCTGGGCGTGGCTCGACACGTCGAGCAATTGCAGGAGGCCCGTCTTTTGGTCGAACACGTCGAACAGCTTGCGCAGCCGCGCCATGTCGGACGACAGATCCGCCACTTCGAGCAGGTTGCGCTCGCCGGAAATGAGCACGGTGTCCTCGGTGTCGGGCACCTCGGTGCTGGCCGTCACGGCCGCATGCATCAGCGTGGTCATGTCGCCGCGCAGCTGGTCGATCTCGTCGCGCAGGCGGCGGCGCACCTCGTCGAACGACAGCCCGGCGAAATGCGCGTTGATGTAGTTGGACGCCTCGGTGAGCTGCGACGGCGAATAGTCGCGCGGCGTCGCGAGCATCCGGTTCTGCACGTCGCCCTCGGGCGTGACGATGATCAGCAGGATGCGCTTGTCCGACAGCCGCATGAACTCGATCTGCTTGAACACGTGGCTGCGGCGCGGCGTCAGCACGACACCCGCGAACTGCGACAGGTTCGACAGCACGCTCGCCGCGGCCGCCACGACCCGCTGCTGCGGTTCGCCGGCCTGCAGCGTGTTCTGCACCTGGCGCGCGACGGCCTCGGCGTCGATCGGCGCCTCGACCGTCAGCATCGTGTCGACGAACAGCCGGTAGCCGCGCGGCGTCGGCACGCGGCCGGCCGACGTATGCGGGCTCGACACGAGGCCGAGCTCCTCCAGGTCGGACATCACGTTGCGGATCGTTGCCGGGCTCAGTTCAAGCCCGGAATAACGGGACAACGTGCGCGAGCCGACCGGCTGACCGTCGGCGATATACCGTTCGATCAGGGTTTTCAGGAGGGTTCGTGCGCGAGGATCTAGCATGGTGGAAAATTTTAGCGCAACCGCGCGAGCACGGCGAGTGGCCGCGGCCACTGTCGCCCGGGCCGACCGATCCGGCCCCGTTCGCGCACAGCCGGTTCTTTTCGTCAACGAGCTATGGTGTAATGCCGGCATGAAAACCGGTAATCAGTTCAACACCGTCGCGCTCGTCGGCCGGAGCAACACGCCCGGCATCGCCGAGCCGCTCGCCACGCTGGCTGGCTGCATCGCGAAGCTCGGCTTCGAGGTCGTGTTCGAAGCCGAAACGGCGCGCGAGATCGGCATCTCCGGCTATCCGGCGCTCACCCCGGCGGAGATCGGCGCGCGCGCGGACGTGGCGGTCGTGCTCGGCGGCGACGGCACGATGCTCGGCATCGGCCGCCAGCTCGCGCCGTACAAGACGCCGCTGATCGGGATCAACCACGGGCGGCTCGGCTTCATCACCGACATCGCGGCGGCCGACATGCAGGCGCGCGTCCCGGTGATCCTGTCGGGCAAGTTCGAGCGCGAGGAGCGCTCGCTGCTCGAGGCCCGGATCGTGCGTGACGGCGAACCGATCTACCACGCGCTCGCGTTCAACGACGTCGTCGTGAACCGCAGCGGCTTTTCCGGGATGGTCGAGCTGCGCGCGTCGGTCGACGGCCGGTACATGTACAACCAGCGTTCGGACGGCCTTATCGTCGCCACGCCGACCGGCTCGACCGCCTACGCGCTGTCGTCGGCCGGCCCGATCCTGCATCCGCAGCTCCAGGGCATCGTGCTCGTGCCGATCGCGCCGCACGCGCTGTCGAACCGGCCGATCGTGCTGCCCGACGATTCGAAGATCGCGATCCAGATCGTCGGCGGCCGCGACGTCAACGTGAACTTCGACATGCAGTCGTTCACCTCGCTCGAACTGAACGACACGATCGAGGTGCGCCGCTCGAAGCACACGGTGCCGTTCCTGCACCCGGTCGGCTACAGCTACTACGCGACGCTGCGCAAGAAGCTGCACTGGAACGAACACGCATCGAACGAAGACGACAAGGCGTCCTGACGCACCCACGCCCGACACCATGCTCCGCCACCTCTCGATTCGCGACTTCGTCATCGTCGCCGCGCTCGATCTCGAATTCGACAGCGGCTTTACCGTCTTTTCCGGCGAAACCGGCGCCGGCAAATCGATCCTGATCGACGCCCTGGCCCTCGCGCTCGGCGAACGCGCCGACGCGAGCGTCGTGCGCGCCGGCTGCGGCCGCGCCGACATCACCGCCGAATTCACGCCGCACGACCGCGTCGCGCGCTGGCTCGACGAACACGCGTTCGACGCCGAGGACACCGTGATGCTGCGCCGCGTGATCGACGCGAACGGCCGCTCGCGTGCGTTCATCAACGGCACCAGCGCGACGCTCGCGCAGCTGCGCGAGCTCGGCGAGATGCTGGTCGACATCCATGGTCAGCACGCGCACCAGCTGCTGATGCGGCCCGACGCGCAGCGCGAGCTGTTCGACACGCACGCGGGGCTCGTGGCCGATGCCGCGAACGTCGCACGCGCGTGGCGCGTCTGGCGCGACGCAACGCAGGCGATCGACGCCGCGAAGGCGCATGAGCGCGAACTGCAGCTCGAACGCGAGAAGCTCGCCTGGCAGCTCGCCGAGCTCGACAAGCTCGCACCGCAACCCGGCGAATGGGACGAAGTCGGCAGCGAGCACAAGCGCCTGTCGCATTCGGCGAACCTGATCGCCGGGGTGCAGGGCGCGCTCAACGCGCTGTCCGAGGCCGACGACGCGATGCTCCCGCAGCTCGGCGCGATCGTGTCGAAGCTGCGCAGCCTGGCCGACTACGACACGGGGCTCGGCGATGCGCTCGCGTCGCTCGAACCGGCCGAAATCCAGCTGCAGGAAGCCGTCTATTCGCTGTCGCACTACGCGCAGCGCCTCGATCTCGACCCGGCCCGGCTCGCGCAGGTCGAAACGCGCCTCGACGCGCTGCACTCGACCGCCCGCAAGTTCCGGCTGCCGCCCGACACGCTGCACGAGGAACATGCGGCACGCCGCGCGCAGCTCGCCGCGCTCGACGCGGCCGCCGATCTCGGCGCGCTCGAAGCCGCGCAGGCGAAGGCACGGGAAGCCTATCTCGCCGACGCGAAACACCTGTCGGCGGCCCGCGCGCAGGCTGCGAAGGCGCTCGGCACGGCCGTCACGGCCGGCATGCAGGAACTGTCGATGGCGGGCGGCAGCTTCGAAGTCGCGCTCGTGCCGCTCGCCGACGGCGGCCCGCACGGGCTCGAACAGGTCGAATTCAGGGTCGCCGGGCACCCCGGCGTGCCGCTGCGGCCGCTCGCGAAAGTCGCGTCGGGCGGCGAACTCGCACGGATCAGCCTCGCGCTAGCCGTGATCGCAAGCGCCGCCAGCCCGACGCCGACGCTGATTTTCGACGAAGTCGACACGGGGATCGGCGGCGGCGTCGCCGAGGTGGTCGGCCGCCTGCTGCACCAGCTCGGGCGCGACCGCCAGGTGCTGTGCGTGACGCACCTGCCGCAGGTCGCCGCGCGCGGCGACCATCACTTCCAGGTCGCGAAAGGCGCCGACGAGCGCGGCGGCACCGTCTCGTCGGTCGTCCCGCTCGACAAGGCGAGCCGGGTCGAGGAAGTCGCGCGGATGCTCGGCGGGCTCGAGATCACCGCCACCACGCGCAAGCACGCGAAGGAAATGCTGGCGGCCTGACGCCGGCTTCGTCGGCCGAAATGCAGAAGATCGGCGCATGCGCCGGTCCCGGACCGCCGACGAACCCCACGTTTTTCGGAACGCGGCGTGTCGCCTTTCCCGGAACAGGCCTGCAGCGGCACGGCGAGCAGGCAGACCGATCTGCCGGTCGAACCGCTCGCACGGCGCAGTTTTTCGATGGACGGGCGCCGCCCGAGCGCCGCCCGCCCTACCCCGCGGATTCGAGCGTCCTGCCGCGAACGCGGGATTCAAACGTCCGCCTCAAACGCCCGTTTCGACCGCGCCGAACACACGCTCCCACAACGCCGTCACGGCCGCCCGCTCGTCGGCCACGAGCGCCGGATCGACCCGCGCCTTCTCCATCCCGTCGAGCCGCAGCTTGTGCTGCAGCTTCCGGTACTTGCGGTACGCGGCGCCGACGCGCTCGGCCTCGTCCTCGCCCATCAGCCCGAACCGCGCGACCTCGCGCAGCAGCGCGATGTTGCCGGTGTTGCGGATCAGCTCGGCGTCGCTCGACGCATGCAGCAGCACCCAGTACTGGACGATGAACTCGATGTCGACCATCCCGCCGCGATCGTGCTTCAGGTCGAACAGCTCGGTCTGGTTCGGATGGCCGGCGAACACCTTGCCGCGCATGTCGACGATTTCCTTCGCGAGCACCGCCCCGTCGCGCGGCGTCGTCAGCACCTGCTGGCGGATCGCCTCGAAGTCCGTGCCGATCTGCGGGTCGCCCGCGCTGTAGCGGGCGCGCGTCAGCGCCTGGTGTTCCCACACCCACGCGGTGTTGGCCGCGTCGCCCTCGCGCAGCTGGTAGCGGCGGAACGCGTCGAGATCGGTCACGAGCAGCCCGGCCTCGCCGTTCGGCCGCAGCCGCAGGTCGATGTCGAACAGGGCGCCCGCGCCGGTCGCGGTCGTGAGCCACGTGATCAGCCGGCGCGTGAACGTCGTGTAGACGTCCGCCGAGCGCTCGTCGGGGTCGTCGTACAGGAAGATCAGGTCGAGATCGGATGCGTAGCCGAGCTCCTTGCCGCCGAGCTTGCCGTATGCGATCACCGCAAACTTCGGCACGTCGCGGTGGCGCTTCGCGAGCTGCGACCAGACGACTTCGATCGTCACGTCGAGCACCGCGTCGGCGAGCTCGGACAGGCGGTCGCTCACATGCTCGACCGACAGCTGGCCGGCCAGGTCGATCAGCAGGATGCGGAACACTTCCGCGTGCTGCGCGTGCCGCAGCAGGTCCATCTGCTGCTCGGGGCCGTCGGCGGCCGCGAGGCGCGCACGCAATGCGTCCTTGAACGCAGGCCAGTCGAACGGGCTCGCGATCGCTTCGTCGTCGAGCAGTTCATCCAGCAGCTGCGGATGGCGGATCAGGTAGCCGCCGCCCCAGCGCGTCGCGCCGAGCACCGACAGCACGCGGTCGAGCGCGGCCGGATATTCGGTCAGCAGCGCGAGATAAACGCCGCGCCGGCTGACCGTCTCGAGCAGGTCGAACAGCCGCACGATGGTGTCGTCGCGGCGCGCGGCGTCGATCCGTGGCGCGGCCTCGAGCGCGCGCTGCGCGACGCTGTCGAAACGCTGCCGGCTCTTTTCCGGCAGGCCCGCGTAGCGCGACGACTGCCAGATCGCGCGCAGCCGCGCGAGTACGGCCGCCGGATCGGTGAAGCCCACGCCGTCGAGGCGCGCGAGCAGCGCGTCGTCTTCGCCGTCGTCGGCGAGCGCCCCGCTCCAGATCCACGTGGCGGCCGTGTCCTCGCCCGCCGCGCAGGGGCCGCCGTTCACCTTGTCGGCAAAGATCTGGTCGAACTGCGCCTCGACGAACGTCCGGTGACCGTCGAGCACCGTCATCAGCGCCGCATAGTCGGCAAAGCCGAGCGACGCGGCCAGCACCGCCCGCTCGCCCGCATCGACCGGCATCGCGTGCGTCTGCGCGTCGTCGCGGTACTGCAGCCGGTGCTCGAGCGTGCGCAGGAAGTTGTAGGCGTCGGTCAGGCGCTCGCGCACGTCCTCGCCGATCAGCCCGCGCGCCTGCGCATGGCGCAGCACCGCGAGCGTCGGCCGCACGCGGAATTCCGCATCCTGGCCGCCGCGGATCAGCTGGAACACCTGCGCGCTGAATTCGATTTCGCGGATCCCGCCGCGCCCGAGCTTGATGTCGTCGGCCTTGTCGGGCCGCATCGATGCGCGGCGCGCGGCTTCCTGGCGAATCTGCTGGTGCAGCGCACGGATCGCGCCGATCACGCCGAAGTCGAGATAGCGGCGGTATACGAACGGCTTGACGATCGATTCGAGCTGCGCCGCCAGCCGCCGCGCCGCGTCGCTGTCGCCTTCGGATACGAGCCGCCCCTTGATCCACGCGTAGCGCTCCCATTCGCGCCCCTGCACGTAGAAATACTCCTCGAGCATCCCGAGACTGCAGACGAGCGGCCCCGAATCGCCGTTCGGGCGCAGCCGCATGTCGACGCGAAACACGTAGCCGTCGGCCGTGACCTCGGACAGCACGCCGATCAGGCGGCGGCCGAGCCGCGTGAAATATTCCTGGGTGGACAGCGGCGAGCGCGTGCCGCCGGCCGTTTCGCCGTCGTCCTCGTAGACGAAGATCAGGTCGATGTCCGACGACACGTTCAGCTCGCGGCCGCCGAGCTTGCCCATCCCGACCACGCCGAGCACGACGCGCTGGCCGTCGGCGCCGCGCGGCTCGCCGTACATCGCGTCGAGTTCGGCCGACAGCAGCGCGAGCGAGCGCTGCACGGCCACTTCGGCGAGATCGGTCATCGCGCCCGTCACCTCGGCGACGCTCGCGACGCCGCGCAGGTCGCGCTCCGCGACCGCGCCGAACACCTCGATACGCAACTGCCGCAGCGCACGCTTCAGTTGCTCGTCGCCCGGCGCGGCCGCGCCGGCCGGCGTGGCGAGCAGTTCGGTCAGGCGCGCGTCGAGCTGCGCGCGCGTGAGCGGCGCGGCGGCCCACGCGGCGATCTGGTCGGACAGCGCGGGACGCGCGGCGGCCGCGCGGGCGAGATAGCGGGAATAGGACGTGCTGATCAGGGCGGAAGCGTCGGTCATCGAAAAGCGGGCCTGGCAGTATGGCCCCGCTGCGGGAACAACGCGTGCGCGCCCCGCTGCCGACAGGCCCCTTGGACTCGGCGCGGTGTCGCGACGCGGGTGCGCCGCCGCGACAACCGCGCGCCGGAAAGCCCGTGCCGTGCGGCCTCAACGGCCGCCGGCACGAACCCGTGTGATACATTTCAACGTCAGTCTGCAAAACTACCATATCGCCGCCCTTCCGCCGCATGTCCGACCGTCAGGAATCCGCCGTAGCTGAGCCCGAAGCGGGACCTCCGAAGCACGATCATCCGGTCCTGCGTCGCGTGTTCAGGGTGACGCTGGCAGTCGGGATCGGCACGTACTTCGTCGCGTCCGGCGTGTTCCTCGGGATGCGCTACGTGCTGCTGCCGCGCATCGACGAGTACCGCCCGCGCATCGAGCGCGCGGTGTCCGACAAGCTGCACGCACAGCTTTCGATCGGCAAGCTGTCTCCGCACTGGTCCGGCATGCAGCCGGGCGTCGAAGTCGCCAACCTCACCATTCGCGGCCGTGACGGCCAGATCGCGCTGTCGGTCCCGCACGCGACGGCAGCGCTGTCGTGGATGTCGCTGCTGCGGCTGTCGCCTGCGCTGTCGAGCCTGATCGTCGACCATCCCGACCTCGTCGTCGCGCGCGCCGCCGACGGCTCGCTGAGCGTCGCGGGCGTCGGCGTCGCGACCACCCATGGCGGCAACGACACGTTCGGCACGTGGCTGCTGAAGCAGGAAGCGATCGTGCTGCGCAACGGCACGCTGCGCTGGCGCGACGCGCAGCACGACGCACCGGAACTCGCGCTGTCCGGCATCCGCCTCGCGGTGCTCAACCACGGCCGCGAGCACAAGGCCGCGCTGCAGGCGCCCGCGAACGGCACGCTGCTGCTCGGCCCGCTCGATTTCCGCGCGCGTTTCCGCCACAAGCCGCTCGCGCCGATCGGCAAGCCGACGAACTGGACCGGCGACGCGTACCTGTCGACCGGCCCGGTCGACCTGCAGACGCTCGGCCGCTATCTCGACATTCCGCTCACGATCCACGCGGGCCGGATCGACAACGCGATCTGGGCGACCTTCCAGGACGGCCACCTGCGCTCCGCGGGCGGCGACCTGCAGGGCGCCGACGTCGTGCTGCGCGTCCGGCCGACCCAGCCGCGCCTCGACGTGCCGACGGTCGGGTTCGGCTGGGACATGGCGCTGGACGCCGGCCACGACTACACGCTGCACCTGACGCGCTTCAACGCGGAGCTCGGCCAGCCGCCGCTGCCGGACGGCACGCCGCTCGCCCGTTCGCTCGCGCTGTCGACGCTGACCGCCCGCTACCGCGTGCCGACCGCCGACCAGGGGCAGCTGCTCAGCGTCGTCGGCGACCGCGTCGATCTCGGCATCCTCAGCGAGTTCATCCGCGGGCTGCCGCTGCCCGCGCGGCTGCGCAACGAGCTGATCAAGCTCGACCCGCGCGGGATGGTGTCGAACTATCACATCGAGGTCGAACGCGCGAAGCCGGCGCGGCCCGACCTGGCCGACGAAGAGCGGCGCATGGGCGCCGCGCCGATCGTCCGCTACCGCTTCCTCGGCGATCTGCAGGGCATCAGCGTCGCCGCGCAGGAGCCGCCGCCGGGTCTTTCCCCGCGCGGTCACCCGCGCGCCGGCTGGCCGGGCGTCGAGAATTTGTGGGGCCACATCGACGCGAACGAAACCGGCGGCAGCGCGCACTTCGACACGGTCAATGCGGCGGTCACGGTGCCCGGCGAATTCGACGAGCCGCGCCTGACCTTCGACCGGCTGCGCGGCAACGCGAAATGGGTGATCACGCCGGCGCCGGGCGAGAAGCACGCGCGCGTCGACGTGACGTTGCCCGACCTGTTCGTCGCGAACCCCGACGCGGAAATCGCGGTGTCGGGGACGTACACGAACCCCGGCCACGGCCGCGGCTCGCTCGACCTGCGCGCGGATTTCGCGCGCGCGTCGGTTGCGCGCATTCCGCGCTACCTGCCGACCGGGATGTCCGAGCACCTGCGCGACTATCTCGGCCATGCGCTGCAGGACGGCCAGGTGACCAAGGGAGCCTCGATCGTCGCCCGCGGCCCGCTCGAGAAATTCCCGTTCGAACACGAGCCGGACGCCGGCGTGTTCCACATCGTCGCGCCGTTCACCGGCGGGCGCTTCGAGCCGACGCCGTACCCGCCGCGCAAGCTCGCGAACGGCACGCCGAGCATCTGGCCCGCACTCGACGGAATCGACGGCGTGTTCGAGCTCGCGCAGAACAAGCTGCGCTTCGACATCGCGCGCGCGCACTACAAGCGCGTCGCGCTGACGAAGGTCGCCGGCCGGATCGACGATCTCGGCAATCCATCGAAGTCGCCGCTCGTCATCGACGGCCATGCGCAAGGCCCGCTCGCGGACCTGATCGACTACGCGGACAACAGCTCGCTCGGCGCGATGAGCGGGCACATCGGCCAGCGGATCGATGCGCAGGGGCCCGCGGCGCTCGCGCTCAAGATCACGATTCCGCAGCACGTTCCGCATCCGCATACGCACGTCGAGGGCACGCTCGCGTTCGGCGGCAACACGCTGTCGACCGACGGCGTGCCGCCGCTGTCCGCGCTGCGCGGCAGCGTGCGCTTCAGCGAGGCCGGCGCGGCGCTGCACGAGCTGTCGGGGCGCTTCCTCGGCGGCCCGGTGCGCGCGAACGGCAACTTCCAGTCGCACGGCCCATACGCGGTGGACGTCGACGGCAAGCTCGCGCTCGACGCCGCGCGCGGCCTGAACCTGCGCGGCACGGCCGCGGCGCTGCTCGAGCACGTGGTCGGCGACGCGCCGTACCAGCTCGCCGTGCGCGGCGCGCCGGGCCGCCTGCCGGAGGTCACCGCGCATTCCGACCTGACGGGCGTCGCGCTGAATTTCCCGGCGCCGTTCGCGAAACCGGCCGGCACGCCGATGCCGTTCCGCTTCACACTGCAGCCGGCCGCCCAGGCCGGCGGCAAGCGCCTCGAGCATGCCGACCTGACGCTCGGGCCCGTGTCTGCGACCTACCTGCTCGACGCCACGTCGGGCCAGCCGCTGCGCGCGGTGCGCGGCGCGATGGGCATCCACCGGATGCCCGATCTGCCGCAGGACGGCGTGAGCGCCGCCGTCGACGTCGACGAACTGGATGCCGACGCCTGGCTCGCGCTCGCCCGCACGCTGCAGCACGACACGCCGCGCGCGCCGGAGCCGCAGGCCGCGCCGCGCGTCGACGTCGCGAGCTTCACGCCGAAGCGCTTCGCGCTCCACTTCGGCACGCTGAAGCTGCTCAAGCGCAACTGGGAAAACGTGATCATCGGCGCGTCGCACGTCGACGAGCTGTGGCAGGCGAACATCGCGTCGAACCAGGTATCGGGCTACCTGTCGTGGGCGCCGGGCGGCGGCCACAACGGTGCGGGCGTGCTGAACGCGCGGCTCGCGAAGCTCGTGATCCCGCAGAGCGCGCAGCACGACCTCGTCGGCCGCGCGATGAACCTGCCGACGCCGACCGACCGGCCGATGCCGTCGGTCGACCTGATCGTCGACCAGGTCGTCGCGCGCGATCACGACATCGGCAGGCTCGTCGTCAACGCGCGCAACCTCGAGGAAGACGGCGCGCCGGTGTGGCAGCTCGACAAGTTCGAGCTGGCGAACCCGGCCGCGAAGCTGACGGCGACCGGCAACTGGCGCACGTCGCGCCGCGCGCTGGCCCGCGGCGTCGACGAAAACGATGCGCCGCGCCGCAGCGTGTTCGACTTCAAGCTCGACGTCGGCAACGCGGGCGCGCTGCTCGACCTCGTCGGCCTGCCGCGCACGCTTGCAAACGGCCACGGCACCGTGACCGGCAAGGTCGGCTGGCGCGGCGGCCCGACCGCGGTCGATCTGCCGTCGCTCGGCGGCCAGGTCGCGCTCGACCTGGAACACGGCCAGATCCTGAAGGTCGATCCGGGTGCCGCGAAACTGCTCGGCGTGCTGAGCCTGCAGAGCCTCGCCCGCTTCCTGACGCTGAATTTCCGTGACGTGATCGGCAAGGGACTGCCGTTCGACAAGATCACGGGCACCAGCCGGATCTCGAACGGGATCGCGCGCACCGACGACTTCTCGATGACGACGGCACCGGCGAACGTGACGGTGCGTGGCGCGGTCGACCTCGGCGCCGAGACGCAGGACCTGCACGCGCACGTCGCGCCGAAGATCGGCGCCGGCACGGCGGCAATCGCGGCCGCGATCATCAATCCGCTGCTGGGTGTCGGCGTGCTCGCCGCGAACTACGCGCTGTCGGAGACGCTGTCGCACGCGTTCGCGCTCGACTACGCGATCACGGGCTCGTGGGCGCATCCGCACATCGAGCGGGTGCGAGGCGATCAGGGTAAGATGAATCACGGTCCGGCCGATGCGGCGAGCCACTGACGCGCGCAGGGTGCCGGGCCGCACCCCATTTATGACGCAACCGATCCAGCGATGACCGATCACACCCGTTTCGCCACGCCCTTTCGGGTCGCCGCGCTGCAGATGGTGAGCACGCCGGACGTCGCACGCAATCTCGCCGAAGCCGGCCGCCTGATCGCGGAAGCGGCCGGCGACGGCGCGCAGCTCGTACTGCTGCCCGAGTATTTCTGCTTCATGGGCCATCGCGACACCGACAAGCTCGCGCTCGCCGAACCCTACCGCGACGGCCCGATCCAGCGCTTCCTGTCGGAGGCCGCGCACCGTCACGGCATCTGGGTGATCGGCGGCACGCTGCCGCTGAAGGCGCCGGAGCCCGATCGCGTGCTGAACACGACGCTCGTGTTCGACCCGAACGGCCAGGAAGCCGCCCGCTACGACAAGATCCACCTGTTCAACTTCGAGAAAGGCGACGAATCGTTCGACGAGGCGCGCACGATCCGCGCGGGCGACACGGTCGTCGCGTTCGACGCGCCGTTCGGGCGGGTCGGCCTGTCGGTCTGTTACGATCTGCGCTTTCCGGAGCTGTATCGCAGGATGGGCGACTGCGCGCTGATCGTCGTGCCGTCGGCGTTTACGTATACGACGGGCCGCGCGCACTGGGAAATGCTGCTGCGCGCGCGGGCCGTGGAGAACCAGTGCTACGTGCTCGCGGCCGCGCAAGGCGGCAAGCACGAGAACGGCCGGCGCACCTGGGGCCACAGCATGCTGATCGACCCGTGGGGCGAGATCGTCGCGGTCCGCGACGAAGGCGCGAGCGTCGTGACCGGCGCGCTCGATCCGCAGCGCATCGCCGACGTGCGCCAGAGCCTGCCCGCGTGGCGGCATCGCGTGCTGGCCTGAACCGCTGAACCGCCCGGCGCTTGAAACGCCGCCCGGCCAACCCATCTGCCCAGAACGCACCCGACAACTTTTTGAGAACCCTCGATACCCGCATGAACATCATCGAACCCGGCATCCGCAATCTTGCGCTGGCGAAGGACATCCTCCTCACGCCGTACGGCCTCGACGAGAGCCTGCTCACGCGCACGATCGCCGACATCTTCACGCATCGCGTCGACTACGCCGACCTGTACTTCCAGGCGACCCGCAGCGAAGCGTGGAGCCTCGAGGAAGGCATCGTGAAGTCGGGCAGCTTCAGCATCGACCAGGGCGTCGGCGTGCGCGCGGTCGCGGGCGACCGCACCGCGTTCGCCTACTCGGACGACCTGTCGCCGGAAGCCATCGCGCAGGCGGCCGCGGCCACCAAGGCGATCGCGGCGGCCGGCGGCGGCCGCCAGAAGATCAAGGCGGCGACGTCCCTGAAGGGCATCTCGGGCCGCGACCTGTACCTGCCGTCCGATCCGCTCGCGTCGCTCGACGCGACCGCGAAGGTCAAGCTGCTCGAGCGCATCGAGCAGATGGCGCGCGGGCGCGACCCGCGCGTCACGCAGGTGATGGCGGGCCTCGCCGGCGAATACGACGTCGTGCTGGTCGCGCGCAGCGACGGCGCGCTCGCGGCCGACATCCGCCCGCTCGTGCGCGTGTCGGTCACGGTGATCGCCGAACAGAACGGCCGCCGCGAGATCGGCTCCGGCGGCGGCGGCGGCCGCTTCGACTACGGCTACTTCACCGACGAAGTGCTGTCGCGCTACGTCGACGACGCCGTGCACGCGGCGCTCGTCAACCTCGACGCGCGCCCCGCGCCGGCCGGCGCGATGACCGTCGTGCTCGGGCCGGGCTGGCCGGGCGTGCTGCTGCACGAGGCGATCGGCCACGGCCTCGAGGGCGACTTCAACCGCAAGGGTTCGTCGGCGTTCGCCGGCCGGATCGGCGAGCAGGTCGCCGCGAAGGGCGTGACGGTGGTCGACGACGGCACGCTGCCGAACCGCCGCGGCTCGCTGAACATCGACGACGAAGGCAACCCGACGCAGTGCACGACGCTGATCGAGGACGGCATCCTGAAGGGCTACATCCAGGACACGCTGAACGCGCGCCTGATGAAGATGCCCGTCACCGGCAACGCGCGGCGCGAGTCGTACGCGGCGCTGCCGATGCCGCGCATGACCAACACGTACATGCTGAACGGCGACAAGGATCCGCAGGAAATCATCGCGTCGGTGAAGAACGGCCTGTACGCGGTGAACTTCGGCGGCGGCCAGGTCGACATCACGAACGGCAAGTTCGTGTTCTCGGCGTCCGAGGCGTACATGATCGAGAACGGCAAGATCACCTACCCGGTGAAGGGCGCGACGCTGATCGGCAGCGGCCCGGAATCGCTGAAGTACGTGAGCATGATCGGCAACGACATGTCGCTCGACTCGGGCGTCGGCGTGTGCGGCAAGGAAGGCCAGAGCGTGCCGGTGGGCGTCGGCCAGCCGACCCTGCGGATCGACAAGATGACGGTCGGCGGTACGGCATAACCGCATCGCGGCGCATACAATCCGCGCATTTTGGCAAAAGCGCGCGGATTCTCCGCATTTTTGAGCACCCCCGGTTGCCAGCGACGCGGCGACCGGGTATAAATTCCGAATCAACTTTTTTGACGAACCGAATCTCCGTCATGTCCGCCAAGTTTTATTTTTACTTTTTTTGGCATCTCAGACCGCTGGCGGATCGAGAGGGTTGATGGCGCGTGAAGCGCAACCGAAATTCCCGAAAAAACCGCCGGCGAACCCGGCGGTTTTTTTTCGCCCTTCGCCACCCGGTCGCCGCCGCAGCGGATCCCGCGGCCCCGACCGAAATCACTGAATCGCTTGAATCGATGAATCTGCCGCACGCGCACTGACCGAACGGCGCCCGCAAAACCAGGAGAAACAGCATGCCCCCGCACAACACCGACGACGTCCGCATCCGCGAACTCAAGGAACTGACGCCGCCCGCCCACCTGATCCGCGAATTCGCGTGCTCCGAGGCCGCGTCCGAGCTGATCTACAACTCGCGCCAGTCGATGCACCGCATCCTGCACGGGATGGACGACCGGCTGATCGTCGTGATCGGGCCGTGCTCGATCCACGATACGAAGGCGGCGATCGAGTACGCGGGGCGGCTCGTGAAGGAGCGCGAGCGCTTCAAGGGCGAACTGGAAATCGTGATGCGCGTGTACTTCGAGAAGCCGCGCACGACGGTCGGCTGGAAGGGGCTCATCAACGATCCGCACCTCGACAACAGCTTCAAGATCAACGAAGGGCTGCGCACCGCGCGCGAGCTGCTGCTGCAGATCAACGAGATGGGGCTGCCGGCCGCGACCGAATACCTCGACATGATCAGCCCGCAGTACATCGCCGACCTGATCTCGTGGGGCGCGATCGGCGCGCGCACGACCGAGTCGCAGGTGCACCGCGAGCTGGCGTCGGGGCTGTCGTGCCCGGTCGGCTTCAAGAACGGCACCGACGGCAACGTGAAGATCGCGGTCGACGCGATCAAGGCCGCATCGCAGCCGCACCATTTCCTGTCGGTGACGAAGGGCGGCCATTCGGCGATCGTGTCGACGGCCGGCAACGAGGACTGCCACGTGATCCTGCGCGGCGGCAAGACGCCGAACTACGACGCGGACAGCGTGAACGCCGCGTGCGCGGACATCGGCAAGGCCGGCCTCGCCGCGCGCCTGATGATCGACGCGAGCCACGCGAACAGCTCGAAGAAGCACGAGAACCAGATTCCCGTGTGCGCGGACATCGGCCGCCAGGTCGCGGCCGGCGACGAGCGCATCGTCGGCGTGATGATCGAGTCGCACCTCGTCGAGGGGCGCCAGGACCTGAAGGAAGGCTGCCCGCTGACCTACGGCCAGAGCATCACCGACGCGTGCATCGCGTGGGACGACAGCGTGAAGGTGCTCGAAGGCCTCGCGGAATCGGTGAAGGCACGCCGCGTCGCGCGCGGCAGCGGGAACTGATCGCCGGCGGGCCCGAGGCGGCACATGCCGCCTGCGGGCTCCGGCCTGCGCCGCAAGAAACGAAGCCCGGCTTGCGCCGGGCTTCTTCATGTGCGAGCAGCCGCCGTCGGATCCTCATTCGAGCGCGCCCGAGCCGAAGATCTCGGTGTTGATGCGTTCCGGCGCGACGCCGAGCGCGACCAGCGCATCGCGTTGCGCCTTCATGAACGCGATCGGGCCGCAAATGTAGTAGTCGGCATCCGCAACCAGCGCGTATTGCTTCACGCGTTCCGGCGTCAGGCGCCCTTCGAGGTCGTGATCGATGCCGACGCGATCGTTCGGGCCGACCAGCTCGTACAGCACCGTGCGCTTGACGTTCGCGTGTTCGCGCACCGTATCGTTCAGCCAGTCGCGGAACGCATGCACCGCGCCCGACCGGCATGCGTGGACGAACCGTACTTCACGCGTGCTGCCTTCGCCGACCAGCGTCGAGGCCATCGACACCATCGGCGTGAGCCCGACGCCGCCCGAGATCAGCACGACCGGCGTATCGACGCCGCGCTTCAGCGAGAATTCGCCCATCGGCGAGGTCACCTCGACGATTGCGCCCTCCTCCACGCCGTCATGCATCAGCGTCGACACCTTGCCGGCCGGGATCGCTTCCGGCTGGCCGGCCTCGCGCTTCACCGAGATGCGCAGCCACTTGCCGTGCGGCGCGTCGGACAGGCTGTACTGGCGCGGCTGATCGACGCCGAGATCGCCGACGAAGCGCTTCACCGTGACGTACTGGCCGGGCGCGAAGGTCGGCGCGTCGCCGCCGTCGGCGGGCGTCAGGTAGAACGACGTGATCTCGTCGCTCTCACGCACCTTGCGGGCAACCTTGAACGGACGGAAGCCGCTCCACGCGGCGCCCGCGTACAGGTCGGCCTCGGCGCCGATCAGGATCTGCGCGAGCTGGCCGTACGCGACGCGCCATGCCTCGAGCGTCTCGGCGTCGACCGCATCGCCGAGCACTTCGACGATCGACGCGAGCAGGTTCTCGCCGACGATCGGGTAATGCTCGGGGCGGATGTTCAGGCTCGCGTGCTTGTGCGCGATGTGCGACACCGCCCCGCCGAGCGCGCCGAGGTTGTCGATGTTCGCCGCATACGCATAGACCGCCTTCGCGAGCGTTTCCGGCTGGCTGCCGGTCTTCTGGTGCGTCTGGTTGAACAGGTTCTTCAGTTCCGGATGCCGCGCGAACATGCGCTGGTAGAAATGCTTCGTGATCGTCGCGCCGTGCACGGCGAGGACAGGGGCAGTGGCCTTCACGCGAGCCATCTGGTCAGCGGTGATGTGGGTCATGTCGTTCTCCGTTAAACATGCGCTTACGATACATCTTTAAAAACAGACGTCCGTCGGGCAAATTGTCGCAGTGCGGAAACACGACGCCGGGGGTCAGCGGACGCGCCCGCGCTCCCACAGCACGTCCGAGCCGCCATCCGCGCGGTTCAGCACACGCGCCAGCACGAACAGCAGGTCCGACAGCCGGTTCACGTAACGCCGCGGCGCGTCATTGAGCGTATCGGTGCGCCCGAGCGCGACGATCGAGCGCTCCGCGCGGCGGCACACCGTCCGGCAGACGTGCGCGAGCGACGCCGCGCGCGAGCCGGCCGGCAGAATGAATTCCTTCAGCGGCGGCAGCGTCGCGTTGTAGTCGGCCAGCCACGTGTCGAGGCGCGCGAGGTGCGTGTCGTCGAGCACCGCATGGCCGGGAATGCACAGCTCGCCGCCGAGATCGAACAGGTCGTGCTGGATCGTGACGAGCGCCGTGCGCACGTCGTCCGGCAGCGTCTCGGCGAGCAGCACGCCGAGATTCGAGTTCAGTTCGTCGACGTCGCCGATCGCGGCGATCCGCGCGTCGTCCTTGCCGATGCGCCGGCCGTCGCCGAGGCCGGTGGTGCCGTCGTCGCCCGTGCGCGTCGCGATCTTGCTCAAGCGGTTGCCCATGCGAATGTCCTCTCGTGCGCGGCCGCGATGCGGCCCGGTTGGGTTGGTACGCGATTATCGCAGCCCGCGGCGGCGGGCGCAGCGGGCGTTCCAGCGTAGAATGGGCCGAAGGTTTGACAAGCAGTCGTCAGGAGACATTCGTGAATCACCCTGCCCCGCCGGCCACCACGCGCCGCCCGCTGCCCCCCGCCATGCTCGATGCGCTGCGCGCCGCCTTCGGCGAGCGCGTGTCGACCGCCGACGCCGTCCGCGCCCATCACGGCCGCGACGAATCGCCGTTCGATCCGCAACTGCCCGACGCCGTCGTGTTCGCCCGCAACGCCGATGAAGTCCGCCAAGTCGTGTCGCTGTGCGCGCTCTACAGCGTGCCGCTGATCCCGTACGGCGCCGGCTCGTCGCTCGAAGGCCATCTGCTCGCGGTGCGCGGCGGCGTCTCGCTCGACCTGTCGGAAATGAACCGTGTGCTGTCGATCAACGCGGAAGACCTGACGGTCACGGTCGAACCGGGCATCACGCGCAAGGCGCTCAACGAAGCGCTGCGCGACACCGGCCTGTTCTTCCCGATCGATCCGGGCGCCGACGCCAGCATCGGCGGGATGACCGCGACCCGCGCATCGGGCACCAACGCCGTGCGCTACGGAACCATGCGCGAGAACGTGCTCGGCCTGACCGCCGTGCTCGCCGACGGCCGCGTCGTGAAGACGGGCTCGCGCGCGCGCAAGTCGTCCGCCGGCTACGACCTCACGCGCCTGTTCGTCGGCTCCGAAGGCACGCTCGGCGTGATCACCGAGATCACGCTGCGCCTGCATCCGCTGCCCGAAGCCGTGTCGGCCGCGATCTGCACGTTCCCGTCGATGGGCGACGCGGTGCGCACGGTGATCGAAACGATCCAGATCGGCGTGCCGATCGCGCGCGTCGAATTCGTCGACGCGCTCGCGGTGCGCTCGATCAACCGCCATTCGAACCTGACGCTCGCCGAAGCGCCGACGCTGTTCTTCGAATTCCACGGCACCGAGGCCGGCGTGAAGGAACAGGCCGAGCTCGTGCAGGCGCTCGCGGGCCAGAACAACGGCCAGGGCTTCGAATGGGCGACCCGCCCCGAGGACCGCACGCGGCTCTGGGCCGCGCGCCACAACGCGTACTTCGCGATGCTGCAGCTGAAGCCCGGCTGCCGCGCGGTGACGACCGACGTGTGCGTGCCGATCTCGCAGCTCGCCGCGTGCGTCGAGGAAACCGAGATCGACCTGCGCGCATCGTCGCTGCCCTGCCCGATCGTCGGCCACGTCGGCGACGGCAATTTCCACGTCGCGATCCTGATCGATCCCGACAGGCCCGAGGAAATCGACGAAGCCGAACGCATCAACGACCGGATCGTCGAGCGCGCGCTGCGCCTCGGCGGCACCTGCACCGGCGAACACGGCGTCGGGCTGCACAAGATGCGCTTCCTGCCGAAGGAGCACGGCGACAACGCGATCGATGCGATGCGCGCGATCAAGCTGGCGCTCGATCCGCGCAACCTGATGAATCCCGGCAAGATCTTCACGTGCTGACACGGCGGCGCGCCGCCGCGCCCCGGCTGGAGACCCAATGAACGCTTCCGTCGAACTGTCGAGCGCGACCCGCGCGCAGCGCCAGCGCGAAGTCGTGCAGGCGCTGATGGCCGTGCTGCCGACGCATTGCCTGCTGTTCCGCGACGAAGACACCGCGCCGTACGAATGCGACGGCCTGTCGGCGTACCGCCGGCTGCCGCTCGCGGTCGCGCTACCCGAAACCGAATCGCAGGTGCAGCGGATCGTGCAGATCTGCCGCCGCATGGAAGTGCCGATCGTGCCGCGCGGCGCCGGCACGAGCCTGTCCGGCGGCGCGCTGCCGATCGCGAACGGCGTCGTGCTGTCGCTCGCGCGCTTCACGCGCATCGTCGAGGTCGATCCGTACGCGCGCACGGCCACCGTGCAGCCCGGCGTGCGCAACCTCGCGATTTCGGAAGCCGCCGCGCCTTACGGGCTGTACTACGCCCCCGATCCTTCGTCGCAGATCGCCTGCACGATCGGCGGCAACGTCGCCGAAAATTCCGGCGGCGTCCATTGCCTGAAATACGGGCTGACGGTGCACAACGTGATGCGCGTGCGCGCGGTCACGATCGACGGCGAGGTCGTCGAATTCGGCTCGCTCGGTCTCGACGCGCCGGGCCTCGACCTGCTCGCGGTGATGATCGGCAGCGAAGGGATGTTCGCGATCGTCACCGAAATCACGGTGAAGCTGATCCCGAAACCGCAGACCGCACAGCTCGTCATGGCGAGCTTCGACGATGTCGTGAAGGGCGGAGAGGCTGTCGCCGCGATCATCGCGTCGGGCATCATCCCGGCGGGGCTGGAAATGATGGACAAGCCGGCCACCCAGGCCGTCGAGGCATTCACGCACGCGGGCTACGACCTCGACGCGAAGGCGATCCTGCTGTGCGAATCGGACGGCACGCCCGAAGAAGTCGCGGAGGAAATCGTCCGCATGACGGCCGTGCTGCGCGAGCATGGCGCGACGCGCATCCAGGTGTCCCGCAACGAAAGCGAGCGGCTGCGCTTCTGGTCCGGCCGCAAGAACGCGTTCCCGGCCGCCGGGCGCATTTCCGCCGACTATTACTGCATGGACGGCACCGTGCCGCGCCGTGCGATCGGCCCGCTGCTCGCCCGCATCGAGCAGCTCGAGACACGCTACGGGCTGCGCTGCATCAACGTGTTCCATGCCGGCGACGGCAACATGCATCCGCTGATTCTCTACAACGCGAACGATCCGGACGAGCTGCACCGCGCCGAGCAGTTCGGCGCGGAAATACTCGAATGCTGCGTGGAATTCGGCGGCAGCGTGACGGGCGAGCACGGCGTCGGCATCGAAAAGCTGAATTCGATGTGCGTGCAGTTCTCGCCGCAGGAGCGCGATGCGTTCTTCGCGGTCAAGCGCGCGTTCGATCCGGCCGGGCTGCTCAATCCCGACAAGGGCATCCCGACCCGCGCGCGCTGCGCCGAATACGGCCGCCAGCACGTGCGCGGAGGGCTGCTGCCGCACCCCGACCTGCCGCGTTTCTGAGCGCCGCGCGGTGCGCGGCCCGTGCCGCCGCGCGGGCCGCGATGTGCCGCCCTGCCCGCGCCGGCCGTGCGCGCGGCGACGCCCGCATGCATTCGTCATGCGTGGCTTAGGGATAGTCGCGATGTGGATTCGCGCCACCCCGGTACAATCGACCGGACAACAACGAGGCAGCAATACAACATGGAAGAGGACGACATCGTCGCCGGATGGGCCGAGCGCATCCGTGCCGCCAGTGCCGACGGCCGGCCGCTGCGGATTCGCGGCGGCGGCACCAAGGACTGGTACGGCCAGACGCTGGACGGCGAAATACTCGACACGCGTGCGTTTCAGGGCGTCGTGTCGTACGACCCGGCCGAACTCGTCGTCACGGTCCGCGCGGGCACGCCGCTCGCGCAGCTTGAAGCCGTCCTCGCCGAGTGCGGCCAGATGCTGCCGTTCGAGCCGCCTCACTTCGGCCGCGCGGCCACCGTCGGCGGCTGCGTCGCGGCGGGCCTCGCGGGGCCGCGCCGCGCGACCTGCGGCGCGCCGCGCGATTTCGTGCTCGGCGTCACGCTGATGAACGGCCGCGGCGAAGCGCTGCGCTTCGGCGGGCAGGTCGTGAAGAACGTCGCCGGCTACGACGTGTCGCGGCTGATGGCCGGCTCGCTCGGCACGCTCGGGCTGATGCTCGAGCTGTCGATCAAGGTGCTGCCGGTGCCCGTCGCCGAAGTCACGCTGAAGTTCGAGATGACCGCGACCGACGCGGTGCGCAAGCTCAACGAATGGGGCGGCCATCCGCTGCCCGTCAGCGCGAGCGCGTGGCGCAACGGCACGCTCGTGCTGCGGCTGTCGGGCGCCGAGGCGGCCGTGAAATCGGCGAAGACGCTGCTCGGCGGCGAAGTCGTCGACGCGGTCGAGGCCGAGCGCTTCTGGGCCGGCGTGCGCGAGCACACCGACCCGTTCTTCAACGGCATCCCGCCCGGCTATGCGCTGTGGCGGCTCGCGCTGCCGTCGATCACCGAACCGATGCACCTGCCCGGCACCCAGCTGATGGAATGGGGCGGCGCGCAGCGCTGGTGGATCACCGACGCCGACGCGCAGACGGTGCGCATGAGCGCAAAGCAGGCCGGCGGCCATGCGACGCTGTTCCGCGCGGGCGAGTCGTACGACCGCAGCGCGGGCGTGTTCACGCCGCTGCCCGCGCCGCTGATGAAGATTCACCGCGGGCTGAAGGCTGCGTTCGATCCCGCGCGCATCTTCAATCGCGGCCGGCTTTACCCTGATCTTTAGGGTCTGTTTATATATGGAACGCACATGCGAATGCCCGAAATCGCGCGTAGGGCAAGAAGTGAGGAGCGCCGTTTGGCCGAGCCAAACAAGCGACGAGCGACGCCGCCATACGGGCGATTTCGGGCATTCCCGTGGAATGAATCTTTTGATTAGGGGTTGCCACGAGAACGGCCGCTCGCCGCGTTGCGCTCCTTGCGAATACGCCAGTATTCGCGGCGTCACGCGCCTCGCGAGCGGCCGTTCTCGTGGCAACGCATGCGCGTTCCATATATAAACAGACCCTAAGATCGATGCAAACGAACCTCGCCGATTTCATCCGCAATACGCCCGACGGCGACGAGGCCGACGCGATCCTGCGCAAGTGCGTGCATTGCGGCTTCTGCACCGCGACGTGCCCGACCTATCAGCTGCTCGGCGACGAACTCGACGGCCCGCGCGGCCGCATCTACCTGATCAAGCAGATGGTCGAAGGCGCGCCCGTCACGCGCAGCACGCAGCAGCACCTCGACCGCTGCCTCACCTGCCGCAGCTGCGAGACGACCTGCCCGTCGGGTGTCCAGTACGGCCGGCTCGTCGAAATCGGCCGCAAGCACGTCGAGGCGCAAGTGCAGCGCCCCGTGCAGCAACGGCTCGTGCGCCGCGTGCTCGCCAGCCTCGTGCCGAACGCGGCGCTGTTCTCGCCGCTCATGCGGCTCGGCCAGCACATGCGGCCGCTCTTGCCGAAACGGCTGCGCGACAAGGTGCCGCCGCGCACGCGGCTGCTCGAATGGCCGCAGCGCCCCCATTCGCGCAAGATGCTGATGCTCGCCGGCTGCGTGCAGCCGTCGATGCTGCCGAACATCAACATCGCGACCGCGCGCGTGCTCGACGCGCTCGGGGTCGAGACGATCGTCGCGCCCGACGCGGGCTGCTGCGGCGCGATCCGCCTGCACCTGAACTATCACGACGAGGCGCTCGACGACGCGCGCCGCAACATCGACGCGTGGTGGCCGTACGTCGAGCAAGGCGCCGAAGCGATCGTGATGAACGCAACGGGCTGCGGCGCGACGGTGCTCGAATACGCGCACCTGCTGCGCGACGATCCGGCCTATGCGGAGAAGGCGCAGCGCATCGTCGCGCTGACGCGCGACATCTCCGACGTGCTGCTCGCGTTCGAGGCCGAGATCGCGACGCTCGCGCGGCGCCGCGCGATCCATACCGTCGCGTACCACCCGCCGTGCACGCTGCAGCACGGCCAGCAGTCGCGCGGCAAGGTCGAGCGCCTGCTCGAGACGCTCGGCATCGACGTCCGGCTGCCGGCCGACAGCCATCTGTGCTGCGGCTCGGCCGGCACCTATTCGCTGACGCAGCCGTCGCTGTCGTACCGGCTGCGCAAGCAGAAGCTGCTGAAGCTGCAGGCACTCGAGCCGCAGATGATCGTGTCCGGCAACGTCGGCTGCATCGCGCACCTGCAAAGCGGCACGCAGATTCCGGTCGCGCACTGGATCCAGCTCGTCGAACATCTGCTGTACGGCTGACGCGGATGGCCGGCCCCGCCGGCGCCCCGTCCGTATAATGGGCGAACCGATGCGGCGCGTGCCGTGCCGCACCCGCTGCCGCATTCGTCGCCATTCGCCGCCGTACTCGCTTCCCGTGCCTGCTTCCGTGCCCGTCATGTCCGATTTCGCCGTCCGTCTCGATTCCGTTCACCGCCGCATCGCCGACGCCGCCCGCGCGGCCGGCCGCGATCCCGCCACCGTCTCGCTGCTCGCCGTGTCGAAGACGTTTCCCGCCGACGACGTGCGCGCCGCGCATGCGGCCGGCCAACGCGCGTTCGGCGAGAACTACGTGCAGGAATCGATCGACAAGATCGACGCGCTCGCGGATCTGCGCGCCGCGCTCGAATGGCATTTCATCGGGCCGCTGCAATCGAACAAGACGCGCCCGGTCGCCGAACGGTTCGACTGGGTCCATTCGGTCGACCGGCTGAAGATCGCGCAGCGCCTCGCCGAACAGCGCCCCGCGCACCTGCCGCCGCTCAACGTATGCGTGCAGGTGAACATCAGCGGCGAGGCGTCGAAGAGCGGTGTCGCGCCGGCCGACGTGGCCGACGTCGCGCGCGCGGTCGCCGCGCTGCCGGCGCTGCGCCTGCGCGGCCTGATGGCGATTCCCGAGCCGGCCGGCGATATCGATGCGCAACGCGTGCCGCATCGCGCGCTGCGCGCGCTGTACGACGCATTGCGCGCCGACGGCCTGCCGCTCGACACGTTGTCGATGGGCATGTCCGCCGATCTCGAGGCCGCGGTGCTCGAAGGCGCGACCATCGTGCGCGTCGGCACCGCGATCTTCGGCGCCCGCGAATATTCGCACTGAGCGCCGCCCTTTTCCGCCTTCCCGTTCACTCACTTGCTCAATTCGACACCATGAAAATCGCATTCATCGGCGGCGGCAACATGGCCGCGGCCCTGATCGGCGGCCTGATCAAGCGCGGCGTCGCCGCTGACGGCCTGTATGCCATCGACGTCAACGAAGACGCCCGCGCGCGCACCGCGCAGCAGTTCGGCATCCGCACCGGCGCGGCCGTCGACGCGACGCTCGCGGACTACGACGCGATCGTGCTCGCGGTGAAACCGCAGGTGCTGAAGGACGTCGCGCAGGCGCTCGCGCCGCACCTGAAGTCGCAGCTCGTGATCAGCATCGCGGCCGGCATCCGCGGCACCGACCTCGCCCGCTGGCTCGGCGACTACGCACGCGTCGTGCGCACGATGCCGAACACGCCGGCGCTGGTCGGCATGGGCGTGACGGGCCTCGCCGCGCTGCCGGGCGTCGACGCGGCCGGTCGCGAGCTCGCGTCGAACGTGCTCGGGGCGGTCGGCGAGATCGTCTGGTTCGACGATGAAGCGCAGCTCGACGCGGTCACGGCGATCTCGGGCAGCGGCCCGGCGTACGTGTTCTATTTCATCGAAGCGCTGCAGGAAGCCGCGCGCCGCCTCGGCATGAACGACGAACAGGGCCGCGCGCTCGCGGTCGCGACGTTCGCGGGCGCCGCGCAACTCGCCGCTCAGTCGGGCGAACCGGCGAGCGTGCTGCGCGAGCGCGTGACGTCGAAGGGCGGCACGACGGCCGCCGCGCTCGCGTCGTTCGACGCGCAAGGCGTGAAGGAAGCGATCGTGCGCGGCGCGCTCGCGGCCGAGGCACGCGCGAAGGAAATGGGCGACGAGCTCGGTCGCGCGTAAGCGCCGCGTCGTCGGCCGGGCTTGCCCGGCCGCGCCAACAAAAAAAGCGGCCACGGCCGCTTTTTTGTTGGCATCGCGCACCGGCGAGGTGCCCGTACCGCTTCAGTTGGCAGCCGGCCCCGCCAGCAGGTAATGCACGGCGATCCCCGCGAACAGCACGCCGCCGAGCCAGTTGTTGTGCCGGAACGCCGCGAAGCACGGCATCCGCTCGCGATCCTTGATCAGCGTGTAGTGATACAGCGCGCAGCCGACCGCCGCAGCCCAGCCGGCCCAGTACGCGAGACCGAAGCCGAGCGTCACGCCGATCCACACATAGATGCCGAGCGTCACCGCATAGCACGCCATCACGGCCGCGACGTCGAAGCGGCCGAACGTCAGCGCGGACGTGCGAATGCCGATCTTGATGTCGTCGTCGCGGTCGACCATCGCGTATTCGGTGTCGTACGCGACCGACCAGAAGATGTTCGCCACCAGCATCACCCACGCGAGCATCGGCACCGTGTCCTGCACGGCCGCGAACGCCATCGGGATGCCAAAGCCGAACGCGATGCCGAGATACGCCTGCGGAATCGCGAAGAAACGCTTCATGAACGGGTACGAGCCGGCGACGAACAGCGCGACGACCGACAGCTCCTTCGTCAGCGTGTTGAGCGGCAGGATCAGCAGGAACGCGATGAACGACAGCACCACCGCGATCGCGACGGCTTCCCATGCGCGGATCTTGCCCGACGTCAGCGGCCGGTCGGCCGTGCGCTTCACGTGACGGTCGAAATCGCGGTCGGCATAGTCGTTCATCGCGCAGCCGGCCGAGCGCATCAGCAACGTGCCGAGCGCGAAGATCACCAGCAGCGGCCAGCGCGGATGACCGTCCGACGCGATCCACAGTGCGTTGAGCGTCGGCCAGAGCAGCAGCAGGCTGCCGATCGGCTTGTCCATCCGGACGAGCCGCAGGTACAGGGGAAAGCGGGCGAGCATGGCGAACCACCGGGAAGAGAATCCCGGCATTTTAGAGCCGAGCGGCGGTTCGCGTCATGTCGGGACGGCCCGCAGCCGGGTGCGGCGGCGCGCGCGCAGGCTGCCCGGGCCCGCTGCACGCGGCCGAGCAGCCGCATACGTCGATCAGGGGACAGATGCATGGGCGGTGCGCAGCCCGCCCTGCCGACATTCGATGCCGATGCAGGCAATCCGACCCCGCTTCGACTTCGGGACACCGCCCGGTTGCCGATCACCCGCTGACACCGGCCGCACGACGCACGGCCGGTCACCCCGGATTCAGGCAAGCAGCGACCGCAGCATCCACGCAGTCTTTTCATGCGTCTGCAGGCGCTGCGTCAGCAGGTCGGCGGTCGGCTCGTCGCTCGCCGCATCGGCGATCGGGAAGATTTCGCGCGCGGTGCGCACGACCGTCTCGTGCCCTTCGACGAGCTGGCGGATCATCTCTTCGGCCGCCGGCACGCCGTTCGCTTCCGGCACCGACGACAGCTTCGCGAAATCCGCGAACGTGCCCGGCGCGACGACGCCGAGCGTGCGAATGCGCTCGGCGACCAGGTCGACCGCGAGCCACAGTTCGTTGTACTGCTCTTCGAACATCAGATGCAGCGTGTTGAACATCGGCCCGGTGACGTTCCAGTGGAAGTTGTGGGTCTTCAGGTACAGCGAAAACGTATCGGCGAGCAGACGCGACAGGCCGTCCGCGATCTTCTTGCGGTCCTTGTCGCTGATGCCGATGTTGATCTGCGTGGCGTTGCCTTTCCTGGCCATCTTCGGGACTCCTCATTCGAAATGTTGAACCGGCGAAAACGCGTCGAGCAATCCGCATGCCGCGCCGTGCGGCATCCGTTCGCGACGTGCCAGTCTAGCGCGGCGCGCGATTCGCTGCGCTCAGCCGCCGGCGCTCGACACGAGCGGTGCGAGCGCGTGCAGCGCCTGCGCGACCAGCTCGGCCGCACCGCCGATGACGATCGCGAAACCGACGATACGGCGCGCCAGCTCGGCCGGCGTGAACGCGGCGCGCATGTTCAGCATCATTTGCGTCATGGTCGTCACTCCTTCGACAAGACCTTGAATCGGAAGAAAAAACGGCCGGTCGTGCGACCGGCCGTTTCACGTTACAGCGTGACTGCGTCAGCGCATCGCGACTTTCACGCGAGGTCGAAGCGGTCGAGGTTCATCACCTTGTTCCAGGCCGCGACGAAATCGCGCACGAACTTCTCGTGCGCGTCGGCGCTGCCGTACACCTCGGCCAGCGCCCGCAGCTGCGAGTGCGAACCGAAGATCAGGTCGACGCGCGTGCCGGTCCACTTGACCTGGCCCGTCGCCCGGTCGCGCCCTTCGAACACGTCGTTCGCGGCCGACACCGGCTTCCACTCCGTGCCCATGTCGAGCAGGTTCACGAAGAAGTCGTTGGTCAGCGCGCCCGGACGATCGGTGAACACGCCGTGCTTTGCGTCACCGACGTTCGCGCCGAGCACCCGCAGGCCGCCGACGAGCACCGTCAGCTCCGGCCCGCTCAGCGTCAGCAGCTGGGCCTTGTCGACCAGCAGCGCCTCGGCCGGCGTCTTGTACGCGTGCTTCAGGTAGTTGCGGAAACCGTCCGCAACCGGCTCGAGCACGGCCATCGCCTCGATGTCGGTCTGCTCTTGCGACGCGTCCATCCGGCCCGGTGCGAACGGCACCGTCACCGCGACACCCGCGTTCTTCGCGGCCTGCTCGACGCCGGCTGCACCGGCGAGCACGATCAGGTCGGCGAGCGACACCTTCTTGCCGCCCGTCTGCGCATCGTTGAACGCCTTCTGCACGCCTTCGAGCGTTTCGAGCACCGCGGCAAGTGCCGCCGGCTGGTTCACTTCCCAGTCCTTCTGCGGGGCGAGGCGGATGCGCGCGCCGTTCGCGCCGCCGCGCTTGTCCGAACCGCGGAACGTGGAAGCCGACGCCCACGCGGTCGACACGAGCTGCGCGACCGACAGCCCCGACGCGAGCACCTTCGCCTTCAGCGCCGCGACGTCGGCGGCGTCGATCAGTGGGTGGTCGACGGCCGGGATCGGGTCTTGCCACAGCAGTTGCTCGGCCGGCACTTCCGGGCCCAGATAGCGCGCACGCGGACCCATGTCGCGGTGCGTGAGCTTGAACCAGGCGCGCGCGAACGCGTCGGCGAACTCGGCCGGGTTCTCGTAGAAGCGGCGCGAGATCTTCTCGTAGGCCGGGTCGAAACGCAGCGACAGGTCGGTCGTCAGCATCGTCGGGCGATGCTTCTTCGCCGGATCGAACGCATCGGGAATCACCTCGTCGGCGCCCTTCGCAACCCACTGGTGCGCGCCGGCCGGGCTCTTCGTCAGTTCCCATTCATAGCCGAACAGGTGCTTGAAGAAGTCGTTGCTCCACTTCGTCGGCGTCGACGTCCACGTGACTTCGAGGCCGCTCGTGATCGCGTCGCGGCCCTTGCCCGATGCGTACGTGCTCTTCCAGCCGAGGCCCTGCTGCTCGATGCCCGCCGCTTCCGGCTCGGGGCCGACGTTCGTGGCGGGGCCGGCGCCGTGCGTCTTGCCGAACGTGTGGCCGCCGGCGATCAGCGCGACCGTCTCTTCGTCGTTCATCGCCATCCGCGCGAACGTCTCGCGGATGTCGCGGGCCGCCGCGACCGGGTCGGGGTTGCCGTCCGGGCCTTCCGGATTCACGTAGATGAGGCCCATCTGCACGGCCGCGAGCGGGTTCTCGAGATCACGGTCGCCCGAGTAGCGGCTGTTCGGGCCGCCGCTCAGTTCCAGCCAGATCTTTTCCGAACCCCAGTAGACGTCGTCCGGTTCCCATGTGTCGACGCGGCCGCCCGCGAAGCCGAAGGTCTTGAAGCCCATCGATTCGAGCGCGACGTTGCCGGTCAGGATCAGCAGGTCGGCCCACGAGATGTTGCGGCCGTACTTCTGCTTGATCGGCCACAACAGCCGGCGCGCCTTGTCGAGGTTGCCGTTGTCCGGCCAGCTGTTCAGCGGGGCGAAGCGCTGTTGCCCGCCGCCCGCGCCGCCGCGGCCGTCGGCGGTCCGGTACGTGCCGGCGCTGTGCCAGGCCATCCGGATGAACAGGCCGCCGTAGTGGCCGAAGTCGGCCGGCCACCAGTCCTGCGACGTGGTCATCAGCGCCTGCAGATCGCGCTTCACCGCCGCGAGGTCGAGCTTCTTGAACGCTTCCGCGTAGTCGAAATCCTTGTCCATCGGATCGGACAGCGCCGAGTGCCGGTGCAGGATGTTGAGATTGAGCTGGTTCGGCCACCAGTCCCTGTTCGACGTGCCGCCGGCCGCCGTATGGTTGAACGGACACTTCGATTCGGTCGACATGCTTTTTTCTCCTTTGCTTGACTCGTAAGCCCCCACTTGCCGGGCGCGGTTCATGGAGCATTGCGGGGGGATGAAACGGAACAGGTTGATCCTGTCGTACTACGGGGTGTCAGGCCGCGTGGCCTTCGATGCGGGTTGCGGGACTTCGGACATGCAACGCTCCCTCATGGCTGAACGGCGGTGAGTCGGGGAACACCGAACCGGCATGCAACGGCACTCATCCGCCATACGTACGGTCCGCCAGGTACGCGAACGCAATCGGGCACAGGCTCCGGGCCGCGGCCCTCGCACGATTGACGACCTCGTCGCGCGACGGGATGTTCCGCTGCGCGTGCTGCAGTACCGACCGCATCATGACATCCTCCTTTGACGCTTGCATTCAACGTGCGAATCGAACCGCCGATCCGACGCAATCCATGGGAATGATTCTAATTACGTCTATCGATAATTTGAATTTAATAAATTTCATCTATTCGATAGGCAAAAATAAACGGGGTCGCCAGACCCCGTTCATCCGCCTGCCTCGGGAGCACTGCTCCCTGATCAGTTCACTCAGTTCATCGTCGCCGGCATGTCGAGCTTCGCGACGCCCGGCAGCTCGCATGCGGCGATCGCCTCGCTGATCGCGTCGATCGCGGGCATCCGCGTGAAGCTCTTGCGCCATACCAGCACGACGCGGCGGTCCGGCACCGGTTCGTTGAACGGCACGTACGACAGCAACTCGGCGTCGGGGCCGTTCGCGCGCGGGCCGACCTCGGCGACCGACATCCGCGGCAGCACCGTGATGCCGACGCCGCTCGCGACCATATGGCGAATCGTTTCGAGCGATGAGCCCTCGAAGGTCTTCTGGATGCCGTCGGCCGTCTGCGAGAAGCGCATCAGCTCCGGGCACACGCCGAGCACGTGATCGCGGAAGCAATGGCCGTTGCCGAGCAGCAGCATGGTTTCCTGCTTCAGGTCCTCGGCGTCGATTTCCTCGCGCTTCTCCCACGGATGGCCAGCCGGCAGCGCGACGACGAACGGCTCGTCGTACAGCGGCCGCACCATCAGGCCGGTTTCGGGGAACGGCAGCGCCATGATCGCGGCGTCGATCTCGCCCTGCTTCAGCAGTTCGAGCAGCTTCAGCGTGTAGTTTTCCTGCAGCATCAGCGGCATCTGCGGCACGCGCTGGATCATCTGCTTGACGAGCGTCGGCAGCAGGTACGGCCCGATCGTGTAGATCACGCCGAGCCGGAACGGGCCGACGAGCGGGTCCTTGCCCTGCTTCGCGATCTCCTTGATCGCGAAGGTCTGCTCGAGCACGCGCTGCGCCTGCGTGACGATCTGGTCGCCGATCGGGGTCACGCTCACTTCGCTCGCGCCGCGCTCGAAAATCTGCACGTTGAGCTCGTCTTCGAGCTTCTTGATCGCCACCGACAGCGTCGGCTGGCTCACGAAGCACGCTTCGGCCGCGCGACCGAAGTGCCGTTCGCGCGCGACCGCGACGATGTATTTCAATTCAGTCAGGGTCATTGTGGGTCAATCAGGGATATACAGGCGATAGGTTTAATTTATACACCCGTTGGCACCGGTTCGCCAAGTTTCTCTGTATCGCAACGCGCCGAATCAGCGCTGAATGGCGGTTTTAAATCCGACCCTGAATGCGCGAATCAGGCCTTCAGATATTGCTCGCGCGCGCCGAGCCAGCGGGCGAGATGCTGCGTGACCACGTCGGGATACGCGGCGATCAGCCGCGCCGCCGCGTCGCGGGCCGGATCGATCAGCCAGCCGTCGGTCTCGAGGTTCGCGAAGCGCAGCATCGCCGCGCCGGACTGGCGCGCGCCGAGGAATTCGCCGGGGCCGCGGATCTCGAGGTCGCGCCGCGCGATCTCGAAGCCGTCGGTCGTCTCGCGCATCGTCTTCAGCCGCTCGCGGCCGGTCAGCGACAGCGGGCCCGTGTACAGCAGCACGCACACCGACGCCGCGGTGCCGCGCCCGACGCGGCCGCGCAGCTGGTGCAGCTGCGCGAGGCCGAAGCGCTCCGCGTGCTCGATCACCATCAGCGAGGCATTCGGCACGTCGACGCCGACTTCGATCACGGTCGTCGCGACGAGCAGCTGCACGTCGTTGCGCGTGAAGGCCTCCATCACGGCCGCCTTGTCGGCCGGCGACAGCCGCCCGTGCACGAGCCCGACCTTCAGCTCGGGCAGTGCCGCGGCCAGCGTTTCATAGGTTTCGACGGCCGTCTGCAGCTGCAGCGTCTCGCTCTCCTCGATCAGCGGACACACCCAGTACACCTGGCGGCCGGTCAGCGCGGCCTCGCGCACGCGGGCGATCACCTCCTCGCGCCGCGCGTCGCCGACGAGGCGCGTCAGCACCGGCGTGCGGCCCGGCGGCAGCTCGTCGATCGTCGACACCTCGAGGTCCGCGTAATACGTCATCGCGAGCGTGCGCGGGATCGGCGTGGCCGACATCATCAGCTGGTGCGGCTGGAAATCGCGCGCGCCGTTGGCCGCGTTCGCGGCCTTCGCGCGCAGCGCGAGACGCTGCTCGACGCCGAAGCGGTGCTGCTCGTCGACGATCACGAGGCCGAGCCGCGCGAATTCGACGGTGTCCTGGATGATCGCGTGCGTGCCGATCACGAGCTGCGCGGTGCCGAGCGCCGCGGCCTCGATCGCCGCGCGCTTCTCCTTCGCCTTCAGGCTGCCCGCGAGCCATGCGACCGTGACGCCGAGCGGTTCGAGCCACGCGCGCAGCTTGCGCGCGTGCTGTTCCGCGAGGATTTCGGTCGGCGCCATCAGCGCGGCCTGGTAGCCGGCGTCGATCGCCTGCGCGGCCGCCAGCGCCGCGACGACCGTCTTGCCGCTGCCGACGTCGCCCTGCAGCAGCCGCTGCATCGGGTGCGCGAGCGTGAGGTCGTGCGCGATCTCGTCGACGACGCGCGACTGCGCGCCCGTCAGCGTGAACGGCAGCGCCGCGTAAAGGCGTGTGGTCAGCGCATCGGCATCGGTCGCGGCGCGACGCGGCATCGCGGGCGCCGCGCGCGTGCGGCGCTCCTCGTGCGCGCGCTTGAGCGACAGTTGCTGCGCGAGCAGCTCCTCGAACTTGATGCGGGTCCACGCCGGATGCGAGCCGTCCATCAGCGCGGCTTCGTCGGAATCGACGGCCGGGTGGTGCAGGATGCGCACGGCCTGCGCGAGCGTCGGCACGCCGAGCGGCTTCAGGTAGTCGCGCTCGATCTCGGGCGGCAGCAGCTCGGGCAGCGGCGTGCGCTCGACCGCGTTCTCGATCGCCTTGCGCAGATACGCCTGCGACACGCCGGCCGTGCTCGGATAGACGGGCGTGAGCACCTGCGGCAGCGGCGCATCGGCCTCGACGACGCGCACGGCCGGATGCACCATCTCCATCCCGAAGAAGCCGCCGCGGACGTCGCCGCGCACGCGCAGCCGCTGGCCGACGGCCATCTGCTTGACCTGCGAGCCGTAGAAATTGAGGAAGCGCAGCACGAGCTGCTCGCCGTCGTCGTCCTGGATCTTCACGACGAGCTGCCGACGCGGCCGGTACGCGACCTCGTTGTCGAACACGACGCCTTCGGTCTGCGCGATGCCGCCCGGCAGCAGTTCGCCGATCGGCGTGAGCGTGGTTTCGTCCTCGTAGCGCATCGGCAGATGCAGCACGAGATCGATCGAGCGCGTGAGGCCGAGCTTCGCGAGCTTGTCGACGGTCTTCACGGGTTTGTCGGCGGCCGGCTTCTTCTTGCGTTTCGCACCGGATGGTCCCGCTGCACCCGCCGCACCCGCTGCACCCGCTTCGTCGCCTCCCGCGCCCGGTTCGGCGTCGGGTGCGGCAGCGGCCGGCTGCGCGAGCCGCCCGTCGGCACCGCGCTTCGGGCCCGTGCGCCGCGGCGCGATACCGCGCGGTGACTCGTGCTCCCCCGCGCTGCGCGCGGGCAACGCGGCATCGTCCGCGTCGAACGGATCGGCGGAATCGGCAACGGCGGCGGTGGAACGGCGTGGTGACACAGGCATCGGATCGTCTGGGTGCTTCGCAAGGCAAGTACAATAGCGGCTTTCACGTCGTCCGAACGAACGACGCCGGCCAGGCCGCGCATCCCGCCATCATAGCGGCTCGCGCGCCCCATTCATGCGTTTCCGCCTTGTCGGCGGCGCCCGCCGGCCGTTTCGAACCAGCCCGCATGTTCACGCTTTCCGATTTCGATTTCAATCTGCCTCCCGAGCTGATTGCGCAAACCGCGCTGCCCGACCGTACCGCGAGCCGCCTGCTCGAGGTCGACGGCACCGTCGAGCCCGCGCGCCTCGTCGACCGCCGCTTCGCCGAGCTGCCGTCGTGCATCGCGCCCGGCGACCTGCTCGTGTTCAACGATACCAAGGTCCTGAAGGCACGCTTCTTCGGCCAGAAGGCCAGCGGCGGCAAGATCGAGGTACTGATCGAGCGCGTGACCGGCACGCACACCGCGCTCGCGCAGATCCGCGCGAGCAAGTCGCCGGGCGCCGGCACGACGCTGCGCCTCGCCGACGCGTTCGACGTGACGGTCGGCGAGCGCGTCGAGCCGTTCTTCACGCTGATCTTCCCCGAGCCGTGCCTCGACCTGATCGAGCAGTTCGGCCGCCTGCCGCTGCCGCCCTATATCGAGCACGATCCGGACGCGACCGACGAAACGCGCTACCAGACCGTCTATGCGAGCAATCCGGGCGCGGTCGCCGCGCCCACGGCCGGGCTCCATTTCGACCAGCCGCTGCTCGAGCAGCTCGACGCGATGGGCGTCGAGCGCGCGACGCTGACGCTGCACGTGGGCGCCGGCACGTTCCAGCCGGTGCGCGTCGAGAACCTCGCCGAGCACAAGATGCACAGCGAGTGGTACGACCTGCCGCAGTCGCTCGTCGACAAGATCGCCGCGACCCGCGCGCGCGGCGGCAACGTGATCGCGGTCGGCACGACCTCGATGCGCGCGCTCGAAGCCGCGGCGCGCAGCGCCGACGAAGCCGGCCGCCCGCTCGCGGCGACGCAGGCCGAGACCGACATCTTCATCACGCCCGGCTACGCTTTCCGGATCGTCGACCGGCTCGTCACGAACTTCCACCTGCCGAAGTCGACACTGCTGATGCTGGTGTCGGCGTTCGCGGGCGTCGAGACGATCCGCGCCGCGTACCGGCACGCGATCGACGCACGCTACCGCTTCTTCAGCTACGGCGACGCGATGCTGCTCACGCGGCGCGACACGCCGGAGGCGCCGCGCGCGTAAGCGCGGCAGGTGCGAAGACACGCCGGCCCGCGACCGCGCTGCGGCCGCTGCGCGTCGCGCCGTCGCGCCGTTGTCCCCGCGCCGTCGCCCCCGTTTTGCTGCGGTACGCGCTACGATGGCGCGCACCCGCTTTTCCCCGCCGCCGGTTGCCCGGCGGCGTTTCCAACATGCGCCGGACTGTTCTCCGGTGGCAAGGAGAATGACGCGATGACCGAAGGTTCATCCCACGATACGCACGCTCATCCGCACGCCCCCGTGCAGGACCGCCCCGCGAACGGGCTCGAATTCGAACTGCTGACGACCGACGGCCATGCGCGCCGCGGCCGCGTGAAGCTCAACCACGGCGTGGTCGAGACGCCGATCTTCATGCCGGTCGGCACGTACGGCACCGTGAAGGCGATCCAGCCGCGCGAGCTGCACGAGATCAAGGCCCAGATCATCCTCGGCAACACGTTCCACCTGTGGCTGCGCCCGGGCCTCGACACGATCGACGCGCACGGCGGCCTGCACGGCTTCATGGGCTGGAACAAGCCGATCCTGACGGACTCGGGCGGCTTCCAGGTGTTCTCGCTCGGCGACCTGCGCAAGATCACCGAGGACGGCGTGACGTTCGCATCGCCGATCAACGGCGACAAGCTGTTCCTGTCGCCGGAAGTGTCGATGCAGATCCAGAAGGTGCTGAACTCGGACATCGTGATGCAGTTCGACGAGTGCACGCCGTACGCGACCAACGGCGTGCCGACCACGCACAAGGAAGCGGCCGAGTCGATGCGGATGTCGCTGCGCTGGGCGAAGCGCTCGCTCGACGAGTTCGACCGGCTCGGCAACCCGAACGCCCTCTTCGGGATCGTCCAGGGCGGGATGTTCGAGGACCTGCGCGACGAATCGCTCGCGGGCCTCGCGGAGCTCGGCTTCCACGGCCTCGCGATCGGCGGGCTGTCGGTCGGCGAGCCGAAGGAAGACATGATGCGGGTGCTGCGGCACGTCGGCCCGAAGCTGCCGGCCCACAAGCCGCACTACCTGATGGGCGTCGGCACGCCGGAGGACCTGGTCGAGGGCGTCGCGAACGGCATCGACATGTTCGACTGCGTGATGCCGACCCGCAACGCGCGCAACGGCTGGCTCTTCACGCGCTTCGGCGACGTGAAGATCCGCAACGCGACGCACAAGAACTCGCTGAAGCCGCTCGACGCGAGCTGCACGTGCTACACGTGCCAGAATTTCTCGCGCGGCTACCTGCATCACCTGCACCGCGTCGGCGAAATCCTCGGCGCGCAGCTCAACACGATCCACAACCTGCACTACTACCTGCAGCTGATGAGCGAGATCCGCGACGCGATCGAGACCCATACGTTCGACGCATTCCGCCAGCGCTTCGCGGAGGATCGCGCGAGAGGGGTCGACTGACGGGCCGGCGGCCCGCAGCGCGCCCGTCACATAGGACACGTACTAAATAATGCGTTCCGGGTGCCCGTCGCGACCGCCAAACATTACAATCGCCTTTCCAAACGAGTCGCAACGGCGTCGTTTCACGCTTAACAGCTTGATCCGAAAGCGCATTTGCCGAGCCGTTCGCGCATGGGGCCGGTGGTAGAATAACCGGCTTATTTTTCGATCTTCCCCTACGGAGAGACCAACGTGCCGTTCATTTCCAATGCCTTCGCGCAAGGCGCCGGTGGCGCCGAATCGAGCCTGATGAGCTTCCTGCCGCTCATCCTGATGTTCGCGGTGCTGTACTTCATCATGATCCGTCCGCAGATGAAGCGCCAGAAGGAACACCGCAACATGCTCGCGGCCATGGCGAAGGGCGACGAAGTCGTCACGAGCGGCGGCCTCGTCGGCAAGGTGACGAAGGTCACCGAAGGCTACATCGGCGTCGAAATCGCCGAAGGCACCGAAATCACCGTGCAGAAGGCTGCGGTCACGACCATTCTGCCGAAGGGCACGATCAAGTCGCTGTAAGGTTTTCACCGAGCGTCCGGCTCCCCGCGCCGTGCCCGCCTGACAGCGCGGGCCGGCCCGGCGCCGGACGCGACGCTTTCACGCCAACCACCCGTTCGGCCCCCTCATGAATCGTTATCCACTCTGGAAATATGTCGTGATGGTCGTGGCGCTCGCCATCGGCCTTCTGTACACATTGCCCAACTTCTTCGGTGAAGCGCCGGCGGTGCAGGTGTCGAGCGGCAAGGCCACGGTCAAGCTCGACTCGACCACGCTGACCCAGGTCGAATCCGCGCTCGCGTCCGCGCAGATCACGCCGGACGACGTCACCTTCGAGAACACGGCGTCCAACGCGAACATCCGCGTGCGCCTGAAGGACACCGATACGCAGCTGCGCGTCAAGGACCTGCTGCAGAAATCGCTGAACACCGACCCGAACGATCCGCAGTACGTCGTCGCACTGAACCTGCAGAGCGCGTCGCCGCGCTGGCTGACCGCGCTGCACGCCCTGCCGATGTATCTCGGCCTCGACCTGCGCGGCGGTGTGCATTTCCTGCTCCAGGTCGACATGACGGGCGCGCTCACCAAGAAGCTCGACTCCGACGCGTCCGACGCCCGTGCGCTGCTGCGTGACAAGAACATCCGCGACGGCGGCGTGAGCCGCGTCGACCAGTCCGTCGTCGTCAACTTCAGCGACGCGCAAACGGCCGAAGACGCCCGCAAGGTGCTCGCCGCGTCGGTCACCGAACTGCAATGGGCGACCCAGCCCGGCGGCGGCGGCACGCAAGTCGTCGGCACGTTCACGCCGGCCGTGCAGAAGGCCGTCGAGGACGCCGCGCTCAAGCAGAACCTGACCACGCTCCACAACCGCGTGAACGAACTCGGCGTGTCCGAGCCGATCCTGCAGCAGCAGGGCAGCGACCGTATCGTCGTCGAACTGCCGGGCGTGCAGGACACCGCGAAGGCGAAGGACATCATCGGCCGCACCGCGACGCTCGAGGCGCGCCTCGCCGATCCGCTCAACACGCACCCGAACCCGAACGACCCCGTGCCGCCGGGCGAGGAGCTGTTCACGCAGGGCAACCAGGCGCCCGTGCTGCTGAAGAAGGAAGTGATCTTCACCGGCGACCGCATCATCGATGCGTCGGCCGGCTTCGACGAACACCAGCGTCCGTCGGTCAACATCCGCCTCGACTCGGCGGGCGGCCGCTCGGTGCGCGCGGTGTCGCGCGAGAACATCGGCAAGCCGATGGCGATGGTGCTGTTCGAGAAGGGCAAGGGCGAAGTGCTGACGGTCGCGACGATCCAGTCCGAACTCGGCGACCGCTTCCAGATCACGGGCCAGCCGACGCCGCAGGCAGCGGCCGACCTCGCGCTGCTGCTGCGCGCCGGTTCGCTCGCCGCACCGATGGACATCATCGAGGAACGCACGATCGGCCCGAGCCTCGGCGCGGACAACATCAAGATGGGCGTCCACTCGGTGATCTGGGGCTTCTGCGCGATCGCCGTGTTCATGATCGCGTACTACATGCTGTTCGGCGTGATCTCGGTGATCGGCCTGTCGGTGAACCTGCTGCTGCTCGTCGCGGTGCTGTCGCTGATGCAGGCGACGCTGACGCTGCCGGGTATCGCGGCCATCGCGCTCGCGCTCGGCATGGCGATCGACTCGAACGTGCTGATCAACGAGCGCGTGCGTGAAGAACTGCGCGCCGGCCAGCCGCCGCAGCTCGCGATCCAGGCCGGTTACGCGCATGCGTGGGCGACGATTCTCGACTCGAACGTCACGACGCTGATCGCCGGCCTCGCGCTGCTCGCGTTCGGCTCGGGCCCGGTTCGCGCATTCGCGATCGTGCACTGCCTCGGCATCCTGACGTCGATGTTCTCCGCGGTGTTCTTCTCGCGCGGGATCGTCAACCTCTGGTACGGCGGCCGCAAGAAGCTGAAGTCGCTCGCGATCGGCCAGGTGTGGAAGCCGGAAGGCGCCACGGCCGGTGCCGCAGGTGCAGCGTTCGGCGCGGCCGACGAATCGACCGACACCGCGCGCGCCGCGAAGCTCGCCGCACCCGCGAAGGGCGACGCACCGCGCGCCGGCAAGCCGCAGCTGCGCAACCGCGCGCAGCAAGGCGTGTCGCCGAAGAAACCGGGCTCGACCCAATAAGGCCCCGGAGACGAAGCCATGGAATTTTTCCGCATCCGTAAAGACATTCCGTTCATGCGGCACGCGCTGGTGTTCAACGTGATCTCGCTGGTCACGTTCCTCGCCGCCGTGTTCTTCCTGTTCCACCGCGGGCTGCACCTGTCCGTCGAATTCACCGGCGGCACGGTGATCGAGGTCCAGTACCAGCAGGCCGCGCAGCTCGAACCCGTGCGCGACACGCTCGGCAAGCTCGGCTATGCCGATGCGCAGGTGCAGAACTTCGGCACGTCGCGCAACGTGCTGATCCGCCTGCAGCTGAAGGAAGGCCTGACGTCCGCGCAGCAGAGCGACCAGGTGATGACCGCGCTGAAGGCGCAAAGCCCCGACGTGACGCTGCAGCGCGTCGAGTTCGTCGGCCCGCAGGTCGGCCGCGAGCTTGCGACCGACGGTCTCCTCGCGCTCGCGTGCGTGGTGATCGGCATCGTGATCTACCTGTCGATCCGCTTCGAATGGAAGTACGCGGTCGCCGGTATCATCGCGAACCTGCACGACGTCGTGATCATTCTCGGCTTCTTCGCGTTCTTCCAGTGGGAGTTCTCGCTGGCGGTGCTCGCGGCGATCCTCGCGGTGCTCGGCTACTCGGTCAACGAGTCGGTCGTCATCTTCGACCGGATCCGCGAAACGTTCCGCCGCGAACGCAAGATGAGCGTGCAGGAAGTGATCAACCACGCGATCACGACCACGATGTCGCGGACGATCATCACGCACACGTCGACCGAAATGATGGTGCTTTCGATGTTCTTCTTCGGCGGCCCGACGCTGCACTACTTCGCGCTCGCGCTGACGGTCGGCATCATGTTCGGCATCTACTCGTCGGTGTTCGTCGCGGGCTCGCTCGCGATGTGGCTCGGCATCAAGCGCGAAGACCTGATCAAGGAAAAGAAGACCGCGCACGATCCGGACGATCCGAACGCGGGCGCGCAGGTTTAAGCGCTGTATCGCTTCGGCTGATACCGGAAGGCCGGTCCCTCGTGGACCGGCCTTTTTTCATGGGCGAGCCGCCGCCCTCCTCGTCCGTCGCGACTGCACGGACCGTCGGCTACAATCGCGTCACCGTCCCGCCCCGCCACCCGCCGAAGCCGCGGTCCTCATGATGCCAGCCACGCGTGTCGTTCATCGCATCGTCGCCTGGAGTACCGGCGCAGCCGCCGCGGCTGCGTTCGTTGCATGCGCATCGGCCGCGCGCGCGCAATCCGCGTCCGCGCCGCCTGCCGTCCCGCCTGCGGCCCCGTCCGCGGCCGCGGCGGCCGCTGCTGCCGCCGCGTCGCAACCGTCACCCTGCCCGCCCGACTGGGAACCGCAGCTCTGCGAACTGAAGGCCGCGGTCGACGTGCTGAAGAAGCAGCACCTGACCGACGTCGACATCGGCGCGCTGCTCGACGCCACCGTGCACGACGGGATCAAGACGCTGCCGCACGCGCGCTTCTTCAACGCGAAGGAGGAGCAGGAACGGCGCGACGACGAGCGCCGCGCGCGCGACGGCACGCCGGGCATCGGCATCGTGTTCGAGACACGGCCCGACGGGCTGCACATCCTCGACGTCATCCCCGACGCGCCCGCCGAACAGGCCGGCGTGCGGCCCGACGATCTCGTCGTCGCGATGAACGACCGGAGCGTCGTCGGCATCGACAGCAGCGAGGTCGTGAAATTCGCGAAGGGCGACGCGGGCGTGCCGCTGAAGCTCACGGTCCGGCGCGGTCCGAACCACGCGACGCTGACCTTCGCGCCGGTCCGCGCGATCGTCCGGCCACACCCGGCGACGACGAAGCGGCTCGCCGGCGACATCCTGTACACGCGGCTGTCGAGCTTTCCGGAGCCCGCGGTCGGCAGCTATATCGACGCGGTGCAGGCCGCGCGCCGCGCGGGGCCGCCGGTGAAAGGCGTGATCCTCGACCTGCGCATCAACGGCGGCGGCGCGCTGAATGCGGCGATCGGCATCACCGCGCTGTTCGCCGGGCGCGACCGTACCGCGATGATCACGCTCGAGCGCGACGGCACGAAGCGCCGCCGCTTCACGACCAACTGGCCCGACTACGAACTGCCGGTCATGCGCGGCCAGGATCCGCTCGCGCCGCTGCAGGCCGACGACTGGTGGCGCACCGTGCCGCTCGTGGTGCTCGTCGACGGACAGAGCGCGTCGGCCGCCGAAGCGACGGCGGCGGCACTGAAGGATCTCGACCGCGCGCGGCTGCTCGGGATGCCGACCTACGGAAAGGGACTCGCGCAGACCGGCGTCGACCTGATCGACGGCACGCGCCTCGCTTTCACGTTCGCGCGCAACCTGCGGCCGAACGGCTGCCCGATGGACGGCTACGGCGTCGTGCCGGACTGGCTCGTGCCGCCGCGCCGCGACTCGGACGTCGACGGCGTGCTGCTGTGGTACCGCGAAGTCGATCTCGCCCGCGCGCCGTATGCGGACCGGGTCGCGCCCGACCCGTTCGCGCAGGTCCGCAAGGCACGGCAGGCACTGCGCGAAGCCCGCGTGCGCGCGAAGATCGATACGGCGAAGAGCGCGGCGCTTCCGCAGCGCGAATTCGGCACGGCAAGTGACTGGCAGCTCCGGCAAGCGCTCGACGCGCTCGCCGGCCGCCCGGTGCAGACCGTCGCTGCACCGGCGCAACTGATGCCGGCGCAGCCGGTATGCGAGCGCGGCGAGCACTGACGTGCCGTCGGACCGACCGCGTCGGCCGCGGTGGTAGATTGAACGCTCCGTCACCTCCGGACCGAAGCCGATGACACACGCCAGACCACGCCGCTCCATCCGCGCATTCCTCGAACATCCGCTCGCCGTGGGAATCGCCTGTGCACTGATCGGCAGCGCCAGCACCTGGATCGTCAACCACGAGATGGCGCGCGCCGACGAGCAGCGCAAGGCCTTCGATGAAGCGTGGGGTCGAGCCGAGCTTTTCGCCGAGAAGCAGGCACGGTACGACGATGTCGCGGCACTCGACGCGCTGGCGGCAGAGATGCCGCAAAACCCGGTGTCGGCGCTCCTCCGGAAGCACTATCGCGCGCTCGGTGCCGATGCGCAACGTGCTCGAGACGACGCACGCGATGCACTGGCCACTCGGCGCCTGCTGCTCTCGAAACCACAGTACGACGCCACTCACCGCTTCATCGAAACGGTATCCGCGACGAACCCGGCCGGCCGGCAGAACATCCCGGCCGATCTCGAAACGCTGCGCGCGACGGCAAAGACGCTGCGCGATACCGACGGCTGATCGACGGCCGCCCTTCCCGATCACCGGAACCCGAACCGCCGCCGCAACACCACCAGCGCCGCGAGGCTCAGCACGGCCGCGAACATCAGGTAGAAGCTCGGCGCGGTCTTCATCCCGGTCGCGCGGATCAGCCATGCGATGATGAACGGCCCGAAGCCGCCGAAGATCGTCACCGCGACGTTATACGCAAGCGACATCCCGGTCGTGCGCGTCTGCACCGGAAACACTTCGGACAGCAGCCCCGGCAGCGCCGCGAAATAGCCGGTCATCAGGAACGCGAGCAGTACCTGCAGCGCGATCAGCGTGCCGAAGCCCGGATGCGCGACGAGATACGCGAACGCCGGATAGATCAGCACGAGAATGCCGACGGCCGGCGCGAGCATCACGCGCACGCGGCCGTAACGATCCGACCAGTGGCCGACGAGCGGCGCGAACGCCATCTGGATCACGCCGACGACGAGGATCGCCGCGAACGCGGCCGACGGCGCGAGGCCGAGCTGCTTCACGCCGTAGGTCGGCATGAACAGCACGAGATAGGTCGCGACGGTGCCGAGCACCACCACGCCCATCGCGGCGACGAGCCGCGCCTTGTGCGACGCGAACGTGTCGCGCAGCGGGCTCGCGGTGCTTTCCGCCGCGAGGAATTCGGGCGTCTCGTCGACCTTCGAGCGGATGTAGTACGCGACGGGCCCGAGCAGCAGTCCGAAAAAGAACGGGATGCGCCAGCCCCACGCGGCCATCTGCTCGGCCGTGAGCTGCGCGTTCAGCACGGTGCCGAAACCCGCCGCGAGCAGCGTCGTGAGCCCCTGGCTCGCGACCTGCCAGCTCGCGAAGAAACCGCGCCGCCCGGGCACATGCTCGGCCAGGAACGCGGTCGCGCTGCCGAATTCGCCGCCGGCCGAAAAGCCCTGCATCAATCGCGCGGCGACGAGGATCAGCGGCGCCGCGACGCCGATCGTCCGGTAGGTCGGCAGTACCGCGATGACCAGCGTGCCGGCCATCATCAGCAGGATCGACAGCGTGAGCGCGGCCTTGCGGCCCGCGCGGTCGGCGTACGCGCCGAGCACGATCGCGCCGAGCGGGCGCATGAAGAACGACACGCCGAACGTGCCGAGCGTGAGCAGCAGCGACACGGTGTCGTTGCCGGCCGGAAAGAACAGCTTCGAGATCGTCACCGCGAAGAAGCCGTAGACGACGAGGTCGAACCATTCGAGCGCGTTGCCGATCGACGCGGCGACCACCGCGCGCCATACGCGCGACGACGAAGCAATGGAGCTGGACTGCGTGACGGCGTGCATCGGCGATCTCCTTGTCGTTGTACGTTCTGTCCGACGCGTCCGTTCTCGCGCCGCGAGCTGTGCGCACGATTATAGGCGCGCAAAAAAAACCGCCGCGCCCCCGAACAACGGGAGCGCGGCGGCTGGCACGCGACGGGCCGGCGAGCGTGACGCGGCGGCCGGCCCGGCCGGGCGCGTTACTGCTGCTTGACGGCTTCGGCCGTGATCAGCAGCTTCGTCTTCATCTTGAAGCCGTACTGCTTGCCGTAGTCGAGGCCGAAATCGTCGCGGCTGAATTCGCCGACCGCGTCGACGCCGCACACTTCACGCTTGAGCATCGGATGCGGCATGCACTTGAACGAATCGATCTTCAGCGTGAGCGGCTTCGTGACGCCGTGCAGCGTCAGGTTGCCGACCACCGACACCGGCTTGTCGCCGTCGAACTTGATGGTGCCCTTGTAGTTCGCCTGCGGGAACTTGGAGACGTCGAAGAACTCGGCCGTCTGCAGGTGCTCGTCGAGCTTCGCGCTGCCCGTCTGGATCGACGCGACGTCGGTCGTCACGTCGACCGTGCCGGTCTTCGCCGCGCGGTCGAGCGTCACGCTGCCGCTCGACTTGTCGAACTTGCCGCGCCAGACCGACAGGCCGCCGAAGTGGTCGGCCTCGAAGCTCGGGTACGTGTGGCTCGGGTCGAACTGGTACGTCGCGCTGTCGGCGAATGCCGAGAACGACAGCGAGGCGGCCAGCGCGCCCGCGGCGATGATCAGATGCTTTTTCAAATGCTTTCTCCTTGGAACAGCGCCGCGCCCTCGCGCGGCATTCGGGGTGATGCGACAGCCCGCCGCTTACTTCGTGGCGACGAGATGGAACTTGATCTGCACTTCGTCGGCGACGATCGACGTGTCCTTCCACTCGCCGGTGCCGACGTTGAACGCCGAACGCTTGATCGGCAGCACGCCGTCGAAGGTCTGCGTCGCGCCGCTCTGCGTGACCGTGACGGGCACGGTGACGGTCTCGGACTTGCCCTTGATCGTCAGCTTGCCGGTCACGTTGTACTTGTTGCCGCCGGCCGGCGCGATCGCCGACGACGCGAAGGTCGCCTGCGGATACGCCTTCGCGTCGAACCAGTCCTTGCCCGTGACCTGCTCGTTGTACATCTTGTCGCCGAGGTCGAAGCTCGCGATGTCGATCGACATTTGCGCGCTGCCCTGCGCCGCCTTCGCGGGGTCGAACTTCACCTGCGCGGAGAACTTCTTGAACGCGCCTTCGGTCGGCACGTTCATCTGCTTCGACACGGCGGACACCTTGCTCTTCGAGAGATCGACGTCGGCATGCGCCGCGGCCGACGCGACAAGTGACGCCGCGGCGAACGCGGTCAGCATGGAGCGGGAGAAAGACACTTTCATGGGATCCTTCATTTGGCGGAGGGAAGCATCCGCGACAGCAGGCCGTCGCGGTCCAACAACTGGTGCTTGAGCGCCGCGAGCACGTGCATGGCGACGAGCGCAAGCAGAATGTAATTCAAGGACACGTGCAGCGTCTTGAAGGTTTCCTTCAGCACCGGATCGGGATCGATCAGGCGCGGCAGCGGCACGATGCCGAGGTAGACGACCGGGATGTTCGACGCCGAGCTGTACAGGTAGCCCGTTACCGGGATCACGATCATCAGCACGTACAGCAGCATGTGCACGCCGTGCGACACCGCGCGCTGCCACGCCGGCGTGTCGCCCGGCAGCGGCGGCGGCACGTGGGTCGCGCGCCACAGCACGCGCACGACGGCCAGTGCGAACACCGTCACGCCGATCCACTTGTGCCACGAGAAGTACTTCAGCTTCGTCGGCGTGAAGCCGGGGATGTCGGTCATGACCCAGCCGAGTGCGAAGCCGCAGACGATCAGCAGCGCGATCAGCCAGTGCAGCGCGATCGCGGTGTGCGCGTAGCGTGCCGGCCCGGCCGGCGGCGATTTCGATGCCATCTTGGATTCCTCAGTTGAGCGAACGGCTGCGCCGGCCCATTCGTCCGACGCTTGTCAAGGCCGCCATGCTACCGCAACCTTTTGCCACGCGCGGACTCTGAGGACACGCGCGCCAGCCGGCTGCCAGGTTTACGCCATGTTACCGACCGGTCACGCGGCAACCGGGCGTTGACACGTCGAAAAAGCCGTTTTGGTAAGATTGGCGCGGGTTCCGGCCCCGTCGACGCGTCTCCCGCCCGTCGCACAACCGCTTTTCCCATGCAACGACACGACCTGATTGCCTGCCACGAATGCGACGCACTGTTGCATAAACCGCACCTCGCGCGCCGCGAAATCGCACGCTGCCCGCGCTGCGACGCGCTGCTCTATCGCGACAGCACCACGCAGATCGAGCGAATCAGCGCGCTGGCGGTCGCGGCGCTCGTCACGTTCATCATCGCGCAGGGGTTCCCGATCCTCGAAATGGACCTGAACGGCACCCGCGTGCAGACGACGCTGATCGGCGCGATCGACGCGCTGTGGCATCAGGACATGGAGATCGTCGGCGTGATGGTGTTCTGTTCGACCGTGCTGTTCCCGCTCGTCGAGATGGCCGCGCTGCTTTACGTGCTGCTGCCGATCCGGCGTGGCGTCGTGCCGCCGGGCCTGAACTTCGTGCTGCGCATGATCCAGTTCGTGCGGCCGTGGGGGATGATCGAGGTGTTCATGCTCGGGATCCTCGTGACGATCGTGAAGATGGTGAGCCTCGCGCGCGTCGTGCCCGACGCGGCGCTGTTCGCGTTCGCCGCACTCACGCTGATGACCGCCGTCGTGCTGATGTTCGATCCGCGCACGCTGTGGGACATGGCCGACGACCTGCGCGCCGGGCGCTCGCCCGTGCGGCCCGACAACGCCCCGCCGCGACCGGAAGCCCCCCGCCGATGACGACGCCGACCGCCGCCCGCGAGGGCTATGCCAGCTGCCACGCATGCGGGCTCGTGCAGACGATCGACCATCCGCACGCGCATTGCGCCCGCTGCGGCAGCGCGCTGCACATCCGCAAGCCGAACAGCATCATGCGTACGTGGGCGCTGCTGATCGCGGCCGCGATCCTCTATATCCCGGCGAACCTGCTGCCGATCCTGCACACGTCGTCGATCGTCGGCTCGCAGGAAGACACGATCATGAGCGGCGTCATCTATTTCTGGACGTCCGGCGACTGGCCGCTCGCGGTCGTCGTGTTCGTCGCCAGCATCCTCGTGCCGATGCTCAAGCTCGGCGTGCTGACGATCCTCGTCACCAGCGCGCAGCGGCGCGCCACGTGGCGGCCGCTGCAGCGCACGCGCCTGTTCCGGATCGTCGAGCGGATCGGCCGCTGGTCGATGCTCGACATCTTCGTCGTGACGCTCACCGTCGCGCTCGTCCATTTCCGTTCGCTCGCCGTCATCACGGCCGGCCCCGGCGCGCTCGCGTTCGGCTCGGTCGTGATCCTGACGATGCTCGCGTCGATGCAGTTCGATCCCCGCCTGATCTGGGATCCAGTCGAAACCTCAGGGAAACACCATGAATAGTCCGCAAGGCCCGCAGCACGATGCGTCCCGGCCGCCCGATCCCGCGATCTCGACGAAAAGCGGCTGGCTGCCGTCGCTCGTCTGGCTCGTGCCGCTGATCGCCGCGCTGATCGGCATCGGCCTCGTGATCAAGTCCGTGCGCGAGCGCGGCCCGGAAATCTCGATCAGCTTCCACAGCGCGGAAGGGCTCGAGCCGGGCAAGACGCAGGTCAGGTACAAGGACGTCGAGATCGGCACGGTCAAGACGATCAAGCTGTCGAAAGACCTGTCGCGCGTGCTGGTGCAGGTGCAGCTGAAGAAGGAAGCCGAGGACTTCGCGATCAAGGGCTCGCGCTTCTGGATCGTGCGTCCGCGCATCGGCGCGACGGGCGTGTCGGGGCTCGGCACGCTGCTGTCGGGCGCGTACATCGGCGTCGATGCCGGCCACGGGCAGGACACGCAGACCGACTTCACCGGCCTCGAGACGCCGCCGCCCGTGACCGGCGACCAGAAGGGCACGCAGTACGTGCTGCGCGGCGATTCGCTCGGCTCGGTCGACATCGGCTCGCCCGTCTACTACCGCCGCGTGCAGGTCGGCCAGGTGGTCGGCTTCTCGCTCGACAAGGACGGCACCGGCGTCACGTTCAACGTGTTCGTCAATGCGCCGTACAACCAGTACGTCGGCGTGAACTCGCGCTGGTGGCAGGCGAGCGGCGTCGACCTGCGGCTCGATTCGAGCGGCCTGAAGCTGAATACGCAGTCGCTCGCGACGGTGATCCTCGGCGGCATCGCGTTCCAGACGCCGCCGAACCAGGACAGCGGCGCGACGGCGCCGAACAACACGACCTTCCGCCTCGGCTCCGACGAGGCCGACGCGATGCGCGATCCGGACGGCCAGCCGCTGCAGGTCGTGATGAACTTCAACCAGTCGCTGCGCGGGCTCGCGGTCGGCGCGCCGGTCGACTTCCGCGGCATCGTGCTCGGCGAAGTCACGAACATCGGCATCGACTTCGATCCGAAGACCAAGAACTTCCTGATGCCGGTGACGATGAACGTATATCCGGAGCGGCTCGGACCGCGCTTCCGCGAAACGATCGAAAGCAAGGGCGAACCGGCCCGCCGCGAGATCGTCGAGCGCCTGGTCCAGCACGGGCTGCGCGGCCAGCTGCGCACGGGCAACCTGCTGACGAGCCAGCTGTACGTCGCGCTCGACTTCTTCCCGAAGGCGCCGGCCGTGAAGATCGACACAGCGCGCCAGCCGCTCGAGCTGCCGACAGTGCCGAACACGCTCGACGAACTGCAGCTGCAGGTCGCCGACATCGCGAAGAAGCTCGACAAGGTGCCGTTCGACCAGATCGGTGCGAACCTGAACAGCGCGCTGTCGAATGCCGACAAGCTGTTCAAGCAGCTCGACACGCAGGTCGCGCCGGAAGCGCGCGACACGCTGTCGGCCGCGCGGCAGACCTTCTCGACCGCCGAGGTGACGCTGCAGCAGGATTCGCCGCTGCAGTCCGACGTGCGCGGTGCGCTGAAGGAACTCACGCGCACGCTGCAATCGCTGAACGCGCTCGCCGACTATCTGGAGCGCCATCCCGAATCGCTGCTCAAGGGCAAATCAGGAGATCGATAATGACGACGACACGCGTGAACGTCCTCGCGAGCGGCGCGGCGGCAGTGTTCGCCGCACTCGCGCTCGCCGCGTGCAGCTCGCCGCCCGCGCGGTTCTATACGCTGAGCCCGGCCGACGCCGCGGCGCCCGTGCGCACTGCACCCGCCAACCCGCCGTTCCTGATCGAGGTGCCGTCCGTCGGCGTGCCCGAACAGGTCGCGAAGAACCAGCTCGTCGTGCAGAAGAACGCCGCGCAGGTCGACGTGCTCGAGCAGGAACGCTGGGCCGCGCCGCCCGCCGACGAGATTCGCCGCGCGCTGTCCGACGACCTCGCCGCACAGCTCGGCACGATCGACGTCGCGAATTCCGCGTATCCGGCCGGCGTGCCCGTCTATCGGATCAGCGTGAACGTGCAGCGCTTCGAGTCGTGGCCCGGCAAGCGTGCGGCGATCGATGCGGTGTGGAGCGTGCGCGCGGTCGGCACGCAGGCACTGATGACCTGCCGCACGAGCGTCGCGGAACCGGTCGCCGACGGCTACGACGCGCTCGTCGCCGGTCACCGGCGCGCGCTCGACGTGATTGCATCGCAGGCCGCGTCCGGCGTGCGCGCGCTCGCCGCGCGGCGCGGCTCGACGGCTGCCTCGACCCCGTCGACGACCGCGTCCGGCAAGGCAGCGGCCGCCGCGCCCGTCATACCCTGCCCGGCCAATCCGACGCCCGGCGGCGACGCGAGCGCGAGCGTCAAGTCCGGCGCGTAAGCGCGGCGCGCGGCCGGCGTCCGGTGCCTGCGCGCCCGCGACCGGATTCGGCACGCGCCGCCCGATAGTCCTCGTCGGCATCGATCCGCGTGCGCGCGCCGCCGCGCACGCGAACCCGCCGCCCTCGTCGCCACGGCCGACGCAGCACGGCATCCATCGGCCGGACGGCCGCTTTGCAGTGTTTGTCAAAATCCGCCGGAACCGGCGCCATGCAATGCGGTCGGCTTGCGTTTTCGCGCCCGATTGACGATCCTACGCACTTTCCGGCGCGTGCCGCGTGCCGCCTGTCGCGCGCGCCAGCCGGCGGCGATCCGCCCGTTGTGTCCGGTCCGGCCGCCGCGTCTCCCGGGGCTCGCACGCGTGTTCGCGTGCACCGCATCGGGGCAGCCGCATCGCGGGTCGCCGCGCATCGTCCGGCATCCCGACCAGCTTCACCGTTCTCGCCGGCGCCGCGCCGTCTGTTCCCGGCCGGCATCCCGAACCCGCCCGTCCAGGGCTATCGCTATTCCGTTTATGTTTCATTCCCTGACGACCCTGATCAAGAAGTGGCGCGCGTCGCGCAATGCGGGCCACCAGCTCGATGCGCTGCTCGCGCATGCCGACGCGGACGCGCCGTACGCCGAGCGCAGCGAATGGCTGATCGAGCTCGCGCACTGGCTGCGCCGCAACGGCGCGATGCAGGCCGCGCACGACACGCCGGCCGCACGCGATGCCGACGCACGCGCGTATCCGGCGCACGCGCGGCTGCGCTACCTGTTCCACGTGCTCGACCGCAACCCGGCATGGAAATCGCACGCGGCGCGCATCCTGCGCGGGATCCTGCGCGAATGCGACGGCATCTCGCTGCTGTGCGACGCGGGGATGCCCGTGCATTCCGGTTTCTTCGGCGCGCTGTTCGAGCGCATCGACTCGTCGCTGATCCCGCCGGCGCCGAACCGCCGCGAGCTGACGGCGCTGTTCACGCTGATGTTCCCGACGCCGGAAGACGCGCAATGGATCGACGCACTGCCCGACGACCTGCTCGCCCGCCTCGCCGAGCTGATCTCGTTCGACGTCACCGACGAAGAACGCCACGAGCCCGGCTCGTTCTCGCGCGACCTGCTGGCCGCGCTGCACAACCTGACCTGCCAGATCAGCTCGACCGGCCTGTCGCAGACGGTGCGCAGCCGCCTGTCCGACGACGACGCGCGCAAGCCGCTCGAAACGCAGCCGTTCTACCGCCTCACGCGTGCGATGCTCGCGGTCGAGACCGCCCACGCGGCCGTCGAGGACGGCGGCGACCCGAGCAAGCTGCTGCACGAAGTGAATTACCTGCGCGTGCTGCTCGACGAATGCCGGATCGCGGTCGACGACGTGTTCGCGCACCTGTACCGCAACGGCGTGTCGGTCGACATCGTGTTCCAGGTCGAACGGATGCGCATGCGCATCCTGCGCGCGGAACTGCTGCTCAACGCGTGGATGGCACGCGACGACCTGCGCGGGATGGCGCGCCTGACGGCCGAACTCGTCGACGCGAACCAGAACAGCCAGAGCGTGTCGCACCTCGTGCGCAGCAACTTCTCGCTGTTCGCGCGCAAGCTCGTCGAGACCAACGCGGACACCGGCGAGCACTACATCTCGCGCGGCCGCGCCGAGTACCTGAAGATGCTGCGGATGGCCGCGGGCGGCGGGCTCGTCACCGTCGTGACCGTGTGCGTGAAGTTCGCGATCACGGGCGCGCACCTGCAGTCGATGCTCGAAGGGCTGCTCGCGGGCGTCAACTACGCGGCGAGCTTCATGCTGATGCACTTCCTGCACTTCACGCTCGCGACCAAGCAGCCCGCGATGACCGCGCCGACGCTCGCGCGCGAGCTCGACGACACCGGTCACGAGGAAGGCGTGAAGGCGTTCGTCGCGTCGGTGATCGCGCTGATCCGCACACAGGCCGCGGCGATCTCCGGCAACGTGCTCGTCGTGCTGCCCGTCTGTCTGCTCGTGCAGCTGTTCGCGGGCAACCTGCTGCACGCGAACCTGATCTCGCCGGAAAAGGCGCATGCGACGCTGCATTCGTTCTCGCTGCTGGGCCCGACCCCGTTCTATGCGGCGCTCACGGGCGTGCTGCTGTGGGCGTCGAGCCTGCTCGCGGGCTGGGCCGACAACTGGTTCGTGCTGCACCGGGTCGGCGACGCGCTCACGTACAACCGCCGGCTGCGGCTCACGCTCGGCGCGCCGGGCGCCGCGAAACTCGCGCACTTCTGCCGCTCGAACGTCGCGGGCGTGGTCGCCAACGTCGGCCTCGGCCTGATGCTCGGCCTGATCCCCGCGATCGTCACCGTGTTCCTGTTCCCGTTCGAGGTGCGGCACGTGACGCTGTCGGCCGGCTCGATCGGAATCGCGCTCGGCGTGCTCGGCAAGGGCGCGCTGAGCACGCCCGAACTCTGGTGGGCCGGCGCCGGCGTGCTGAGCATGGCGATCCTCAACGTGCTCGTGAGCTTCGCGCTCGCGTTCACGATGGCCGTGCGCTCGCGCAGCTTGCGCCGCACCAAGGTGCGCGCGCTGGTCGGCGCGATCGTCCGCACGGTGCTCGCGAAGCCGTCCGCGCTGTTCTGGCCGGCCGGCGGAACTGCCGCGCGCGCCGGCCAGACGGGCTCGCACTGAGCGTTCGACGGCGGCGCGCCCGCCCGGGCGGGCGCCGCCGCGCGGCCCGGCGGGCCGCCCGTCACGGCCGGCCGACCCGCGCCGGCGTCCCGAATCCGACGCAACGCCGGCCCCGGGCGCCCGCGCCGCGTACAATAGTGGACTTTTGCACGTCCTCATCCGCCTTATGTCCTCGCCCACCCTGTACGAATTCTTCGCTCCCTGCCCGCGCGGCCTCGAAGCGGCGCTTGCCGCCGAGCTGGCCGAAATCGCCGGCCGCCATCTGGACGGCGCGCCGTTCACTGCGGGCGCGCAGGTGCCGGGCGGCGTCCATTTCCGCGGCGGCTGGGCCGCCGGCATGGCCGCGAACCTCCATTCGCGAATCGCGAGCCGGATCCTGCTGAAGATCGCGCACCGCCCGTACCGCAACGAACAGGACGTCTACGCGCTCGCGCTCGAGCAGCCGTGGGAACGCTGGTTCGCGTCGACGCAGACGCTGCGCGTCGACATCACCGCGATCAAGTCGCCGCTGAAGAGCCTCGAGTTCGCGACGCTGCGCGTGAAGGACGCGATCTGCGACCGGATGCGCGACAAGACCGGTTCGCGCCCGAGCATCGACACCGGCGCGCCGGACGTGCGCGTGTTCGCGTTCCTGACGGCCACCGAGTGCACGCTGTACCTCGATACGTCGGGCGAGCCGCTGTTCAAGCGCGGCTGGCGCCTCGACAAGGGCGCGGCGCCGCTGCGCGAGAACCTCGCGGCCGGCATCCTGCGCCTGACGGGCTGGACGCCCGGCACCGCGCTGTACGACCCGATGTGCGGCAGCGGCACGTTCCTCGCGGAAGCCGCGCAGATCGCACTCGGCGTCGCGCCGGGCGTCGAGCGCCGCTTCGGCTTCGAGAAGCTCAAGCAGTACGACATCACCGCATGGCAGGGCCTGAAGGTCGCGGCGCTCGACGCGAAACGCGCGGCGCGCGGCAAGCGCGATTCGCTCGGCGTGTACGGCAGCGACATCTCGGGCGACATGCTCGAGAAGGCGCGCGCGAACCTCGAGCGCGCGGGCGTGCCGTCGGTGTGGCTCAAGCAGGTCGACGCGCGCGGCATGACGCCGCCGTGCGACGGCCCGGGCATCATCCTCGCGAACCCGCCGTACGGCGAGCGGATCGAGGTGCGCGGCCGCAGCGCGCGCGGCGAGGTGCGCGAGACGGGCCGCAACCGCGGCAACGACGACGCATTCCGCCGCACGCACACCGACGCGCCGGACAGCGAGTTCTTCAACGCGCTCGGCGATGCGCTCAAGCAGCGCTTCACCGGCTGGCAGGCGTTCCTGCTGACGTCGGACCGCTCGCTGCCGGGCCAGCTGCGCCTGCGCGAATCGGCGAAGACGCCGCTGTTCAACGGCGCGCTCGAATGCCGGCTGTTCCGCTTCGACCTGATCGCCGGCAGCGTGAAGGCACGCCCGGCCACGCCGGAAGGCGACGCCTGATACGCGAGGCGGCGGCTGCGGCCGCCTGCTGACACCCTGACGATGCCCGGCCAATCGGCCGGGCATTTTTCTTTCCGCCGCACCCAGGCGAGCGGCGCCACGCGCGCCACCGAGGTTCCGCGCGGTCGTTGCGGGAGCGAAGCCGCCATTTGTCAGCGTCATTTGTCAGCGTCGCCACGACTACTGACAGCACGCTGTCAGCAGCCCCCGGTCACACTGCAATCCCGGCGCAATGCAAGGCTGGTTTCCATCAAGAACCCGAACAACACGGAGCTCGTCATGACGTCCGCAACTGCAACCGACACCGCAACCCTGGAACGCGCGATCGCGTGGTTCGACATCCCGTCCCTCGATTTCGACCGGGCGATCCGTTTCTACGAAACCGTGCTGCAGACGACGCTGCAGCGCGAAGTCATCGGCGGCGTGCCGATGGCCATGTTCGATCACGAAGCGTCGAGCACGGGCGGCAGCATCGTGTTCGATCCGCAGCAGATGAAGCCGAGCGCGAACGGCGTGCTCGTCTACCTGAACGCCGGCGAGTCGGTCGTCGCGGCACTCGAACGCGCGAAGCGCGCGGGCGGCGTCGTGCAGGGTTCGGTCGTCGAGTTGCCGAACAACTACGGCTACATCGGCTACCTGATCGACACCGAAGGCAACCGCGTCGGCCTGCACGCGCCGAAATGCCACTGAGCGCGTCCACGCTCCGGCGGGCGCGGCGCTATCATCGCGAAGTCCCCGTAGCCGTTGGAGTCGAGGTGCAGCCATGACGCGCCGTGCCGACCGCCTGTTCCAGATCGCCGAGCTGCTGCGCGGGCGACGTCTCACGACCGCGCAGCAACTCGCCGACTGGCTGTCGGTGTCGCCGCGCACGGTCTATCGCGACGTGCGCGACCTGCAGCTGTCGGGCGTGCCGATCGAAGGCGAAGCCGGCATCGGCTACCGGCTGAACCGCAACGCCAGCCTGCCGCCGCTCACGTTCACGGCCGAGGAGCTCGCGGCGCTCGCGGCCGGCGCGCGCATGCTCGAGACCTGGGGCGGCGCGCGCTTCGCGGGCGGCGCGCGTTCGGCGCTCGCGAAGATCGCGTCGGCGATGCCGGCCGACAAGCGCACCGCGCTCGATCGCCTGCCGGTGTTCGCGCCGTCGTTCCACATCGACGAGACGTTCTGCGCGAAGGTCGACGCGATCCACCAGGCGGTCGACACGCATCACGTCGTCAGCTTCGACTACCGCGACCGGCTCGGCGCGCACACGAAGCGCCGCGTGTGGCCGCTCGGGCTCGTCTACTGGGGCGGACGCTGGACGATCGGCGCATGGTGCGAGCTCCGCGACGACTTCCGCACCTTCGACATCGCGCGGATGGGTGATATCTCCGTGCACGAGCAGTTTCCGGACATGGAAGGCCGGCGGATCGCCGACTACATGCGGATCGCGGAAGCGCCGATGCGCTGAGGCGGGGAGAGCCGCCGCCCGCTGAATGCCGCGCCGCGGTTCGGCGGTTCGGCTACCTGGTTGTCCGGCGGTCTGTCTGGCTGTCCGGCCGCCCGACTGTCAGGCCACCTCGCCGCCATTCGCACGCCGGGGCGTCCGCGCCCCGGTCGCACCCGTCACTCGCCGAACACCACCGACCGCTTCGGCCGCTCGTCGACGTGCAGCGAAAACACGTCCGGGCGCGCATAGTGCCCGACCACATCGAAGTCGTAACGCGCGCGCACGAGTTCGTCGGTATCGATACGCGCGGTCACGAGCCCGGCCTCGCCGATCAGCGGCTCGGTCAGCAGGTCGCCGAGCGGCCCGACGATCACGCTGCCGCCGCGGATCAGCGGCCGCTCCGGATCCCAGCCCGGCACGTCGATGCCGAGCGCGCGCGGCGACGGCTGCACTTGGCAGGCGCTCACGACGAAGCAGCGTCCCTCGTGCGCGATGTGCCGCATCGAGCTTTGCCACAGGTCGCGCTCGTCGACGGTCGGCGCACACCAGATCTGCACGCCTTTCGCATACATCGCGCAGCGCAGCAGCGGCATGTGGTTCTCCCAGCAGATCACGGCGCCCGCGCGGCCCGCGGCCGTGTCGACCACCGGCAGCGTCGAGCCGTCGCCCTGCCCCCAGATCAGCCGTTCGGTGCCGGTCGGCATCAGCTTGCGGTGCTTCGCGACGAGCCCGTCGCGCGGATCGAAGAACAGCGCCGTGCAGTACAGCGTGCTGCCGCCGCGCTCGATCACACCGACCACGAGGCTCGCGCCCGTGCGCTGCGAGAGCGCGGCCAGTTCGTCGGTTTCGGGGCCCGGCACGTCGATCGCCTGCGCGGCGTAGCGCGCATACGCGTCGCGGCCCTCGGGCAGCCGGTAGCCGAGCCGCGTGCCGAAGATCTCGCCTTTCGGATAGCCGCCGAGCACGGCTTCGGGCAGCACGACGAGCGACGCGCCGCTGTCGCGGATCGCGGTTTCGTAGCCGAGGATCGTGTCGAGCGTGGCGCGCGTGCCGGCGGGCGATGCGCCGATCTGCAGCGCGGCGATGACTGAGGTGGACATGACGACGTCTCCGGTGAATGGGGTGACGCCATCTTTATCGATATCATTTCATCGATCAAATCGATACAACGATAACTGACATGAATACGGATGATATCGCCGGGCTCGACCTGAACCTGCTGAAGGTGTTCGAGGCGCTGTACGAGGAAGGCGGCGCGAGCCGCGCGGCGCTGCGGCTCGGCCTCACGCAGTCGGCCGTCAGCGCGGCGCTCGCGCGGCTGCGCGTGATCTACGCCGACCCGCTGTTCGTGCGCACTGGCCGCGGGCTCGCGCCGACGCCGCGCGCGGACGAGCTCAAGCCGATCCTGTCCGACGCGCTCGACCGCTGCCGCGCGAGCCTCGCGATCGCGGCCGACGACGGCGAGCGGGTCGGCCGCACGATCTCGATCGGGCTGTCGGACGACTTCGAGATCGCGCTCGGCCGCGCGCTGATCGACGCGGTCGCGCGGGAAGCCGCGGGCATCCGGCTGATCTTCCGGCAGACCCACAGCGGCATCGCGGGCGACGCGCTGCTGCGGCACGGCGTCGATCTCGCGATCGCGTCGGGCGGGTTCTCGGCGAACGGGCTCAGCCGGCGCGCGGTCGCGACGGGCGGCTACGCATGCCTGATCGATCCGGCCGGCCGGGCGCGCGCGCCGCGCACGCTCGCGCTCGCCGATTTCCTGCGGCGCGATCACCTGCTCGTGTCGTCGGGCGGCGTGATCGGGATCGTCGACGAAGCGCTGGCCGCGCTCGGCCACAAGCGGCGCGTGGCGGCGTCGACCACGCATTTCGCGGCGCTGCCGTACCTGCTCGCCGGCTCCGACGCGGTGGCGACGATACCGGCGCACGCGGCCCGCGCGATCGCGCAGTCGACGTCGCTGCGCGCGCTCGCATGCCCGGTCGAGCTGCCGCGCTACCCGGTGGAAATCGGCTGGCGCACGAGCACGCAGCGCGACCCGGCGATCGTGCGCGTGCGGGACTCGATCGCCGCCTGCGTCGCGACGATCGTCGCGCCATAAAAGGGCGCGATGCGGCGTGCACCGGCGAGGCGAGCGCGAGAGCACGGGGTCGGATTCGTCTAACGTAATGGCCGGCAGCGTCCGGGCGCAACCGGTAAAATGCCGATCCATGAAACCCGAAATCTGGACCCCGCATGTGACCGTCGCGGCGCTCGTCGAGCGCGCCGGTCGCTTTCTCGTGATCGAGGAAGAAACCTCGACGGGCCTGCGCATCAACCAGCCGGCCGGCCATCTCGAGGCCGGCGAGACGCTCGCCGACGCCGTGATCCGCGAGACGCTCGAGGAAACCGCGCATCCGTTCGTCCCCGATGCGCTCGTCGGCGTCTATCTCGCGCACTACGACCGCCCCGGCAGCGCCGGCGCGACCTACCTGCGCTTCACGTTCTGCGGCACGGCCGGCGAGCCGCTGCCGGGCCACGTGCTCGACGACGGCATCGTCCGCACGCTGTGGATGAGCGCCGACGAACTGCGCGCGTGCAGCGAGCGTCACCGCTCGCCCGCGGTGATGCGCTGCGTCGACGACTATCTGGCCGGGCGGCGCATTCCGCTCGATTTCGTGCACACGCATTCGGTCGCGCCGCGCCCGGACGCATTCGACCGTCAGGCGGTAAACAAATGAGCAAGCGCCGTGTAGTAGTGGGCATGTCGGGCGGCGTCGATTCGTCGGTGACCGCGTGGCTGCTGAAGGAACAGGGATACGACGTGGTCGGCCTGTTCATGAAGAACTGGGAAGACGACGACGACGGCGAATACTGCTCGACGCGCCAGGACTGGATCGACGTGGTGTCGGTGGCCGACCTGATCGGCATCGACATGGAAGCCGTGAACTTCGCGGCCGAATACAAGGACCGCGTGTTCGCCGAATTCCTGCGCGAATATTCGGCCGGCCGCACGCCGAACCCGGACGTGCTGTGCAACGCCGAGATCAAGTTCAAGGCGTTCCTCGACCACGCGATGTCGCTCGACGCGGAAATGATCGCGACCGGCCACTACGCGCGCGTGCGCGAGCGCGACGGCCGCTTCGAACTACTGAAGGCATTCGATCATACGAAAGACCAGTCGTACTTCCTGCACCGGCTGAACCAGGCGCAACTGTCGAAGACGATGTTCCCGCTCGGCGAGATCCCGAAGACGAAGGTGCGCGAGATCGCCGCGCAGATCGGCCTGCCGAACGCGAAGAAGAAGGACTCGACCGGCATCTGCTTCATCGGCGAACGGCCGTTCCGCGACTTCCTGAACCGCTATCTTCCGACGAAACCCGGTCCGATGAAGACGCCGGACGGCAAGGTGGTCGGCGAGCACATCGGCCTCGCGTTCTACACGTTCGGCCAGCGCAAGGGCATCGGCCTCGGCGGCAGCAAGAGCGGCAGCGGCGAGCCGTGGTTCGTCGCGGCGAAGGACATCGCGTCGAACACGCTGTACGTCGTGCAGGGCCACGACCATCCGTGGCTGCTGTCGCGCGAGCTCGTCGCCGGCAACGTGAGCTGGGTCGCGGGCGAACCGCCGGCCGACGGCTTCGCGTGCGGCGCGAAGACGCGCTACCGGCAGGCCGATGCGGCATGCGCGTTCGGCGCCGCCGCACCCGGCCCGGCCGGCGAAGCCCGCTTCTCGCTCGCCTTCGACGACGCGCAATGGGCGGTCACGCCCGGCCAGTCGGCCGTGCTGTACGACGGCGAGATCTGCCTCGGCGGCGGCATCATCGAGTTCGCGGCCACCGGCCAGCCCGGCCAGACGGCGCCGGCACCGGCGGCAGCCCGCGCGGGTGCGCTCGCCGAAGCACGCTGACATCCATTCGGTTTAGACTTGCGGCACGCCGCGCCCGGCGGAACACGATTCCGCCGCGGCCGGTGCGCCGCCGCGCAGCGTACGCATGGCGGCATTTCAAGATGCAGGGTCTATTCATGTATGGAACGCACATGCGTTGCCACGAGAACGGCCGCTCGCGAGGCGCGCGACGCCGCGAATACTGACGTATTCGCAAGGAGCGCAACGCGGCGAGCGGCCGTTCTCGTGGCAACCCCAAATTAAGAAATTCAAGTCACGGGAATGCCCGAAATCGCCCGCATGGCGGCGTCGCTCGTCACTTGTTTGGCTCGGCCAAACGGCGCTCCTCGCTCCTTGCCCTGCGCGCGCTTTCGGGCATTCGCATGCGCGTTCCATACATGAATAGACCCTAGGAGTCCCCATGCTTTCCAGACGCTACCTCGCGATGTGGTGTGCCGTCCTGCTGCTCGTTGCCGCGGCCGCGCTCGCGTCGATCCACGTGCTTTCCTGGCTGTGGATCATCATCCCCGTCGCCCTCGTCGCCGTCGGCCTGTACGACCTGAACCAGGACCGTCACGCGATCCTGCGCAACTACCCGCTCTGGGGCCATTTCCGCTTCCTGTTCGAGTTCATCCGGCCTGAAATCCGCCAGTACTTCGTCGAGGACGACACCGACGAGAAACCGTTCTCGCGCGCGCAGCGCAGCCTCGTCTACCAGCGCGCGAAGAACGTCGCCGACAACCGCCCGTACGGCACCGAACTGAACGTGAAGTCCGTCGCGCACGAATGGATCAGCCACTCGCTCGCGCCGACGAAGCTGCCGAACCACGACTTCCGCATCCGGGTCGGCGCGAACCGCGCGCAGCCGTACGACATCTCGATCTTCAACATCTCGGCGATGAGCTTCGGCTCGCTGTCCGCGAACGCGATCCGCTCGCTGAACCTCGGCGCGAAGAAAGGCGAGTTCGCGCACGACACCGGCGAAGGCTCGCTGTCGAAGTACCATCGCGAAAACGGCGGCGACATCATCTGGGAAATCGCGTCCGGCTACTTCGGCTGCCGCAATGAGGACGGCACGTTCAACCCGGACAAGTTCGCGAAGCAGGCCGCCGATCCGCAGGTCAAGATGATCGAGATCAAGCTGTCGCAAGGCGCGAAGCCGGGCCACGGCGGCGTGCTGCCGGCCGCGAAGATCACGCCCGAGATCGCCGAGACGCGCGGCGTGCCGATGGGCAAGGACTGCATCTCGCCCGCGACGCACTCGCAATTCTCGACGCCGCGCGGGCTGCTCGAATTCGTCGAACGGCTGCGCACGCTGTCGGGCGGCAAGCCGACCGGCTTCAAGCTGTGCATCGGCCATCCGTGGGAATTCTTCGGGATCGCGAAGGCGATGCTCGAGACGGGCATCGTGCCCGACTTCATCGTCGTCGACGGCGCGGAAGGCGGCACCGGCGCGGCGCCGCTCGAATTCACCGACCATGTCGGCGTGCCGCTGCAGGAGGGCCTGCTGCTGGTGCACAACACGCTCGTCGGGATCGGCGTGCGCGATCGCGTGAAGATCGGCGCGAGCGGCAAGATCATCAGCGCGTTCGACATCGCACGCACGCTCGCGATCGGCGCGGACTGGGTGAACTCGGCACGCGGCTTCATGTTCGCGGTCGGCTGCATCCAGGCGCAGCACTGCCACACCGACCGCTGCCCGACCGGCGTCGCCACGCAGGACCCGGTGCGCCAGCGCGCCCTCGTCGTGCCCGACAAGGCCGAGCGCGTGTTCAACTTCCACCGCAATACGCTGCACGCACTGCAGGAACTCGTGCAGGCGGCCGGCCTCGGCCATCCGTCCGAGCTGCGCGCGCATCACATCGTGCAGCGCGTCGCGCCGCACGAGGTGCGGCTGATGTCGCAGCTGCTGAAGTACCTGAAGCCCGGCGCGCTGCTCGACGGCCAGACCTGCGGCTATACGCTGTACGACAAGTGGTGGCCGATCGCGCGCAGCGATTCGTTCGTGCTCGGCGAAACCGTTTACACGTCGATCGAGTAACGCGCGAGCGCCCGCCGCCGGGCGGCTCGCCAAAGAGAAAAGCGCCCCGCGGGGCGCTTTTCTCTTGTCTGCCCGATCCGCGGGCGGCGGCAGGTCAGCCTTGCGGCAGCGTGTCGACGAACGTCTGCCGCTGCGACAGCTTCACGAAATGCTTGTCGAGATTCGGATGGCGGTCGCGCCAGTTGAGTTCGGACATCCGGAAGTCGAGGTAGCCGAGCGCGCAGCCGAGTGCGATGTCGGCGAGCGTGTAATGATTACCGACGCACCACGTCTTGCCGCCGAGGCCCTGCGACATCGCGACGAGCGCGTCGTCGATCTTGCGCTGCTGGCGCGCGATCCAGCTCGCGCTGCGCTGCGCTTCGTCGCGCAGCGTGTGTTCGAGACGGATCGCCACGGCCGCGTCGAGCACGCCGTCGCCCAGCGCTTCCCAGCACCGCACTTCGAGCCGCTCGCGTCCCGACGGCGGAATCAGCTTGCCGACCGGCGACAGCGTGTCGACGTATTCGCAGATCACGCGGGAATCGAACACCGCGGCACCATCCTCCATCACGAGACACGGGACCTTGCCGAGCGGATTCGATGCATGAATGTCCGTCTCCGGCGCCCATACGTTCTCGAGCTCCAGCTTGTAGTCGATCTTCTTTTCAGCAAGCACGATCCGCGCCTTGCGGACGTACGGGCTGCTGAGCGAACCGATTAATTTCATCATCTGCCTTTTCAAGGGAACTGCCGAGAGTATACGTTGTCGCCGATCATAACCGGCCGGCGCGGCCCGATAGAAAATCGCCCGTCCGGCCTGTGGATGGTTTGCAACAGCCGCCGCCGAGCCCCGTCCGGCGCGGCTTGCGGCCGTGTCTCTCACGCGCCGCGTCCGGCGGCGCTACAATCGCACGATGAATGCGCCCCTCGATACCGCCATCGCCGTCGACGTCTACCGCCAGCGCCGTGAACGCGTGCTTGCCACACTGCGCGCCGCCGGCGGCGGCGTCGCCATCGTTCCCACCGCGCCGGAAATGCTGCGCAACCGCGATACGGCCTTTCCGTACCGGCATGACAGCTACTTCCACTACCTGACGGGCTTCACCGAGCCGGACGCCGTGCTCGTGCTGAACGCGGCCGGGTCGCACGGCGCGCCGGAATCGATCCTGTTCTGCCGCGCGAAGAATGCCGACCGCGAGATCTGGGAAGGTTTCCATTACGGGCCCGAGGCCGCGCGCGATGCGTTCGGCTTCGACGCGGCCTACGCGGTCGACGTGATCGACACCGAAATGCCGCGCCTGCTCGCCGATGCGGGCACCGTGCACTACCGGTTCGGCGCGTCGGCCGAGTTCGACCGCCAGCTCGCCGGCTGGATCGATGCGGTGCGCGCGCAGGCGCGCAGCGGCGTCGCCGCACCGGACGCGCTGCTCGACCTCACGCCCCTGCTCGACGACATGCGGCTCGTGAAGGACGAACACGAACTCGCGATCATGATGCGCGCCGCACACATCTCCGCGCTCGCGCACCGTCGCGCGATGCAGGTGTGCCGCCCGGGGATCCGCGAGTACGAACTCGAGGCCGAGCTGCTGTACACGTTCCGCAAGCATGGCGCGCAGGCGCCCGCGTACGGCTCGATCGTCGCGGCCGGCGCGAACGCGTGCGTGCTGCACTACCCGGCCGGCAACGCGGCCGCGCGGGACGGCGACCTGATCCTGATCGATGCCGCGTGCGAACTCGACGGCTACGCGTCGGATATCACGCGCACGTTCCCGGCCAACGGGCGCTTCTCGCCCGCGCAGCGCACGCTGTACGACATCGTGCTCGCCGCGCAGCAGGCCGCGATCGACGCGACGCGCGCGGGCGTGCCGTTCGAGGCGCCGCACGACGCGGCCGTGCGGGTGCTGGCGCAAGGGCTGCTCGATACGGGCATCATCCCGAAGACGCGCTTCTCGAGCGTCGACGACGTGCTCGCCGAGCGCGCGTACGCACGCTTCTACATGCACCGCACCGGCCACTGGATCGGCATGGACGTGCACGATTGCGGCGACTACCGCGAGCGGCTCGCCGCGCGCGACGCCAACGGCGCGCTGCCGTGGCGCACGCTGAAAGCCGGCATGACGCTCACCGTCGAGCCGGGCCTGTACGTGCGCGCCGCCGACGACGTGCCGTCCGAATACTGGAACATCGGCATCCGCATCGAGGACGACGCGATCGTGCGCGAGCACGGTTGCGAGCTGATCACGCGCGACGTGCCGGTGGCGGCCGACGAGATCGAGGCGCTGATGCGTGCGGGCGCGGCGCACGGCGCGTGAGCGTACCGCAGGTTGACATCGCGCCGGTGCCGGACCGTCGTTGGCCCGGTGTTGACCTGCCGTTGACCCGCAGTTGACCGTTACCCCGTTTCACGAACACTGATGACGACCGCTTCCTCCCCGGCCACGCCGGACCATGACCTCGCCATCGTCGGCGCGGGCCCCGTCGGGCTCGCGCTCGCCGGCTGGCTCGCCCGACGCAGCGCGACGCAGCACGCGTCGATCGCGCTGATCGACGCGCGCGAGCCGGCCGCGAGCGCGAACGACCCGCGCGCGATCGCCGTGTCGCACGGCAGCCGCGTGCTGCTCGACACGCTCGGATGGCCGGCCGACGCAACGCCGATCGAACACATCCACGTGTCGCAGCGCGGCCATTTCGGCCGCACGCTGATCGACCGCGACGAGCACGACCTCGCCGCGCTCGGCTACGTCGTGCGCTACGGCTCGATCGTGCAGGCGCTCGCGCAGGCCGTGCGCGGCACGCGCGTCGACTGGCTCACGTCGACCACCGCACGCACGCCGCAACAGGACGCCGACGGCGTCACGCTGACGCTCGACGGCCCGCAAGGCGAGCGCACGCTGCGCGCGCGCATCGTCATCAACGCCGAAGGCGGGCTGTTCCACGAACAGCAGGCCGATACCGGCAAGCATCGCCGCGACTATGGCCAGACCGCGATCGTCGGCACGGTCACCGTCTCGGCGCCGCGCCCGAACGTCGCCTGGGAGCGCTTCACGCACGAAGGCCCGCTCGCGCTGCTGCCGCTTGGCGGTGCCGATTATTCGCTCGTGTGGTGCTGCACGCCCGACGAGGCGGCCCGCCGCGCCGCCCTTCCCGACGACGCGTTCCTGCGCGAACTCGGCGCTGCATTCGGCGAGCGGATGGGCCGATTCGTCGCGATCGCGGGGCGCGCATCGTTCCCGCTCGGATTGAACGCGGCACAGACGCTCGTCAACGGGCGCATCGCGATCGTCGGCAACGCCGCGCAAACGCTGCATCCGGTCGCCGGCCAGGGGCTCAACCTCGGGCTGCGCGATGCGCACACGCTCGTCGACGCGCTGTCCACGCAGGGCTTCGAAGCGACCGCGCTCGCCACCTTCAACGCACGGCGCGCGCTCGACCGGCGCTTCACGATCGGCGCGACGGACACGCTCGCGCGCCTGTTTACCGTCGACGCCGGCCCTCTTCCGCTGCTGCGCGGCGCGGCGCTCACCGCGCTCGAATTCGTGCCGCCGCTCAAGAAGGCGATCGCACGCCAGATGATGTTCGGCCAGCGCAACTGACACGCCGCGCGTTGCGCGCGGTCAGGCCGCGCAAACCGGGTCAAATCGGCGGGGCATGGGAATACGGTAAAATAGCCGTTTTCCCTCTGCCCTTTTTTGCCCGCGACGCCCGGCGCTCGCGGGCGGTGCCATTGCGATGCCCGTTATCGGCTCTCACGTATTGCGTAACAACCTGTTCGTCGCCCCGATGGCCGGCGTGACGGATCGTCCGTTCCGCCAGCTGTGCAAGCGGCTGGGGGCCGGGTACGCCGTGTCCGAGATGGTCGCGTCCAATGCGCAGCTGTGGAAGAGCGCGAAGACGATGCGACGGGCAAACCACGAAGGCGAGGTCGAGCCGATCGCGGTGCAGATCGCCGGCGCCGATCCGGCGATGATGGCCGAAGCGGCCCGCTACAACGTCGACAACGGCGCGCAGATCATCGACATCAACATGGGTTGCCCGGCGAAGAAGGTCTGCAACGTCGCGGCCGGCTCCGCGCTGCTGCAGAACGAGCCGCTCGTGCAGCGGATCGTCGAGGCCGTCGTCGCGGCGGTCGGCACGGGGCCGGATGCGGTGCCCGTCACGCTGAAGATCCGCACCGGCTGGGATCGCGAGCACAAGAACGCGATCACGGTCGCGCGCCTCGCCGAGGCGGCCGGCATCTCGATGCTGACCGTACACGGCCGCACGCGCGCCGACCTCTACCGCGGCGACGCGGAATACGACACCATCGCGGCTGTGAAGGCGGCCGTGCGCATCCCGGTCGTCGCGAACGGCGACATCACGTCGCCGGCAAAAGCAAAGGCCGTGCTCGACGCCACCGGCGCCGACGCACTGATGATCGGTCGCGCCGCGCAAGGCCGGCCGTGGCTGTTCCGTGAAATCGATCATTTCCTGCAAACCGGCGAGCTGCTGCCCCCGCCGCGGATCGACGAGATCCAGCACGTGATGAACGAACACCTGGAAGACCACTACGCGTTCTATGGTGAATTCACGGGCGTCCGTACTGCGCGCAAGCACATCGGCTGGTACACTCGCGGCCTTTCCGGTGCCAACGGGTTCCGGCACAGGATGAACACGCTCGATTCCACCCGCGAGCAACTCGCCGCCGTCAATGCATTCTTCGAGGCGCAAAAGGCGCTGTCGGACCACCTCGTCTACGTCGATGACGAAGAGGAAAACGGCCAGGGCGAGTCGGACGACCATAACCAGTTAGCAGCATGAGCAAGCACAACATCGAACAATGTGTCCGCGAGAGCCTGGACGTGTATTTCCGGGATCTAGACGGCTCCAATCCGCACGACGTCTATGAAATGGTGATGTCCTGCGTCGAAAAGCCGATGCTCGAGGTCGTGCTCGTACAGGCCGGCGGCAACCAGTCGCTCGCCGCGGAGTACCTCGGCATCAATCGCAATACGCTGCGCAAGAAGCTGCAGCAGCACGGCTTGCTGTAGGCAGCCGTCCCGTCCCCGTTTCCCTGGCTATTGGTGGTTCCATCATGATCAAGCAAGCGCTCATTTCCGTTTCCGACAAGACCGGCATCGTCGACTTCGCGAAGTCGCTGTCCGACCTCGGCGTCAAACTCCTGTCGACCGGCGGCACCGCGAAACTCCTCGCCGACGCGGGCCTGCCCGTGACCGAAGTCGCTGACTACACGGGCTTCCCGGAAATGCTCGATGGGCGCGTGAAGACGCTCCACCCGAAGGTGCACGGCGGCATCCTCGCCCGCCGCGACCTGCCCGAGCACATGCAGGCGCTGGAGCAGCACGGCATCCCGACGATCGACCTGCTGGTCGTGAACCTGTACCCGTTCGTCGCGACGATCGCGAAGGACGACTGCACGCTCGCCGACGCGATCGAGAACATCGACATCGGCGGCCCGACGATGCTGCGCTCGGCCGCGAAGAACCACCGCGACGTGACGGTCGTCGTCGACCCGGCCGATTACGCGGTCGTGCTCGATGAAATGAAGGCGAACGGCAACGCGATCGGCTATGCGACCAACTTCCGCCTCGCGACCAAGGTGTTCGCGCACACCGCGCAATACGACGGCGCGATCACGAACTACCTGACGAGCCTGACCGACGAGCTGCAGCACGCATCGCGCAGCGCATACCCGGCCACGCTGAACATGGCGTTCGACAAGGTGCAGGACCTGCGCTACGGCGAGAACCCGCACCAGAGCGCGGCGTTCTACCGCGACCTCGCGGCGCCGGCCGGCGCACTGGCGAACTACCGCCAGCTGCAGGGCAAGGAACTGTCGTACAACAACATCGCGGATTCGGACGCGGCGTGGGAATGCGTGAAGACGTTCGACGCGCCGGCCTGCGTGATCATCAAGCACGCGAACCCGTGCGGCGTCGCGGTCGGCAACGATTCGGCCGACGCGTACGCGAAGGCATTCCAGACCGACCCGACGTCGGCGTTCGGCGGCATCATCGCGTTCAACCGCGAAGTCGACGAGACGGCCGCGCAGGCGGTGGCCAAGCAGTTCGTCGAAGTGCTGATCGCGCCGTCGTTCACGGACGCCGCGAAGCAGGTGTTCGCCGCGAAGCAGAACGTGCGCCTGCTCGAAATCGCGCTCGGCGACGGCCATAACGCGTTCGACCTGAAGCGCGTGGGCGGCGGCCTGCTCGTGCAGTCGCTCGATTCGAAGAACGTGCAGCCGAGCGAGCTGCGCGTCGTCACGAAGCGTCAACCGACCGCGAAGGAAATGGACGACCTGCTGTTCGCATGGCGCGTCGCGAAGTACGTGAAGTCGAACGCGATCGTGTTCTGCGGCAACGGCATGACGCTCGGCGTCGGCGCAGGCCAGATGAGCCGCGTCGATTCGGCACGCATCGCGAGCATCAAGGCGCAGAACGCGGGCCTCACGCTGGCCGGTTCGGCCGTCGCGTCGGATGCGTTCTTCCCGTTCCGCGACGGTCTCGACGTCGTCGTGGCGGCAGGCGCGACCTGCGTGATCCAGCCGGGCGGCTCGATGCGCGACGACGAAGTGATCGCGGCGGCCGACGAGCACGGCATCGCAATGATCCTGACGGGCGTGCGCCACTTCCGTCACTGATCGCACGCGGCCCGCGCGGCCGCCGCACGAAAACCCGGCGGCATCATACCCGCCGGGTTTTTTATTGCGCGGCGCCGGCGCACGCAGCCACGCGGCCGGCCCCGCGCACCATTCGTTGTAGTATCGCGGCATCAGGTTTTTCTCCTCACTCATGCGAATTCTCGGCATCGACCCCGGCCTGCGCGTCACCGGCTTCGGCGTCATCGACGTCAGCGGCCACCGGCTCGCCTATGTCGCAAGCGGCGTGATCCGCACGCCTACGGCTGACCTGGCTACCCGGCTCGGCACGATCTTCCAGGGCGTATCGACGCTCGTGCGCGAACACGCGCCCGACCAGGCCGCGATCGAACAGGTGTTCGTGAACGTGAACCCGCAGTCGACGCTGCTGCTCGGCCAGGCGCGCGGTGCCGCGATCTGCGGGCTCGTCTCCGGCGGCCTGCCGGTGGCGGAATACACCGCGCTGCAACTGAAGCAGGCGGTCGTCGGTTACGGCCGCGCGACCAAGTCGCAGATGCAGGAGATGGTCACGAGACTGCTCAACCTGACCGGCCAGCCCGGCAGCGACGCGGCCGACGCGCTCGGGATGGCGATCTGCCACGCGCACAGCGGCAATACGCTCGGCACGATCGGCGGCCTCGCGCCGGCGCTCGCGAAAAGGGGGCTGCGCGTGCGGCGCGGACGGCTCGTCGGCTGACGCGACGGCACGCATCCCCTCGGCGCGGCGCGCGGCTACCCGAGTCGCGCGCATTGCGCCTGCCACCGTCCTGCCTGCCTGCCTGATCGCCCCGCGTCGCGCGGCGCCCCGACCTGACGGCCAACCCATCGGCATCGCGCCGCACCTGCGCTACACTCGCGCTTTCTTCCTCGCATCCCGCCATCCATGATCGGTCGCATCGCCGGCATCCTGCTCGAAAAGAATCCGCCTCACCTGCTCGTCGACTGCAACGGCGTCGGTTACGAAATCGACGTGCCGATGAGCACCTTCTACAACCTGCCGCAAACGGGCGAGCGCGTCGTGCTGCTCACGCAGCAGATCGTGCGCGAGGACGCGCACCTGCTGTACGGCTTCCTGACGCCGCAGGAGCGCACGACCTTCCGCGAACTGCTGAAGATCACCGGCATCGGCGCGCGCATGGCGCTGGCCGTGCTGTCCGGCATGAGCGTGCAGGAGCTCGCGCAGGCGGTGACGATGCAGGACGCCGCGCGCCTCACGCGCCTGCCCGGCATCGGCAAGAAGACCGCCGAGCGCCTGCTGCTCGAGCTGAAGGGCAAGCTCGGCGCGGACCTCGGCGCACTCGCCGGCGCCGCGTCCCAGTCCGACCACGCGACCGACATCCTCAACGCGCTGCTCGCGCTCGGCTATTCGGAAAAGGAAGGCCTCGCCGCGATCAAGAACGTGCCGGCCGGCACCGGCGTGTCCGAAGGCATCAAACTCGCGCTCAAGGCACTGTCGAAGGTGTAACGGCCGCCCGAGCCGGCTGTCGGAGCCAGTGTCGCGCCGTCGCGCGGCACGCGCCAGTCGGCCGTTCGGCCAGTTCGGCCGCGCGACGGCGCGCGGTACAATGGCCGCATGATTGAAACCGACAAACTCGCCGCCGAGCGGATCATCGCCGCCACGCCCGCCTCGTCGCACGAGGAGGTGTTCGAACGCGCGCTGCGGCCGCGCCAGCTCGACGACTACGTCGGCCAGGAAAAGGTGCGCGGCCAGCTCGAGATCTTCATCGAGGCCGCGAAGCGCCGCGCCGAGCCGCTCGACCACGTGCTGCTGTTCGGGCCGCCCGGCCTCGGCAAGACCACCCTCGCGCACATCATCGCGCGCGAGATGGGCGTGAACCTGCGCCAGACGTCGGGCCCCGTGCTCGAACGCGCGGGCGATCTCGCCGCGCTGCTGACCAACCTTGAAGCGAACGACGTGCTGTTCATCGACGAGATCCACCGGCTGTCGCCGGTCGTCGAGGAAATCCTGTATCCGGCGCTCGAGGATTACCAGATCGACATCATGATCGGCGAAGGGCCGGCCGCGCGCAGCGTGAAGCTCGACCTGCAGCCGTTCACGCTGGTCGGCGCGACCACGCGTGCGGGGATGCTGACCAACCCGTTGCGCGATCGCTTCGGGATCGTCGCGCGCCTCGAGTTCTACGATGCCGAGCAATTGTCGCGCATCGTGCGGCGCTCGGCGTCGCTGCTGAACGCGCAGATCGATCCGAACGGCGCGCTGGAGATCGCGAAGCGCTCGCGCGGCACGCCGCGGATCGCGAACCGGCTGCTGCGCCGCGTGCGCGACTATGCGGAAGTGAAGGCCGACGGCCAGATCACCGCGGCCGTCGCCGACGCCGCGCTCGCGATGCTCGACGTCGACCCGGTCGGCTTCGACCTGATGGACCGCAAGCTGCTCGAGGCGATCCTGCACAAGTTCGACGGCGGCCCGGTCGGCATCGACAACCTCGCGGCTGCGATCGGCGAGGAGCGCGACACGATCGAGGACGTACTCGAACCGTACCTGATCCAGCAGGGCTTCCTGCAGCGCACGCCGCGCGGGCGCGTCGCGACGCTGCTCACGTACCGCCACTTCGGGCTCTCCGCGCCCGACGCCGGCAACCCCGAACGCGGGATGTGGGATACCGCCGACGGGAAGTAACCCGCTGCCCGCGCCAAGCTCGCCATGACCACGCCGCCCAGCCCGCACCCCGCCCCGCCCACACCGGGCCCGCGCTGGGTCGAACCGATCCGCAAGCGGCTCGTGGCCGGCATCACGCACCTGACGACGGGCGGCGGCGGTCCGTCGATCGATCTCTCGTCGCCGCCCGGAGACCCGGGGCTGTTCGGCCCCGACGCGATCTGCTGGCGCGTGCATGCCGATTTCACGTCGATGATGACGGGCGGCATTGCCGCGCTACTGCTGCAGGCGCTCCATCCGCTCGCGCTCGCGGGCGTCTGGGATCACTCGTCGTTTCGCACCGACATCCTCGGCCGCTTGCGGCGCACCGCCACGTTCATCACGGGCACGACGTTCGGCAGCCGCGCGGACGCACTCGCGCTCATCGAGCGCGTGAAAACGATCCACGCGCGCATATCGGGCACTGCGCCCGACGGCCGGCCGTATCGAGCCGACGATCCGGCGTTGCTGACGTGGGTGCATGTCGCGGAAGTTTCGAGCTTCCTCGCCGCGCATTTGCGCTATGTGAATCCGTCGCTGTCGGGCGAGCTGCAGGACGGCTACTACGCGGAAACGGCATTGATCGCGGAGTTGCTCGGCGCCCGGGATGTGCCCCGTTCACGCGCCGAGGTAGCGGCCTATTTCGCGCGCATGCAGCCCGAACTCGAAGCCGGGCCGCACACCTTCGAGGTCATGGACATCCTGTTGAACGTGCCGGTCGCAACGCCCGCGCTGCGGCCAGCCGCGTCGCTGATCATGCATGCGGGAATCGACCTGCTGCCGCCCTGGGCGCAGCGCATGCTCGACGTGTCGACGTTCGCGCCGCTGCGACGCGCGGTGGTCCGGCCCGGTGTGCGGGCAGTCGCGCCCGTGCTGCGCTGGGCGCTCGTCAACGGCGCGTCGAAGCGCGCACGCCGCCGCGCAACCGCGACACCGCCCGACGGCACCCCGCCCGCCTGACGATCTGATTCTTCCGCCGGGCGGAGCCGGTACGACCGGATCAGAGTACCTTGCGATACCCGTCGTCGTCGCTCGCGGCGTCGAGGTGCGACACGTCGGCCCATTGCACGACCTGTGCGCGACCATCGACGTAATCGACGACGTTGATGCTCGTGTTGAGCAGTTGATAGCTGCGCGGCGCCGACAGGTCGATACCGTTGGCGAAGCGGTACACGCAGTCGAGCACGCCGCCGTGTGCAACACACGCGATCCGGCCGCCCGGATGCGCGGCGACGATCGGCTCGAGCGCATGCAGCACGCGATGATAGAACTCGCGCTGCGACTCGCCGCCGTCGGGCGCGAAGCCCGGGTCGCGCGTCTGCCACGCGGCGTAGGCGTCCGGAAACAGCGTCTCGATCTCGGTGCTGTCATGCCCCTGGAACACGCCGTACGCGCGTTCGCGCAGCCCTTCGCGCAACTGCAGCGGCAGCCCGAGCGCATCGGCAAAGGGTTGCGCGGTTTGTTGCGCGCGCATCAGGTCGCTCGAATAGATCGCGTCGATCCGCTGTCCTTCGCGCGCGTCCCGCGCGAGCCGGACGGCCAGCCGCTGCGCCTGCGCGAGCCCCGTGTCGGCCAGTGGAATGTCGATATGGCCCTGGATGCGCTTGATGCGGTTCCAGGCCGTCTCGCCATGGCGAATGAAGAGAATCTGCGTGGTGGCCATCGCGGCGCGTCTCCGGGAATGAATCAGGGCCGCACTTGCAGCCAGAACGTCACGGGGCCGTCGTTGACGAGCGACACCTGCATGTCGGCGCCGAACTCGCCCGTCTCGACGACCGGATGACGCTCGCGCGCGGCCGCGACGAAATAGTCGAACAGGCGCGCGCCTTCGTCGGGCGGCGCGGCCGGCGTGAAGCTCGGCCGCAGCCCGCTGTTGGTATCGGCCGCGAGCGTGAACTGCGACACGAGCAGCAGGCCGCCGGCGCAGCCCGCGCCGTCGATGTTCGACACCGGCAGGTTCATCTTGCCCGCGGCATCGCTGAACACGCGATAGCCGAGCAGCTTCGCGAGCAGCTTGTCGGCCGCGGCCTCGGTGTCGCCACGCTCCGCGCAGACGAGCGCGAGCAGCCCTGCGCCGATCTCGCCCGTCGTACGGTCGCCGACGCGCACGTCGGCGCGCTTCACGCGCTGGATCAGCGCGATCATGCGGTCAGCGTGACGCGCGCGAAGCGGCGCTTGCCGACCTGGACGACGAACTCGCCGGCCTCGACCTTCAGTCCCTTGTCGGAGACGGTCGCGCCGTCGATCTTCACGCCGCCCTGCTCGATGTTGCGCAGCGCTTCGCTCGTCGACGGCACGAGGCCCGCCTGCTTCAGCAGCTGGCCGATCGCGAGCGGCGCGCCCGCGAGCGTGACCGACGGGATGTCGTCCGGCACGCCGCCCTTCGCGCGGTGGTTGAAGTCCTCCAGCGCACGCTCGGCATCGGCCTGCGAGTGGAAGCGCGCGACGATTTCCTGCGCGAGCAGCACCTTGAAGTCGCGCGGGTTGCGGCCGCCTTCGGCGTCGCGCTTGAAGCCCGCGATTTCTTCGATGCTGCGGAACGACAGCAGCTCGAAGTAACGCCACATCAGCGTGTCCGAGATGCTCATCAGCTTGCCGAACATGTCGGTCGGCTTCTCGCTGATGCCGACGTAGTTGCCCTTCGACTTCGACATCTTCTCGACGCCGTCGAGGCCTTCGAGCAGCGGCATCGTGAGAATGCACTGCTGTTCCTGGCCGTACTGCTTCTGCAGTTCGCGGCCGACCAGCAGGTTGAACTTCTGGTCGGTGCCACCGAGCTCGAGGTCGGCGTTCAGCGCGACCGAGTCGTAGCCCTGCATCAGCGGGTACAGGAATTCGTGGATCGAGATCGGCACGCCGCCCTGGAAGCGCTTCGTGAAATCCTCGCGCTCGAGGATCCGCGCGACCGTGTAGCGCGACGCGAGCTTGATCATCCCGTCCGCGCCGAGCGGCATCGACCATTCGCTGTTGTAGCGGATCTCGGTCTTGGCGCGGTCGAGCACGAGCGCAGCCTGCTCGAAGTAGGTCTTCGCGTTCGATTCGATCTGCTCGCGCGTGAGCGGCGGGCGCGTCGCGTTGCGGCCCGACGGGTCGCCGATCAGCGACGTGAAATCGCCGATCAGGAAGATCACCGTGTGGCCGAGGTCCTGCAGCTGACGCATCTTGTTCAGCACGACCGTATGGCCGATGTGGATGTCGGGTGCGGTCGGGTCGAGGCCGAGCTTGATGCGCAACGGCGTGCCGGTGGCCGCGCTGCGCGCGAGCTTCTGCGCGAACTCTTCCTCGATCAGCAGTTCGTCGACGCCGCGCTTCGTGACGGCGAGCGCATGGCGGACTTCGTCGGTGATCGGGAAAACAGGCTTGGAACTGGGTTCGGTGCTCATCGGGGCCAGGAAGAATGTCGCAAAGACAGGGATTTTCCCATAACTTGCGCGTGCATCGCTTAACGACGCGTCAGGTTGCGCGGATAATCGGGCGCAAGGCGCGTGGCACCGGCCCGCGCCGCTCGATCCAGGAGGACCCAACGTGCCGCAACGACATCCGCAACCCGCCCATCCGGCCGACGGCATCTACTTCGGGCTGATGTCGGGAACCAGCATGGACGGCGTCGACGGCGTCGCCGTGCGTTTCGAGACCGGCCGCGCGCCGGTCGTGCTCGCGGAAGCGTTCGTCGGCTTCGCCCAATCGCTGCGCGACGCGCTGTTCGCGCTGCAGCAGCCCGGCGACAACGAGATCGACCGCGAATCGGTCGCGGCGAATGCGCTCGTCGCGCGCTATGCGGTGTGCTGTCACGAGCTGCAGCGCACGGCCGGCCTGTCGCGCGAGGAGATCCGCGCGATCGGCGTGCACGGCCAGACGGTCCGGCACCGTCCCGAGCGCGGCTACACGCGCCAGCTCAACAATCCGGCGCTGCTCGCCGAACTCACCCATCTCGACGTGATCGCCGATTTCCGCAGCCGCGACGTCGCGGCCGGCGGCCACGGCGCGCCGCTCGCGCCGGCGTTCCACGCGACGGTGTTCGGCGCGCCGGGCGAGACGCGGGTCGTCTGCAACCTCGGCGGCATCAGCAACATCACGATCCTGCCCGGCGAAGGCGGCGACGTGCGCGGCTTCGACTGCGGGCCCGCGAACGCGTTGCTCGACGAATGGGCGACGCGCCATCTCGGCAAGCCCTACGACGACGGCGGCAAGTTCGCCGCGCGCGGTACCGTGCACGCGGCGCTGCTCGACGCGCTGCTCGACGAACCCTACTTCGTCGCGCCGCCGCCGAAAAGCACCGGCCGCGACCTGTTCAATCCCGCGTGGCTCGACGCGAAGCTCGCCGCGTTCACGCAGGTCGCGCCGGAAGACGTGCAGGCGACGCTGACGGCACTCACCGCCGTCTCGGTCGCGCGCGAGATCGCCCGGCACGCGGCCGGCTGCAAGGCCGTGTTCGTCTGCGGCGGCGGCGCCCGCAACCCGGTGCTGCTCGATGCGCTCCGGCATGCACTGCACGAGGCCGGCGTGCCGGCGACGGTGGAGACGACGGCCGCGCTCGGCGTGCCGCCGCAGCAGGTCGAGGCGCTCGCGTTCGCGTGGCTCGCGTACCGCTTCACCGCGCGCCAGCCCGGCAATCTCGCGAGCGTGACGGGGGCCGCGGGCGAGCGCGTGCTCGGCGCACTTTATCCGCGCTGATACGAGAAAACGACGAAACGAGCGGGAGCCCCGATGCGGCGCGTCCGGGACGCGCCGAGAGGCCGCCCGCGCGGTTCGTCGCGTACAACGGACGCAAAAAAACGGGGCATCAAGCCCCGTTTTTCATTCCGGCGAACCGGACAGGATCCGTCGTGCGTTCAGACCGAGAACGACGAGCCGCACCCACAGGTGGTCGTGGCGTTCGGGTTCTTGATCACGAACTGGGCACCGTTGAGGTCGTCCTTGTAGTCGATCTCGGCGCCGACCAGGTACTGGTAGCTCATCGAGTCGATCAGAAGCTGGACGCCGTTCTTGTTCATCACGGTGTCGTCCTCGTTGACTTCCTCGTCGAACGTGAAGCCATACTGGAAGCCCGAGCAGCCGCCACCCTGCACGAACACGCGCAGCTTCAGGTCGGGATTGCCCTCTTCGTCGATCAGTTGCTTGACCTTGTCGGCCGCGGCGTCGGTGAAGACGAACGGTGCCGGCATTTCGGTGGTCGTTGCTGCGGATTCGGTAACAGCGTTCATGCGAACTCTCCAAAAAGCTTTAGCCGCTATTGTAGGGCCGATCAGAAGATCGTGCTGATGTCCATGAAATCAATAGGTTCTTGTTGATTTCAGTAAAGGAAACTGCCCGCGGGGCGCCGCCGCGCGGGCATAAAAAAACCGCCAGCGCGAAAACTGGCGGTTTTTCCGGCGGACGCCGCCCGGAAGCGGCGCGGCCATGAAGCGGAATTAACGCTTCGAGAACTGCTTTGCGCGACGTGCCTTGCGCAGACCAACCTTCTTACGCTCGACTTCACGTGCATCGCGCGTGACGAAGCCTGCGTTCGACAGCGACGGCTTCAGCGTTGCATCGTAGTCGATCAGCGCGCGGGTGATGCCGTGACGCACTGCGCCTGCCTGACCCGTTTCGCCGCCGCCGTTGACGTTGACCTTGATGTCGAACGTCTGGCCGTGGTTCGTGAGTTCCAGCGGTTGACGCACGATCATCAGCGACGTTTCACGCGAGAAGTAGTCGGCGATGGGCTTGCCGTTGACGATGATGTCGCCCTTGCCAGCCTTGATGAAGACACGTGCGACTGCGCTCTTGCGGCGGCCCGTACCGTAGTTCCAGTTACCGATCATGTGGGCTCCCCTTAGATCTCGAGCGCCTTCGGCTGTTGAGCCGAATGCGGATGCGTAGCTTCAGCGTAGACCTTCAGCTTCTTGATCATCGCGTAGCCGAGCGGGCCCTTCGGCAGCATGCCCTTGACCGCCTTCTCGAGCGCACGGCCCGGGAAGCGTTCTTGCATCTTGCCGAACGTCGTTTCATAGATACCGCCCGGGTAGCCCGAGTGACGGTAGTACTTCTTGTCCAGAGTCTTGTTGCCCGTGACCTTCAACTTGCTCGCGTTGATGATGATGATGAAATCACCAGTGTCGACGTGCGGGGTGAACTCAGGCTTGTGCTTGCCGCGCAGACGGCGTGCCACTTCGCTGGCAACACGGCCGAGAACCTTATCCGTCGCGTCAATCACGTACCATTCGCGCGTCACCTCATGGGCTTTTGCGGAAAACGTCTTCATGATCGATCCAAAAAAAATGCTTTGCCCGATGTGTTCTTCCTGCTTGTCTGTGTGCGCTTCGAGGCGCGGTGCAGGCTCTCCCTGTTCTTTTTCCGTGGGCATGAATGCGGAAAAGCCCTGAATTATAAAGGAAATACCGCAGCGCGGTCAAAGAGAATCCACGCCCCGTGCCGGCGGCGCCCGAAATGGGCCAAAATTCGGTCGTGCCCCGATACACCAGGCGAACCGAGCGCCTGGGGCGGCACCCATCGACGCGCGGCACCTGACCTTGCCGCGCCAGACCGGCCGATCACGGAAAACAACAAACAAGCATGATGAAACAACGACTTACGCCCTTTCTCGCGGCCGCGCTGCTGGCCGCCGCGGCGCCCGCCGTCGCCGCCCGGGCCGGCTGCGAGGCCAAGCTCGACGCTCTCGACGCCCGCATCGCCGACGCCCGCCACGCCCATGCCGAAGATCGCATCGCCCGCCTGCGCGCGGTGCGCGAACGCGTGCGCCACTTCTGCGCGCGTGGTCATGGCCATGCATCGGCCGCACACGTTCCGGCCCCTGCCGCCCGTTCGACGGACACGCCGCCCGGCGCGGCATCGCAGCCAGCCGCGCGGCGGCCGGCGTAAACGGGAGTCAATGACGGATATCGACGCGCGCAAACTGCGCACCGATGCTTGCATGGGACGAAAAAAAGCCCGAACGGCTGGTTCGGGCTTAATCCACCTTAGGAGGAGGGTGGAGGAGACATGCGGAGGTTGCCGCAGCGCGACAACCAATGAGGCTCATTATACGAATGCGTCGCCGACTTCACAAGAAAATTTGCATTACGAAATCCAACACCATAATGCGGAATCCGGTAAGCCTCACGCGATGATTGGATTTTCCCTTTTAAAATCAATCAACTGGCAAGAAAGCGCGCAGCCGGAAGCCCGCCACGCCTAGAGTAAAACCCCTAAAGACAGCAGGGAAATCGCCGTTCGGCGCCCCGCCGCGCGCCGCACGCGGCGGCATGGTGTGGCGCGTCGTGCAGCGCATCAGCCGAGCGAAGCGCTGCGGGCTACAATGCCGGATCGAATCCGAATCAGGCAACGCTGGAGTGCAAGCATGGAATGCAAAGTAAGCTGGATGGGTCAGGACGGCATGGCGTTTTCCGCCCAGACCGGGAGCGGGCACCTCGTCGCGATGGACGGCGCGCCGGAAGGCGGCGGCCACAACCTCGCGCCGCGCCCGATGGAAATGGTGCTGGTCGGTACCGGCGGCTGCACCGCGTACGACGTCGTGCTGATCCTGAAGAAGAGCCGCCAGGAAGTCACCGGCTGCTCGGTCACGCTGAAGGCCGAACGCGCGAGCGAAGATCCGAAAGTGTTCACGAAGGTCCACTTCCACTTCACCGTCACCGGCCGCAACCTGAACCCGGCCACGGTCGAGCGCGCGATCAACCTGTCGCACGACAAGTACTGCTCCGCGTCGATCATGATCGCGAAGACCGCCGAACTCACGCATTCGTTCGACATCGTCGCCGACTGAACGCACGGCGGCCACGCATGAAAAAAGGGCCGGCGCTCCTGACGGAGCGCCGGCCCTTTCGCATTCGAACGGCAAAGCAGGCCGATAAGCCGGATTCTGTGCACGCTGCACGCCGAAGCGCGCGGCGCGTGGCAGCCATTCCTCTAGGCGCGCCATTGCTGACGCGCTCAAGCTTCCTACCCGCAGACGAGACGGGGGCCCCGTCCTGCATCCGAAAATGCGCGCCTGCCTACTTGGAATTGCTCCGGGTGGAGGTTACCGTGCCGGCGAACGTCGCCGTCGCCGCGGTGCGCTCTTACCGCACCGTTTCACCCTTACCTGATCCCGGCTTGCGCCGGGCCATCGGCGGTTTGCTTTCTGTTGCCCTGTTCCGCGTGTCGCCACGGATGGCCGTTAGCCATCACCCTGCCCTGTGGAGTCCGGACTTTCCTCGCCCCCGCCTGCCCGAAGGCGGCGAGGCCGCGACTGCCTGGCCTGCTTTGCGACGCGCATTCTAGCACTGTGCGCCGCCGCCGGCAGCGCGCGAGCGGCGGCCGCTGCGGAAAACCGCCGGATCGTCGTAGAACGCGGGCGCGGCATTCGCTTCGCACCAGCCAGGCACGCCGAGCACCGGCAGCGGCGCGAAATCGCGGCTCGTCAGGTCGCGGGTCGCGAGCTCGCCGGCGATCCGCGCATCGACATGCGCGGCACGCTGCGCGTCAGGCCACGAAAAATAGTCGTCGCCCACTTCGACGATCCATGCGTGCGTGGTGCACGACTTGTAGGGCGCGACGAGCTTCTCGAGCAGCGCATGGCCGACGAGCCGCGCCTCGCAGCGCGTGCCCCACGCGTCGCGCGCCGCCACCAGCAGCTGCTGCCAGCTGAAGCCGCGCAGCGCATCGGCGAGCGCGCGGTCGGCCGTCACGAACAGCGCGGCATTTTCGTCGAACAGCGTCAGCGCATCGCGCAGCGTGCCGCGCACCGGCCCGACGCCGCCCGCGGCATCAATCGCCGCGGCCTGGCGTGCGTTCAGCGCAGCCTTGGTGCGCGGATACGCGAACCAGACGAGCGCATTGAAGAAGTCGTGAAGATTGTGGCGGGTCGGGACGCCGCCGGTGTCGGCGATATGGGTTTCGTATGCGATGCCGGGCGGCAGCTCGGCCTGCGGCACGAAGCGCAGCGGCTTGCCGCGGCCGCTGACACGGGCATCACCGCGCAGCGCGCCGTTCAGTGCGTCGAGCAGCGCGGCCTCGCCGACGAGCGCGGCCGCCTGAAGCGTGCGGCCCGGTTCCGCGTAACGCGCGAGCCACGGCGCGGACCAGTCGATCCGCGCGAACGCCGCCGCGCCGCCGCCGGCCGCGTGGCCGGCCGCGCGCGGCGGCGTGCCGGTCACGCGAACTTCCAGCCGATCGATTCGCCGGCGCGCAGCGGCACGACCGGCGTATCGCCCGCGAACACCTCGCGCGGCAGTTCCCAGGTCTCGCGGCGCAGCGTGATCGTCTCGGTGCTGTGCGGCAGCCCGTAGAAATCGGCGCCGAAGCGGCTCGCGAAATTTTCCAGCTTGTCGAGCGCGCCCGCCTTGTCGAACGCTTCCGCATACAGCTCGAGCGCGTGCAGCGCCGTGTAGCAGCCCGCGCAGCCGCACGCGGTTTCCTTCGCGTCGCGTGCGTGCGGCGCGCTGTCGGTGCCGAGGAAGAAGCGCGGGTTGCCCGACGTCGCGGCTTCGACGAGCGCGACGCGGTGCGTTTCACGCTTCAGCACCGGCAGGCAGTAGTAATGCGGGCGGATCCCGCCGACGAACAGCGCGTTGCGGCTGTACAGCATGTGCTGCGGCGTGATCGTCGCGCCGAGCAGGCCCGGCGCCGCATCGGCGTCGCGCACGTAGTCGGCCGCGTCCTTCGTGGTGATGTGCTCGAACACCACCTTCAGGCCGGGGAAATCGCGGCGCAGCGGCGTCATCACGCGGTCGATGAACACCTTCTCGCGATCGAACATGTCGATCGCCGGGTCGGTCACCTCGCCGTGCACGAGCAGCGGCATGCCGGTTTCCTGCATGACCTCGAGCGTCTTCGCGCACTTCGCGAGATCGCTGACGCCGTGGTCGGAATTCGTCGTCGCGCCGGCCGGATACAGCTTCACGCCGTGCACGAAGCCGCTGTCGCGCGCACGGCGGATTTCGTCGGGCGACGTGTTGTCGGTCAGGTACAGCGTCATCAGCGGCTCGAACGCCATGCCCGCCGGCAGCGCGGCCAGGATTCGCTCGCGATAGGCCTGCGCTTGCGCGGTGGTCGTGACGGGCGGCTTCAGGTTCGGCATGACGATCGCGCGGGCGAACTGGCGCGCCGTGTGCGGCAGCACCGCGGCCAGCATGTCGCCGTCGCGCAGGTGCAGGTGCAGGTCGTCGGGACGGGCGAGCGTGAGCGTCGCCGGAGAGGAAGCGTTCGAGGCAGTCATAGGAGGCGTCGTGAGGAACGGGCTGGCCATCTGCGGGGCCGGAACGCGCGTGCGCGGGCCGACTGACGGCAAACCGCAACACGGGGCCTTCGGCCGGCGGAATCCGCTTTTTACCGCTCAAGGCTCGGTGATATGCTAGAAGCCACATTGTACCGGGGTTCACCCGGTTGGTTACCCTGCTTCCGCCCCGCCCCAAGTAAAATGTGCCAACTCCTAGGAATGAACTGCGCCGCGCCGACGGACGTCACATTCTCCTTCACAGGTTTCGCGGCCCGGGGCGGCCTCACCGATCACCATGCCGACGGCTGGGGAATCGCGTTCTTCGAGGACAAGGCCTGTCGCCTCTTCGTCGACCACCAGGCATCGGCCACGTCGCCGCTCGCCGAAATGGTCAAGCGCTACCCGATCAAGTCCAAGAACACGATCGCGCACATCCGCAAGGCCACGCAAGGCCACATCCTGCTCGAGAACAGCCACCCGTTCATGCGCGAGCTGTGGGGGCGGCACTGGATCTTCGCGCATAACGGCGATCTGCAGGAGTACGAACCCGATCTCGACGGCAGCGTCTACCATCCGGTCGGCACCACCGACAGCGAGAAGGCGTTCTGCGTGCTGATGCAGGGGCTGCGCGAAGCGTTCCCCGGCGCGCAGCCGCCGTTGCCGGAGCTGTTCGAGCGCGTCGGCGAGCTGACGCGCGACATCACCGATCACGGCGTGTTCAACTTCCTGATGTCGAACGGCCAGGCTCTCTTCGCGCACTGCTCGACGCGGCTGCACTACCTCGTGCGGCGCTGGCCGTTCTCGACCGCGCATCTGGTCGACGAAGACCTGTCGATCGACTTCGCGAAATACACGACGCCCGAGGATCGCGTCGCGGTGATCGCCACGCAGCCGCTGACCGACAACGAAATCTGGACCTCGTTCGAACCGGGCGAGCTGATCATGTTCCAGTGCGGCGACGTCGCCGCGCGGATGCAGATTCCGGTGCCCGAGTGCGTGCTCGAGAAACTGCGCAACCCGGCGCTCGACGCGTCGGCGTCCGCGCCGTGCGGTACGCAGCACGCCGCACTCGCGGCCGGCGCCGACGACGATTCCGACGACTCGATCGATTTCTGAGCGCGCCGCGCCGCCGCCGGGCGCGCGCTTCATGCGTTGCGCTGTTCCGCCAGCGTCGCGGCCCGGCGATCCCGCGTCATGCCCGGATCGTCGAACCACGCATCCGGCGCCCGGCATCCGCCGATGATTGCCCGCATTGAAAATCTCCCCCCGACAACTCCATTCAGGCTGCCATTTCAAGCACGCGTGCGTCGCCACACGACATTCACTTTTATTTAATTAATTTTCAAGTAAAAATAGTTAACCGTCGAAACAAATAAAACAAGATATTCGAAACCGGATAATCCGGAAGCCTCAGCTTAAAGCAAAATCCCCACGCCTATCGTGCGCCAGCCTACCGAACCGGCGCTTCCGCCTGTTCTATAAAAAATCCACCAAGCCCTTACCCACAAAGGCTTTCAGTTCGGTTACCCACACAACTCAGAAATACCACTCAATACCGTTACCATCCCCACATTTTCTTATTTTTTGAAAATCGCCCGCCCCGCCAATTAGTAGACTCGCTCCATCTTCGGTGTAACGAAACCCGACCGGCGCGTCATGCAGCCACGGCTGCCGCATGTCCATTCGCGTCACGCAGCACCGTGGAATGCGCATTCGCCGCATGCGGCGAATAACACGTCAAAACAAGAAAGAGGGCATGTCGTGAATCACTCATTTCGATCGATCTGGAGCGACGCCGCCGGCTGCTGGGTCGCGGTCGCGGAAACGACACGGGCGCGCGGCAAGCGTTCAGGCCGCGAATCGGGCGCAAGCACCCGCGCCGGCCGCACGGCGATCCGCCGCTCGCCGCTGCGCGTCGCCGCGCTCGGTGCCGCGCTGGCCGCGCTGTCGGCCGGCTCCGCGTACGCGTCGAGCTGCGGCGACGGTTCGGCGGTCGCGAGCGGCGGCAGCTGCGCGCTCGGCAGCGTCAGCCCGACCGTGAACGACAACCTGGCCGGCGCCACGACCGTGTCCGGCGGCGACGCGGTCGGCGTGACGGGCGCATGGACGGCGCAGAACAGCGGCGACGCCGGCTACACGCGCATCCCGTTCGGCACGACGACGATCGTGTCGGGAAATCCGGATCAGCCGCTGGTGTCGCTCGGCGGCAAGACGCAAAACATCGGCACGCCCGACACGATCACGGGCACCCATACGTCGGTCGCCACCTACGACTCGTCCGCGTTCTCCGCGTCGACGGTCGGCACGACCGACGTGCCCGTCTACCGCGACGTCAACGGCGACCAGTACGTGAACACACGGATCGGCACCGTCGACCGCTCCGGCGGCACGCTGAACGTGTCGATCGGCAATCCCGCCAACGCGCCCGGCTCGGCCGGCAACGCAATCACGATGGCCGCGAAGCAGACGGACCTCACCGTCGCGGACGGGACGGGCGCCACCCCGAGCGTCGTCAACTGGAATTCGCGCAACCAGGTCTGGTTCACCACCGGCGACTACCTCGCGAGCGGCGGCTCCGTCGGCAACCTCCAGCTCGACGTGCCGGCCTATGCGGGCACTTTCACTGCGTTCGACGGCAGCACGTGGACCGTCAGCGACGCCGCGTCGCTCGCCGCCTACAACGACTTCCTCGTGCGTTCGGTCCGGAGCGGCGCGCTCGGCTCGCAGGCCGCGTACGACACCGCGTTCGGCCAGGCCGTCACGTTCTCGAAGGAGACCTTCCAGTACGCGAACAACGTGTCCGCCGGCGACAAGAACACGCTGCCGATCGATCACCTGTCGGCAATGCACGGCACCGGCGCGAACGCGACGCTGCAGATCGGCAAGGACGGCCAGATCGACTTCCGCGGCACCAACACGATCGCATCGAGTTCGGCCGTTCTCGCGGAAAACGGCGCGCACTTCGTCAACGACGGCCGCCTGTCGGGCGATTTCACGCTGGTGCGCCTGCTGAGCGGCGCGAGCGGCGTCAACAATGGCGTGATCTCGTCCGGCTACGCGTCCGGCGACAATTTCGACACGAGCAGCGGCACGCCGCCCGACAACTTCGGGTTCCATGCGTACACCGAGGGCAACGGCGTGTACGCGAACGGCTCGGGCACCTCGTTCGTCAACCACGGCGTGATGAACGTCGGCGCGTGGACGCTCGCCGGCGACCGCCCCGACCTGCAGAACTACGCGGTGGCCGTGACGGGCGGCGCGAACGCGTCGAACGCCGGCACGATCAACGTCGGCGTCAACGCGACGACGCTCGACAGCGAGGTGATCGGCGGTTTCGCGGTGGGCGGCACCTTCACGAACGCGGCCGGCGGCACGATCTATCTCGGCCGCGCGGCCCAGTACGGGCCGGGGGCGGCGGCGAACGACGTCGCGCTGTCCGCGCATGCGTACGGGATCCTGCTCGGCGCGTCGGGCACCGCCAGCAACCTCGGCTCGATCGTGATCGGCTCGCAGACGCAGAACGGCGCCGGAATGGCGAGCATCGGTTCGTCGTCCGGCACGCTGCGCAACGCGGGCACGATCGTCGTGAACGGCGCGGCGCCCGGCACGCCGTTCGCCAACGTCGGCATGCTCGCGGCCAACACGGCCGCGACCGTGACCAACACCGGCACGATCACGCTGAACGGCGTGAACGGCATCGGCATCATGGTGGTCGGCACCGGCTCGACCGCGACGGCCGCAACGTCGACCGGCACGATCAACGTGGCCGGCGGGCTCGATCCGGCATCGGACACGCGCAACTACGGCGTGTGGGCCGAAGGGCCGCGCGCGAAGGCCACGGTCGACGGCGCGCTCAACCTGACGGGCACCGGTGCGATCGGCGTCCATGCGCGCTCGGGCGCGACGATCAACGTCGACGCGAACGCGGTGCCCCACTTCATGTCGGGCACGAACCAGATCGGCTTCTATGCGTATGGCGCAGGCTCGAAGATCAACGTCGCCGCGCAGCACCTGAGCGTCGATACCGACGATTCGACGCTGTTCCGCATGGCGGGCGGCGCGGCCTATACGGGGGCATCGGCCGCCGGCACGCTGACGACCGACGTCAACGGCCAGCGCGCGCGCGGCGTGCTCGCGACCGGCGCCGGCACGACGCTGTCCACCGGCCACGCCACCTACAACGTCAACGGCGCGAACGGCATCGCGGTTGCAGTCGAAGGCGGCGCGAAGGGCACGATCGACTCGGGCGCGACCATCAACCTGAATGCGGCCGGCGCGATCGCGGGCGTCGTCGACGGCCAGGCGCACGACCTCGCCGGCGCGAATGCCGGCGCACCGGTCGCGACGACGCTGACCAACGATGCCGCGGTCACCTCGTCGACCGCGGGCGTGACGGGTTTCGTCGCGCAGAACCTCGGCACGCTCGATAACCGCGACACGGTGCTGCTGAGCGGCGCAGGCTCGACGGGCGTCGTGGTCGGCACGCTCGGCACCGTGAACAACGCGTCGGCGATCCGCGTGGCCAACGGCACCGGCGCGCTCGTGCAGGGCGCGTCGGCGACGCTTGCCAACGCGGGCACGATCGAGGCCGACGACGGCGTCGCGGGCGTGCACCTGACCGGCGCGGGTGCGTCGGTCGCGCTGTCGGGCGCGGGCACCGTCGTCGCGAACGGCAGTGCCGACGGCGTGCTGATCGACTCGACCGTCTCGAACGGCGGGATCGCGGCCGGCGCGACGTCGATCGCGGCGGGCGGCGCCGGCAAGGGCATCGACAACCTCGGCACGAACACGACGATCGCGCTGTCGGGCACGCAGATCGGCACGACCGGCAATGGCGCCGACGGGCTGTCGTCGACGGGCACGGGCGCACGCATCGCGACCGACGCGGCGACCGTCGTACGCACCGCCGGCGACAACGCACGCGGCCTCTTTGTGACGGGCGCGGATTCGACGCTGGCGGCCGACGGCACGACCGTCGCGACGACCGGCGCCGGCGCGCATGCGATCGTCGCGGGCAGCGGCGCGACCGTGTGGCTGTCGGGCACGAAGGTCTCTGCGGCGGGCGTGGCAGCCGACGGTCTCGTCGCGCGCAACGGCGGCCGTATCGGCGACACGGGTTCGTCGCTCGCGAGCGCGGCCGGCAACGGCGCGACCGTCGACGGCGGCGGCGTGCTCGCGCTGACGGGCACGACGCTCAAGGGCGCGACGGCCGGCGTCATGAGCACGGACACGCTCGCGACCGGCGCGACGAGCTCGGTGCGCGTCGACGGCGGCAGCGTCGCGTCCGTCACCGGGCCGGCGTTCGCCGCACGCGCCGGCACCGTCGACATCGCGGTGCGCAACGGCACCGTCGTGACGGCCGGCAACGGCACGCTGCTGGACCTCGCGAACGGCAGCACCGCGACCTTCAACGCATCGGCCGTGAATCTCGCGGGCGACATCGTGTCGGACGCGTCGAGCACCGGCAACGTGTTCCTGACGAACGGCACGACCCTGACCGGCACGATCGACCCGGTCGCGCTGAGCGTCGACGGCTCGAGCACGTGGCACATGACCGGCAGCTCCGTGCTGAGCAGCCTGAACAACGCGGGCCTGGTCGCGTTCGCCGCACCGTCCGGTTCACCGACGGCGGCCGCCAGCTACCGGACGCTGACGACCGGCAATTACGTCGGCAACGGCGGCACGATCGCGCTGAACACCTACCTCGGCGCCGACGCATCGCCGACCGACCGGCTGATCGTGAACGGCGGCACCGCGAGCGGCACGACCGGGCTGAAAATCGCGAACACGGCCGGCACCGGCGCGCAGACGACGGGCGACGGGATTCCGGTGGTCGTCACGGCCAATGGCGGCACGACTACCGCGTCGGCGTTCCATCTCGCGGGCCCCGTACAGGCCGGCGCGTACGAATACCGTCTCTACCGCGGCGGACAGGGCGATGCGAACGGCTGGTACCTGCGCTCGCAACTGGACCCGACGGACCCCGGCGATCCGGTCGGCCCGTCCGTCATCGAGGGCGGCAACAACGGCGGCAATCTCGCGTACCGTCCTGGCGTCGCGGGTTATGCGATGACGCCGCTGCTGAACGCCGACTACGGCTTCTCGACGCTTGGCAAGCTGCACGAGCGCGTCGGCGACATCTACAACCTCGAGAAGCAGGCGCCGGGCAACCGCGACGGCGTGTGGGGCCGCATCGGCGGACAGAGCCTCGACGCGAACGCGGGCCGCTTCGCGGCCGACGAGCGCACGTTCTTCGCGCAGTTCGGCAAGGACTGGACGCTCGACCAGGCGCCCGCCGGCGGCAGCACGCATGCGGGCGTGACGGCGAGCATCGGCGTCGCGAACGCGAGCTTCAGCGACACGGCACGCGCCGACACGGCCGGGCTGTCGACGTCGACGGGCTCGGTCGAGATGCACGCGCAGAGCGTCGGCGGCTACTGGACACGCTACCTGTCCGACGGCACCTACTTCGATAGCGTCGGCCAGGTCACGCACTACGGCAACCGCTATCGCGACAGCTACGGCAACGAGGCCTCGCAGAACGGCTTCGGCATCGCGCTGTCGCAGGAGGTCGGCAAGCCGTTCGGGATCGGCGGCACGCCGATCGCGGTCGAGCCGCAGGCGCAGCTGATGTACCAGTACCTGAAGCTGAACGGGTTCAACGACGACGTATCGGCCGTGTCGGGCACGACGACCCACGCGCTGCGCGGACGCGTCGGCGTGCGCGTCTTCCGGCCGAACCTCGACGCGAACGCGGGCGGCGGCGCCGCGACACCGTACTTCACGGCCGACGTGCTGCACGACTTCCTGTCGCCGGGCCAGACCGTCGTCGGCGGCACGCCGTTCGCGACGCACCTGGGCCGCACCTGGTACGAGCTCGGCCTTGGCGTGACCGCGGGCTTCGGCAAGTCGGGCGCGTTGTACGCGAACGTGAAATATGCGCGCAACATCGGCGGCGATTACCGGCGCGGCGTGACCGGGCAGGTCGGCTACCGCTACAGCTGGTAACGCCCGACTCGGCAACCCGTCCGCTGCCACCGGCGGGCGACGGGCAGCCCGCGAAAAAAACCGCCCGGTGTTCAGCCGGGCGGTTTTTTCATCGGCGTGCATGCGGCGCACGCGCTGCACGAACGCTCAGTGCAGGATTTTCGCGAGGAAGTCCTTCGCGCGGTCCGACTTCGGATTCGAGAAGAAATCATCCTTGCGGTCGTCCTCGACGATCGCGCCCTTGTCCATGAAGATCACGCGATGGGCGACCTTCTTCGCGAAGCCCATCTCGTGCGTGACGACCATCATCGTCATGCCTTCCTGCGCGAGTTCGACCATCACGTCGAGCACTTCGTTGATCATCTCGGGATCGAGCGCGGACGTCGGCTCGTCGAACAGCATCGCGATCGGGTCCATCGACAGCGCGCGCGCGATCGCGACCCGCTGCTGCTGGCCGCCCGACAGCTGGCCCGGAAACTTGTGCGCATGCGCCTTCAGGCCGACGCGATCGAGCAGCTTCATGCCCTTCTCGGCCGCTTCGTCCTTGCCGCGGCCGAGCACCTTGACCTGCGCGAGCGTCAGGTTCTCGGTGATCGACAGGTGCGGGAACAACTCGAAATGCTGGAACACCATCCCGACCTTCGAGCGCAGCTTCGACAGGTTCGTCTTCTTGTCGCCGACCGACTGGCCGTTCACGAGGATCTCGCCCTGCTGGAACGGCTCGAGGCCGTTCACGGTCTTGATCAGCGTCGACTTGCCCGAGCCGGACGGACCGCACACGACCACCACCTCGCCTTTCTTGACCTCGGTCGTGCAATCGGTGAGGACCTGAAACTGGCCGTACCACTTGGAAACGTTCTTGATGGAAATCATCTTGTGACCTTTTTCTGGAGACCTTTGACGAGGGCAGACGCCACCGAGCAAACCACGAAATAGCATGCGCCCGCGAACAGGACCATCTCGACGGTCGTGCCGTCGCGATCGCCGACGTTGGCGGCCGTGCGGAAGAAGTCCGCGAGACTGATCACGTACACGAGCGACGTATCCTGGAACAGGACGATCGCCTGCGTGAGCAGCAGCGGCACCATCGCGCGGAACGCCTGCGGCAGGATCACGAGGCGCATCGCCTGCGCGTAGTTCATGCCGAGCGCGAACGCGGCGTTGACCTGCCCGCGCGGCACCGCCTGGATGCCGGCGCGGATGATCTCGGAATAATACGCGGCTTCGAACAGCGAGAACGCGACCATCGCCGACGCGAGGCGAATGTCGATCGTCGGCGACAGCCCCAGCACGCCCTGCAGCACCTGCGGCACGATCAGGAAGAACCACAGCAGCACCATCACGAGCGGGATCGAGCGGAACACCGTCACGTACGCCTTCGCGAACCACGCGAGCGGCTTCACGCCCGACAGCCGCAGCAGCGCGAGCAACGTGCCCCACACGATGCCGACGACGATCGCGATCAGCGTGATCTTGAACGTGACGATCGCCCCCGTCCACAGCGTCGGTATCGCGCCGGGAATACTACTCCAGTCGAACTGATGCATCACTTGCCTCCGATGTAGCCGGGCAGCCGCGTGCGGCCTTCGATCCAGCGCATGAACGCCATCACGACGAGGTTGATGATCACGTACGCGAGCGTGACCGCGATGAACGACTCGTAGGTCTGCGCGGTGTAGTCGACGAGCTGGCGCGCCTGCGCGGACAGGTCGAGCAGGCCGATCGTCGACGCGACCGCCGAGTTCTTGAAGATGTTCAGGAACTCGGACGTGAGCGGCGGCACGATGATCCGGTACGCAACCGGCAGCAGCACGTAGCGGTACGTCTGCCATTGCGTGAAGCCCATCGCGAGGCCGGCCGCGCGCTGGCCCTTCGGCAGCGCGTTGATCCCCGAGCGCACCTGTTCGCACACGCGCGCGCCCGTAAACAGGCCGAGACAGATGATCGACGAGGTGAAGAACTGCGTGGTCGGCGGCAACTGCTTGATCCAGGTGCCGATCGATGCGGGCAGCAGCTCGGGCACGACGAGGTACCAGATGAAGAACTGCACGATCAGCGGAATGTTCCGGAAGATCGACACGTACACGGTGCCGATCGCGGACAGCCATTTGTTCGGCACCGTGCGCAGCACGCCGAACAGCGAGCCGACGATCAGCGCGATGACCCAGGCGACGAGCGACACCTCGATCGTCACCCAGAAGCCGGACATCAGCCATCCGAAATAAGTCGTCGGCTCGCCGGTCGAGACGGGGCTCAGGAAGACGCCCCAGTTCCAGTGGTAAGACATGGGCAAGACTCCAGCAAAAAGAAACGGAAGAAGCGTGGCCTCTTCCGTTTCAGTAGCGTCATTTCTGCGTCAACGGCCGCGTGGTCAGTCGAGCGCCTTGTCGTTCGGGTTCGCGTACAGCTTCTTCATCGAATCGGACAGCGGGAAGTTCAGGTTCAGCCCCTTCGGCGGGATCGGGTTCTCGAACCACTTCGCGTAGATCTTCGCGGCTTCGCCCGACTTCTCGACTTGCGAGATCGCGTCGTCGACGACCTTCTTGAAGTCCGCATCGCCCTTGCGCATCATGCAGCCGTACGCCTCTTCCGACTGCGGCGTGCCGACGATCACCCATTCGCCCGGCTGCTTCGCCTTCGCGCGCTCGCCCGCGAGCAGCGCGTCGTCCATCATGAACGCGACCGCGCGGCCCGACTCGAGCGTGTTGAACGAGTCGCCGTGGTCCTTCGCGCTGATGATGTTCATGCCCAGCTGCTTGTCGTTGTTCATCTTGCGCAGCAGGCGCTCGGACGTCGTGCCGGCGGTGGTCACGACCGTCTTGCCCTTCAGGTCGGCGAAGTCCTTCACGCCCGAATCCTTCTTCGTCATCAGGCGCGTGCCGATCACGAAGATCGTGTCGGAGAATGCGGCCTGCTGCTGACGCTCCAGGTTGTTGGTCGTCGAGCCGCACTCGATGTCGACCGTGCCGTTCTGCACGAGCGGGATGCGGTTCTGCGACGTGACCGGGATGTTCTTGACCTGCAGGTTCGGCAGGTTCAGCTTCTTCTTCACCGCGTCCACGACCTTCAACTGGAATTCGCGCGAATAGCCGACGACCTGCTGGTTCTGGTCATAGTAGGAGAACGGAATCGACGATTCGCGGTGGCCCAGCGCGATCACGCCCGTGTCCTTGATCTTCTTCAGCGTGCCGGTCTCCTGTGCGTGCGCGCCGCTCGCGAACGCGCACAGCGCCGCGACCATCAGGACTGCCTTCTGGTATTTCATTTTGGTCATCTCCTTGGCTAAAACCCGCGCCAGTGTATCAAAGTAATATTTTTGAAAGTACTGGTTGTTAACCGCACTACGAATCGCGCTGTGCGAAGCCGTCCTCCCGGCTCCGGGCGCCCGTTTCGGCGCCTGAATGCGCGCGCGGGCGATGCCGGATTCGGCATCGCCCGCGAAGGTTCATGCGCGCAATCGGGTGGATTGCGTCATGCTTTGATCGTAGTCAACCGATCGGCGATCGGCAACGACCGATCAGGGGTACAGGCCGCGCATTTCGCGCGCCATCAGGATGCGCTTGCACGCGACGATGAACGCCGCCGTACGCACCGTCACCTTGTGCTCTTCCGCGACCGCCCACACGCCGGCGAACGCTTCGCGCATCACGCGCTCGAGACGGTGGTTGATCTCGTCTTCCGTCCAGAAGAAGCTCGAGAAGTCCTGCACCCACTCGAAGTACGACACGGTCACGCCGCCCGCGTTCGCGATCACGTCGGGGATCACGAGCACGCCGTTCGCGCTCAGGATGTCGTCCGCCGCCGTCGTCGTCGGGCCGTTCGCGCCTTCGACGATGATCTTCGTGCGGATCTTCGCCGCGTTCTTTTCCGTGATCTGGTTTTCCAGCGCCGCCGGGATCAGGATGTCGGTCTCGACCGTCCAGAACTCGTCGTTCGGCATCGGCTCGGCGCCTTCGAAGCCCGCGACGCCGCCCGTGCGTGCGACGTGGTCGAGCAGCTTGTTCGAATCGAGGCCGGCCGGCTGGTAGATCGTGCCCGTGTGATCCTGCACCGCGATCACCTTCGAGCCCGCTTCCTGGAACAGCTTCGCCGCGATGCCGCCGACGTTGCCGAAGCCCTGCACCGCGATGCGCGCGCCTTCGATTTCCAGGCCCTTCTTCTTCGCCGCTTCGGAGCCGACGACGAACACGCCGCGGCCCGTTGCTTCCTTGCGGCCGAGCGAACCGCCGAGCGCGATCGGCTTGCCGGTCACGACGCCGGTCGACGTCTGGCCCTGGTTCATCGAGTACGTGTCCATCATCCACGCCATCACCTGTTCGTTGGTGTTGACGTCCGGTGCCGGAATGTCGGTGTTCGGCCCGATGATGATGCCGATTTCGCTGGTGTAGCGGCGCGTCACGCGCTCGAGCTCACCACGCGACAGCTTGCGCGGGTCGACGCGGATGCCGCCCTTCGCACCGCCGTACGGCACGTTCACTGCGGCGTTCTTCACCGACATCCATGCCGACAGCGCCATCACTTCCGACAGCGTCACGTCCTGGTGGTAGCGCACGCCGCCCTTGCCCGGGCCGCGCGACACGTTGTGCTGCACGCGATAGCCTTCGAAGTGCGCGACGGTGCCGTTGTCGAGCTCGATGGGGCAGTCGACGATCAGGATGCGCTTCGGACGCTTCAGCGTCTCGAGCCAGCGCGACAGCGAGCCGAGGTACGGCGCGACGCGATCGACCTGCTGAAGGTAGTTGCCCCACGGGCCGAGATCGTCGGCGTGAAGGTAGGACGGGATGGACTGCAGTTGCGAAGACATGGACACTCCAACGTTCAACGGATTGCGCACATTGTCGAAAAACCCGTTTTTTTTATCCAATGCCGTTTGCTTATTCGATTATGCGTTTCTTGCATGATCGTGATTTTTCGCAAATCCGCGGTCGATTTGCGCAAGAACGCCCGCGATCGGCCGTGCATCGCGGGCGTGAAAAATCGTCGTGAAAGTCGCGGGACGCCCGCCGGACGGGCGTCCGACAGGCGCCGAAAGCGGCTCGTCAGTCGCTCGCGCCCGACCGGCCCGGTTAACCGCCCACGGTTAACCGGTGGTTTCGCGCAGTTCGTCGCGCACGACGTCCCACAGCGCGCGCACGAGTTTCTGATGCGGATCGTCGCCCTGCAGCGCGAGCTTGTCGCAGTACAGGCGGATCTCCATCGTCAGCGTGAACGGATGGGTGCCGCCGCGCGCGGAACGGTCAAGCCGGATCAGGCGGCCGCTCGCCACCGCGTCCTCGACCGCGCTGTGCGGCAGGAACGCGACGCCGTGGCCCGCGAGCGCCATCGCCTTCAACCCTTCCGCCATGTCGGTTTCGTAAACACGATCGAGGAACAGCGACGTCGGTGCATTCGCCACGATGACTTCGGTCATCCGGCCGAGATACGCGTTCGGCGTATACGACAGGTACGGCACGCGCGCCTCGGCCGTGCCCGGCAGCGTATAGCGCGGCCGGCCCGCGCGGCCCGGCGCCGAAAACGCGCTGATCGGCTCGCTGCCGAGCACCAGCATGTCGTAGCGGGCCGGGTCGAGCGCGACCGGGTGGCTCGGGTGGTGGTAGCCCATCACGAGATCGCAGCCGCCCTCGACGAGCGACAGCACGGCATCGTGCACGTTCAGCGCGCGCAGCCGCGTGTGGACCTGCCCCATCTTCGCCTCGATCCGCTGCAGCCAGCGCGGAAAATACGTGAGCGACAGCGTGTGCGGCACCGCGAACTCGATCGTCGGCACCGGCGCGCCGACGTGGCCGCGCAGCAGCGTGCGCGCCTCGTGCGCCTGCGACAGCATCGTCAGCGCCTGCTCGTAGAAGATCTGGCCGGCCTGCGTGAGCCGCGTCGGATAGACCGAACGATCGATCAGTTCAGTCGCGAGCCACGCCTCGAGCGCCTGGATACGCCGCGAGAACGCGGGCTGCGACACGTGCCGCAGTTCGGCGGAGCGGCTAAAGCTGCGCGTTTCCGCGAGCGAGACGAAGTCTTCGAGCCATTTCAGTTCCATGCAGGCGGGCGCGGCGGGCGGCGGTCGGGAAGAAGCCTGCATTCTACCGGCGGGCGGGCCGGCCCGGCGGCGTGGCGGGCGCCCCGGCGAGCCGGCGCGGGCGCCTGCCGGCAGGCCGGTCGCGCGCCGCCCGGGCGCCGGGCGCGTGCCGATCGCCCGCGGCGGCCGCGGCCGGACCGGTTCGGCCGGGATCGCCCCGCGGCGATGGTAAAATGCCGGATTCTTCCCCCCTCGCTCGACCCGGCCCCAAGGCCCGCCCGATCATGTCCGACACTCGTCCCGATACGCTTTTCGCCCTCACCGCGCTCTCGCCCATCGACGGCCGCTACGCCAGCAAGACCGAAGCGCTGCGCGACTGGCTCTCCGAAGCCGCCTTCATGCGCCACCGCGTCACCGTCGAGGTGCACTGGCTGATCGCGCTGTCGCGCGCCGGCTTCGCGGAAGTCCCGCGCTTCTCCGACGCGTCCGAACAATTCCTGCTGCAGCTCGCGGAGCGCTTCACCGCGCACGACGCCGCGCGCATCAAGGAAATCGAGCGCGTGACGAACCACGACGTGAAGGCCGTCGAATACTGGCTGAAGGAATCGGTCAAGGGCCAGGCCGAACTCGAGAAGGCCAGCGAATTCATCCACTTCGCGTGCACGTCCGAAGACATCAACAACACGTCGCACGGGATGATGCTCGCCGGTGCGCGCGAGCACGTGATCGTGCCGGCGCTGCGCACGGTCCACCAGCGCCTCGTCGCGCTGTCGCACGCGCTCGCCGAGCAGCCGATGCTGTCGCGCACGCACGGCCAGCCGGCCAGCCCGACGACGCTCGGCAAGGAACTCGCGAACGTCGCCGCGCGCCTCGCACGCGCGATCACGCGCATCGAGAAGGTCGAGATCCTCGGCAAGATGAACGGCGCGGTCGGCAACTTCAACGCGCACCTGTCCGCGTATCCGGAATTCGACTGGGAAGCGTTCTCGCGCGACGTGATCGAGAACCGCCTGAAGCTCACGTTCAACCCGTACACGATCCAGATCGAACCGCACGACTACATGGCCGAGCTGTTCGACGCGGTTGCGCGCGCGAACACGATCCTGCTCGACCTCGATCGCGACGTGTGGGGCTACATCTCGGTCGGCTACTTCAAGCAGAAGACGAAGGCCGGCGAAATCGGCTCGTCGACGATGCCGCACAAGGTCAACCCGATCGACTTCGAGAACTCGGAAGGCAACCTCGGCCTCGCGAACGCGACGCTGCGCCACCTCGCCGACAAGCTGCCGGTGTCGCGCTGGCAGCGTGACCTGACCGACTCGACGGTGCTGCGCAACATGGGCGTCGCGCTCGGCTATTCGCTGCTCGCCTACGACTCGCTGATCCGCGGCCTCGACAAGCTCGAAGTCAACCCGCAGCGCCTGAACGAAGATCTCGACAACTGCTGGGAAGTGCTCGCGGAGCCGGTGCAGACGGTGATGCGCCGCTACGGCATCGAGAACCCGTACGAACAGCTGAAGGAACTGACGCGCGGCAAGGGCATCACGCGCGAAGCGCTGCAGGAATTCGTCGCCACGCTCGCGATCCCGCAGGATGCGAAGGACCGCCTGCTCGCGATGACGCCGGCGTCGTACATCGGCAAGGCCGTCGAACTCGCGAAGCGGATCGCGTAAGCGCCGCCGTCGCCGGACGGAAAAAAAGCCCGATGCGAAATTGCTCGCATCGGGCTTTTTCTTTGGCGGCTCGCGCGCGCTCGACGAAAAAAGGCGCCCCGAGGGGCGCCTGTCTCACTGCGGCATCACGATTGCCGCGAACCGCGCTCAGTGCGCGTGGCCGATCTTCGCCATCACCTGATCGACGATCTGTTCGGGCGTCAGCTCGATGCTGACCTCGATCGCCTCGTCCGGGCCCGGCTCCTCGAGTGTGTCGAGCTGGCTCTTCAGCAGCGACGGATCGAAGAAATGGCCGGTGCGGCTTTTCAGGCGCTCGTGCAACACCTCGAACGAGCCCTTCAGATACACGAACCGCACGTCGGTGTCGGTGCCGCGCAGCACGTCGCGGTACGACCGCTTCAGCGAAGAGCACGTGAACACGGCCGTCTCGCCGGCACGCTGCTTTTCCTCGATGGCCGCGCGGATCGTGCGCAGCCACGGCCAGCGGTCGTCGTCGGTCAGCGGAATGCCGTTGTGCATCTTTTCCTTGTTCGCCGCGCTGTGAAACGCGTCGCCGTCGGTATAGCTGCACGACAGGCGTTCTGCCAGCATTTCGCCGATTCGCGATTTGCCCGCGCCCGACACGCCCATTGCGATCAGAATCATTGACTACCCCTTGTTACAAAACCACGCTCAGCAGCAGCGTAAAGCTCAGACCGAGCACCGAGATGATGGTTTCAAGCAGCGACCAGGTCTTGAACGTCTGACCAACCGTCATCCCGAAGTATTCCTTGATCAGCCAGAAGCCGCCGTCGTTCACGTGCGAGAAGATCAGCGAGCCCGAGCCCGTCGCGAGCACCAGCAGCTCCGGACGAACCGCCGCGCCCGACGCCGCCGCGATCGGCGCGACGATGCCGCAGGCCGTCGTCATCGCGACCGTCGCCGAACCCGTCGCGAGACGCATCAGCGCCGCGACGAACCAGCCGAGCAGCAGCGGCGACAGGTGCGCGTGCTTCGCGGTCTCGACGATCTGCTGCGAGATCCCGCTGTCGCGCAGGACGCCGCCGAAGCCGCCGCCCGCACCGACGATCAGCGTGATGCCGGCGATCGGTGCCAGGCACTCGCCGCAGAACTTCTGGATCTGGTCGCGGTTGAAACCCTGCAGCTTGCCGAACGTGAAGAAGCTCACCAGCACGGCGATCAGCAGCGCGACGTCCGAGTTGCCGGCAAAGCGCAGCAGGCTGTTCGGCAGCGACTTCGGCGTGAAGATCAGGTCGGCCCAGCTGCCGACCAGCATCAGGATCACCGGCAGCAGGATCGTGAACAGCGTGATGCCGAAGCTCGGCAGTTCGCGCTGCTTGCCTTCCGTGTGCGATTCGACGAACTGCGCGGCGAGCGGATTGTTCTCCGGCAGCTTGACGAACTTCGAGATCATCAGCGCAAACAGCGGGCCCGCGACGATCGCGGTCGGCACGCCGACGATCAGGCCGAACGCGATCGTCTTGCCGATGTCGGCACCGTATTGCTGGACGGCCAGCAGCGCGGCCGGGTGCGGCGGAATCAGCCCGTGCACGACGGACAGGCCCGCGACCATCGGCAGGCCGACGACGAGCAGCGACTTGCCGGTGCGCTTCGCGACGTTGAACGCGATCGGGATCAGCAGCACGAAGCCGACTTCGAAGAACACCGGCAGGCCGACGATGATCGCGACGAACATCATCGCCCAATGGATGTTCTTCTCGCCGAACCAGTCGATCAGCGTGGTCGCGATCCGCTCCGCGCCGCCCGATTCGGCCATCATCTTGCCGAGCATCGTGCCGAGGCCGACGACCACCGCGATGTGGCCGAGCGTGTTGCCGTTGCCGGTCTCGAACGACTTGACGATCTTGTCCATCGGCATCCCGACCACGAGGCCGAGGCCGAGCGAGACGATGATGAGCACCAGGAACGGATAGATCTTGAACCGCGCGATCATCACGATCAGCGCGACGATCGCGATCACGGTATAAATGAGCAGCATGCTGCCTTGGACAGCCCCCATGTGGCACTCCTCCTAGGATTGTTCGAACCGGGCGAGTTGTTGCGAGTATGCCCGGCTATGCAGGTCTCCGAAACACGGGGGTTCCCACCCCGCGAGGACGCTGAATTTTACTTATCTTTACGGTCCGCGGATAGAACCGGTTCCATCAGCAAAAACCCTCGGTAAAACAAGCACTAAGCGCTCGCTTACCGAGGGTCAAACGTTCGTTTCGTACAAGTCTTAACGGGGCAGCTGGCTCGCGGCTTGCGCGAGGCGCGTGACTTCGGCCCAGTCCTGCGCGGCGAGCGCGGCCTTCGGCGTGAGCCACGAACCGCCGACGCATACGACGTTCGGCAGCTTCAGGAAATTCGGCGCGGTGTCGACCGTGATGCCGCCCGTCGGGCAGAACTTCAGCGCCGGGAACGGACCGTGGAACGCCTGCAGCATCGGCACGCCGCCGGCTTGCTGCGCGGGGAAGAACTTGACGATCTCGTAGCCGAACTCGAGCGCCTGGATGATGTCGCTCGGCGTCATCACGCCCGGCAGCAGCGGCAGGCCGGCGTCGAGGGACGCGAGGTGCAGGTCCTTCGTCAGGCCCGGCGACACGCCGAACTTCGCACCCGCGCGCTTCGCCTGCTCGCAGTGCTCGGGCTTCGTGATCGTGCCGACGCCGACGACGATGTCGTCCGCGAGCTGGCTCGCGCGCTGGATCGCCTCCAGGCCGGCCGGCGTGCGCAGCGTGATCTCGAGCACCTTGACGCCGCCCGCGTGCAACGCGCGCGACACGTGTTCGCCCTGCTCGACCGAGTCGAATGCGAGCACCGGAATCACCGGGCCCAGCTTCACGATTTCAGCAATCGTCTTCATCTGGAACACTCCTTGAAATTCATGCAGCGACGCTGACGGCCGTTTCGCCGACCAGCGTCCCGAAAACCGATGCGCCCTGCTCGGCCGGCGCGGCCGCCGCGCGGAACACGCCGAACAGTTCGCGCCCGAAACCCGTTTCGTTGTCGGCCTGGTGCAGCGGCTGCGCGACCGGGCGCGCCTGCCACTCGGCGTCGTCGACCTCGATGTCGAGGATGCCGGCTTCCGCGTCGATCACGAGCGTGTCGCCCGTCTTCACCTTGCCGAGCGGGCCGGCCAGCAGCGCTTCCGGCGACACGTGGATCACGGCCGGCACCTTGCCCGACGCACCCGACATGCGGCCGTCGGTGACGAGCGCGACGTGGAAGCCCTGATCCTGCAGCACGCCGAGCAGCGGCGTCAAACGGTGCAGCTCGGGCATCCCGTTCGCACGCGCGCCCTGGAAGCGCACGACCGCGACGAAATCGCGCTTCAGCTCGCCGCGATCGAAGGCCTCCTGCACGGCTTCCTGCGAATCGAACACGATCGCGGGCGCCGTCACCTTGCGGTGCTCGGGCGCGACCGCCGAGATCTTGATCACGCCGCGGCCGAGCCGGCCCTGCATCAGGCGCAGGCCGCCGTCCGGCTGGAACGGGTCGCGAATGCCGCGCAGCACCTTCGTGTCGTGGCTCTCGGCCGTGCCGTCGACCCACGTCAGCTTGCCGTCGATCAGCTTCGGCTCCTTCGTGTAGTGCGACAGGCCCTTGCCCGCCACGGTCGTCACGTCTTCGTGCAGCAGCCCGCCCTCGAGCAGGTTGCGCACCAGGAACGCGACGCCGCCCGCCGCGTGGAAGTGGTTCACGTCGGCCTTGCCGTTCGGGTAGATCTTCGCGAGCAGCGGCACGACCGCCGACAGCTCGTCGAAATCGTTCCAGTCGATCAGGATGCCGGCCGCGCGCGCGATCGCGACGAGGTGCAGCGTGTGGTTGGTCGAGCCGCCCGTCGCGAGCAACGCGACGATCCCGTTGACGATCGCCTTCTCGTCGATCACGTGGCCGATCGGCGTGTAGTGGCCGCGCTCGACCGTCAGGTCGAGCACGCGGCGCGCGGCTTCGGCGGTCAGCGCGTCGCGCAGCGGCGTGTGCGGATGGACGAACGCCGAACCCGGCAGGTGCAGGCCCATCAGCTCCATCAGCATCTGGTTGCTGTTCGCGGTGCCGTAGAACGTGCAGGTGCCGTGGCCGTGATATGCCGCCGATTCCGCTTCGAGCAGCGCGTCGCGGCCGACCTGGCCGGTCGCGAACTGCTGGCGGATCTTCGCCTTGTCGTCGTTCGACAGGCCACTCGTCATCGGGCCGGCCGGCACGAAGATGGTCGGCAGATGGCCGAACTGCAGCGCGCCGATCAGGAGGCCCGGCACGATCTTGTCGCAGATGCCGAGGCAGAGCGCCGCGTCGAACATGTTGTGGGTGAGCGCGATCGCGGTGCCCATCGCGATCGCCTCGCGCGAGAACAGCGACAGCTCCATGCCCGGGTTGCCCTGCGTGACGCCGTCGCACATCGCCGGCACGCCGCCCGCGAACTGCGCGACGCCGCCGTTCTCGCGCGCGGCGGCCTTGATGATGTCGGGGAAATCCTTGTACGGCGCGTGCGCGGACAGCATCTCGTTGTACGAGGACACGATGCCGATGTTCGGCTCGCGGATCGCCTTGATCTGGAACTTGTCGCTGCCTTCGAGACCCGCGAAGCCGTGCGCGAGGTTCGCGCACGACAGCGCGCCGCGCGCCGGGAACTTGCCTTGCGCGCCGTCGATGCGCTGCAGATAGGCGGAACGGGTCGATTGGCTGCGGGCGATCACGCGATCGGTGACTTTCGCCAGGGTGGGGTGCAGCGACGTCATGCTGGGCGCTCCTGTATGCCGGACGGACACCGGCGGTTGGAATCGTGGGGACGGTCGAGTGCATCGAACGAACGAAGTCAGTCTAGTAGAAAAACTACAAGCGCGCAATGCGGATCAGCATACGCGCAACTCACATCCCCGCCACCAGCAAGGCTTTCCTAGTGAAAACCCTAATCCACGGCATCGTCCACTGCAGAAATTGCCGACGATAGAGCTAGCATTTTCATGTAGATTTTCTACAATTCGATTGCGATACACTCGCTCATCCGAACCCGATTTCCATCCGCCGTCCCATGCTGCCTCGCATTGAAGCGATCCGCGCCGACCTGCGCCCGTCCGAGCGCAAGCTCGCCGACTACATCCTCGCCGCGCCGCGCGAGGTGCTCGACCTCGCGATGACCGAGCTGTCGACCCGCGCGGGCGTCAGCCAGCCGACCATCGCGCGCTTCTGCCAGGCGCTCGGCTGCAGCGGCTTTCGCGAATTCAAGATCCGGCTCGCGCAGAGCGTCGCGCCGGGCGTGTCGTCCGTGTATCGCGACGTCGAGCCCGACGAGCCCGCGCCCGGCATCATCGGCAAGGTGTTCGACCGCACGATCGGCGCGCTGATCGAGGTGCGCAACAGCCTGTCGGCCGGCAGCGTCGCCGACGCGATCGCGCTGCTGTCGAACGCGTCGCGCATCGAGTTCTACGGCGCCGGCGGCTCCGGCATCGCCGCGCAGGACATCCAGCACAAGTTCTTCCGGCTCGGCGTGCCGAGCGTCGCGTATTCGGACCCGCACACGTTCTCGATGTCGTCGGCGCTGCTCGGGCCGCACGACGTCGTCGTCGCGATCTCGAACACCGGCCGCACGCGCGACATCGTCGAGGCCGCGCGCTCCGCGCTCGCGTGCGGCGCGAAGGTCGTCGCGATCACGCAGAGCCATTCGCCGCTCGCGAAGCTCGCGACGGTGAGCCTCGCGTCGAACGTCGCGGAGGAAACCGACGTGTTCTCGCCGATGACGTCGCGCATGTCGCATCTCGCGATCGGGGATATCCTCGCGGTCGGCGTCGCGCTGTCGCGCGGGCCCGCATTGATGGAGCGCGTCGGCCGCGCGAAGGAAGCGATTACGCGCCGCCGGATCGACGACGGCACGAAGGATTGACCCACGCACGGCGCCCCGCCGGCGCATGAGCGATGCAGAACCGACGCACGGTCCGGCGCATCAGCCGCTACCCGGCACGCACGTAAACGAAGAACGGCGCCCCGCGGGGCGCCGTTGCGCTTGAGTCGGTGCGGCCAACCGGCCGCTCAGCTCAAAACGGCTTGATCACGACCAGCGCGACCGCCACGAGCATGCCGAGCACCGGCAGTTCGTTGAACACGCGATACCACTTGTCGGTGCGACGGTTCTCGCCGCGCTCGAACATCTTCAGCAGGTGCCCGCAATACGCGTGGTAGATGACGAGCAGCAGCACCACCGTCACCTTCGCATGGATCCAGCCCTGCCCCTGGCCGATGCCGATCACGAGCCACAGCCACAGCCCGCATGCGAGCGCCGGCACGGCGATCATCGTCATGAAGCGGAACAGCTTGCGCGCCATCAGCAGCAGGCGCCGCACCGCGGCCGGATCGGTCTCCATGGCCAGGTTCACGTAGATGCGCGGCAGGTAGAACAGTCCCGCGAACCACGCGGCGATCAGAACGATATGGAACGTCTTGACCCAGAGCATTGCCATCGGTTGTGCGCCTCGCTTTACTGGCGGCCTTCGCCGTGCCCGAGCACGACGTACTTCAGCGACGTGAGCCCTTCCAGGCCGACGGGGCCGCGTGCGTGCAGCTTGTCGTTCGAGATGCCGATTTCCGCACCGAGGCCGAATTCGAAGCCGTCCGCGAAGCGCGTCGACGCATTGACCATCACGCTCGCCGAATCGACTTCGCGCAGGAAGCGCATTGCGCGGTCGTGATCCTCGGTGACGATCGCATCGGTGTGGTGCGAGCCGTAATGGTTGATGTGCTCGATCGCGGCGTCGAGGCCGTCGACGACCTTGATCGCCAGCACCGGCGCGAGATATTCGGTGTGCCAGTCTTCGTCGGTCGCGTCGACGAGCGGACCGACGCCCGCCTCGGCGAGCACCGCGCGCGCGGCTGCATCGACGCGCAGCTCGACCTGCTTGTCGCGATACAGCTTGCCGAGGGGCGGCAGCAGCGCGGCTGCGATGCCGCCCGACACGAGCAGCGTTTCCATCGTGTTGCAGGTGCCGTAGCGGTGCGTCTTCGCGTTGTCGCACACCGTCAGTGCCTTGGCGAGATCGGCACGATCGTCGACGTACACGTGGCAGATGCCGTCGAGGTGCTTGATCATCGGCACGCGCGCCTCGTTGATCAGGCGCTCGATCAGGCTCTTGCCGCCGCGCGGCACGATCACGTCGACGTATTCGGTCATCGTGATCAGCTTGCCGACCGCCGCGCGATCGGCGGTCGCGACGACCTGCACCGCGTCCTGCGGCAGGCCGGCCGCCTCGAGCCCTTCGCCGATCAGCTTCGCGAGCGCCGCGTTCGATTCGAGCGCCTCGGAGCCGCCGCGCAGGATCGTCGCGTTGCCCGACTTCAGGCACAGCGCGGCCGCGTCGATCGTCACGTTCGGACGCGACTCGTAGATGATGCCGATCACGCCGAGCGGCACGCGCATCTGGCCGACCTGGATTCCGCTCGGGCGATACTTGAGATTGCCGATCTCGCCGATCGGATCGGCCAGCGACGCGACCTGGCGCAGGCCCTCGACCATCGTGTTCAGCGCCTTGTCCGACAGCGTCAGGCGGTCGATGAACGCCGCATCGAGCCCCTTTTCGCGGGCACGGGCGACGTCGCGCGCATTCGCGTCCTTCAGCGCCTGCGCGTCGCGCTCGATCGCGCGGGCCACGGCGTCGAGCGCCGCGTTCTTCGCCGCCGTGCTGGCGCGCGCCATCGCGCGGGAAGCGTGCCGGGCACGGCGGCCCAGGTCCGTCATGTACTGGTCGATATCCATCGTGTGACTCGAGAAGCGAGCCGCTTGGCGCGGCATGAATTCGTGGAGAAGCGTGAGGCGCGGCGGCAGGAAGGCCGCGCCGGCTATCGAAATATTGTAAGCGGGTTGCGATGCGTGCGCTGAAGGCCCGGACGGGGCTTAACGCCGCACGCGACCCGCGGTCGGCGGTCGTTCGCCGCGCGCGCCCGCCACCGTCATCGCGAGCTGGAACAGGCCGTCCCACGGATCGGGCGGCGGCTCGTCCTGCGTGCGGCGGCCCGGCGTGACGGCCGACAGCCCCTTCACCTGCCGGTCGAGCTTCGCGGCGAACGCGAGCGCCTTCTCGAGCACGCCTTCCGACACGCGGTTCAACGCGGGGCCGATCAGCCGCTCGCGCGGCCCCCACACGCGGTTCTCGCGCAGCAGCGTGGCCAGCGGCTTGCCGGCCGTCGTGCCGCGCTTGATCCGCAGCAGTGTGCGCAGTTCCTCGACGACGGCCCACATCACGAGCACGATCGCCTCGCCCTCGCCCTTCAGCCCGTCGATCATCCGCGCGAGCCGCGCGGCGTCGCCCGCGAGCATCGCCTCGTTCAGCTTGAACACGTCGTAGCGCGCGACGTTCAACACCGCGTCGTGCACCTGCTCGAACGTCAGCACGCCCTGCGGATAGAGCAGCCCGAGCTTCTGGATTTCCTGGTGCGCGGCGAGCAGGTTGCCCTCGACACGCTCCGCGATGAACTGCAGCGCGCGCCGGCCGTCGTCGCCGGGCGCGACGCGCTGGCCCTGCATCGACAGACGCTGGCCGATCCAGTTCGGCAGCTGCGCGCGGTCGACCGGATCGATCTTCAGCGCGACGCCGCCGTTCTGCAGCGCGGTAAACCACGCGGATTTCTGCGTTGCCGCGTCGAGGCGCGGCAACGTGACGAGCATCAGCGCATCGGGGTTCGGTGCGGCCGCGAGCGTCTTCAGCGCGTCGGCGCCTTCCTTGCCGGGCTTGCCCGACGGAATGCGCAGCTCGATCAGCTGACGCTCGCCGAACAGCGACATCGCCTGGGTCGCGCCGAGCAGCACGCTCCAGTCGAAACCGCGCTCGACCGTGTGCACCGAACGCTCGGTGAAGCCGGCCGCGCGCGCGGCCGCACGAATGCGGTCGCACGCTTCCTGCGCGAGCAGCGGCTCGTCGCCGTAGACGGTGTAGAGCCCGGCCATCCCCTTCGCGAGGTGCGGCTCCAGCGCATCAAGTCGCAATTGCATCGATACGTGCGCCGGCGATCAGAGCGGCGGCGGCGGCAGCGGTGCGCCCGGTGCAACGCCCGGCACCACGTCTTCCGGCGCCGGCGTCAGCGTGTGGACGATCGCGAGACGCCGCATCAGTTGGTCGACCGCGTCGTTCTCCATGTCGCCGTACAGGATCTCGGCTTCCTGCGCCTTCGCGTTCGTGTACTGGTCGCTGTACGTCATCGCGCGGTTCAGCGCGATCGCGCTCGGCGGGATCAGCACGGTGCCGTCCTTGCTCGTCAGCGTGTAGTTCAGCGTATAGAACAGCGCGTATTCCTGCGCCGAGCCGTACTTGTTGAGCGTCAGCGTGTTCTGCCCACGCGACTCCCACATGCGCAGCACGGCATCGGCGTCGTCCGCCGACTTGACGATCTTCGTGTCGCTGCCGGCCTCGACGAGGCGCACCAGGCGCGCCTCGACGGGCGCCGGCGCGCCGGCCACCAGCAGGCGCTTGAACGCGTAGTCCTGCTGGCCGCGCAACTGGAAACCGCATGCCGACAGCGCGAGCGCGCTGCCGACGGCGAGCATCAAAAACGATCTGCGGATCACCTTCGCTCCTTCTGTGTGCGCCCGGCGGCCAACGGCCGTCAGACGACGATGTTCACGAGGCGGCCCGGCACGACGACGATCTTCTTCGCCGGCTTGCCGTCGCTGAACTTCGCGAATGCTTCGTCGGCCACCGCCGCCGCTTCGATCGCCTCGCGGCTCGCGTCCTTCGCGACCTTCAGCGCGCCGCGCACCTTGCCGTTCACCTGCAGCACGAGTTCGATCTCGGCCTGCTCGAGCGCGGCCTCGTCGACCTTCGGCCACGGGGCGTCGAGCAGCGGGCCGAATTCGTCAGCGTAGCCGAGCGCCTTCCACAGTTCGAACGTGACGTGCGGCACGACCGGGTACAGCACGCGCAGCAGCACGCCGTACGTCTCGCGCAGCACGCCGGGCGTCGCGCCCTTCGCGCCGTCGATCGCGTTCAGCATCTTCATCGCGGCCGACACGACCGTGTTGTACTGCAGGCGCTGGTAGTCGAAATCGGCCTGCTTCAGCACGCTGTAGATCTCGCGGCGCAGCGCCTTGTCGGCATCGCCGAGCGCGGCCGCGTCGAAGCCCGCGCGCGCGGCGAGCGCTTCGCGGTTCGTCGCGCCGAAGCTCCACACGCGGCGCAGGAAGCGGCTCGCGCCTTCGACGCCCGCGCCCGACCATTCGAGCTGCTGCTCGGGCGGTGCGGCGAACATCGTGAACAGGCGCGCGGTATCGGCGCCGTACTGGTCGATCAGCACCTGAGGATCGACGCCGTTGTTCTTCGACTTCGACATCTTCTCGATGCCGCCGAGCACGACCGGCTGGCCGTCGGCGTTCAGCGTCGCGCCGACCGGGCGGCCCTTCTCGTCGAACGCGACGGTCACGTCGGCCGGGTTGTACCAGGTCTTCTTGCCCGATGCGTCTTCGCGGTAGAACGTCTCGTTCAGCACCATGCCCTGCGTCAGCAGGTTCTTCGCCGGCTCGCCGAACTTCACGAGGCCGAGGTCGCGCATCACCTTGGTCCAGAAGCGCGAATACAGCAGGTGCAGGATCGCGTGCTCGATGCCGCCGATGTATTGATCCATCGGCATCCAGTAATCGGTGCGCGCGTCGACCATCGTCTCGGCGTCCGGCGCCGTGTAGCGCGAGAAGTACCACGACGAATCGACGAAGGTGTCCATCGTGTCGGTTTCACGCTTCGCGGCCGCGCCGCACTTCGGGCACGAACAGTTCAGGAACGCTTCCGACTTCGCGAGCGGGTTGCCCGAGCCGTCCGGCACGAGGTCTTCCGGCAGCACGACCGGCAGATCCTGCTCCGGCACCGGCACGTCGCCGCACGACGGGCAGTGGATGATCGGGATCGGCGTGCCCCAGTAGCGCTGGCGCGACACGCCCCAGTCGCGCAGGCGCCACGTGACCTGCTTGTCGCCGAAGCCGCCGGCCTTCAGGTCGGCCGCGATCGCGTCGACCGCCGCGCCGTACGCGAGGCCGTCGTACTTGCCGCTGTTGATGCAGGTCGCGACTTCCTTGTCGCCGTACCACTCCTGCCATGCGTCGAGCGAGTACGTCCGGCCTTCGGCCGCGATCACCTGCTTGATCGGCAGGTCGTATTTCTTCGCGAATGCGAAATCGCGCTCGTCGTGCGCCGGCACGCCCATCACCGCGCCTTCGCCATAGCTCATCAGCACGTAGTTGCCGATCCACACCTCGACCGGCTCGCCCGTCAGCGGGTGCTGGACCGAGAAGCCGGTCGCGACGCCCTTCTTCTCCATCGTCGCGACATCGGCCTCGGCGACGCCGCCGCGCTTGCATTCGTCGATGAACGCCTGCAGTTCCGGCTTGCCCTGCGCGAGGCGCGTGGCGAGCGGGTGCTCGGCCGCGATCGCGCAGAACGTGACGCCCATGATCGTGTCGGCACGCGTCGTGAACACGCGCAGCAGCTTCTGCTCGCCGTCGAGTTCGTACGGGAAGCCGAAGTTCACGCCGAAGCTCTTGCCGATCCAGTTCTGCTGCATGATCTTCACGCGCTCGGGCCAGCCGAGGCCGTCGAGGTCGTTCAGCAGTTCATCCGCGTACTGCGTGATCCGCAGGTAGTACATCGGGATCTCGCGCTTCTCGACGAGCGCGCCCGAACGCCAGCCGCGGCCGTCGATCACCTGCTCGTTCGCGAGCACGGTCTGGTCGACCGGATCCCAGTTCACGGTGCCCGTCTTCTTGTACGCGATGCCCTTCTCGAGCATCTTCAGGAACAGCCACTGGTTCCACTTGTAGTAGTCGGGCTTGCACGTCGCGATCTCGCGCGACCAGTCGATCGCGAGGCCCATCGACTGCATCTGGCCCTTCATGTAGTCGATGTTGTCGTAGGTCCACTTCGCGGGCGGCACGCCGTTCGCCATCGCGGCGTTCTCGGCCGGCATCCCGAACGCGTCCCAGCCCATCGGCATCAGCGTGTTGTAGCCGTTCATCCGCAGATAGCGGTACATCACGTCGTTGATCGTGTAGTTGCGCACGTGACCCATGTGCAGCTTGCCGGACGGGTACGGCAGCATCGACACGCAGTAGAACTTCGGCTTCTGCGAATCTTCCTTCGTCTTGTAGGCATCGGCTGCGCGCCAGTCGCCCTGAGCGGCGGCTTCGACGTCGGCGGGTACGTATCTCTCGTGCATGGTGTGGTTCGGACTAGGCTTTAAGCGGCGCGCCACGAGGCGGGCACGCGGAAGTGGACGAAATCGGGCAGCCCGGCGGCGGGGGCAGGCTCACGGTTCTCGTGCCTGCCTCATGATCCGGATATTCGCCGGATAACCCGGAGGGTCTCCAGGTTACCCGGCGAAACCCTGCCAACCGGGCGAAAACGACGATTATACCGTTCGTGGCGGGCGGTACGGCCGGTCTCGCCGGCCGGCCCGCATTCTTGCCTGCGGGACGACACGGATGGCGCGAGCGCCCGGTGCGTCAGCCGGTCAGCGGGTCGCGCCCGCGGCGGCCGGCGCGGCGGCGCCCGCCGGCGGCACGTCGGTGACGAAGCCGATCCGCGTGAGCCCGGCGGCCTGCGCGGCGCCCATCACCTGCGCGATCACGTCGTAGCGGGTCGCGCGCGAGGCGCGCAGCCGCAGCTCGGGCGGCGCGGCGCCCGCGGCGGCGGCCCGGAAGCGCGCCGGCAGCGCGTCGAGTGCGACGGGCGCGTCGTCCCAGTAGAGCTTGCCGGCGTCGTCGATCGACAGCGTGACCGACTGCGGCGTGTCGCGCGCAACGCCGGCCGCGACCTTCGGCAGGTCGAGCCGGATCGCGTGCGTCATCAGCGGCGCGGTGATGATGAAGATGACGAGCAGCACGAGCATCACGTCGATCAGCGGCGTCATGTTGATCTCCGCCATCGGCGCGGACGTCTTGTGGTGCTCCAGCCCGCCGAATGCCATGGTCGTTCCTCCCGGCCGCGCGTCAGGCGCCCTGCGCGCACACGAATACGTGCAGGTCGCGCGCGAAGCCGTCGAGTTCCTCGGCGAGCTGCCGCACGAGCCGCCCGAGGATGTTGTAGGCAAGCACCGCGGGGATCGCGACGACGAGCCCGAACGCGGTCATGATCAGCGCCTCGCCGACCGGCCCCGCGACGTTCTCGATCTGCGCCTGCCCGCTCGCGGCGATGCTGCCGAGCGCGTGGTAGATGCCCCAGACGGTGCCGAGCAGCCCGACGAACGGCGCGGTGCTGCCGATCGACGCGAGCAGCACCTGGCCGAACTCGAGACGCCGCTGCGAGCGCAGCATCGCGTGACGCAGCGCGCGCAGCACGCGTTCGCTGCGCTCGACACGCGCGGCCAGCGCGGCCGGATCGTGTTCGTCGGCCGCATCGCGCGCGGCTTCGGCGAGCGGCACGAACACGCGCTCGCGATCGGTGCCGGCGAGCGCGGCGATGCCCGCATCGAGCGACGGCGCGCGCCAGAACGCGGCGAGCGCGCGCGGCCCCTGCCGCTTCGCACGGACCAGCAGCCAGGCTTTCATGAGGAGGAAGCACCAGCTGGCGACGGACATCGCCAGCAGCACGTAGGCGACGGCGTGCGTGATCGCATCGCCGCTTTCGAGGTAGTGGACAACGCCGGTGGGAATCGCCATCGGAGTTTCCCCGTGAGGGTCAGCGCAGGCCGAGCACGTCCTGCATGTCGAACAGGCCGGCGCCGCGCGCCGACAGGAAGCGGACCGCACGCAGCGCGCCCTGCGCGTAGGACACGCGGCTCGACGACTTGTGCGTGATCTCGATCCGTTCGCCGATCCCGGCGAACAGCACGGTGTGATCGCCGACGATGTCGCCGCCGCGCACGGCCGCGAAGCCGATCGTCGACGGGTCGCGTTCGCCCGTCACGCCATGGCGGCCGTACACCGCGCAGTCGTCGAGCGAGCGCCCGAGTGCGCCGGCCACGGCCTCGCCCATCATCAGCGCGGTGCCCGACGGTGCGTCGACCTTGTGACGGTGGTGCGCCTCGATGATCTCGATGTCGTAGCCGTGCGAGAAATGCTTCGCCGCGAATTCGAGCAGCTTCAGCGTGACGTTCACGCCGACGCTCATGTTCGCCGCGAACACGATGCCTATCTTGCCTGCCGCGGCCTGCAGCTCGGCCTTCTGCTCGGCGGTGAAGCCGGTCGTGCCGATCACGAGCTTCACGTCGTGGCGCAGCGCGGCCGCGACGTGCGCGATCGTGCCTTCCGGCCGCGTGAAGTCGATCAGATAGTCGGCCTGCGCGAACACGGCGTCGAGGTCGTCGGTCAGCTTGATCCCGGTTTCCTTGCCGAGAAACGCGCCCGCGTCCTGGCCGAGGAACGGCGAATCGGCGCGGTCGAGCGCGCCGACGAGCTGCGCGTCGGAATCGTTGAGAACGGCTTCGATCAGCATCCGGCCCATACGGCCCGATGCACCGGCAATCGCAATCTTCATGGCTTTCTACACGACAGGTCTAAAGGCGGGCGGCGCATGCCGCCCTGTTTCCGCACGCCGGCCGCTTACTGGGCCGGCGCGGTGAGCGGCTGGTTCTGCAGGTTGTCCGAGCCTTGCGGGCCGACCGGCGGCGACGCCTCGTTCGACGCGTTCGGCTGCGGCGGGCGATGGAACTGGAACTGCGGCTGGATCGCCGGCGCGGCGCCCGGCGGCTGGCCGCCCGGCACCGGCGCGCCGCCCGAGGCCTGCGCGGACGGCGTGAAGCGGCGGGCGGTCGTGCCCTGCCCGGACACCTGGTTGGTCGCGCGGTTCGCCGCGCGCGCCGCCTGGGCGTTCGCATCCTGGTCGACCGCCGCGCCGGAAACCGGCTCGACGGACGGGCTCGCGGCAGCGGTCGCCTGCGCGGCGCTCGCCGCAGCCGCGGCAGCGGCGGCTTCGGACGCCTTCTTCGCCGCGGCCGCGGCCTTCGCCTTCTTGCCGCCGCGGTCGCCGTCGATATCGGCCAGCAGGTCGAGTTCGGACGGCAGGTTCTCGGCGCCCGTCCAGCTCGCGAGGCGATCGCCCGAGAACGTCAGCACGAGGTCGCGCTGCTGGACGACGGACGTCGAGCCGCGCTTGAAGTAAAAGAGGTAATCCCAGCGGTCGGCATGGAACATGTCCGACAGCAGCGGCGTGCCGAGCAACGCGCGCACCTGCTCGCGCGTCATCCCGGCCTGCAGCTGCGCGGCCTTCTCCTGCGACACGAAGTTGCCCTGCACGACAGTGATCCGATAGGGCGTGATGCTCTGCGCGATGCGCTGCGTCACGCTGTCGTACGACGAACAACCAGCCAGCGCGGCAACGGCGGCGGCAGCGATGATGGCACTCCGCATGCGACTCCTCTGATAGTGCGAAAGGGATTCCGGGAACATTTCCGTCACCGAGCTGGCCCGCGTCGCGGGTCGCGCGTGTTTCTGGAACGGCGAAAAGCCGGTAACATTGAAGCCCTGCATTGTACTCTAGGGATGCCTAGCCATGACCAATCCGACGGATCTCAAGAATATCGGGCTAAAGGCCACCCTACCGCGCCTCAAGATTCTCGAGATCTTCCAGCAAAGCCCGGTGCGTCACCTGACGGCCGAAGATGTCTACCGCAACCTGCTCAACGAGCAGCTCGACATCGGGCTCGCCACCGTTTACCGCGTGCTGACGCAGTTCGAGCAGGCCGGCCTGCTCACGCGCAGCAACTTCGAATCCGGCAAGGCCGTGTTCGAGCTCAACGAAGGTTCGCACCACGATCACCTCGTCTGCCTCGATTGCGGCCGCGTCGAGGAATTCTTCGATGCCGAGATCGAAGGCCGCCAGCAAGCGATCGCCAAGGAACGCGGCTTCCGGCTCCAGGAACACTCGCTCGCGATGTACGGCTCCTGCACGACCGAGAACTGCCCGCACCGCAAGCACTGATCCGCACCCTGCGCGCACGCGCGACGGCCCGGCCGGCAGCTCGCCGCCCGGGCCGTGTTGTTTTCGGGATGGAAAAACGGCCCGCACGTCGCGTGCGGGCCGGGTCGGGAACGTTTTCGGTCGATTGTGCGGGACGAGGCGCCGCGTGTCGCCGGCGCGCGGCGCTCGATCCACTCGAATCCGCTCAACCCCTGACCCTACCTTCGCGCGTCAGGCCGTGCTCGCGCACGCCGGCTCGAACTCGAGCGCCCACGCGTCGTCGAGCGGAATCTCGTCGCAGTTCGGCTGCGGGCCGCCACGGTCGACGATCACGAAGTCGCTGACCGCGTCGAGCGCGAGCAGCGGATGGTGCCAGACGCCCTTCGCGTAGTTCACGCCCTGCCAGCCTTCGGCGAGGAACGCGCGCATCGCGTCGGGCCGGAACTCGCCGGCCGGCGCGACGACGATCGCATAGCGCGACACGGCCGCCAGCGGGATGAACGCCTGGCTGCCGTGCGGATGGCGCTCCATCAGCGTGATCGCCACCGGCAGCGCGCGCGGCTGCGCACGAAACACGCTGACGAGCGGCCGGCCGCCGTCCGCGCAGACGTCGATCGTCGCGAGATCGTGGAAGCGCTCGGTGGTGCCGCCGTTGATCGGGAAGTGCCGCGCGCCTTCGAGCGCGATCACGTCGCCGAACGGCGCGAAGGCCTCGCGGGTCAGGCGCTCGACGCGCAGGATATGTGGTCCGCTCATGCCGATGCCCTCCTTCAAGCCGGCTCGCCCCACAGACGCAGGCGCGACACGCCGCCATCCGGGAAGATGTTGAAGCGCACGTGCGTGACGGGGCCGAGCGTTGCGAGCTGGTCGAACGTATGCACGTGGTCCATCTGCAGCTTCTGCTCGCCGAGCAGTTCGGCCCAGAACATCGCCTGCGTGACGAGCGAATCGTCGGTGCCGCCGGCGACGTGCGCGGCCTGCAGCGAACAGCGGTCGGGGAAGTTGCCCTTGAAGAACGCCGTATCGACCTCGACGCGCCGGATGATGCCCGGCCGCGCCAGCGCGACGATCGCCCAGTCGTTGCCGGGCTCGCGGCGGCGCCGCGTTTCCCAGCCGTCGCCCATGTTCGCGCCGCGCCCCGGCATCAGCATCTGCGAGGCCGGACCGAAGTGCTGGTTGTTCGCGGCCACCAGGTAGCCGCCGTTCTCGATCGCCGCGAGATCGACGAGTTCGCCCGCCGGCACGTGGCGCCAGTCGCGCTGCGGCTGGCCGTACACGCGCAGCCGCGCGAGCCCGCCGTCCGGATACAGGTTCACGCGCAGGTGCGTGACCGGCTGCGCATCGTCGACGCTCACGTAGTGATGCGAATTGCCCTGCAGCGTCGTCGCGGGGACGATCGTGCGCCATTCGGTGTCGTCCGGCGGCGTGTCGCCGTCCACCGCACAGGCCTCGATCGACGCGGCCGGCGGAAAGTTGCCGGTGAAGTGGCTCGTATCGAGATCGACGCCGTAGATCACGCCCGGCCGCGCGAGCCGGACCACGCAGAAGTCGTGGCCGGTGGTGCGCTTGCGGCGCGTTTCCCAACCGTCCATCCACTTGCCGTGGTCGTCGTACTTGCCGGGAATGAAGACGGCCGGCTCGGGATTCAGCATGCGCTCCTTCGGCGCGAAGAATTCGTCGCTGGCGAAGAGCGCCTGCGCGCCCAGGCGCGGGTCGGCGAGGTTCATGTAGCGCCGCGTGAAGGCCGGCGCGTTCGGATCGAGGATGGGGGCTGCCATGTCGTCTCCATTATTTTGGCAAGGACCGGCGCATCGACGCGCCGGCCGCGGGACATTCGTTCGCGCGAAGCAGCCCGGGAGGCCGCTTCGCGCGCGGGTGCGCTCAGAGCGCGTGGGCCTGGTCGCCGGCGACCGGCGCGGCGCTGCCGGCTTCGTCGGCCACGTAGCGCAGTTCGCGGTTCAGCACGCGCTTCGCACGGGCCCGGTCGATGTCGTTCTCCCACACGGCGACGACCACCGTCGCGACGCAGTTGCCGATCAGGTTGGTCAGCGCGCGGGCAATGCCGACGAACCAGTCGACCGGCAGGATCAGCACGAGGCCGAGCACCGGAATCGCGGGAATCGCCGACAGCGTCGCCGCGAGGATCACGATCGCCGAACCGGGAATCCCGTGCGCGCCCTTCGACGTGACGAGCGACACGAGCAGCACGACGATCAGGTCGTGCGTGGACAGCGGCGTGTTGGTGGCCTGCGCGATGAACAGCACCGCAAGCGTCAGGTAGATCGAGAAGCCGTCGAGGTTGAACGAATAGCCGGTCGGGATCACGAGGCCGACCGTCGAATCCTTGATGCCCATGTATTCGAGCTTGCTCATCACCTGCGGCAGCACCGCGTCCGACGACGCCGTGCCGAGCACGATCGACAGTTCCTCGCGCAGGTAGCGGATCAGCTTGAACACCGAGAAGCCCGCGAGACGCATCACCGCGCCGAGCACGACCGTGACGAACACGAAGCAGCTCAGGTAGAACACCGCGACGAGGTAGCCGAGCTGCTTGAGCGACGCGACGCCGTACTTGCCGGTCGTGAACGCGATCGCGCCGAGCACGCCGAGCGGCGCGAGCTTGATGATGAAGCCGATGATGCGGAAGAACACGTGCGACAGTTCCTCGATCAGCGAATTGACGCGCTGCGCCTTGTCGCCGAGCAGCGACAGCGCCGAGCCGAACAGCACCGCGAACACGAGGATCTGCAGGATGTCGCCCTTCGCGAACGCGTCGATCGCGGTCTCGGGGATGATCTTCATCAGGTAGCCGGCCGTGTCCTTCAGGCTTTCGGCGTTCTTCGCGTACGTCGAGAGCGAGGCCGCGTCGAGCGAGCGCAGGTCGATGTTCATGCCGACGCCCGGGCGCGTGACCCATGCGAGGACGAGCCCGATGCCGAGCGCGAGCGTCGTCATGATCTCGAAGTAGACGACCGCCTTCAGGCCGACCCGGCCGACCTTCTTCAGGTCGCCCGCATTGGCCATCCCGCTGACCACGACGCAGAACACGATCGGGCCGATGACCATCTTGATGAGCTTCAGGAAGCCGTCGCCGAGCGGCCGTAGCGACTCGGCGAAATGCGGGAAGAACGCGCCGAGCGCGACCCCCAGGATCAATGCGACGACTACCCGGCCAAACAGCGAATTGAGGAATTTCGACACGGCGCTCTCCCGATCCAACGGTTGCAGTTTCGTCTGTTCATACTGGTAAGACCAGTGATGTTATGGTGGATAGTAGGAAGCCGATATAGTCGAGTCAAGGACGGACAAAATAGGGATTTCCCGCCCCTGTGCCCCGCACCGTGCGGGGGGCGGATCGTGGCTTTCCCGTAGGCCGGTCGTGCACCGCGCGCGTGCGGATTACAATGCCGGTCAGACCGGCCATCGTTCACATCATGAAAAACGTTCCGCACACCGTGACCGACGCCGCCATCGCGACGATCCGCGACCGGATCGAGGCAGGCGTGTATCCGGTCGGCAGCCTGCTGCCGGCCCAGCGCCAGCTCTCCGAGGAGCTGGAGATCAGCCGCGCGTCGCTGCGCGAGGCGCTGTCGACGCTCGAGGCGCTCGGGATGCTGCGCATCCGCGCCGGCAAGGGCGTGTACGTCGAAAGCGCGCAGGCGTCGGCCGCGCATCCGTGGCAATTCGCCGAGCAGTCGTCGCCGCCCGATACGTACCAGATGCGCTATGCGCTCGAAGGGTTCGCCGCGCGGATGGCCGCGCACGTCGTCACCGACGACGACATCGCGTGGTTCGAGGACAACCTCGCCGACCTGCACGTCGCGCTGACCGACAGCGCGCTCGACGAAGCGTCGCAGCTCGACTTCGACTTCCACATGCGGATCATCCATCTCGCGGGCAACGCGGCGATCGAGTCGGTGCTGCGCAGCAGCGCCGACATCATGAAGGAAAGCCAGCGCATGCCGTTCTACCGGCGCGAGCTGCTGCTGTCGACGTGGCACGAGCACCGCGCGATCGTCGACGCGCTGATCGCCCGCGATGCGGCCGCGGCCGGCACCGCGATCGAGATGCACATCGCGAACGCCGCGCAGCGCGCGGGCATCTTCTTCCCGACGCCGGGCACCTGACGCAGCCGCCGGCCTACGGTCGCGGCCGGCGCGGCAGCGGTTCGCCGGTCGTACCGGTCATCCCCCCGAAGGAGCGCGATACGCGAGCGCGCGCTCGATGAACGCGCGCGCCGCGACGCTACGGTACGCGCTCTTGCGCGTGAGCAGCGCGGCCGTGCGCGACGGCAGCGGCGGATCGAGTTCCAGCGCGCACAAGTCGCCGCTCTCGCGCGCGATCGCGTCGGGCAGCACCGTCGCGAGCCGCCCGCGGCGCACGAGTTCGAGCACCGCGCTGACCGTATTCGTCTCGATCGCGATCCTCGGCTGCACACCCTGCTCGATGAAATACCGGTCGATGCTCGCGCGCGTCGCGAACGCGCGGCTCAGTAGCACCAGCGGCTCGCCGGCGAGTTCGGCCGGGCTCAGCGCGCGGCGGTGGCGGGCGAGGCGGTGCGCGCGGCCCGTCACCAGGGCGAGCGGTTCGTCCCACAGCGGCAGCGCGTCGATGTCGGGCGCGCGCGGCGGCATGAACGCGAAGCCCGCATCGAGCCGGTCGTCGGCAAGCTGCGCCTCGATGCGCTCCTGCGGCATCGCGTCGATCGTCAGCGCGACGTTCGGGAAATCCGCATGGAACGCGTCGATCAGCGAGCCGCTCAGGTAGGCCGCGAAGGTCGGCATCATCGCGAGCCGCAGCGAACCGCTGCCGAGATCGGCAACGTCGTGCAGCGCTCGCTGCCCGGTGTCGAGCTCGTGCAGCGCCGCGCGCGCGTGGCGCGCATAGACCTCGCCGAATTCGGTGAGCCGCACCGTGCGGCCCGAGCGGTCGAACAACTGCACGCCGAGCATGTCCTCCAGCTGGCGGACCTGCTGCGACAGCGTCGGCTGCGACACGTGCAGCGCATCGGCCGCGCGCGTGAAGCTGCGCTGCTCGGCGACGGCCAGGAAATAGCGGATGTGGCGGAGTAGCATGGCGGCCCGGGTATTGGTAGAACCAATGGATACCATAAGGATCCAGTCTTGGACGCTATGGTGCGGTTCCCGCATCATACGCACATCCGCTCCCGAGCACGCCGCCTGGCCGCCGCACCGGAGCGGCCCGCCCGGGCCCGCCTTCCCCCGCCCGCGGCACGACGTTGTGCCGCCGCCTCGACCGGGCACCGGCCACGCGCCGCCCGGCGCGCATCGCGCGCATCGCCGTTCCGTCGACGCCGGCCCCGATTTCCGCAACCCCGCGTTGCCGACGGCCCGCGCCGCCGGCCGGCACCGCTGTTTCTTTCGCGACCATGGAACCGCATCAAGACAACCATCCTCCCCTGACCCGCGCGATGACGCTGCTGTTCGCCTGCGCGTGCGGCATCGTCATCGGCAACATCTATTACGCGCAGCCGCTGCTCGCCGCGATCGCACACAGCTTCGGCCGCCCGCCCGCCGAACTCGGCTATCTCGTCACGCTGACGCAGCTTGGCTATGCGGCGAGCCTGCTGCTGATCGTCCCGCTCGGCGACGCGGTCAACCGCCACACGCTGATCGTGCGGCTGCTCGTGCTCAACGTGATCGCGCTGGCCGCCGTCGCGTTCAGCACGAACTTCACGATGTTCGTCGTCGCGAACATCGCGCTCGGCTTCGTCACCTGCTCGACGCAGCTGCTCGTGCCGTTCGCCGCGTCGCTCGCCGACGCGCGCACGCGCGGCCGCGCGGTCGGCACCGTGATGAGCGGGCTGCTGCTCGGCATCCTGCTCGCGCGCGTCGCGGCCGGCGCGATCGCCGACGGGTTCGGCTGGCGCGCGGTGTACGGCATCGCCGCGGCGATGATCCTCGCGCTGACCGGCGTGCTCGCGGTGAAGCTGCCGAAGGATCGCCGCCACGCGCGGCTCGACTACGCGGCGCTGATGCGCTCGCTCGTCGCGCTGGTGCGCGCGCAGCCGCTGATCGCGCTGCGCTCGGCCTACGGCGCGCTCGTGTTCGCGTGCTTCAGCCTGCTCTGGACCGGCCTCACGTTCCTGTTGAGCCAGCCGCCGTACAGCTATTCCGAAGGGCAGATCGGCCTGTTCGGGATCGTCGGCGCGGTGGGCGCGCTCGCGGCGACGTCGGCCGGCCGGCTCGTCGATCGCGGCCACGGCAACGCGGCGACCGGCCTGTTCGCGGCGGCCGTGCTCGCGTCGTTCGCGCTGATCGCGGCCGGCGCGCATTCGCTCGTCGCGCTGATCGCGGGGATCCTGCTGCTCGACGTCGGCGTGCAGGGCATGCACATCTCGAACCAGAGCGTGATCTATGCACTCGCGGGCCACGCGCGCAGCCGCGTGACGACCATCTACCTGACGAGCTACTTCGTCGGCGGCGCATTCGGATCGTTCGCGGCGAGCGTCGCGTACGGCATCGACGGCTGGCGCGGCGTGTGCATCGCGGGCGCCGCGCTCGCGGGCGTGCTGATCGCCCTGTGGCTCGCGTCGCAGCGCATCGGCGCGCGTCAAGTCACGCAATGATCCGGTTTCGCACCAGCCGATGAAAAAGGCACGCTCCGCCAATCGTGGGCGTGCCTTCCTTGCCTTGTTCGCCGTCGCGCGCCATCAGCAGGAGATCATGCCGCCGCGTCCGCGAAATCGATCAGCACCTTCATCGCGCGCTGCCGGTCGCCGGCCAGCTCGAACGCGCGGTTCGCGTCGCGCATCGGGAACACGCCCGTCACGGCCGGGCGCAGGTCGACGCGCTCGGCATTGATCAGCTGCACCGCGAGCGCGAATTCCGCATGGAAGCGGAACGAGCCGCAGATCGACAGCTCCTTCGCGACCACGACGTTCTGCGGCAGGCTGACGTCGCCGCCGAGCCCGAGCTGCACGACGACGCCGCGCGGCCGCATCACGTCGAGACCGTCGCGCAGCGCGCGCGCATTGCCCGAACACTCGATCATCACGTCGAACGTGCCCTTGTCGGCACCGTAGCGCGCGACCCAGCCGGTATCGGCCGCCGCGTTGATCGTACGGTCGGCGCCGAGCGCGCGGGCGATCTCGAGCGGCGCATCGACCACGTCGGTCGCGACGATCTCCGCCGCGCCGTGCACCCGCGCCGCCGCGACCGCCAGCACGCCGATCGGCCCGCACCCCGACACGAGCACGCGCCGCCCGATCAACGGGCCCGCGCGCGACACCGCATGCAGCCCGACCGCGAACGGCTCGGCGAGCGCCGCGAGCGACAGCGGCACATGGTCCGCCACCTTCACGCACTGCGCGGCATCGCACACGAGCGCGTTGCGAAACGCGCCTTGCACGTGCGGCATGCGCATCGCGCTGCCGTAGAAGCGCATGTCGAGACACTGGTTCGGCAGCCCTTCGAGGCAGTAGCGGCATGCGCCGCACGGGCGGCTCGGATTCACCGCGACGCGATCGCCGACCTTCACCGACGTCACGTCCGGCGCGACCGCCGCCACCGTGCCGGCGACTTCATGGCCGAGCACCATCGGCTGCTGCAGCCGGATCGCGCCGAAGCCGCCGTGCCGGAAGTAATGGAGATCGGAGCCGCAGATGCCGCCCATCGCGACCTCGACGCGCACCTGGCCCGGGCCGATCTCGCCCGCGTCCTGCTCCTCGAGCCGCAGGTCGTTCGGCCCGTGGATCACGAGACACATGCAACGCATACGCATGACGTTCCTCCTTTTCTAGACGGCGCTGGTCAGCCCGCCGTCGACGAACAGCGTCTGGCCGTTCACGAAATCGGATGCGGCCGACGCGAGGAAGATCGCCGCGCCGCACAGCTCGTCGACCTGCCCCCAGCGGCCGGCCGGCGTGCGCTTGCACAGCCAGTCGGAGAACGCCGCGTCGTCGACCAGCGCGCGATTCAGCTCGGTCTCGAAATAGCCGGGCGCGAGGCCGTTCGCCTGGATGCCGTGGCGCGCCCAGTCGGCGCACATGCCTTTCGTCAGCATCCGCACCGCGCCCTTGGTCGCAGCATACGGCGCGATCGTCGGCCGGGCGAGCTCGCTCTGCACCGAGCAGATGTTGATGATCTTGCCGCGGCCGCGCGCGATCATGTGGCGCGCCACCGCCTGCGCGACGTTGAACACGCCGTCGAGGTTCACCCGCATCAGCGCGTGCCAGTCGTCCGGGTCGAACGCGTCGAGCGGCGCGCGGCGCTGGATGCCCGCGTTGTTCACGAGGATGTCGATCGCACCGACGCGCGCCTCGAAATCGTCGACCGCCGCGCGCACCTGCGCGTGCTCGGCGACGTCGAACACCGCGTAGTCGGCCGCGAAGCCTTCCTCGCGGAAATGGCGCGCGAGCGTCGCGGCCTTCTCCTCATTGCGATCGTTGATCACAATCGCCGCACCGGCCTCCGCGAGCCCGCGGGCGAGCGTCAGGCCGATCCCGCGTCCGGAACCCGTGATCAGTGCGCGGCGGCCATCCAGGCGGAACCGGTCAAGTGCGTTGTTCATCCATCTCTCCCCGTGCCATCGAGCCCACCGCCGGTCGCGGCCGGTCTCGCGTCGAGGGTATCTTCGGCGCTCGGCCGGGCGTCGCGCCAATGGTCATTTTTGATCCGGTTATCATGAAATCCGATCACCGTTCGCTGCCGCCCGCCCACAATGGAACTCAAGCAATTGCGCGCCTTCGTCACGCTCGCGGAAGAACTGCATTTCGGGCGCGCTGCACAGCGCCTGTTCATCGTGCAGTCCGCGCTGAGCATGCAGATCAAGGCGCTCGAGGAGGAGCTGGGCGCACGCCTGTTCGAGCGCGACCGTCACAAGGTCGAGCTCAGCGATACGGGGCGCGTGTTCCTGCCCGAAGCGCGGGCGACGCTGCAGCAGGCCGCGCGCGCGGAGCAGATGGCGCGGCTGTCGAGCCGCGGCGAGATCGGCACGCTGCGCATCGCGTTCGTGTCGTCGGTGCTGCCGGCGCTGCTGCCGGCCGTGCTGCGCACGATGCGCGAGCGTTATCCGCTGATCGCGCTCGAACTGAAGGATTTGCCGACGCCCGACCAGATCGCCGCGCTGCGCGACCGGCGCATCGATTTCGGGATGATCCGGCTGCCGGCCGCGTATGCGGGCATCGACACGCGCGTGGTGCTCGAGGAGGGCTTCGTGGTCGCGCTGCCGCTCGACCATCCGCTCGCCGCGCACGACACGATTTCACCGTCCGCGTTGCGCGGCCAGCCCGCGTTCGTGCTCGCGCGCCGCTACGCGCCCGGCTTTCACGACGACATGCTGCTCGCGCTGAGTCGCGCGGGCACGACGCTCGAGATCGCGCAGGAGTTCGGGGAATTCACGACGATGCTCGCACTCGTCGCGGCCGGCATGGGGATCGGGCTGATCCCGGCGGAAGCCGCGAGCGCGCTGCCGCCGAACGTGCTCGCGCGGCCGCTCGACCTGGCCGGCCACCGCAGCGGCATCGGCCTCGCGTGGACCGACCTCGACAGCCCGCTGAAGCGCGCGTTCGTCGACGCGCTCGAGCAGGTGACGGCGAACGCCGCGCAATAAAAAACCCGGCCGGGAAAAATTCCGGGCCGGGCTCGTTCGCCACGCAGGCCGCCGTGCGGCGGCCGCGCGACGTGCGGGATTACTTCGCGTTCGCGAATGCGACTGCCGTATCCAGCATGCGGTTCGAGAAACCCCACTCGTTGTCGTACCAGCTCGACACCTTGACGAGGCGGCCCGACACCTTGGTCAGCGTTGCGTCGAACGTCGACGAGGCCGGGTTGTGGTTGAAGTCGATCGACACCAGCGGTGCGTCGTTGTAGCCGAGGATGCCCTTCAGCGCGCCTTCCGATGCTTCCTTCATGATCGCGTTGACTTCCTCGACCGTCGTGTCGCGCTTCGCGATGAACGACAGGTCGACGATCGACACGTTGATCGTCGGGACGCGGATCGCGTAGCCGTCGAGCTTGCCGTTCAGTTCCGGCAGCACGAGGCCGACGGCCGACGCAGCGCCCGTCTTGGTCGGGATCTGGCTGTGGGTGGCCGAACGCGCGCGACGCAGGTCTTCGTGGTAGACGTCCGTCAGCACCTGGTCGTTCGTGTATGCGTGGATCGTCGTCATCAGGCCGGTTTCGAGGCCGATCTTGTCGTTCAGCGGCTTGACGAGCGGCGCGAGGCAGTTCGTCGTGCACGATGCGTTCGAGATGACGGTGTGCTCGGCCTTCAGCACGTCGTGGTTCACGCCGTAGACGATCGTCGCGTCGACGTCCTTGCCGCCCGGCGCCGAGATGATGACCTTCTTCGCGCCGCCCTTCAGGTGCGCGCTCGCCTTTTCCTTCGTCGTGAAGAAGCCCGTGCATTCCATCACGACGTCGACGCCCAGCTCGCCCCACGGCAGTTCTGCCGGGTTGCGGTTCGCCAGCACGCGGATCTTGTCGCCGTTCACGACGAGGTAGTCGCCGTCGACCGACACTTCGCCCGGGAACTTGCCGTGCGCGGTGTCGTACTGGGTCAGGTGCGCGTTGGTCTTCGCATCGCCCAGGTCGTTGATCGCGACGATCTCGAGATCGTGCTTCTTGCCGTTTTCATAGAACGCGCGCAGCGTGTTGCGGCCGATACGGCCGTAGCCGTTGATTGCGACGCGAATCGTCATGGTCTATCTCCTGATGGCTGAAAAAATTCGTTTCGTGCAGCTTCACGGTGCGACGCGCGCGAGGGGTGGCGCGCGTCGCGAATGCTTTTAGGCCAGCACGGCCTTCGCGGTCTCGACGACGTGCTCGACGGTGAAGCCGAAGTACTTGAACAGCACGCCGGCCGGCGCCGATTCGCCGAACGTGTCGATCCCGACGACGCCGCCTTCGAGGCCGACGTACTTGTGCCAGAACGCGGTCACGCCCGCTTCGATCGCGACGCGGCGCACGCCGTGCGGCAGCACGCGTTCGCGGTATTCGGCGTCCTGGCGGTCGAACACGTTGGTCGACGGCATCGACACGACGCGGGCCGCGATGCCCTGCTGCGCGAGCGGCTCGACGGCCTTCATCGCGAGTTCGACTTCCGAGCCCGTCGCGATCAGGATGATCTTGCGCGCGACGATCTCTTCGTCCCAGTCCTTCAGCACGTAACCGCCCTTCTCGATGTTGGCGATCTGCGCGTCGGTGCGCGGGTTGAACGCGAGGTTCTGGCGGCTGAAGATCAGGCTCGACGGACGATCGGCGGCAACCGCGTGGGTCCAGGCGACGGCCGTCTCGACCGTGTCGGCCGGACGCCAGACGTCATGGTTCGGGATCAGGCGCAGGCTCGACACGTGCTCGATCGACTGGTGCGTCGGGCCGTCTTCGCCGAGGCCGATCGAGTCGTGCGTGAACACGAAGATCGACGGGACCTTCATCAGCGACGCGACGCGCAGCGCGTTGCGGCTGTAGTCGGAGAACGTCAGGAACGTGCCGCCGAACGGCTTGTGGCCGCCGTGCAGCGCGAGGCCGTTGATCGCGGCGCTCATGCCGAATTCGCGCACGCCGTAGTTGATGTGGTTGCCGAGCAGCACGCCCGCGCCTTCCGGATTCGCGCGGACCGCCTTCGATGCCTTCCAGTTGGTCAGGTTCGAGCCGGTCAGATCGGCCGAGCCGCCGAGCAGCTCCGGCAGTGCGGCAGCGAGCCCTTCGATCGCCTGCTGCGACGCCTTGCGGGTCGCGACCGTCTCGGCGCGCTCGTTCGCACCGGCGATGATCGCCGCAGCCTTCTCGGCCCAGTCGGCCGGCAGCTTGTTGGCCATCCGGCGCTCGAATTCGGCGGCTTCTGCCGGGAACTTCGCGCGATAGGCGGCGAACGTCGCGTCCCATTCGGTCTCGGCGCGCTTGCCGGCTTCCTTCGCGTCCCATGCCGCATAGACTTCCTGCGGAATCACGAACGGCTCCCAGGTCCAGCCGAGCGCCGCGCGCGTCTTCGCGATTTCTTCCGCACCGAGCGCCGCGCCGTGCACGTCGTGGCCGCCCGCCTTGGTCGCGGCGCCCTTGCCGATCACCGTCTTGCAGCAGATCAGCGTCGGCTTGTCCGACAGCTTCGCCTTCGCGATCGCCGCGTCGACCGCGTCGACGTCATGGCCGTTCACGTTCGGGATCACGTTCCAGCCGTACGCTTCGAAGCGCTTCGGCGTGTCGTCGTGGAACCAGTTCACGACGTCGCCGTCGATCGAGATGCCGTTGTCGTCGTACAGCGCGATCAGCTTGTTCAGCTTCAGCGTGCCCGCGAGCGAGCAGGCTTCGTGCGAGATGCCTTCCATCAGGCAGCCGTCGCCGAGGAACACGTACGTGTGGTGATCGACGATCTTCGCGCCGTCACGGTTGAACTCGTCGGCCATCAGCGCTTCGCCGAGCGCCATGCCGACCGCGTTCGCGAGACCCTGGCCGAGCGGGCCGGTGGTCGTCTCGACGCCCGGCGTGATGCCGTATTCCGGGTGGCCCGGCGTCTTCGAGTGCAGCTGGCGGAAGTTCTTCAGCTCTTCCATCGGCAGGTCGTAGCCGGTCAGGTGCAGCAGCGAGTACAGCAGCATCGAGCCATGGCCGTTCGACAGCACGAAGCGGTCGCGGTCCGCCCAGTGCGGGTTCGTCGGGTTGTGCTTCAGGTGGCGCGACCAGAGCGCGACGCCGATTTCGGCCATGCCCATCGGCATGCCGGGGTGGCCGGAGTTCGCTTGCTGGACGGCGTCCATCGCGAGCGCACGGATCGCATTGGCCATCAGGGTGGTGGAGGCGGGAGACGAAGTCGTCATGTCGAGTCCGGAGAACGAGTCGAGGAAACGGGGGCACGGCGGCATCCGGAAGCTCGAGCGTCAATCGTTCCCGGCGCGCAGTGCGGCGCCTGACGGACGCGAAGCGGACGGAGCCTACGGACGGGGCTGCAAAGCTCGTCATTTTAACAGATGGGCTGACATTTCCCTTGTCGGCGCGTAGTGTTCCGGCACGGTTTTCCGCCAAACCGCCCGCCTCCTATAATTCAGACGTCGGAACTGTCTGCCCGAGCGGCCCGCCCGTGAACACGACCCTTCTCTTCCATCCCACGCCCGACGTCGCGTACGGCTTCCCGAACGCACGCCGGCTCGCGCACGTCGCGTCGCCGCACCAGCACATCGAGGTCTGGGAAACCCCGCAGCTCGGCCGCCTGTTCACGCTGGACGGCCGGCCGATGACGTCGGTCGGCGACGAATACGTGTACCACGAGTGCATGACGCACCCGGCCGCGCTCGCGCACCCGTGCCCGAGGAAGGCGCTCGTGCTCGGCGGGGGCGACGGCGGTGCCGCGCGTCAGCTGCTCAAGCACGCGTGCATCGAGCGGATCGTCGTCGCGGAGCTCGACGACGAGGTCGTCGGCATGGCGCGCCGCTATCTCGACGACGTGCACCAGGGCGCGCTCGACGACCCGCGCGTCGCGATCGTGATCGGCGACGCCGCGCATTTCGTCGCGTCGACCGTCGAGCATTTCGATCTCGTCGTGTTCGACCTCACGCCGCCCGACTCGCCGGCGGCCGGCCTCTATACGCGCGAGTTCTACGCGCGGCTCAAGCGGATCCTCACGCCGTGCGGCGCGATCTCGATGCATCTCGGCTCGCCGGTGTTCCACACGGCGCGCATCGCCGCGCTGCTCGACGACCTGCGCGCGAGCTTCGCGGTCGTCGATCCGCTGTCCGCGCACGTGCCGCTGTACGGATCCCAGTGGCTGATGGCGATCGCGAGCGACACGCTCGACGCGGCCGCTCTGTTTGCTCACGACATCGACGAACGGCTCGCCGCACGCCGCGTGCAGGGCTTGCGCTACTACGACGCGCGACTCCATGCGGCCCTCTTTGCCCTGCCGCGCGCGCTGCGCGATACACTGGGCGTTCGCCGCTGAGCTTCCGGGCGGACGCATCGCTCCGCGGGCGGGCCGCGCTTTCTCGCGCGCCCGACCCGCCACGCGCGGGCCCGGCGCGACGCAGGCGGCCCGCCTGCGTATCCTCTGCCCGGCGCGGTGCCGCCCCGGGCACCCGCGCGCCAATATCCGTTGGACTGCAAAGCATGGGACCGGAGTCACCGCTCAAGCGCCAACCCCGTTCGACAGGAGATTTCATGACCGATCCACGTCCGGCCAACGTGCCTTGGTTGACGCCTTACCTGGCCGTGCGCAATGCGCACGCGACCATCGAGTTCTTCAAGGCCGCTTTCGGCTTCGAATTGCGCGACGTCCTCGACGAGGACGGCGCGATCATGCACGTCGAGATGACCTACCGCGGGCAGCTGATCGTGATGTTCGCGCCCGAAGGCGCATTCGGCTCGATCGCGCTCACGCCGAAGAGTGCGCACGCAACCGCTCCGCAGTCTTTCTACCTGTATGTCGACGACGTCGACGCAACCTGGCAGCGCGCGCTCGACGCGGGCGCGCAATCGCTGACCTCGCCGCAAGATCAGTTCTGGGGCGACCGCTTCGCCCAGATCGAGGATCTCGACGGCTACCGCTGGGCGCTCGCGCGCCGCCTGGCTGCATGAACGGAGCCGCGATACGCATGAGTGAAGCCACCACCACCGCGGCCGTGCCGCGTTTCTTCGTCGAAGCGGCGCTGCGCGCCGATACGACGCTCGCGTTGCCGGCCGACGTCGCGCGGCACGCGCAAGTGCTGCGGCTGCAGCCCGGCGACGCGCTCGCGCTGTTCGACGGCAGCGGCGGCCAGTACCGCGCGCGGCTCGTCGAGATCGACAAGCGCGGCGCGCTCGCGCAGCTCGAAGGGTTCGATCCGGCCGAGGCCGAGCCGCCCTATCGCGTGACGCTGGCGCAAGGCATCGCCGGCGGCGACAAGATGGACTGGGTGATCGAGAAGGCCGTCGAGCTCGGCGTCGCGGCGGTCGTGCCGCTGTCGACGGCGCGCGGCGTCGTGAAACTGTCCGGCGAGCGCGCGGACAAGCGCGTCGCGCACTGGCGCGGCGTCGTGCGCGCGTCGTGCGAGCAATGCGGGCGCAACCGCGTGCCCGACGTCGCGCCGGTACGCGGCTTCGGCGCGTGGCTCGATACGCTGCCGGCCGCGCCGGCCGACGGCGAGCTGCGGTTGCTGCTGTCGCCGCGCGCGAGCATCCCGTTTGCGTCGCTGCCCGACGCGCCGCCCGCGGCGGCCGTCACGCTGCTGATCGGGCCCGAAGGCGGGCTGTCGCCCGACGAGGAACACGCGGCCCGCGCGCACGGGTTCACCGCGTTGTCGCTCGGCCCGCGCGTGCTGCGCACCGAGACGGCCGGCGCGGCCGTGCTGGCGGCGCTGGCCGCGCGCTGGGGCGGATGGTGATGCGTCGGGGCGCGGCCGGCGTGGCATGCGCCCGAAACGACCGACGCCGGCCCGATGCCTGACGCACGTTCGGACCGACGCCGCGCGTGACTTCCCGGCGCCCATCGGCCGGAACGCAGACGCAAAAAAGCCCGCGCGATGCGGGCTTTTTGCCGAATCGGCCGCGCTCGGGCGGCCAGTGGATCCGCGCTTTACGCGAACGAATAGAACACGCGGAACGCGACCTTGCGCTCGGCCCAGAACTCGGCGGCTTCGCGGAACACGTCGAGCAGCGTCTCGCGCCCTTCCTTGTCGAATTTCTGCGCGATCGGCAACCCTTCGAGAACGATCACGAAACCTGGCTGCGCGCCGGCCTTCGCGACGAGGTCGGTCAGGCAGTCGTACAGCGCGTCGTAGTTCTTGCCGAAATGCTTCGGAAACAGGAACGACGTCGCGATCGTCTCCATCACTTCCTGCTTCGACTGCGCGGCACCGCAATACGCGTACAGGAAATGCTGGCCGAGCCGGCCGGCTTCGTCGGCGAGATCCTGCACGCGGAACGCGCGGATCGACTGCACGAGATTGGGTCGCACGGTCGTGAAAAGGCTCATAGGCTCCTCGTTCGATGAAAGCCCGGGCTCGGCTTCCTGTTGCTCCGCCGCGACGCCTGCCTGTGCCGCCGCGTGAAGTTGGATCACGCGCTGAAACAGGTTGCCGTCGCCGGCCGCGAACAGTTCCGCCGCCGCCGTATCGTGCGCGTAGATGGAGTCGCTCATGCCGTTCATCCCGAAGTCATTCAACAATACGTTTAAAACTGTTGTAGTGGTCGTCCGTGTAATAACAGTTGTCGATCCGGCGCAATGGCCCGCCACAGACGATCCGGCGCGCGCCGCGATTGCGCGCGCGCGGCGTCGGCACCGTGTACTCGTGGTAGTAGCCGCGCTTCGCCTTCGGCAGGATCCGCTCGCGGTTGCCGAAGACGACGCCGTCCTTCTCGTACGGATAGGGGCCACCGGCGCCGATCAGGCCAAGCGTGGTCACGGCCTCGCGCGGCAGGCGGGCGGTCGGGATCGTATCGACCCCGCCGACGGCCAGGTCGGCCGAAACGGCCTGCCGTGCGAAAGCGGCGGAAACCAGACTGCCCGTCGGTGTACCGACGATACCCATCGCGAACATCGCGAAGACGGACGCGAGCGCGCCGTTGCGGAGCCACTTGCGTGCCATGAACCAGGGTTCCCGCTGTTAAATCAAGTAGTTGACGACCAACCAAAGGCGTTAGCGTAGCGCTATTGTCCGCGCGAATCAATGTTCGTTTGGGAACCGAAAGGCTGGCTCCGCCCGGAATCGCGCATTTTTCACCGAAAAAAGACTACATTTATCTTACATGAGATAAAATATCCGCGGCATCTCTCGCATGGCAAGACCTGCCTCCTTGCCACGCTCGCTAGCCTAGGGGGAGAGATGCCGCTGTTGCTTATGGGAAGCGCGTTTGCGCCCTGCCCGCGGCGTGCCCATTGCGGGCACGCCTCTTTTTGCTTTTGTTTACAATTTTGCCCGCCGCGCGGCAGCGGTTCGACCGGCGCCGCGCGTTCATTCCGCTCAGCGTGCGGCGTTCACGTCGGCGACCAGCAGCGCCGCCATGTTGACGATGCGGCGAACGGTCGCCGATTCGGTCAGCACGTGCACCGGCTGGGCCGCGCCCAGCAGGATCGGCCCGATCGCGATGTTGTTGCCGGCCGCCGTCTTCAGCAGGTTGTACGCGATGTTCGCGGCATCGATGTTCGGCAGGATCAGCAGGTTCGCGTCGCCTTCCAGCGTCGATTCCGGCAGGATTTCCTTGCGCAGCGCCGCGTCGAGCGCGACGTCGCCGTGCATTTCGCCGTCGACCTTCAATTCCGGCGCACGTTCCTGCAGGATCGCGAGCGTATCGCGCATCTTCTGCGCCGAAGGCGCGTTGCTCGTGCCGAAGTTCGAGTGCGACAGCAGCGCGACCTTCGGTTCGATGCCGAAGCGGCGCACTTCCTCGGCAGCCATGATCGTGATCTCGGCGAGTTGCTCCGGGGTCGGATCCACGTTCACGTGCGTGTCGACCAGGAAGATCTGGCGGCCCGGCAGCACGAGGCCGTTCATCGCCGCGTACACGCTGCAGCCCGGGCGCTTGCCGATCACCTGGTCGATGAAGTGCAGGTGGCGGTGCGTGGTGCTGATCGTGCCGCAGATCATCCCGTCCGCCTCGCCCTTCTTCACCAGCATCGAGCCGATCAGCGTCGTGCGGCGGCGCATCTCGACACGGGCCAGCTGCTCGCTGATGCCCTTGCGCGCCATCATCTTGTGGTACGTCTGCCAGAAATCGCGGTAGCGCTCGTCGTGCTCGGTGTTGACGACCGTGAAGTCGGTACCCGGCGTGAGGCGCAGGCCGTAACGCTGGATACGGTGCTCGATCACCGACGGACGGCCGATCAGGATCGGCTTCGCGAGTTTCTCGTCGACGATGATCTGGACGGCGCGCAGCACGCGCTCTTCCTCGCCTTCCGCGAACACGACCCGCTTCTTCTCCGCCGGCGCGCTGCGCGCGAGCTGGAAGATCGGCTTCATCGTCGTGCCGCTGTGATACACGAATTGCTGCAGGTGCTGCTTGTAGGCTTCCATGTCCTCGATCGGGCGCGTCGCGACGCCGCCGTCCATCGCGGCCTGCGCGACGGCCGGCGCGATCTTGACGATCAGGCGCGGATCGAACGGCTTCGGAATCAGGTATTCGGGCCCGAACGACAGGTCCTGGATCCCGTAGGCAGTCGCGACGATGTCGCTCTGCTCGTGCTGCGCGAGTTCGGCGATCGCGTTGACGGCCGCGATTTCCATTTCACGCGTGATCGTCGTCGCGCCGACGTCGAGCGCGCCGCGAAAGATGAACGGGAAGCACAGGACGTTGTTGACCTGGTTCGGGTAGTCGGTGCGGCCGGTCGCGAGAATCGCGTCGGGGCGCACTTCGAGCGCCAGTTCCGGCAGGATTTCCGGCGTCGGGTTCGCGAGCGCGAGGATCAGCGGGCGCTCGGCCATGCCCTTCACCATCTCCTGCTTCAGCACGCCGGCGGCCGACAGGCCGAGGAAGATGTCCGCGCCGTCGATCACCTCGGCCAGCGTGCGGGCTTCGGTTTCCCGGGCGAAACGCTCCTTGTCCGGATCCATCAGCTCGGTGCGGCCCTTGTAGACCACGCCGGCCAGGTCGGTCACCGTGATGTTCTCGAGCGGCAGGCCGATGTCGACCAGCAGGTCCAGGCAGGCCAGCGCGGCCGCGCCAGCGCCCGACGCGACGAGTTTCACCTTCTTGATGTCCTTGCCGACGACCTTCAGGCCGTTCGTGACGGCCGCGGCCACGACGATCGCGGTGCCGTGCTGGTCGTCGTGGAACACCGGGATCTTCATCCGCTTGCGCGCTTCGCGCTCGACGATGAAGCAGTCCGGCGCCTTGATGTCTTCCAGGTTGATCCCGCCGAAGGTCGGCTCCAGCGCGGCGATCACGTCGACCAGCTTGTGCGGGTCCGACTCGTTCAGCTCGATGTCGAACACGTCGATGCCGGCGAACTTCTTGAACAGTACCGCCTTGCCTTCCATCACCGGCTTCGACGCGAGCGGGCCGATGTTGCCGAGCCCCAGCACCGCCGTGCCGTTCGTGACGACGCCGACCAGGTTGCTGCGCGCGGTGAAGCGCGCGGCGTTCAGCGGGTTCTCGACGATCTCCTCGCACGCATACGCGACACCCGGCGAATACGCGAGCGCGAGGTCGCGCTGGTTGATCATCTGCTTGGTCGGTGCGATCGCGATCTTCCCCGGAGTCGGGAATTCGTGATAGTCGAGAGCGGCTTCGCGGAGCTTGGCTTTGGAGGAGGCTTGGGTCGACATGTGTCTCGTGGCGGGCGGATTAGAATGACTGTTCGACGGCATTGTAGCGCCAATCGAAGGCCGTCAGACCGGCGATTCGGGTGCGACAGCCGCGACATAAATGTACTGAACGGTGCAGGAACGGCACCGCTCGCTGCGTACAATGCCATTCCTTTCACCGCTTCCGGGTTCCTCCGCCGTGCCAGCCGCCCTGTCCGAGTTTTCGCTGATCGATCGCTTCTTCGCGCGCCGCGCGGCCCGGGGGGCGCGTGCGTCGACGCTCGGCATCGGTGACGATTGCGCGCTGATCGCGCCGCGATCCGGAAAATTGCTGGCCATTTCGACGGACATGCTGGTCGAGGGCCGCCACTTCTTCCCTGACGTCGCGCCCGACGCGCTCGGCCACAAGACGCTCGCGGTCAACCTGTCGGATCTCGCGGCGATGGGCGCCGAGCCGCGCGCGTTCACGCTCGCGTGCGCGCTGCCGCGCGCCGACGCGGCGTGGCTCGAGGCGTTCAGCAACGGCCTGTTCGCGCTCGCCGAGCGGTTCGGCTGCGAGCTGATCGGCGGCGACACGACGAGCGGGCCGCTGAACCTGTGCGTGACCGTGTTCGGCGAAGTCGCGCCGGATGCGGCGCTGCGGCGCGACGCCGCGCGCGACGGCGACGACGTCTGGGTGTCCGGCACGCTCGGCGACGCGCGCGCGGGGCTCGGGCTCGCGCGCGGCGAATGGAGCGCCGGCGCGGCCGAAGCCGCCGCGTTCCGGCAGGCACTCGAGCGCCCGGAGCCGCGCATTGCGCTCGGGCTCGCGCTCGCGGGCGTCGCGCATGCGGCGCTCGACATCTCGGACGGCCTCGCCGGCGACCTGCGGCACATCCTGACCCGCTCGAACGTGCGCGCCGAGATCGACGCCGACGCGGTTCCGCGCTCGGCCGCGCTCGCGACGCTGCCGCCCGACGTGCAGCGAAGCTGCACGCTGGCCGGCGGCGACGACTACGAGCTGTGCTTCACCGCGCCGGCCGCGGCCCGCGCCGCGGTCGAGGCAGCGGGCGCGAGCGCCGGGGTTCCGGTCACGCGAGTCGGTACAATACATGCGTTGTCCTCGCCGTCGGAGCAGCCCGCGATCGCGTGGCACGACGCCGCCGGCGCGCCCCTGACTCTCACGTTGCACGGTTTCGACCACTTCCATGCAGACTGACCCGACGACCGCGCAATCCGCGGCCGCGCCAGGCGCCGCCCGCAACGCGCCGCGGCGCGCCACCGTGCGCTTCATGCTGTCGCACCCGGCGCACATCGTGTCGCTCGGCTTCGGCAGCGGGCTCGCGCCGTTCATGCCCGGCACGTTCGGCACGCTGTTCGGCTGGCTCGCGTTCGTCGTGCTCAACCGCTACCTGACGGTGCCCGAATGGTGGGCGCTGATCGCGGTCGGTTTCGCGGCGGGCACGTGGGTCACCGGTTTCACCGCACGCAGGATGGGCACGAGCGATCCGGGCGCCGTCGTCTGGGACGAGATCGTCGCGATCTGGCTCGTGATGCTGTTCGTCACGCCCGCGACCTTCATCGGCCAGTTGTGGGCGTTCGTCGTGTTCCGCTGCTTCGACATGCTCAAGCCGCCGCCGATCCGCTATTTCGACCGTCGCGTGAAAGGCGGGCTCGGCATCATGGTCGACGACCTGATCGCCGCGTTCATGACGCTGCTCGTGATCGCGTTCTGGCGCTCCGTCGTCGGCTGACCGATTTCCCGACTCCCGTTTCCCGACGCGCATGCCAACCGATTCCGTCGTCCATCAGCTTGCGATCCGCGCAGGCAACAAGCTGCGTGACGAGCACCTGTCGCTCGCCACCGCCGAATCCTGCACGGGCGGCATGATCGCCGCCGCGATCACCGACATCTCCGGCAGCAGCCAGTGGTTCGAGCGCGGCTTCGTCACCTACTCGAACCAGGCCAAGATCGAGATGATCGGCGTGCCGCCCGACCTGATCGAGAAACACGGCGCCGTCAGCGAGCCGGTCGCGCGCGCGATGGCCGAGGGCGCGCTGCGCAACAGCCGCGCGCAGGTCGCGCTGTCGGTCACCGGCATCGCCGGCCCGGCGGGCGGCAGCGAGAAGAAGCCGGTCGGCACCGTGTCGTTCGCATGGAGCAACCGGCTGCATACCGACGTCGAAACGCTCGTGTTCAAGGGCGACCGCGAGCAGATCCGCACGCAGGCGGCCGCGCATGCGCTGCGCGGGCTGCTCAAGCTGCTCGACGAACGCGAAGGCTGATTCCCCCGCGCGACGGCAGGGGCGGCCGCCGCCCCTCGCCGCTTACTGGATCGCGTCGGGCTTCACGACGATCCAGTTCTTGTCCGCCGTGACCGGCAGGCCGAGCGCCTTCTGCTGCGCGGCCGATTCGTCCGACCATGCGCGGATCTGCGCCATCTGCTTGTCCTTCTTGTTCACCCACACGCGCACGCCGCCGCGCGCGACGTCGGTCGCGTTCAGCAGCATGTAGCCGTCGGATTTCGGCGTGTCGCCCGCGACGAGCACCGGCTTCTTCCACTGGTCGATCCAGCCGGCGATCGAGCCGAGCTTGCCTTCGTACCACGTCATCGGATTCATCAGGAACGGCGTGATCACGAGATTGCGGTTCGCGGCCTCGTCGTACTTGCCGGCCTTGATCTGCAGCCGCGACGTGGTCAGCGCGCCCGTCGCCGGGTCGCGCAGCAGCGTCGTCACGCCGATCACGTTCTGCGGCTTCACGTTGTAGCCGTATTTCGGATCGGACAGCACAAGCCGCGCGAGCTCCTCGTGCGCGGCGGTCATCACGTACACCTCGATACCGTTCTCGTGCAGCGCGTTGTACAGCTCCTGCATGCCGCGGAAGAAGCGCGGCGGGTTCGCGGTGCCGTCGACGACCTTGTCGCCCTGCCAGTAGCGGATCGGCACCGGCTTGCCGTCGGCGAGCATCGCGTCGACATGGCGCTTCAGGTCGGCCAGCGACAGCCCCGCGAACGCCTGCGCGATCCACGGGTAGCAGACCAGGTCGTCGATCTCGCAGAGCCGGTAGTAGTAGCTCGTCAGCGACTCCTTGTAGTCGGCCGAATCCTTGAACGGGATCAGCTTCAGCGACGGATCGAGCGAGTCGCGCGTCAGCACGCCGCGGTTCTCGAGATACGGCAGCAGCGACTCCTCGAGATCGTAGCGATAGGTCGTGTTGTCGGCGTCGAACACCGCGTAGTCGCCGCGGTTCGCGTGCGCGGCGATCATCGCGTTCAGCGCCTTCGCGCTGTCCGCCGGCCAGTGCGACAGGTCCGCCGCGTGGGCGAACGACATGCACAACGACGCGGCAAGCGCGCTCAGAAGACGTCGGGACAGCTTGGGCATGGCGCCGCTCCTTTTATGACATTCTGGTGACGGATCGATGACAAGCGGCAGCATCGCGCGATTGTGGCGCGGGCATGCGGTGCGCAAGCGACGGGAAGTTGTTCGCGTGCGCCAGGACGGCAAACACGCGAGGCAGGCGCGCGGCCCGCAGATGCGGGTTCGGCATTGAAGGGCCGCCCGGGCGGGCGGCCTGTGGCTCAGCGATATTTCAGCGATGCGCGTTGATCGTATCGCGCGTCTTCTGCGCGGCGAGCGCGGCGGCTTCGGCGAAATCCTCGCCCTTGCTCGCGTACAGGATCGCGCGCGACGAGTTGATCATCATCCCGCTGCCGTCGGCGGTGCGGCCCGCGTTGACGGTCGCCTGCACGTCGCCGCCCTGCGCGCCGATGCCGGGGATCAGGAGCGGCATGTCGCCGACGATCCCGCGCACGATCTCGATCTCCTTCGGGAACGTCGCGCCGACCACGAGGCCGAGCTGGCCGTTCTTCGCATTCCACTTGTTCGCCGCGAGGTCGGCCACGACCTGGTACAGCGGCCGGCCACCCGTTTCGAGGAACTGCAGGTCCGACCCGCCCGGGTTCGACGTGCGGCACAGCACGATCACGCCCTTGCCTTCATGCTCGAAGTACGGCTCGACCGAGTCGTAGCCCATGTACGGGTTCACGGTGACCGCGTCCGCGCGATAGCGCTCGAACGCTTCGCGCGCGTACTGCTCGGCGGTGCTGCCGATGTCGCCGCGCTTCGCGTCGAGGATCACGGGCAGGCCCGGATGCTGGAGGTGGATGTGCGCGATCAGCCGCTCGAGCTGATCTTCCGCGCGATGCGCGGCGAAGTACGCGATCTGCGGCTTGAACGCGCTCGCGTACTGCGCGGTCGCGTCGACGATCTGCCGGCAGAACTCGAAGATCGCGTCGGGCTGGCCGTCGAACTGCACGGGAAAACGCGACGGCTCGGGATCGAGGCCGACGCACAGCAGCGAATTCGTGCGCTGCCACGCGGCGCGCAGCGATTCGATGAAAGTAAGCGGGGAAGACATGGCGGATACTCGCGGCAAACCGTTGATAGACCGCGTATTTTACCCGCGTCGCCGGCGGCCTTCGCGCACGGCGGCGTCGACCCGTGCATCGGCCCGCTCGACGGTGAACGCGAAACGCCGCGTGAGCCGCTCGCCCGGCGCGAGCAGCGTCATCCCGTGCGCGGCCGCGCCGCCCGGCAGGTTCACCGCATTGATCGGATGATCGACCGGCTCGAAGCAGAAGAACGACTCGCCGGGCGGCGTATAGAGCACGTACGCATCGGCGTCGGCCGCGATCGTCAGCAACAGCCCGCGGCGCGGCCAGCTCACCGTCGCGTGGCCGCCCCAGCCGGTGAACGCGTGATTGACGAGCGTCGCCGGCAACGGATACGCGACGCCGAACTGCCAGGCCGGCGGCACGCACACGTGCCGCACCGGCAGGAAATCCGCGCCCGACAGCCACAGGCCGCCCGCGGCCGCAGCCAGCTCGGTCGCGTCGTCGCGCACCAGGAACGGGTGCAAGCCGAGCCCGAACGGCAGCCGTGCGCGCCCAGCATTCTCGATCGTCAGCGCGATCGACAGCGTCGTGTCGTCGAGCGCGAACGACTGGATCGCACGAAACGCGTACGGCGCGCCGCTCGCGCGATCGAGCGACAGCTGCAGCGTGGTGTCGGTCGCGTCGTCCACCTGCCACGGCGCGAGCCAGCCGTCGCCGTGGATCGGCAGCGGCTCGTCGCGGCGGTTGCGCGGCACCGCGACGCTGCGCCCGTCGCATTCGAAGCGACCGTTGCCGATCCGGTTCGAATACGGCAGCAGCGGATAGCACGCGAGTGCGTTCGGGTCCGTCGCCGTCTCCGGGTGTTCGCAGCGTCGGAACACCGGTACCAGCGCACCGTGGTCGCCGCGCCAGTCGAAGCGCGCGATGCCGCCGCCGAGGTGGGGCAGCACGTCGAGCCGCAGCGCCGCGTTCGACAGCGTGACGCCCGCCGCATGCGCGGCGCCGACGCCCTGCGCGAACGTGGCGGTCTGCGGGCCGGCGCTGACCGGCTGCGCGGCGGCAGCCAGGCGCGCACGGCGCGACTGGCTCGTGGACGACGACGATGCGCGCGAGGACGTGGCGGTCATGGTGAACTCCTTTGCTTCGTCGATGAAGCGATACGGATCGTCGCGCGGTGCCGCGCGAACACGGACATCGGCAATCAGGCCCAGCCGCCGTCGACCACCACGTCCTGCGCGGTGATCATCCGGCTGTCGTCGGCCGCGAGAAACAGCGCCATCCGGGCGAGATCGTCCGGCAGCAGCTCGGCGTCGATGCACTGGCCGGCCTTGATCGCCGCCCGGCCCGCGTCGTCGAGCCACAGCCTGCGCTGCTTGTCGGTCATCACCCAGCCGGGCACCAGCGAATTCACGCGGATCCCGAACGGGCCGAGATCGCGCGCGAGCCCGCGGGTGAGGCCCTGCACGGCGGCCTTCGCCATCACGTAGACGGGATAACCGCCGTTCTTCAGCATCCAGCTGATCGAGCCGAGATTGATGATCGCGCCGCCGCCGCGCTGCTTCATGTCGTCGATCACCGCCTGCGCGGCGAAGAACTGGTGGCGCAGGTTCACCGCGATGCCCGCGTCGAACGACGCGGGCGTCACGTCGCCGATCGCGTGGCGCGTGTCGTTCGCCGCGTTGTTCACGAGCACCGCGATCGCGCCGATCCGTACGCGGATCGTGTCGATCGCATGGCGCAGCGCGTCGATGTCGGTGAGGTCGCACGGGAGGAACAGCGGCGCGTGACGTACGTCCGGCGCCTGCGCGAGGCTTTCCGCGAGCGCCTGGCCCGCCTGTGCGTCGAGATCGACGAACGCCACGCGCGCGCCCTGCCGCGCGAAGTGCTCGACGAACGCCGCGCCGATGCCGGTCGCGCCGCCCGTGATCAGCACCGCGCGATCCTCGAGGCTCGGGTAGCGCGCATAACGCGCGTCGCTCGCGGCGCGCGGATCCGGCGCGGAAGTTTCGATGGTCATGCGAATCGTCTCCGTGGAATCGGTCAGTCGCGTACGCCGCGGTTCTTCAGCTGGTCGAGCAGCACGGCCGCGAGCAGGATCGCGCCGCGCACCAGGTACTGGTAGAACGCGTCGATGTTCAGCAGGTTCATCACGTTCTCGACGGTGCCCATGATCAGCACGCCGATCACGACGCCCGAGATCGTCGCGCGGCCGCCCATCAGCGACACGCCGCCGAGCACGCACGCGGAGATCACGTTCAGCTCGAAGCCCTGCGCGGCGTTCGGCTGGCCCGACGTGATGCGCGACGCGAGGATCACGCCGGCGAGCGCCGTCACCGCGCCCTGGATCAGGAAGATGTACACGCGCGTGCGTTCGACGTTGATCCCCGCGAGACGCGACGCCTCGGGGTTGCCGCCGATCGCGAGCGTGTTGCGGCCGTACACGGTCTGGTTCAGCAGCACGCCGAACACGATGAAGCACAGCAGCGTGACCCAGATCGGCAGCGACACGCCGAAGAGCGTGAGCCCGCCGAGCGCGATGAAGGTATCCGACGACACGCCGACCGCCTGCCCCTTCGACACGATGAAGCCGAGCCCGCGCACGATTTCCATCGTCGCGAGCGTCGTGATCAGCGCGTTGATGCGCAGGTACGCGATCACCGCGCCGTTCACGAAGCCGATCGCGGCGCCTGCCGCGACCGCCGCGACGATCGCGACGAACGTGTTGTCGGTCGCGTTCAGCACCATCGCGCACAGCACGCCCGAGAACGCGACGGTCGAGCCGATCGACAGGTCGAAGTCGCGCGACGCCAGACAGAACATCATCGTGCACGCGACCATCCCGATCTGCGAGATCGACAGCGCGAGGCCGAGCATGTTGTCGATCGAGAAGAAGTGATCGACCGTCAGCGACATCGTCAAGAACATCACCGCGAAGATCGCAATGAGGCTGTATTCGGTGAGGTGCTGCCACCACTTCTGGCGGTCGCTCTGCTGCGGAACCAGCGCGTCGGCCGACGGCTTCACGGCTGCGCTGGCGAGGTTTTCCCTGACTTGCATGGTTGTGTCTCCTGCTCCTGCATCGCGCGGCCCGCGCCGCGCGTGATCGATTCGAATGTCCTGCGTCGCCCGCGGCGACCTCACACTGCGTCAGCCGCCTCGACGACGCTCGTCTGCGGCAGCGCGAGGCTCAGCACCGCATGCTCGTTCGCCCGTTCGCGCGGCAGCTCGCCCGCGATCCGCCCTTCGCGCATCACGACGATGCGGTCGGACACGCCGAGCACTTCCGGCAGCTCCGACGACACCATCACGATCGCGCAGCCGCGCTCCGCGAGCCGGTAGATCACGTCGTAGATCTCGTGCTTCGCGCCGACGTCGATGCCGCGCGTCGGCTCGTCGAGGATCACGACCTTCAGGTCGGGCTCCGCGAGCCAGCGCGACAGGATCGCCTTCTGCTGGTTGCCGCCCGACAGGAAGCGGATCTTCTGCCGCCGGTTCGGCGTCTTGATCTTCAGCCGCTGGATGAAGCGGTCGGCCGTTTCGCTCTCGGTCTTGCGGTCGATGAACAGGCCCGCACGCAGCGAATGACGGCGGCAGCTGATGTTGATGTTCTCCGCGACCGACGCCATCGCGATGATCCCTTCCTCCTTGCGGTCTTCCGGACACAGCACGATGCCGTGACGGATCGCGTCGCCGGTGCGCTTCACGTCGATACGCCGGCCGTCGAGCGTCAGCGTGCCCGCGCGCCGGCGGTCGGCGCCGTACACGAGCCGCATCAGCTCGCTGCGTCCCGCGCCGACGAGGCCGAAGAACCCGACGATCTCGCCCGCGCGCACCGAGAAGCTCGCGGGTTCGCGCAGCGCCGGGCCATCGACGCCTTCCGCCGACAACCGCACGTCGCCGAGCGCGCGCGGCGCGTAATGGTAGATATCCGAAATTTCGCGCCCGACCATCTCGGCGACCAGCCGCTCGCGCGGCACGTCGGCGAGCGATTCGTGCGACGCGATCTTGCGCCCGTCGCGAAAGATCGTGCACGCATCGCACAGCCGGTAGATCTCGTCCATCCGGTGCGAGATGTAGATCAGCGCGCGGCCCTGCGCGCGCAGGTCGTCGACGAGCTTGAACAGCACCTCGGTCTCGCGATGCGACAGCGAGCTCGTCGGCTCGTCGAGCGCGATCACGCGCGCATTGCGCATCAGCGCCTTGCAGATCTCGACCATCTGCCGCTGCGCGATCGACAGCCGGCCGAGCTTAGCATCCGGATCGAGATCGACGCCCATCGCCGCGAGCCGCTCGCGCACGTGGCGCTTCGCCTCGCCCTTCCTCACCCAGCCGAGCGCATTCGGCAGGCGGCCGAGCAGCAGGTTCTCCGCGACCGTCAGGTCGGGCACGTACTGCAGTTCCTGGTGAATCACCGCGATGCCGGCCGCGATCGACGCGGCCGCACTCGAGAAATGCACGGGCTGGCCGTCGACCAGCACGCTGCCCGCATCGGGCTGGTATTCGCCGCCGAGAATCTTCAGCAGCGTCGACTTGCCCGCGCCGTTCTCGCCCATCAGGCCATGCACCTCGCCCGCGTGCACGTCGAACGAGATGCCGTCGAGTGCGCGCACGCCGGGAAATACCTTGCCGATATTGTCAAAACGCAGTGCCGCTGACACGTCGTCTCCCCACTTGCAGATCCATCGATCGCCGGCCGCCGCATCGCTGCGGCGGCCGGCGTGCCGCTTACTTCGAGGCAAGCCCCATCTCCTCGCGCACCTTCGACACGTTGTCGCGCGTCGCGAGCATGCCGGTGGTCAGCGTGAGCGGCGCCGGCGCCTTGCCCTGCGTGATCCACGTGTACATCAGCTCGGAGGTTTCCTCGCCGTGGCGCTTCGGGCTGATGATCACGGTGCCGTAGAAGCCCGTCGGCTGCGGCTTCTTGAACTCGTTCAACGCCGAATCGGAACCGCCGATGCCGATGCCGATCATGTTGTCCGCCTTGAAGCCGCGCCCTTCGGCCGCGCGCACCGCGCCGAGCACGGCCTCGTCGTTCAGGCCGTAGGCGACCCAGTGCTTGAACTGCGGGTTCTTGGTGAGCGCGATGTTCGCCGCGTTGAACGCGTTCTCGGTATCGGTCTTCGCCTGCGGCGCCGCGATCACGTTCGCCTTCGGAAAGCCGGCGGCCACCAGCGCATCGGTCGCGCCGCTCGTGCGGTCGTGCGCGGTCGGCAGTTGCTCGTAGGTGATGTCGATCGCGCCGACGTCCTTCATGTTCCAGCCGCGCTTCTTGATCTCGGCCGCGATGCCGTCGCCGACCTGCTTGCCGATGTTGTACGCGGAGATCCCCATGTGCGGCACCGCCTCGATCGGCTTGCCCGCGCCGTCGACGAGGCGGTCGTCGACCGTCATCATCTTCAGGTTGTGCGACTTCGCCTTCGCGACGATGCCCGGCCCGAGCTTCACGTCAGGCGTGCAGATGATGAAGCCCTGCGCCTTCTGCGCGGACAGGTTGTCGATCGCGCTCATCACCTTCTCGCCCGACGGCGCGCCGATCTTCACGAGCGTGAAGCCCTTGTCCTTCGCCGCGATCTCGGCGAACTTCCATTCGTCCTGGAACCACGGCTCTTCCGGCTGCTTCACGAGGAAGCCGATCTTGACCGGGTCGGCCGCGTGCGCCACCGGGCTTCCCATCACCACCGCGGCCGCGGCGGCCAGCGTTACGAACGTTCTGCGTTTCATCTCCAGTGTCTCCTTGTCTTCATCGAACGGAATGCAGCCGCTTGTTGGTTTCGACGCAGCGTGCGCGCGGCCGTCGCACGTGCGGTCTGTCGAATCGTTGCGTCAGTCGTGGTACAGCGCCGCGCGCCCGCCGTCGACGGTGATGCACGCGGCATTGATGAACGGCGCCTCGTCGGACGCGAGGAACACGGCCGTCATCGCGACTTCCTCCGGTTTGCCGATCCGCTTCATCGGCTGCAGCGCGAGCGTCTCGGCGCGCGCCGCGGCCGGGTCGGCCTGCGCATCCCACCAGTCGCGCGTGAGCTGCGTCTCGATGTAGCCGGGCGCGATCGCATTCACGCGCACGTTGCGCGCCGCGTATTCGATGCCAAGCGCACGCGTGAGGCCCAGCACGCCGTGTTTCGCGACCGGATACGGAAAGCAGCCCGGGATGATCCGGAACGCATGCGTCGACGCGATGTTCACGATGCTGCCGCGGCCGCGCTCGACCATGCCCGGCAGCGCCGCGCGGCAGCCGTGCCACACGCCGTCGAGGTCGACCGCGAAGCAGCGGCGCCAGTCGTCGTCCGTCATCGTCAGCGGATCGGCGAACACGTTGATGCCCGCGTTGTTCACCAGCACGTCGAGCGGGCCGAAAGCCGCTTCGGTCTGCGCGAGCGCGTCGCGTACCGAGTCCTGCCGCGCGACGTCCGCATGCAGCGCCAGCACGCGCGCGCCGTCGATGTCGTCGGTGATCGCCGCGGCCGTGCGCTGCGCCTGCGCGAAGTCGAGGTCGACGAGCGCGACGGCCGCGCCCTCGCGCGCGAACGCCTGCGCGATCGCAGCGCCGATCCCGCGGCCCGCGCCCGTCACCATCGCGACCTTGCCCGCGAGGCGTTCCATCATGCGGCTCCGCCGCGCGCCGCGCGCAGGCCGGCCTGGAACGCGCGTGCGTTCGCCGCGGTCGTGTCCGCCGACTGGCCGGGCCGGTACAGCGCCGAACCCAGGCCGAAGCCGTTGGCGCCTGCCGCGAGGAACGGCTGCATGTTGTCCGGCGTAATCCCGCCGACCGGAAGCAGCGGCACCGCGCGGTCGATCACCGCGCGCCACGCCTTCACGACGGGCACGCCGAGCTGCTCGGCCGGGAACATCTTCAGCACGTCGGCGCCGTTCGCGAGCGCGGCGAAGGCCTCGGTCGGCGTCGCGACGCCCGGTGCGCTCGCGAGCCCGCGCTCGCGCGCGCGGCGGATCACCGCCGCGTCGCTGTGCGGCATCACGATCAGCGTGCCGCCCGCGTCCTGCACGCGGTCGACGAATTCGGCGCGCAGCACGGTGCCCGCGCCGACGATCATGTCGTCGGGCAGCGCGCGGCGCAGCGCCGCGATGCTGCCGAACGGATCGGGCGAGTTCAGCGGCACCTCGACGATCCGGAAGCCGGCTTCATGCAGCGCAAGGCCGTGGTCGACAGCTTCCGCGGGCGCGATGCCGCGCATGATCGCGATCAGCGGGCACGCGTCGAACGCGCGCATCAGCGCGGCGTGCGGCGTGTACGGCGCGGGCAGCGTAAGGTCGGACGACATCGGCGGTTCCTCTTCAATCGGTTCATTGGTCGGCGCAGACGGGTTCGCCATCCGCGCGCACGAGTCCGGCACGCGACGCGATCCACCACATGCCGCGCTCGGTCGCCTGTGCGACGACGCGTGCATGCGTGCAGCCGAATACGCTCAGCGCGTCGACGTAGCGCGCGCACAATCCGTCGTCGCCGATCAGCAGCAGCGGCTGGTTCGCGAGCGCGACACCGCGCTCCGCGAGCATCGCGTCGAGCGCGTTCAGCTCATGGCCGATCAGCAGCCCGGACAGATAGTCGCCCTGCGCATCGGGCGCGAGCCGGTCGGTCAGGCCGAGCGTGCGCGTGCTGAAGATCGTTGCGAGCAGCCCCGCGCGCTGCGCGCCGCGGGCCACCGCGACACCGCGCGCGAACGCCGCGCGATCTGGCGACGCGCTCGCGCGCATCGTGCGGCCGAGGATCGTGTGATCGCGCAGCGCCGCGAACAGCTCGCCCGTCATGAAAGTCTGGAAGCGCTCGATGAGCCCGTCCTTCACCCATGCCCACTTCGCATGCGTGCCCGGCAAGCCGATCAGTACCCCTGAACGATCGGCATCAAGCATCGGATCGTTCGCGAGTGCGCCGAATATCTGCGTTTCTTCGCCGCGCATCACGTCGGGCAATTCGCCCGTCGCGATCACGCCCGGCACGATCGACACCGTCGTGCCGCGCGCCGTCGTCACCGTGACGAGCCCCGCGACGAGCGCGTCGGCGCCGGCCGGCACCGCGACGTACGGCGCCTCGCGCCAGCCCTGCGCGCTGCCGACCATCCCGGCCGCCAGCACCGGCACGCCCGGCGCGCGGTCGAGCCAGTCGCCGCACGCTTCCTCGAACACGACGTCGAAGGCACGCGCGCCGCCGGCCGGCACGTGCATCACGCCTGCCGCGCGGCTGCGCGTGTCGAGCAGCGCGCCGTGCGCGTCGAACAGATACGCGCGCAGCGACGTCGTGCCCCAGTCGAGCGCGATCAGCGACGGGGTGGCGGTGTTGGCGTCCGGAGCGGTCCGGGTCGAGTGGGTCATCGTTTGATCCTGCGGGTACCCTGCGGCGGGCTCCAGCCCAGTTCCGCGGAAATGGCTCGCGCTTCGCGCTGCACGAGCGGAATCAGTTCGTCCATCCGGTCGTGCGGCATGTACGGGATCGTGCTCGCGACCGATACGGCGGCGACGATCGCGCCCGACGCGTCGCGGATCGGTGCGGCCACGCAACGGATCGATGCTTCGTTTTCCTCGAGGTCGAACGTGTAGCCGCCGGCCGCGTAATGCGCCATGCGCTGCAGGAACGCGCTCGTCTCGGGCCGGTTGTCCGGCTTGAAATTGACGCCGGCCAGCGCGCGCCGCGCGGCTTCGAACAGCGAGCGCCACCGGTCCGGATCGAGGTCGAGCATCATCGCCTTGCCGATGCCGGTCGACGCGAGCGGCATCCGGTGGCCGACACGCGAACGCATCTCGAGGCCGCGCGTGCCGGGAATCTTGTCGATGTACAGCACGTCGTCGCCGTCGCGCACACCGAGGTGGATCGTGTCGAGCGTCGCTTCGGCGAGCGCCTCGAGGTGCGGCCGTGCAACCGCCGTGAGCGGCATCTGCTCGAGCGCGATCGTGCCGAGTTCGATCAGCTTCGGGCCGAGCAGGTAGCCGCCCTGCACCTGGCGCAGGTAGCGCGCCTGCACGAGGCTGCTGACGAGACGGTGCGTCGTGCTGCGCGTCGTGCCGAGCGCGGCGCCGATCGCGCGCATGTCGCGCGCGCCGTTCGCGATCGCTTCGAGGATCGCGAGGCCGCGCAGCAGCGTCTGCGTGCCGGCCTGCTGCGCGGCGAGGTCGAGCGGCGTGCTGGTCGCGCCGATGCTGTCGGTCAGCGGCGCATCGTCCGGCGTCGCGCGCCGGGCGTCGAGAGCAAGGGTATCGGGCATCTTGGTCATGGAACGGGCTTCTTCAGCGGAATCGGTCTAGCCGCTGTCGCGAGGCCGGAACGAAGTCCGGCGTCGCGGCAACGCGGCGGTCGATGCACCGAGGAAAGCGCCCGGCGAACGTCATGGAAGGTGTCTCCGTGTGCGTCGGGCGCCGCGCGATGCGTGGGTCCGAAGCTGTCGATGTGCTTCGGATTGTAGGAGCGCACGCACTCGCCTCCAATATTTGAGTGCGTTGTCCAGATAATGAGAAAAGCGACGGAAGCCGCGGCATTCGGCGCGGAACCGCCGCGCCATGCGCACGGGGGCGGAACCCGACACGTTGCGGGTCCCGCCCCCGTTATCCGCGCGCGGCGCGCTTACTGCTGGTTCGTGCTGCGCGCCTGCATGTAGCGCTGCACGTCGGAGAACGACACGCGGCCGCTACCGTTCGCGTCGATCTGCCGGAAGTGGTTCGCGACGTAGCCGAGGCCGGCCGCGCGCGCCTGCGCTTCGGTGATCGAGCCGGTGTTCTGCGTGTCGGCCGCGCCGAACTGCCGCGCGAGCTTGCGCACCACCTGCGCGTGCAGCGCGGCGCCCGTCGTCTGCGTGCCGGCGGTCGGCTTGCGCGCGGCCGGCGGCACGTATGGATCGCCGAGCTGCGCCTGGCGCGCGCGCGCCGGGGTGGCGGCGTCGCTCGCCTGAGCGAACGCGGACACCGATGCGGATGCTGCAACCCCGGCGCATGCGAGCGCCGCGGCAACGACGATGAAACGTTTCTTCATGTCAGGCTCCAGTCTGGAATGAGGTCGTCGACGGCCGGCGAACGGCGCCGCCGCGGGCGCGCGTCGCCAGGCCCGCACATCGCATCAGTGCGCGGCCGCGTTGTAGAAAGTCACGAGGTCGGCTTTCTCCTGCGGACGCGACGTATCGTCGAGATAGACCATGTGTCCACCCTGATAGTCCTTGATCGTCAGGTTCGGTTGCGTGCCGAGCCGCGCGAGGTCGAGCTCGGTCTGGTAGAACGGCGTCGCGATGTCGTGATACCCGTTCAGCGACAGCACCTTCAGCGACGGATTCAGCGTCAGCGCAGCCGCGAGATCGGGAATCGTGTCGGGCATCGCGAGGCCGTCGTGCGTCCAGTCCCAGGTCTCGATCGCATTGCTGCTGAGCGAATACGCCGACTGCGCGCTGTACTTCAGCACGTTCGGCAGGTAGTTGCCGATCGTGTCGGTGAACGGCTTCGTGATGAACGTGCTCGACGGGTCCCCGTCCGCCGCGAGCGGGCTCGACGACGGCACGTTCACGCGTGCGTCGTAGCGGCCGATCAGCGTGCCCGGGATCAGCGCCACCTGGAAGCTGTTGTCGAAGAAGGTCGGGACCACGTTGAAGTCAGCATTCCACAGCGACTGCTTCACGCCGGTCGAATTCACCATCGTCGTGACGAGCGCAGGCGCAGGCGGCGTGTGGCTCGCGAGATAGGCGTTCACGGCGGGCGTGTAGCTGCCGGCCGTCAGCCGGCGCATCTGGTCCGCGTACTGCGGCAGGCTCGACGGGTTCGGATTGTCGAGCTGGTAGTACGCGCCGACGGTGCCGTAGGACGGCACGAAGCCCGCGCAGCTCACCGGGCTCGCCCCGTTGTTCGAGTTGCCGACATAGTCGCTCGCCATGTCGCAGTTCGCGTTGTAGTTCAGGATCGACGACTGCAGCACGATGCCGTCGAGCTTCACGCCGGCCGTCTCGAGCAGGTTCGCGAGCACGTCGGTGCGCGGCGTGCCGTACGACTCGCCGAACAGGTATTTCGGCGAATCGTTGCGCTGGTTCACGGCGATGTAGCGCATCACGAAGTCGCGGAACGCGCCGCCGTCCTGGTCGACACCCCAGAACGTCTGGTTCGTGTTCGGCGCGATCGCCTCCGAGAAGCCGGTCCCGATCGCATCGACGAACACGAGGTCGGTCGTATCGAGCAGGCTTTCCGCGTTGTCGACGAACGGGAACGTCGAGGTATTCGCGTTCGGGTCGCCCGTCTGGATCCGCTTCGGACCGAACGAGCCGAGATGCAGCCACACCGATGCGGAACCGGGGCCGCCGTTGTACAGGAACGTGACGGGCCGCTTCGCCGCGGGCTGGTTGTCCGCGGTGTACGCGATGTAGAAGAACGAGGCTTCGGGCGCGCCCGTCTGCGGATTGCGCGCGACGAGATGGCCGGCGGTGGCCGTGTAGCGAATCGTCTTGCCGTTCAGCGTGATCTGGTGATGGGTGACGGCGGCCTTTTCGACCGCGGCGGACGCGTCGAGCGACGCGCTCGCGCTCGATGAATAACTGTTGGGATCGTTGTACGGCCTGTCCACCTGAGCGGCGGGATCGGCTGAATTGTCGGTACCTGCTGCCGAGGACGGGGTCACGTCGTCGTTGCAGGCCGTCAGAATCAGCGAAGAGAACACAACTCCCAACAACAGCTTCGCTTTGCTCGCTGGCATCGTTGCTTTCCTTCTCTCGAATGTTTTTTTGTGTCGAGCAGCCGGGTGAGCCGCCCCCCGCCTCGATTGCGGCCGATAAGCCGAGGCGCCGGCCAATATACGCGAGCGGGTCGGCTTTGAAAAATTTGGAAATATTCGATCGATGGCCGGTGCAGTGCACACCTTTCAGGAATGCTTCGATTCGCGAACCGTCGCTTTTCAGTCGCCTTTCGATTGCTTTCGTGTTTACTCCGGAGCACTAAAAATCACGCGGATTTCGTGCCATATCGACAAACAAAATTCCGCGCGTGCGGGCATTGCTCAGCAAAGCGAAATAGACGAATTCGTCTAATGGATGCGGCCCGAAATGCGGGCATCACGAATGCGCTGCAGTGCACCAATGGCGCACCGGCGACGGAACGGACAATGCGACGGCGCGCGTGCGCCGCTCACTGCGATTGCGGAAGTTCGGCCGCGCCCATCCGGCGGGCAATGACGGCCGCGCGCTGCGCCTGGTAGGCCGAGCCGCGGTGCGCGTCGAACCAGCGCGGCTTCGGCAGCATCACCGCGAGGCGCGCCGACTGCCATGCGCCGAGCCGGCTCGCGGGAATCCTGTAGTAATAACGGGCGGCGGCCTCGGCGCCGTACACGCCGCGACCCCATTCGACCGAATTCAGGTAGATCTCGAAGATCCGCTCCTTGTCGAGCACCGTCTCGAGCATCCACGTGATGATCAGCTCCTGCCCCTTGCGGATGTAGCTCTTCTCGCGCGACAGGAACAGGTTGCGCGCGAGCTGCTGGGTGATCGTCGAACCGCCCGCGACGATCCGGCCGCGCGCCTTGTTCTTCTCCCATGCCTGCAGGATCGCGTCGACGTCGTAGCCGTTGTTGGTCGCGAAGGTCGAATCCTCCGACGCGATCAGCGCGCGCTTCAGGTTGCGCGAGATCTGGTCGTACGGCACCCACTGGTGCTGGATCCGCGCGGGCGGCTTGTCGCGCGACAGCCACCATGCGTCGGTCCGCATGAACGCGGTCGAACCGGGATTGATGAACGACCACGCGGCGATCTGCACGAGATAGAACAGCTGCGTCGCGAGCCATGCGCCCGCGAACACCGAACCCGCATAGACGAGCCAGCGCGTCGCGCCGACCGTGCGCGTGCGCTGCGTGCCGCTTACCGCCACCACGTGCCGCGCTCCGCTCAGGCAGCCGCGAGCGCCTGGCGCAGCGCGGCCAGCACCGGTGCGCCGTCCGGCCGCACGCCGCGCCAGATGAAGAACGATTCGGCCGCCTGCTCGACCAGCATCCCGAGCCCGTCGGCCGTGCGCGCGCCGAGCGACGCCGCATGCTGCATGAACACCGTCGGCTGCGCGCCGTACATCATGTCGTACGCGAGCGTGCCCGCGCCGAACGCGGCCGCGTCGCACGCCGGCAGCGCCGCATCGAGGCTGCCTGCCGTCGCGTTGACGATCACGTCGTACGGCTCGGCACGCACGGCGTCCGGGCCGCCGCCCGACAGTACGCAGCCCGCATCGTGCGCGGCCTGCGTGAACTGGCCGACGAGCGCCTCGGCCTTGCTCGCGGTGCGGTTCACGATCGTGATCGACAGCGGCGCGCGCTCGAGCATCGGCAGCACGACGCCACGCGCCGCGCCGCCCGCGCCGAGCAGCAGGATGCGCGCGCCCGCGAGCGACACGCCGAGATTCGATTCGATGTCGCGCACGAGGCCGACGCCGTCCGTGTTGTCGCCGTAGATGCCGCCGTCGGCATCGATGCGCAGCGTGTTCACCGCGCCCGCCGCCGCCGCGCGCGGCGACAGCGTGTCGGCGAGCGCGTGCGCGTCGAGCTTGAACGGCACCGTCACGTTCGCACCGCGTCCGCCTTCGGCGATGAACGCGCGCACGGCGGCCTCGAAGCCGTCGACCGGCGCGAGCCGGTGCTCGTAGACGATCGCCTCGCCCGTCTGCGCGGCGAACTGCGCGTGGATGAACGGCGACTTGCTGTGCGCCACCGGGTTGCCGAACACCACATAGCGGTCGGCGCCGCTCGTCGACGCGGCTGCGTTCACGATGCGCGCCCCTCTTCGCTATCTTGGCCGTTGGCGGTCGCGGCCTCGTCGCCCGCGGCCGTCGCGCCGTCCGCTTCGGCCAGTGCTTCAGCCTCGGCTTGCGCCGACGCGTCCTGCGCATCGACCAGCGTGTCGTCGCCGCCTTCGTTCTCGTCTTCGTCGTCGGACGCGTCGCCGCTCGTCACGGTCGGCGCGTCGAGCACGTTAAGCAGCCGCACCGACGCCTCGATCGTCAGCTCGTCGAGCGACATCACGTCGAGCAGCACGCGCGTGCCGCGCGCATGCACGCCGAGCCCCGGCACGTGCAGCAGCAGCGGAATTTCCTCGAGGCGCACCAGGTCGCCCTTCACGACGCTCGCGACGACCTGCTTCTTCTGCTCCTGCGCGAGCCAGCGCAGGCACCAGAAGTACTCCATCCGGCGCTGGTAGTCGGCGTACGCGGTATAGGTGTCGTCGAAGCCCTGCACGACCGCGTACAGGTCGGCGTCCTTCGGCTTGAACGGCGCGGCGAGCTTCGCGGTGACGCCGTGCTGCACGCATGCCAGCAGTTGCCACTGGTTCACGAGGTCGACGTAACGGCGCAGCGGCGACGTGCTCCACGCGTATTGCGCGACACCGAGGCCTTCGTGCGGCGCGGCCGTCGTCTGCATCCGCGTGCGCTTCGGGCCCGGCGCGCCGAAGCCGCGCTGCGAGCGATAGATGCCGGGCACCGTGTGATCGTGCAGGAACGCGCCCCACGTCGAGTTCGCGAGGATCGCGAGCTCCGACACGATCAGGTCGAGCGGCGAGCCGCGGCGGCGCGGCGTGATCGTCACGTGCTCGCCTTCGACGTAGAAGTTGTAGTCGGTGTTGCGCTGCACTTCGCGCTTCAGGCCGTAGCCCGCGCGCGCGACCTGGCGCTTCTCGAACAGCGCCTGCGCGAGCGGCCACAGCACGGCGATGTCGTCCTTGTGCGGATAGTCGCCGGTGCCGGCGGCGAGCGTCTCTTCGTTGACGAGCTCGTCGAGCGTGTTGTGGCGCAGGTTGTTCTTCACGAACACCAGTTCGGCGCGCGTCTCGTTCGCGACGATCTCCTGCGTCTCGCGGTTGACGATGATGTACAGCGACAGCGCCGGGCGGTAGTCGCCTTCCTTCAGCGTGAACACGTCGACCACGTCGTCCGGCAGCATCGTGATCTTGTCGCCCGGCATGTAGACGGTCGACAGGCGCGCGCGCGCGATCGCGTCGACTGCGTCGCCGCGCACGATGCCGAGCGCCGGCGCCGCGATGTGCACGCCGATCCGCACGCGACCGTCGGACAGGTGCTCGACCGAGAACGCGTCGTCGATTTCGGTCGTCGTGATGTCGTCGATCGAGAACGCCTCGACGTCCGCGCGCGGCAGGTCGTCCGGCAGCGGGCCGACCGTGACGGCCGGGAAGCCCGTGCCGTGCGGGAAGAATTCCGCGAGGAAGCGCGCCTCGTGCAGCGCACGCGGCGACGCGATGCCGCCGCAGTCGAGCATCAGCCGCGCCGGCGACACGCCGCGCGCGCCGGCCGCCGCTTCCATCGCCTTGTATTCGATCGCATTCTTGTCCGGCCGCGTGAGCAGCCCGAGCACCTTGCCCGCGAACGCTTCCGGCAGCTTGCCGGCCTTCAGCTCCTCTTCGTACTGCGCCTGGACGAGCGCCTGCTGGCGCTTGCGCTCGAGCGACGCGAGCGCCATCTTGAGCTGCTCTTCCGGCGCGCGCTGATACTGGCCGCGCCCCTTGCGGCGGAAGTAGACGGGCGAGCCGTGCAGCCGCAGCACCAGCGCCGCGCGCTCGACCGGGCCGTAGGTCGCGCCGAAGTATTCCGCGGCCAGCGCCGTATACGCGAATTCGTCGGCCGGCGCGCATTCCCACAGGAAATCCAGGTCGATCTGCTGCGCGGCCGTGTCGGCTTCCTGCATCAGCTCGCTCGCGGCCGGCTTCTCGAATTCGATCAGCACGTCTTTCGCGCGCACCTTCGCCCGCCGCCCGCCGGGCAACTCGACTTGAAACGCGTCGCCCTGGCGCGACAGCACGCTGCCCGCCTTGAAACTGCCCGATTCCTCGAAGAAAACGTTCACTCAGTACTCTCGTTCAGACTGCCGGGCGCCGCATCGGCGGCGCCGCATGATGATGGGAATTCGATCGGCATGACGCCGGGTTCATGACGTTCGGTCGTCGCAAAAAGCGAGAACGTCGTCGACATAGTCGGCAAATTCGCTGATTCCGTGGTCGCTGCCTTCGATCACGCGCGTTTTCGCGCCCGGGTAGTGGGCGAGCATCTCGCGGTAGTCCAGCACTTCGTCGCCCGTCGCCGCGAACAGATAGTAGCGTTCGGGCCGCGAAATCGCCGGCACGCGCAGCGCGTCGAGCTCCTGCAGGTGATGGCGTTCGACGACGATCGAGCCGCCGCCGTGCCACAGCGGCTGTTCGCCCAGATGCTGCTCGAGGTCGCGCTGCGGCACGATCGCCGGATTCAGCAGCACCGCCTTCCAGCCGTGCTTTTCGGCGAGCCAGGTCGCGTAGTAGCCGCCGAGCGAGCTGCCGATCACCGTCACGTCGCGCACCCCGGCCACCGCGGCTTCCGCGACGGCGATCGCCTCGAGCGGCGACACCGACAGCGACGGGCAGCGCCATTCGGGCGTGCGGCCGAGCTCGGCCATGCGCGCGGCGAGGAGCCGCGACTTCTGCGACTCCGGCGACGACCGGAACCCGTGCAGGTACAGGATCACGCGCGGCTCCCGAGCGCGTCGAGCAGCTTCTGGTGCACGCCGCCGAAGCCGCCGTTGCTCATCACGAGCACGTGGTCGCCCGGACGCGCGGCCTCGACGACCGACTTCACCAAGAGATGGAGATCGTCGAACGCGCGGGCCTTGTCGCCGAGCGGCGCGAGCGCGTCGCCGAGGTTCCAGCCGAGCGCGTCGCGCCCGGTCGGTGCGCCGTAGCCGAACACCAGGTCGGCGTCGGCGAGACTGGCCGGCAGTTGCGCCTTCATCACGCCGAGCTTCATCGTGTTCGAACGCGGCTCGAGCACGGCGAGAATACGGGAGTTTTGGCGGCCGATGCGTGCACGAAGGCCGGCGATCGTGGTTTCGATCGCGGTCGGATGGTGCGCGAAGTCGTCGTAGACGGTTACCCCATCCACGCTGCCGCGCACTTCCATGCGCCGCTTCACGTTGCGAAACGATGCGAGCGATTCGGCGGCCTGCGCGGGCGGCACGCCGACGTGGCGGGCGGCGGCGATCGCCGCGAGCGCGTTCATCCGGTTGTGGTCGCCCTGCACCTGCCACGCGACCTCACCGACACGCTCGGCCTGCGAATACACCGCGAAGCGCTCGTCGACCGGTACGCCGTCCTCGGCCGGCAGTGCCTGCCAGCCGCCATCGACGCCGAAGCGCTCGACCTCGCTCCAGCAGCCGCGCGCGAGCACGCGCTCGAGCGCGTCCGAGCGGCCGTTGGTCACGATCCGGCCGACGCCCGGCACGGTGCGCACGAGATGATGGAATTGCGTTTCGATCGCGGCGAGATCCGGGAAGATGTCGGCGTGATCGAATTCGAGATTGTTGAGCACCGCGGTGCGCGGCCGGTAATGGACGAACTTCGAGCGCTTGTCGAAGAACGCCGTGTCGTATTCGTCGGCCTCGATCACGAAGAAACTCGAATCGGTCAGCCGCGCCGACACGCCGAAGTTCAGCGGCACGCCGCCGATCAGGAAGCCCGGGTTCAGGCCGGCATCTTCCAGCAGCCACGCGAGCATCGACGACGTGGTCGTCTTGCCGTGCGTGCCCGCGACCGCCAGCACCCACTTGCCTGCCAGCACGTGTTCGCCGAGCCATTGTGGGCCGGATACATAAGGCAGGCCGCGATCGAGGATCGCCTCCATCAGCGGGTTGCCGCGCGTGACGACGTTGCCGATCACGAACAGGTCTGGCTTCAGGTCGATCTGCTCGGCGCCGTAGCCCTCGATCAGCGTGATGCCCTGCGCCTCGAGCTGCGTGCTCATCGGCGGATAGACGCCCGCGTCGCAACCCGTCACCGTGTGGCCGGCCTCGCGCGCGAGCACGGCGAGACCGCCCATGAAGGTGCCGCAGATGCCAAGAATGTGGATGTGCATAGATGAATGCTTTCGCGCCGCCGGGCGCCGTCGATTCGGAAAGATGGTCTGCGGCACGCCGGACAGGCCGCCCGGCCAACGACTTTCGCCGCGACACAAAGACCGTCATTGTAACTGACGGCCCGCCGTGCCCGGCGGCCCGAACGACGGATCCGGATGCCGCGCGGAACGGCGGACGACGCGCGGCCGCACCGCGTTCGGCCGCCGCGCGATCGAGTATGATTGCCGGATCATGTCTCGCAAACCTCTTGTCGACCCGCGGCGCGCCCGCGAGGAAATCGCCCAGTCCGCCGCCCGCCTGATCGCGGAGGACGGCCTCGATTACGCCAGCGCGAAGCGCAAGGCCGCGCGCCAGCTGTTCGGCGATACGCGCGTTGCCGGCGAATGGCTGCCGGATAACGACCTGATCGAGGAAGAACTGCGCGAGTACCTCGCCCTGTTCCAGAGCGACACGCAGCCGGACGAACTGCGCCGCCTGCGCGAGATCGCGCTCGACTGGATGCGCCGGCTCGCCGAGTTCAATCCGTACGTGACGGGCGCGGTGCTGAACGGCACCGCGAACGCGCATTCGGACATCCATTTGCAGATATTCACCGACAACCCGAAGGACGTCGCGATCTACCTGCTGAACCAGAACGTTCAGTACGACGTGTCCGAGACGCGGCATTTCGCCGGTCGCGCCGACGTCGAGACGCTCAGCTTCCTGTGGCGCCCGCGGCGCGACGTGGACGCGATCGGCATTCACGTCGCGCTCTACGCGAGCGACGACCTGCGCGGCGCGGTCAAGGCCGACGCGCGCGGCCGGGTCGCCCGCGCGGACGCCGCCGCATTGCGTGCGCTCGTCGAAGCCAGCAACGCCCCTTCCGAACCGGAATGATTCAACGATGATGATGAAACGCATGTTGCCGCTCGCGGTGGTCGCTGCCGCCGCCGTCGCCGGCGGGCTCGCCGCCGGCCACTGGTTCCGCGGCGGCAGCGCCGATGACGGCGTCGCCGTCGCCGCGCCCGCTGCGCAGGGCAGCCCGGTCGACCAGCTGTGGGCCGCGTCGCTGACCGGCGTCGACGGCAAGCCGGCGTCGCTCGCTTCCTTCAAGGGCCAGAAAGTCGTGGTCAATTTCTGGGCGTCGTGGTGCGGCCCGTGCGTCGAGGAGATGCCGGAGCTCGTCGCGCTGTCGCACCAATACAAGCAGAAAGGCATCCGCTTCATCGGGATCGGCGTCGATTCCGACCAGAACGTGAAGAACTTTCTGCAGAAGGTGAAGGTCGACTATCCGGTTTTCGTCAGCGGTTATGCGGGCGCCGATCTGGCCCGTAATTTCGGAAATACCGCCGGCGCGCTGCCGTTTACGGTCGTCATCGACGAAACCGGCAAGATTCGCGAGACAAAATTAGGACAAATCCAACCGGCCGAGCTGAAAAAGACCCTCGACGCGTTGTGATCGCCCTGAACGGCGGCCCGCACGTTGGCAGCGATTTGTACGTCGATCGCCGCAATTTCACGTGAATTCGCTGATACTTTGCAGCCGCACCGGTAATTCTTGCAGGTCCGGCGCGCCCGGCCGTTCGGCAAAACTAGACAAATTTCTCTAAATAGCGCTAAAGTTCGCGCAATTCCGCAGAAATAGAAGCGACCATGACACGATTGCTGGTGCTGCACGGCCCCAACCTGAACCTTCTCGGCACCCGGGAACCGGAGGTGTACGGCCGCGTCACGCTTGCGCAGATCGATCAGGCGCTTGCCGCGCGAGCCCAGGAAGCCGGCGCCGAACTGTCGTCGTTCCAGAGCAACCATGAAGGCGCGCTCGTCGACCGCATTCAGGCCGCGCGGGAGGAACAGACCGATTTCATCCTGATCAATCCCGCCGCGTATACGCACACGAGCGTCGCGATCCGGGACGCGATCGCCGGCGTCGGCATCCCGTTCGTCGAGGTTCATCTGTCGAACGTGCACCGCCGCGAAGCGTTCAGGCATCACTCCTACTTTTCCGACCAGGCCGAAGGCGTGATCTGCGGGCTCGGCTGGAAAGGTTATCTGTACGCGCTCGAGTACGCGCTGGACAAGCTGCAAGGCGCGTCGCGCGGCTGATTTCGCGATCTAGATTCAGCGCCGGTCCCACCGGCGCTTTCACGTATTGAAAGGGGAATTCCCGATGGATCTTCGTAAGCTGAAAACTCTGATCGACCTCGTTTCCGAATCCGGCATCTCCGAGCTGGAAGTCACGGAAGGCGAAGGCAAGGTGCGTATCGTCAAGAACGCGCCGCCGGTCTACGTGCAGCCGACGGCTGGGTATGCCCCGCAAGTCAGCGCGCCCGCTCCGTCGGTCGCGCTGCCGACCGAAGGCGCTGCCGCGCCGGCAGCAGGCGCCGCCGCCGCACCGGCCGCCCCGCAAGGCCACGTCGTGACGTCGCCGATGGTCGGCACGTTCTATCGCGCGCCGTCGCCGGGCGCGGACCCGTTCGTCCAGGTGGGCGACACGGTCAAGGAAGGCCAGACGATCTGCATCATCGAAGCGATGAAGCTGCTCAACGAGATCGAGTCGGACAAGGCCGGCGTGATCAAGGAAATCCTCGTCGAGAACGGCCAGGCCGTCGAATACGGCCAGCCGCTTTTCGTGATCGGCTAAGTCCGCCGCGCGGCCCGTCCGGCCGCGCGCCGCCGATGCTCGCCAGGCGCCGTTCGCGCGCCCCTCGAAGAGACGAATACTCGCTATGTTTGAAAAAATCCTCATTGCCAACCGCGGTGAAATCGCGCTGCGCATCCAGCGCGCGTGCCGCGAGCTCGGCGTCAAGACGGTGGTCGTCTACTCGGAAGCCGACAAGGAAGCCAAGTACGTGCGCCTCGCGGACGAAGCCGTCTGTATCGGCCCGGCCCCGTCGAACCTGAGCTACCTGAACATGCCGGCGCTGATCAGCGCCGCGGAAGTCACCGATGCCGAGGCGATCCACCCCGGCTACGGCTTCCTGTCCGAGAACGCCGATTTCGCCGAACGCGTCGAGCAGTCGGGCTTCACGTTCATCGGCCCGCGCCCGGAAACGATCCGGATGATGGGCGACAAGGTCACCGCGAAGCAGACGATGATCAAGACCGGCGTGCCGTGCGTGCCGGGCTCGGAAGGCGCGTTGCCGGACGATCCGAAGGAGATCGTGAAGATTGCGCGCGCGATCGGCTATCCGGTCATCATCAAGGCAGCGGGCGGCGGCGGCGGGCGCGGGATGCGCGTCGTGCACACCGAGGCCGCGCTCGTGAACGCGGTCAACATGACCCGCGAGGAAGCCGGCCGTGCGTTCGGCAACCCGCAGGTGTACATGGAGAAGTTCCTCGAGAACCCGCGCCACATCGAAATCCAGGTGCTGTCGGACGCGCACAAGAACGCGATCTGGCTCGGCGAGCGCGACTGCTCGATGCAGCGCCGTCACCAGAAGGTGATCGAGGAAGCGCCGGCGCCCGGCATTCCGCGCCGCCTGATCGAGCGCATCGGCGACCGCTGCGCGGACGCGTGCAAGAAGATGGGCTATCTCGGCGCGGGCACGTTCGAATTCCTGTACGAGAACAACGAGTTCTACTTCATCGAGATGAACACGCGCGTGCAGGTCGAGCACCCGGTGTCGGAGATGATCACGGGCGTCGACATCGTGCAGGAACAGATCCGCATCGCAGCGGGCGAGAAGCTCGCGCTGCGCCAGCGCGACATCGAGTTCCGCGGACATGCGATCGAATGCCGGATCAACGCGGAAGATCCGTTCAAGTTCACGCCGTCGCCGGGCCGGATCACGTCGTGGCATACGCCGGGCGGCCCCGGCGTGCGCGTCGACTCGCATGCGTACAATGGCTATTTCGTGCCGCCGAACTATGATTCGATGATCGGCAAGCTGATCACCTACGGCGCGACGCGCGACCAGGCGATCCGCCGGATGCGCATAGCGCTGTCGGAAATGGTCGTCGAAGGCATCCAGACCAACATCCCGCTGCACCGCGAGCTGATGATCGACTCGAAGTTCGTCGAAGGCGGCACCAGCATCCACTATCTCGAACACCGGCTCGCCCAGAAGCAGCAGGTCGCACCGGAAGAAGCGTAAGCATGAGCTATCGCGAACTCGTCGTCGAACTGGCCCGTGAGCATGCGGAGGCGCTGTCCGACGCGCTGCTCGACCTCGGCGCGCTGTCGGTGTCCGTCGAGGACGCCGACGCCGACACGCCCGACGAACAGCCGCTCTTCGGCGAGCCCGGCCTCGTTCCCGAACGCACCGCGTGGCAGCACTCGCGCGTGATCGCGCTGCTGTCGCCCGATCACGACCCGGCCGTGCTGCTCGCGGCGGCCGCGAACGAGATCGGCGTCGCCGAGACGCCGAAGTTCGACGTGCGCGAAGTCGAGGAACAGGACTGGGTGCGGCTCACGCAGTCGCAGTTCGAGCCGATTCCGATCGGCGAGCGGATCTGGGTCGTGCCGTCGTGGCACGACGCGCCGGACCCCGACGCGCTGATCCTCGAACTCGACCCCGGTCTCGCGTTCGGCACCGGCAGCCACCCGACCACCCGCCTGTGCATGGAATGGCTCGAACAGTCGGTGAAGCCCGGCCAGTCGGTGCTCGACTACGGCTGCGGCTCTGGCATTCTCGCGATCCTCGCGCGGAAATGCGGGGCGAACCCCGTGGTCGGCATCGACATCGATCCGCAGGCGGTCGAATCGGCGCGCCAGAACAGCGAACGCAACCATGCGGAAGTCACGTACGGGCTGCCCGATGCGTGCCCGGCCGGCGAATTCGACATCGTCGTCGCCAACATCCTGTCGAACCCGCTGAAACTGATGGCATCGATGCTCGCATCGAAGGTGAAACCGGGCGGGCGCATCGCGCTGTCGGGCGTGCTCGCGCGCCAGGCGGACGAAGTCGCGGCCGTCTATGCGCGCTACGTCGACATCTCGGTCTGGCGCGAACACGAAGGTTGGGTATGCCTCGCCGGAACGCGGCGGGAAAGCCATTAGAATAGCGCTGTCCTTCACTCTGGCCAGCAGGCCGCCCGGCTCGACATGCTTCTTGCGACGCGCTGCCCTCATTGCGAAACCGTCTTCCGGCTGCAGCAGGAACAGCTCGCGCTGCATGACGGGCTCGTGCGTTGCGGACACTGTCAGCAGGTCTTCAACGCATCGCAGTCGCTCGTACCCGATCCGGCACCGCCGGAATCCGCGCTGACCGAAGCGGCGCCGGTCGAGCCGGCCGCCGCCAACCCGCAACACGACGCCCCGCCCGCGCGGCTCTTCACCTCCGACGCACCGGTCGAACCGGCAGCGGGTTCCGATTACCAGCCGGAAGGCTGGGACATGTGGGCGCCGTGGCTCGATGGCGGCGTCGACCCGTCCCTGCAGCACAGTGTCGAGACCGTGCGCGCCGAGCCGCTGATCCCGCTTGCGCTGCCGTCGACGGAATCCGGTGTGGTTCACCTGTCCGGCACGCCGGCGCCGATCGCATCGCAGCCGGCCGAGTTGCACGCCGTCGCCGCGCGATCGGCCGGACCGGATGCAGTGCCGCCCGAAACCGACGAACCGCTCACGCCGCTCACGCCGCTCACCGAACCCGACCTGCGTGAACCGCGCTTCGTCGCGCCCACGCCGTCGATCGAACCCGCCGCAGCAGCGCCCGTCGAACCGGTCGGCAACGCGCGCTTCGCCGTGCCCGACGACGAGCACGCGCCACGCGAACCGCGCTTCGCGTTCAGGCCGGTACAAGCCGAGCCCGGACTCGAACCGAAATCCGAACCCGACACCCACGCCGAACGTGCCGCCGCACCGGCCGCAGCCGCCAGCGAACCCGGTGCCGAACCGGACGTACAACCGGCCGCCGAGCCGGTCGCCCAGCCGGCCGTCCCCTTCCCCGCCGCACTGTCCGACGACGACCGCCCGCCCTTCGCCGTGACGCGCGAGCCGCGCGCGCAGCAGCGACGTGGAACGCTCGGCGGCTTTTTCGGCGGCCTCGTCGCGGCCGTGCTCGCGGTGCTGCTCGTCGCGCAGCTCGCGTGGTGGCAGCGCGAACCCGTGATGATCTACTGGCCCGTCACGCAGGGCTGGTTCCGGCAGGCGTGCGCGCCGCTCGGCTGCAAGGTGACGCCGCCGCGCGCGATCGACGGCCTGCGGCTCGACGCGGCCGACCTGCGCCAGATCGACGGCCCGCGCGTGCTGGAGTTGAAGGTGCCGCTGACGAACCGCTACCGCGTCGCGCTCGCCTACCCGTCGCTCGAGCTGACGCTGCTCGACGACACGAATCACGTGACCGTGCGCCGCGTGCTCGCGCCGCGCGACTACGTGCGCCCGGGCATGCCGATCGACGCCGGGCTGCCGCCCGGCACGACGCAGACGATGGTCGTCCGTCTCGACACGAACGGCGCGCCCGCCTCGAATTTCCGCGTCCAGATCTTCTATCCGTGACGCCCCGCGGCGCGCGCATGCGCGCCGTCTCAACCCGCGCGCCGCTGCGGCGCGCTATTTCGGAGCACGAACATGAGCAAAGTTACGCTGGGTGGCAACCCGATCGATCTCGCCGGCACGTTCCCGGCCGTCGGCTCGCAAGCCCCCGACTTCAAGCTGGTCGGCAAGGACCTCGCCGACCTGTCGCTCGCCAGCTTCGCCGGCAAGCGCAAGGTGCTGAACATCGTCCCGAGCCTCGATACGCCCACCTGCGCGACGTCTACCCGCAAGTTCAACGAAGCCGCGTCGTCGCTCGACAACACGGTCGTGGTGGTCGTGTCCGGCGACCTGCCGTTCGCCGCCACGCGCTTCTGCACGACCGAAGGCCTCGCGAACGTCGTGACGGCTTCGACGTTCCGCGGCGGCCGCGCGTTCGCGAACGCATACGGCGTCGACGTGACGAGCGGCCCGCTGAACGGCCTGACGGCCCGCGCGGTCGTCGTGCTCGACGCGCAGGACAAGGTGCTCCACGCGGAACTCGTCGGCGAGATCAAGGACGAGCCGAACTACGACGCAGCGCTCGCCGCACTGAAGTAACCCGCAGCCGCCCGTCCCTGCCGCGCGAGGCCCGACGGCCTGCGCGCGCCGGCCGGGCAGCCGCCTCCCTTTGCTCTCTACAGGAACGCACGCCTTGACTACGCTGATTTGCGGCTCGCTCGCCTACGACAACATCATGACCTTCGAAGGCCGGTTTCGCGAGCACATCCTGCCCGACCAGGTTCACCTTCTGAACGTGAGCTTCCTCGTGCCGACGATGCGTCGCGAATTCGGCGGTTGCGCGGGGAACATCGCCTACGCGCTGCACATGCTCGGCGGCGACGCGCGTATCATGGCGACGGTCGGCGCGAACGACGCCGATCGCTATCTCGAGCGTCTCGACAGCCTCGGCCTGTCGAAGGCCAGCATACGCGTGGTGCCCGAAACGCACACCGCGCAGGCGATGATCACGACCGATCTCGAGAACAACCAGATCACCGCATTCCACCCGGGCGCGATGATGCAGTCGCACCTGAACCGCGCGGACGAAGTGTCGGGCGTGAAGCTCGGCATCGTCGCGCCGGACGGCTTCGACGGGATGGTCCAGCACGCCGAGCAATTCGCGAAGGCCGGCATCCCGTTCATCTTCGATCCGGGCCAGGGCCTGCCGCTGTTCGACGGTGCGACGCTGCGCCGCATCATTGAACTCGCCACCTTCGTTGCGGTCAACGACTACGAGGGCAAGCTCGTCAGCGACAAGACGGGCTGGTCCGAACAGGAAATCGCCAGCCGGGTTCAGGCGTTGATCATCACGCGCGGCGAGCGCGGCGCCACCATTCTTCACAAAAACGGCGAAGAACAGATTCCGGTCGTGCAAGCCGAGCGTGTCGTCGATCCGACCGGCTGCGGCGACGCCTTCCGGGGCGGCCTGCTGTACGGCATCGAGAATGGCCTCGACTGGGCAACCACGGGCCGCCTCGCGAGCCTGATGGGCTCGATCAAGATCGCCCACCAGGGGCCTCAAACTTACGCACTGACGCGCGCCGAAATCGACGCGCGCTTCGAGGCTGCCTTCGGGTACAGTCTCAAATGAATATTGTGGGAGAGCAAAGATGTTGACCAAGAAAACCCTCACGCTCGCTGCCATGCTGACGGCCACGCTGACGCTCGCCGGCTGCTTCACGGCGCCGGGCTCGGCAGATGTCTATAGCGTCGGCCAGGCGCAGCGCGAGCAAACCGTGCGCATGGGCACCGTCGAAAGCGTCCGTGCGGTGCGCATCCAGTCCGATGGCGGCGGCAGCGCGATCGGCACGCTCGGCGGCGGCGCGCTCGGCGCAGTCGCGGGCAGCGCGATCGGCGGCGGCAAGGGATCGATCCTGACGGCCATCGCGGGCGGTCTCGTCGGCGCGGTCGCAGGCAACGCGGTCGGCGAAAACCTCAGCACGGCGAACGGTGTCGAAATCACCGTGCGCCTCGACAACGGCGACCTGCGCTCGATCACGCAGGCGGCGAGCGGCGAAGTGTTCCGCGCCGGCGAACGGGTGCGACTGCTGTCGAGCGGCGGCGTCACGCGCGTCACGCACTAACGAGCATCCTCAGCACGCGGCGCAAGCCGCGGTCGAACGCATGTGCGAAGCTGCACATGCGTTTTTTTTCGTCCGTGCCCGGCAGCCGGCCGGCCCATCGATGCAGAGGGACGAAAAAAATCCCGCCACCTGAGCCAGATGGCGGGATCGATTGAGTAGCGCTACTCAACCCGCGGACACCGCGTGAGTGTCCGGGTAGTGCTGGTCAGCCGCGATTACGGACGGCTGCCGGTCGGGAACGGCCATGCCGCTGCCGGGTTGAGCGCGGTCTTCACGCCCGATGCCGGCGCGACCGATGCGGTCGACGCGGTGGTTGCCGGTGCAGCCTTCTTCACGACGGCCTTCTTCGGAGCAGCAGCCTTCTTCGGAGCAGCGGCCTTCTTCGCCGGTGCGGCAGCCTTCGGAACAGCGGCAGCCTTCGGTGCAGCAGCAGCCTTCGGTGCAGCGGCAGCCTTCTTCGCAGGGGCAGCCTTCTTGGCAGGCGCAGCCTTCTTCGCAGCAGCCTTCTTCGCAGGCGCAGCCTTCTTGGCGGCAGCCTTCTTCGCCGGCGCGGCCTTCTTGGCAGCGGCCTTCTTCGCCGGTGCTGCCTTCTTCGCAGCAACCTTCTTCACCGCGACTTTCTTGGCTGCAACCTTCTTCGCAGCGGCCTTCTTCGCCGGTGCTGCCTTCTTCGCGGCAACCTTCTTCACCGCGACTTTCTTCGCAGCAACCTTCTTCGTTGCGACCTTCTTTGCCGCGACCTTCTTCGCAGCAGCCTTCTTCGCCGGTGCTGCCTTCTTCGCGGCAACCTTCTTCACCGCGACCTTCTTCGCAGCAACCTTCTTCACCGCAGCGGCCTTCTTCGCCGGAGCAGCAGCCTTCTTCGCAACGGTCTTCTTGGCAGCAACCTTCTTAGCAGCCGGTTTCTTCTTGGCAGTAGCCATGTTGTTCTCCTTCAGGTTCAGATGAGAGTCAGTTCAAACTACACCCTTCGTCAAAACCCGCTTCCCGCGGACGCTGTTCAGGACGTGCGCTTCGAAGCGGGCTATTCATCGGCGTACGCGGATACCACGCGCTTACGCTAATGAATACGGTATGGCGCGCGTGACCCCATGGCCTCGCGCGCCAAATCAAGTCGGTAGCCGGCGCGCCTCGCGCCGCCACCCCTAATCGCTTGATCAAGCGGACCGCCACACGGCCGTCCGCTTTTTCCGGAGGGAAGTTTGCCCATCCCACTGAAGGGTTCGCAAAGTGCCGATCATGTCGTTGGGCCGTTAAGGCACCGGGCATGCTTTGCATCAGGCGTTCTTGCTCCTAAACCTTGGGCCGGGGCCGAGAGGCCGCCGGCTGCTCACATCATGTGACGGGTTCGCTGCTGCGGGTTATTCCCAGGACAGCGCGCCGCCCGTCTGATACTCGATCACACGCGTCTCGAAGAAGTTGCGTTCCTTCTTCAGGTCGATCATCTCGCTCATCCACGGGAACGGGTTTTCCTCGTTCGGGAACAGCGGGTCGAGGCCGATCTGCTGGCAACGGCGGTTGCTGATGAAGCGCAGATAGCTCTTGAACATCGACGCGTTCAGACCCAGCACGCCGCGCGGCATCGTGTCCTCGGCGTAGCGGTATTCGAGTTCGACAGCCTGCTTGAACAGCTCGCGGATCTCGGCGCGGAATTCCGCGGTCCAGAGATGCGGGTTCTCGAGCTTGATCTGGTTGATCAGGTCGATGCCGAAATTGCAGTGCATCGACTCGTCGCGCAGGATGTACTGATATTGCTCTGCAGCACCCGTCATCTTGTTCTGGCGGCCGAGCGCGAGAATCTGCGTGAAGCCGACATAGAAGAACAGGCCTTCCATGATGCAGGCGAACACGATCAGCGACTTCAGCAGCTTCTGATCCGCTTCGAGCGTGCCGGTCTTAAAGGCCGGGTCCGTCAGCGTGTGGATGAACGGGATCAGGAATTCGTCCTTCGCGCGGATCGACGTGACCTCGTGGTACGCGTTGAAGATCTCGCCTTCGTCGAGACCGAGCGATTCGACGATGTATTGGTACGCGTGCGTGTGGATCGCCTCTTCGAACGCCTGGCGCAGCAGGAACTGCCGGCACTCGGGCGCCGTGATGTGGCGGTACGTGCCGAGCACGATGTTGTTCGCGGCGAGCGAATCGGCCGTCACGAAGAAGCCGAGGTTGCGCTTGACGATGCGGCGCTCGTCCTCGGTCAGACCGTTCGGATCCTTCCACAGGGCGATGTCGCGGGACATGTTGATTTCCTGCGGCATCCAGTGGTTCGCGCAACCCGCCAGATACTTTTCCCACGCCCACTTGTACTTGAACGGCACCAGCTGATTGACGTCAGTCTGGCCGTTGATGATGCGCTTGTCTGCAACGTTGACCCGCGCTTCCGAACCGCCGGCGGGAACAGCCGATGCTTGCGGCGGCACCGCAAGATCGCCTTCGAAAATGTCGCGGACCTGATGGGCGGCAGGCGTTGCAGCCTGCATTCCGACAGCCATCCCTGCGGAGGTGCGCAACGCGTTTTGCTGCGCTCCGCTCGCGGGGGTTACGGCAGTCTTCTCGTCATCCCAGTTGAGCATAAATTCTCACCATCAATTTAGAACGGTTTGTACCATCTTTTCCTGAGCGATAAAAGGGCTCGCTCACGAAAAATCCTTTTTTCGATTCGCGTTGCGACCTCGATACAACACTTTGAGCAACGCATCGTCGTTCATGCAGCGCGCGACGTGTGTCGCACGTGTATCGCGAGGTGCGCTCGACGCATCGAACGCTGATCGAAACGCGACGTCGTCGGGGATGTTTCGATCGCTTGTCACTGCCTGCAACGCGAGTGCCGCGTTACAGATTCCTTATCATTTTTTTAGTTGAGAGCGGCGCACACTTCAACCTCGATCGGTTGTCGTGCGCGCCGCCCGAACCTTCTTCAGGTCATGCGCGCCGCGTTACTGGCAGGCTTCGCACTCGTCGAAGCCGGGATCGCCCGGGCGCATCGTGCATACCGGACCGTCCGCTTCAACCGGCGCGAGTGCCGGTGCCGCGTCGACTGCGCCCGACGACGACGCTGCGCCGCCCGCTGCACCGAAGCCGCCTGCCGCGCCTTGCGCGCCGCCGCTGCTCGAGCCGCCGCTCGTCGGCACCGCGTTCAGCGCGCCGTGTGCGACCGTCGACTTCTCGACGTGCGTCGCTGCCATCGTGCGGAGGTAGTAGGTCGTCTTCAGACCGCGCAGCCACGCGAGCTTGTAGACCTCGTCGAGCTTCTTGCCCGACGCGCCGCCCATGTAGATGTTCAGCGACTGCGCCTGGTCGATCCACTTCTGGCGACGCGATGCCGCTTCGACCAGCCACGTCGGGTCGACTTCGAACGCGGTCGCGTAGATCGCGCGCAGGTCGGCCGGGATACGGTCGATGCGCGACAGCATGCCGTCGAAGTACTTCAGGTCGGCGACCATCACTTCGTCCCACAGGCCGCGTTCCTTCAGGTCGCGGACGAGGTACTCGTTGACCACCGTGAATTCGCCCGACAGGTTCGACTTCACGTACAGGTTCTGGAAGGTCGGCTCGATGCATGCCGACACGCCGATGATGTTCGAGATCGTCGCCGTCGGCGCGATCGCGACGCAGTTCGAGTTGCGCATGCCGTGCGCGGCGATCCGCGAACGCAGCGTCGTCCAGTCGAGCGACTCGGACGTGTCGACCTCGACGTAGCCGCCGCGCGCTTCCGTCAGCAGCTTCAGCGTGTCCTGCGGGAGGATGCCGCGATCCCACAGCGAGCCGCGGTAGCTCGAGTAGCGGCCGCGTTCCTCGGCCAGCTCGGTCGACGCGTAGTACGCGTAGTAGCAGACCGCTTCCATCGAACGATCGGCGAACTCGACCGCCGCTTCCGACGCGTACGGCGTGCGCAGCAGGTGCAGGCAGTCCTGGAAGCCCATGATGCCCATGCCGACCGGACGGTGCTTCAGGTTCGAGTTACGCGCCTTCGGCACCGCGTAGTAGTTGATGTCGATCACGTTGTCGAGCATGCGCATCGCGACGCTGATCGTGCGCTTCAGCTTGTCGTGGTCGAGCGCGTAGCTGCCGTCGGCCTGCTTCACCAGGTGGGCGACGAGGTTCACGGAGCCCAGGTTGCACACCGCGATTTCGGTGTCGCTCGTGTTCAGCGTGATTTCCGTGCACAGGTTCGACGAGTGGACGACGCCGACGTGCTGCTGCGGCGAGCGCACGTTGCACGGATCCTTGAACGTGATCCACGGGTGGCCCGTTTCGAACAGCATGCCGAGCATCTTGCGCCAGAGCTGCTGCGCCGGAATCTTCTTGAACAGCTTGATCTCGCCGCGCGCGACCTTCTCTTCGTAAGCCGTGTAAGCCTTCTCGAAATCGGCGCCGAACTTGTCGTGCAGGTCCGGGCAGGTCGACGGCGAGAACAGCGTCCAGTCGGCGCCTTCCATCACGCGCTTCATGAACAGGTCGGGAATCCAGTTCGCCGTGTTCATGTCGTGCGTACGGCGGCGATCGTCGCCGGTGTTCTTGCGCAGCTCGAGGAACTCCTCGATGTCGAGGTGCCACGATTCGAGGTACGCGCAGACCGCGCCCTTGCGCTTGCCGCCCTGGTTGACCGCGACGGCCGTGTCGTTGACGACCTTCAGGAACGGGACCACGCCTTGCGACTTGCCGTTCGTGCCCTTGATATGCGAGCCGAGTGCGCGCACGCGGGTCCAGTCGTTGCCGAGACCGCCGGCGAACTTCGACAGCAGCGCGTTTTCCTTCAGCGCTTCATAGATGCCGTCGAGATCGTCCGCGACCGTCGTCAGGTAGCACGACGACAACTGCGAGCGGTGCGTGCCCGAGTTGAACAGCGTCGGCGTCGAGCTCATGAAGTCGAAGCTCGACAGCACGTTGTAGAACTCGATCGCGCGCGTTTCGCGGTCGATCTCGTTCAGCGACAGGCCCATCGCGACGCGCATGAAGAATGCCTGCGGCATTTCGATGCGGCTGCCGTCGACGTGCAGGAAGTAGCGGTCGTACAGCGTCTGCAGGCCGAGGTAGCCGAACTGCAGGTCGCGGTTCGCGTCGAGCGCTTCGCCGAGACGCTTCAGGTCGAACTGCAGCAGCTTGTCGTCGAGCAGGCCGGCGTCGACGCCGCGCTTCAGGAACTGCGGGAAGTATTCCGCGTAGCGGGCCGACATCTCGGCCTGGACCACTTCCTCGCCGAGGATCTCGCGACGGATCGTGTGCAGCAGGATGCGGGCCGTGACCTGGCTGTATGCCGGATCCTTTTCGATCATCGTGCGCGCAGCGAGGATCGCCGAGTCGTAGACCTGGCTCATCGGCACGCCGTCGTACAGGTTCTTCACCGTTTCCGCGACGATCGGGTCAGGGTTAACCGCAGCGCCGAGACCGTCGCATGCCGACACGATCAGCGCGCGCAGTGCGTTCAGGTCGAGCGGGCGCGTGACGCCGTTGTCGACGACGTTGATGCCGGTGCTCGACTCGCCGCCCGCTGCCGCTGCTTCCTCGCCCGCATGCTGGCGCTCGAGGTGACGCTTCTCGCGATACAGCACGTACGCACGCGCGACGTTGTGCTCGCCGCCGCGCATCAGCGCGAGTTCGACCTGGTCCTGGATGTCTTCGATATGGAACGTACCGCCGTTCGGACGGCTGCGCACGAGCGCGCGCACGACGTTGTGCGTGAGCTGCTCGACGAGTTCGCGTACGCGTGCCGATGCCGCGCCCTGCCCGCCATTGACGGCCAGGAAAGCCTTGGTCACCGCAATCGCGATCTTCGAAGGCTCGAACGACACCACGCTGCCGTTGCGGCGGATCACCTTGTAGTCGGCGAACGTGGCCTGCGGCGCGAGCGCCTGCGCGCCCTGTTCGGTCCCGCCGAGCGGACGGCTCGAGGCGCTCTCGTACTGGGACGTCGCGTTGTCGGTGGTTTGCATGTGCAAAGCTCCTGGTGTTGGATGGTGCGGAGAGAACCGCGGATTAAAACGAACGCTGCGCTATCGGATGCGCGAGCGGTAAGAGGCGAGCGATGCGTCGGGGAAGCCGGTTCGGTCGATGCGCGACAACCGATCCGGTCGTGTGCTTCGTCATGTGTACGCTGCCCCGTCGAAGTTCGCTGCGCTTGATTGCGACGCCCGGACCGCCCGGCCTGGCGCGCCGCACTGAGAACCCTGGCCGCCGGCGTTGCCCGCCGGCCGGTGCCGCTCGGGTTTCCCCTGCGACACACACTATATCTAGTACAGAACCGCTCAACTGGCACCAAGTATAGTGGACATTCCGGCGACATCAAAACGGAGAATTTTCGCCGGAGGTATTGACATCAACCCGGCCGCCCGGACGGGCAGACGCGACAAGGCATTGGTCGGAAAAAAAAATTTCGCCCGCTCAAAAACCCTGCGATCAGTGCTGACGGAAAGGAAAGTATTCGGCGGAAAACCCGGCATCGCTCGCGAAGCGTTGCCAATCGAAGTGCGGACCCGGGTCGGTCTTGCGGCCCGGCGCGACGTCGGAATGCCCGGCCACCGCATCGATCGGGTAGCGCGCGGCGAGCGTGCGTGCGAGCACCCCGAGCGTCGCGTACTGCGCCGCGTCGAACGGCACGTCGTCCGCACCTTCGAGTTCGATGCCGATCGAGAAGTCGTTGCAGCGCGGCCGGCCGAAGAACTCGGACGCGCCCGCATGCCATGCACGCTCGTCGCACGACACGAACTGCACGAGTTCGCCGTCGCGGCGGATCAGGAAGTGCGCGGACACGCGCACGTCGCGCAGGTGACGCTGGTAATAGGGGTGCGTATCGCAATCGAGGCGATTCAGGAACAGCGCCTCGATCGCATCGCCGCCGAACTCGCCGGGCGGCAGGCTGATGTTGTGGACGACGACGAGCGTCGGCACCGCGCCCGCGGGCCGCGCCTCGAAATTCGGCGACGGCGCGTGGCGCGCTTCGCGCACCCAGCCGTTCGCGTCGACCGACAGCAGCGCTGCGTCGCTCATCGGGCGTCGTGGCCGCTCGCGTGTGCGCCGTGGCGCTGCGCGTGCTCGGTGCTGCAGAAGTATTCGCCGCCCGCGGCGACGGCGTCGCCCTGCGGCGTATGCACGCCGCACTCGGCGCAACGCACCATCGGTTCGGGCAGCGAGCGCGCGTCGCCGTTCGGGCGTGCCGCCCCGGCGCCAGGACCCGGTGCGCCGTCGTTGCCGCCACCGCGGCCGGCGCGCGCCTGCGCGTGCTCCTGGGCCTGGCGCAGCTTGCGCGTGAGCCACGAACCAGCGAAGAAGAGAAGAATCAGGAGAAGAATCTGTCGCATCGGAAACCTGCGTTCAAACCACGGAGCGGTGCAGCAGCACCTCGAAAACGAACCGGCTGCCGACATACGCGAGCAGCAGCGCGGCAAACGACACGAGCACCCAGCGCGCGGCGCCGCGCCCGCGCCAGCCCGACGTCTTGTGCGCGACCAGCAGGCCGCCGAACATCAGCCACGACAGCACCGCGAACACGGTCTTGTGATCGAGCCGCAGCGCGCGTGCATCGACCTGCTCGCTGAACAGGATCCCCGACGCGAGCGTCAGCGTCAGCAGCACGAAGCCGGCGCCGATCAGACGGAACAGCAGCTTCTCGAGCGTGAGCAGCGGCGGCAGCGTTTCGAGCCAGCTCGCGATCCAGCCGGTCGAGCCGTCGCGCCCGCCGCTCCTCAGCGACTGCAGGCGCCGCTCGACCATCAGCATCAGGACCGCATGCAGCGCGGCGATCGCGAAAAGGCCGTACGCGATGTTCGCGATCAGGAAGTGCATCTTGAACAGCGGCGCTGCGGCATAAGGCAGCACCCGCACGCCACCGAACACGAGCGGCAGCAGCGACGCGCCGCACGCGAGCGGCAGCACGAGCAGGCGCAGGCTGTCGAGCGGGAAGAAGAAGCTCTCGATCCAGTAGATGCCGGCGCCGAGCCAGAACATCGCGGACAGCGCGAACGCGAAGCCGAAGACCATCGCGTCGTGCGGGAAGATCGTCGTGTGCAGCAGCACGCCGTGCGCGACGAGCGCCGCGAACAGCAGCGCGCGGCCGGCGCCGCTCATTCCCGACGCGGCGGACGCCGGCACCGGCACGGCCGGCACGCTCGCGACGAGCGGCGTCGCACCCTGGCGGTGCGTGCGCCAGCCTGCGACGGCGAGGCCGCCGTACAGGAATGCGGTGAGGGCATACAGTACAATATCCATGTTCGAAGTTTACACTAGGCCCCCTTCCCGCGACGGCTCCCTTTTGTACGGTTCCGTTGCGCCTTCGGGCCCCACTGTCCATCGCTCCCCATGCTCGACAATCTCACTCAACGGATGGCGCGCGTCGTCAAGACGCTGCGCGGCGAGGCCCGGCTTACCGAGGCGAACACCCAGGAGATGCTCCGCGAGGTGCGTCTCGCGCTGCTGGAAGCCGACGTCGCGCTGCCGGTCGTCCGCGAATTCATCGCCAAGGTCAAGGAAAAGGCGCTCGGCGAGGAAGTGATCAGCAGCCTGTCGCCGGGCCAGGCGCTCGTCGGCGTGGTCCAGAAGGAACTGACCGCCGTGATCGGCGGCGACTACGAAGGCAAGGCCGCCGAGCTGAACCTCGCGGTCACGCCGCCCGCCGTGATCCTGATGGCCGGCCTGCAGGGCGCCGGCAAGACCACGACCGCCGGCAAGCTCGCGAAACTCTTGCGCGAGAAGTACAAGAAGAAGGTGCTGACGGTGTCGTGCGACGTGTATCGCCCGGCCGCCATCATGCAGCTGAAAACGGTGAGCGAACAGGTCGGCGCCGATTTCTTCCCGTCGACGCCGGACCAGAAGCCCGTCGACATCGCACTCGCGGCCGTCGACTGGGCGAAGCGCCACTACCATGACGTGCTGATCGTCGACACGGCCGGCCGCCTCGGTATCGACGAGGCGATGATGCAGGAAATCGCCGCGCTGCACGGCACGCTCAAGCCGGCCGAAACGCTGTTCGTCGTCGACGCGATGCTCGGCCAGGACGCGGTCAACACCGCGAAGGCGTTCAACGACACGCTGCCGCTCACCGGCGTCGTGCTGACCAAGCTCGACGGCGATTCGCGCGGCGGTGCCGCGCTGTCGGTGCGCCACATCACGGGCAAGCCGATCAAGTTCGTCGGCGTCGCCGAGAAGCTCGACGGCCTCGAGGTGTTCCACCCGGACCGGATGGCGAACCGGATCCTCGGCATGGGCGACATCCTCGCGCTCGTCGAGGAAGCGCAGCGCGGCGTCGACGTGCAGGCCGCGCAGAAGCTCGCCGACAAGGTCAAGAAAGGCGGCGACTTCGACCTGAACGATTTCCGCGCGCAGATCTCGCAGATGAAGAACATGGGCGGCCTGTCGTCGCTGATGGACAAGCTGCCCGCGCAGTTCCAGCAGGCGGCGGCCGGCGCCGACATGGGCCAGGCCGAGAAGTCGATCCGCCGGATGGAAGGCATCATCAGCTCGATGACGCCCGCCGAGCGCGCCAAACCCGAAATCATCAAGGCGACGCGCAAGCGCCGCATTGCAGCCGGCGCGGGCGTGCCGGTGCAGGAAGTCAACCGGATGCTGAACCAGTACGACCAGATGCGTACGATGATGAAGAAGCTGAAGGGCGGCAACATGCAGAAGATGATGCGCGGCTTGAAGGGCATGATGCCCGGCATGCGCTGATTCCGCCCGTCGGCCGGCGCGCGGGTTTTTGCCGTAGCGCGCGCCAGCCGTTCTGCTTCATTCTTATTTGTATACCGACTGCCCGCCAGAACTCATGAACCGCGAAGAAGCCCTCCACATTTTCGAACACTCCGAAGAGATCGTCTCGGCGGACGCCGTCAACGCGTCGATCGCCCGGATGGCCGAAGCGATCCGCGCCGAGATCGGCGACGCGTTCCCGCTCGTCCTCTCGGTGATGGGCGGCGCCGCGGTGTTTACCGGGATGCTGCTGCCGCATCTCGATTTCCCGCTGGAATTCGACTACATCCACCTGACCCGCTACCGCAACACGACGCAGGGCAGCCCGGAGATGCACTGGCGCGTCGCGCCGCGCGAATCGGTGAAGGACCGCATCGTGCTCGTGCTCGACGACATCCTCGACGAAGGCGAGACGATGGCCGCGATCCGCGACCGCATCCTCGACATGGGCGCGAAGCGCTTCATGTCCGCGGTGCTGTGCGAGAAGACGCTCACGAAAGCGAAACCGCTGCATCCCGACTTCTGCGGCTTCTCGGTGCCCGACCGCTACGTGTTCGGCTGCGGGATGGACGCCAAGGGCTACTGGCGCAACCTGCCGACGATCCGTGCGCTGACCGCGAACGTCTGATCGCCGCCCTGCCCGCTATATAAATGGAAAGCGGCGCTCCGGTTACCCGGAGCGCCGCATTTTTTCGTCGGTACGCACCAACGCGTTACATCTGCAGCTGGTGCACGAACGCCTTGATGCCGGCGAGCAGCATCTCGACCGAGATCGCGACGAGCACGAGACCCATCAGCCGCTCGAACGCGGCGACGGTTCGCTCGCCGAGCCACTGCTGGATCCGTTCGGCCAGCACCAGCGTGATCGCGCAGACGATCATCGTGACCGTCAGCGCGCCGACCCACTCGAACATCTTGCCCGGCGCCTGCGACGTCAGCAGCATCACCGTCGCGAGCGCGGACGGCCCGGCGAGCGCGGGAATCGCGAGCGGCACGATGAACGGTTCACCGCCGGCGCGCGGATCGCTGCCGAGCGCGCCGTCCGGATGCGGGAAGATCATCCGCAGCGCGATCAGGAACAGCACGATCCCGCCGCCGAGCCGCAGCGACAGGTCGGTGAGGTTCATCATCCGCAGGAAGCGGTCGCCGACCACCATGAAGAACAGCAGGATCACGAACGCGATCCCGACTTCACGCAGGATCAGCTTCACGCGCCGCTCGCGCGGCACATCCCGCATCGCCGTGATGAACAGCGGGATGTTGCCGAGCGGATCCGTGATCAGCACGAGGAGCACGGTGGCCGACAGGAAGGTGTATTCCACCGTATCCTCCGGTCGAAGCGCTTAGCGCGCGAGCGCGGCGCGGATCTTCTCCGTCACCGTCGCCGCGGCCGCGTCGGCCGGCAGCAGCGTCGCCTCGGCGTCGCGGCGGCCCTGATACTCGATCTTGCCTTCCTTCAGGCCGCGCTCGCCGATCACCAGGCGATGCGGCACGCCGATCAATTCCCAGTCTGCAAACATCACGCCCGGGCGCTCGCCGCGATCGTCGAGGATCACGTCGATGCCGGCCGCGGCCAGTTCCGCGTACAGCTTGTCGGCGGCCTCGCGGACCATGTCGCTGCGATCGTAGCCCATCGGGCACAGCACGACTTCGAACGGCGCGATCGACTCGGGCCAGATGATGCCGCGCTCGTCGAAGTTCTGTTCGATCGCCGCGCCGAGAATGCGCGTGACGCCGACGCCGTAGCAGCCCATCAGCATCGGCTGCGGCTTGCCCGACTCGTCGAGGAACGTCGCGCCCATCGCTTCCGAGTACTTGGTGCCGAGCTGGAACACGTGGCCGACTTCGATGCCGCGGCAGATGTCGATCTCACCCTTGCCGTCCGGCGACGGATCGCCCTTCTTCACGTTGCGCACGTCGGCGACGTCCGGCTCCGGCAGGTCGCGGCCCCAGTTCACGCCGGCGATGTGATAGTCGACCTCGTTCGCGCCGACGACGAAGTCGCTCATGTTCGCGACCGTGCGATCGGCGATCACCTTCACCGGCTTCTTCGTGCCGACCGGGCCGAGGTAGCCCGGCGGCGTGCCGAACCACTCGACGATTTCCTGCTCGGTCGCGAAGCGGTGGTTCTTCAGCCCCGGCAGCTTCGACACCTTGATCTCGTTCAGGTCGTGGTCGCCGCGCAGCATCACGAGCCAGATGGTCGGCTCGGCGCCTTCGTTGTCGGTGGCGAGCACGATTGACTTGATCGTACGCTCGAGCGGGATCGACAGCAGTTCGGCGACGGCCTCGCACTTCGCCTTGCCGGGCGTCGCGACCTTTTCCATCGCTTCGGCGGGTGCCGCGCGTTCGGCGATCAGCGGCAGCGCTTCGGCCGCTTCGACGTTCGCCGCGAAGTCGGACGTCGGGCAGTAGGCGATCGCGTCCTCGCCGGTATCGGCGATCACGTGGAACTCGTGCGAGAAGTTGCCGCCGATCGAGCCGCTGTCGGCCGCAACCGCGCGGAACTCGAGGCCGAGGCGCGTGAAGATGCGCACGTATGCGTCGTACATCTTGCGATACGACTCGTTCAGGCCGGCCGCGTCCTTGTCGAACGAATACGCGTCCTTCATGATGAACTCGCGGCCGCGCATCACGCCGAAGCGCGGACGGATCTCGTCGCGGAACTTCGTCTGGATCTGGTAGAAGTTCACCGGCATCTGCCGGTAGCTCTTGATCTGGTTGCGCGCGATGTCGGTGATGACTTCCTCGTGCGTCGGCCCGATCACGAAGTCGTTGTCCTTGCGGTCCTTGAAGCGCAGCAGTTCGGGGCCGTACTGCTCCCAGCGGCCCGATTCCTGCCACAGCTCGGCCGGTTGCACGGCCGGCATCAGCAGCTCGATGGCGCCTGCCCGGTTCATTTCCTCGCGCACGATCGCCTCGACCTTGCGAATCGAACGCAGGCCGACCGGCAGGTAGTTGTAGATGCCGCCGGCGACGCGACGGATCATGCCGGCGCGCACCATCAGCTTGTGGCTGACGATCTCTGCGTCGGCCGGTGCTTCTTTGAGGGTGCCGATAAAGAAACGGGAAGCTTTCATGCGGACGGTTCCAAATACGGCGCCCCCAGGCGGGGCGCCCGAAAAAGTTTCAAGGTGAAAAAGCTGCGCGCGACGAACGACGATGGCGCAGATGACTTAGCAGACAAATCAGGGACAATTCAGCCGGTGTACCCCGCGCGGTTTCGCTCCGTCACGGTGCGCAGCGCCCGTTATCTGTTTATAATCAAAGCAATTTTAAAGGATTCGAAGGTGGTTGTATGCTGGATCGTGAAGGCTTTCGCCCGAACGTCGGCATCATCCTCTTGAACGCGCGCAACGAGGTGTTTTGGGGCAAGCGGCTCCGCGAGCATTCCTGGCAGTTTCCTCAAGGTGGGATCAAGTACGGCGAGACCCCCATGCAGGCGATGTACCGGGAGCTGCACGAGGAGACGGGCCTGCACCCGGAACACGTCAAGATAATCGGCCGCACTCGCGACTGGTTGCGTTACGAGGTGCCTGACAAGTTCATCAAGCGCGAAGTACGCGGACATTACCGCGGCCAGAAGCAGATCTGGTTCCTTCTGCGGATGGTCGGACGCGATTGCGACATTTGCTTGCGCGCGACCGACCACCCGGAGTTCGATGCGTGGCGCTGGAACGAGTACTGGGTGCCGCTCGATGCGGTGATCGAGTTCAAGCGGGATGTCTATCAGTTGGCGCTGACGGAACTGTCGCGCTTCCTGCGCCGCCCGGCGCAGCGAGCCGAAAAGCCGCGTGGGCCGCGTCTGTCGCGCTATCCGCGCGTCATCGGCGCGCAGGCCCAGCAGACGCTGACGATTGTCGACACATCGGTGGTCTGTTCCGAGATCGAAGTGGAGGCGAGCACGCTCGACGAGATGCCGCCCCGCGTGATCGTCGGCAAATGACGAGTCGGACTGCATGACCGGGCGCGACCTTGGTGTCGCGCCCTTTTTTTACGAGGAATGCATATTGAAAGCGATTGCTCTCGCGCTCGCATCGATCGTCGCGGCGGCCACGCTGGCCGGTTGCGCGAATTCGAAGACGCCGACCAACAAGGATGACAGCGAGTTCGTGTACCTGCTGGACCGCCAGGGCAACTGGAAGGAAAACCCGGTCGACACGCTGCCGCCGCTGCCGCAAGCGGGCGATCTGCTGCCGTTCAACGTGTCGCAGAACACGCCGCTCAAGTTCTCCGTCGATGCGAAGTCGCTCGCGGTCGGCAGCGACGGCGTCGTGCGCTACGCAGTCGTCATCACGAGCCCGGCCGGCGCGCGCAACGTGAACTACGAAGGCATCCGCTGCGACACCTACGAATGGCGTCAGTATGCAGGCCTGAATTCGGATCACGACGGCTGGGACCGCACGGTCGAGAACGACTGGCGTCGCATCGAGAACGGCGAGCTGAACGCGTACCACTCGGCGCTGTACCAGGACTATTTCTGCGCGAACAAGATGCCGCAGGGCACGACCCAGCAGATCCTCGAGAACATCAAGTTCCACCGCACCGCGATGAGCCAGCTGCGCTGACCGCGCAACCGAGGCCGGCTGCCCGGCCTCGTTTCGCTTCGTCACAACAAAAAGCCCGCGCGATGCGGGCTTTTTGCTGTCTCGCGACGCCTGGCCGAACGGTTACACGAGCACGAGGTTGTCGCGGTGAATCAGCTCCGGCTCCAGCATGTAGCCGAGCACCGTCTCGATCTCGCCGCTCGGCTTGCGGTGAATCAGCTTCGTTTCCGCGCTGCTGTAGTTCGTGAGGCCGCGCGCCACTTCACGCCCGTCGGGGCCGACACACGCGATCACCTCCCCGCGTGCGAACGCGCCCTGCACGCCAGTCACGCCGATCGGCAGCAGGCTCTTGCCGCCGGCCGTCAGCTTCTCGACCGCGCCCGCATCGATCACGACGTGCCCGCGCACCTGCAGGTGATCGGCCATCCATTGCTTGCGCGCGGCCATCCGCGCGGTGCGCGCGATCAACTGCGTGCCGATCGCCTCGCCCGCCGCCAGCCGCACCAGCACGTCGGCTTCGCGGCCGCTCGCGATCACGGTGTTCGCGCCGCTGTGCGCCGCGCGCTTCGCCGCGAGGATCTTCGTCAGCATCCCGCCGCGGCCGAGGCTCGAGCCTGCGCCGCCGGCCATCGCCTCGAGCTCCGGCGCGCCCGCGCTGGCTTCCGCGACCAGCGTCGCATTCGGATCCTTGCGCGGATCGGCGGTGAACAAGCCCGTCTGGTCGGTCAGGATGATCAGCGCATCGCCTTCGATCAGGTTCGCGACGAGCGCGCCGAGCGTGTCGTTGTCGCCGAACTTGATTTCGTCGGTGACGACCGTGTCGTTCTCGTTGATGATCGGCACGACGCCGAGCCGCAGCAGCGTCAGCAGCGTCGAGCGCGCATTCAGGTAGCGCTCGCGATCGGCCAGGTCGGCGTGCGTCAGCAGGATCTGCGCGGTGCGGATATCGTGCTCGGTAAAGCGGCTTTCATAAACTTGCGCGAGCCCCATCTGGCCGACCGCGGCGGCGGCCTGCAGCTCGTCGATCTCGCGCGGACGCTTGCTCCAGCCGAGCCGCTGCATCCCTTCGGCAATCGCGCCCGAACTGACGAGCACCACTTCCTTGCCCTGTGCGCGCAGCGCGGCGATCTGGGCCGCCCAGCGGCCGATTGCAGCATGATCGAGCCCCTTGCCGTCGTTGGTCACGAGGCTGGAGCCCACCTTCACCACCAATCGCTTGGAATCCGCGATGATCGAACGCATCGTGCGCCGTCTCCTGTATCTGATGCCTGCCCGGCCGGGCGCAATTGAATTCAGGCACCGGACGCGATGCCCGGTGCGTGTCGGGCCCGCTCAGGCGTCGTCGCCGGGCGTCGCGCCGCCATCGGCTTGCGGCGCATCGCGGAACCGCACGTCCGCGGCCAGATCTTCCTCTTCCGCCGCACGATGTGCGTCCGAATGCTCGGCGAGGTAATCGTAGATCGCGTAGCACAGCGCTTCGCAGCCCTGGCCCGTGAGCGCCGAAATCTCGAACACCGGGCCGTCCCAGCCGAAACGGTCGAGGAAATCGGCGACGCGCGCCTCGCGCTCGTCTTCCGGCACCATGTCGAGCTTGTTGAGGACGAGCCAGCGCGGCTTCTCGTACAGCGCCTCGTCGTATTTGCGCAGCTCGCCGACGATCGCGGTCGCTTCAGCGACCGGGTCGACGCTTTCGTCGAACGGAGCCAGATCGACGAGATGCAGCAGCACGCCGGTGCGCTGCAGGTGTCGCAGGAACTGGTGGCCGAGGCCCGCGCCTTCGGCGGCGCCCTCGATCAGCCCCGGAATATCGGCGATCACGAAGCTCTTGCTCGGGCCGACCCGCACGACGCCAAGGTTCGGCGCGAGCGTCGTGAACGGATAGTCGGCGATCTTCGGCTTCGCGTTCGACACCGACGAGATGAAGGTCGACTTGCCGGCGTTCGGCATGCCAAGCAGACCGACGTCGGCGAGCACCTTCAGCTCGAGCCGCAGCATGCGCCGTTCGCCGGGCTTGCCGTCGGTTTTCTGGCGTGGCGCGCGGTTCGTGCTCGACTTGAAATGCAGGTTGCCGAGACCGCCTGCGCCGCCCTTCGCGAGCATCACCTGCTGATCGTGCTCGGTCAGGTCGGCGATCAGCTCGCCCGTATCCATGTCGGTCACGACCGTGCCGACCGGCATGCGCAGCGTGACGTCGTCCCCGCCCTTGCCGTAGCAATCCGAGCCGCGACCGTTTTCGCCGTTGCGCGCCAGGTGCTTCTTCGCGTAACGGTAGTCGATCAGCGTGTTGATGTTGCGGTCGGCGATCGCGTAGACGTTGCCGCCCCGGCCGCCGTCGCCGCCGTCCGGCCCGCCGAACGGAACGAATTTCTCGCGGCGCATCGACGCGCTGCCATCGCCTCCGTCGCCGGCGATGACTTCGATTCGTGCTTCGTCAATGAACTTCATTCGTCACTCCGACCAGTATTTCCGCTATTGTGCCGCGCGCCGGCGCGCTTGAACAATCTGCCGTTCGGCCGATTGCCCGCCAGTGTCGCGACAGCCGCCGGCGCGCACATGCGCCCGGCGGCCAAATAAAAAAAGGCCCCGCGAAGACTGCGGGGCCTTTCGGCTACGAAGCCCGTGGGTGCCTGAACTTAGGCAGCCGCCGGGACAACGATGACCAGATGCTTCTTGTCCGCGCCCTTGGTCGCGAACTTGACGTGACCGTCGACCAGCGCGAACAGGGTGTGATCCTTGCCCATGCCGACGTTCTCGCCAGCGTGCATGCGCGTACCGCGCTGACGCACGATGATGCCGCCAGCGTTGATCGCCTGGCCGCCGTACACTTTCACGCCGAGACGTTTCGACTCGGAGTCGCGGCCGTTCCGGGAAGAGCCGCCTGCCTTTTTGTGTGCCATCTGATTGCTCCTTTACCGAGGCGCTTACGCGTTGATCGCGTCGATGCGCAGCTCAGTGTAGTTCTGGCGGTGGCCGCCGTGCTTTTGGTAGTGCTTCCGGCGACGCATCTTGAAGATGGTGACCTTGGCATGACGACCGTGCGACACAACGGTGGCCTTGACGGAAGCCCCACTGACCAGCGGCGTACCGAACTTAATCGATTCGCCTTCGCCCACTGCGAGAACCTGGTCGAGCGTGATTTCAGCGTCAATGTCAGCCGGTATCTGTTCTACTTTGAGTTTTTCGCCAACGGCAACCTTGTACTGCTTGCCGCCGGTTTTTATGACCGCGTACATTGAGAACCTCACTCTGGATCCAATTTTTCCGCACACCACGCGCGGAAAACACGTGATTATACATGGGCTTAGCACCCAAGTCAAAGCCGATCCACGATTGCCGCCCGCAAGCCCTGGCCGGACGGCCAAAATCACCGGGCAGACACGTCCGACAGACCGGCATATCGCGGATTCGACTTATAATCCGCGGCATCACCCATTTCGATCATCATGTCGTCGTCCACCGCCTCCCCCACCCTCAGCGCCGCCCACCTGCTCGCCCCGATCGCCAGCGACATGGAGCAGGTGAATCGCGTTATCCGGCAAAGCCTCGCGTCCGACGTGCTGCTGATCAACCAGATCGCCGAGTACATCATCGGCGCGGGCGGCAAGCGGCTGCGTCCGGCCCTGCTGCTGCTCGTCGCCGGCGCGCTCGGCGAGACGTCGCACCAGCGGCACGTGCTGGCCGCCGTCGTCGAGTTCATCCACACGGCCACGCTGCTGCATGACGACGTCGTCGACGAATCCGAACTGCGGCGAGGCCGCCAGACGGCCAACGCGCTGTTCGGCAACGCGGCGAGCGTGCTGGTCGGCGACTACCTCTATTCGCGTTCGTTCGAGATGATGGTCGGCGTCGGCAAGATGCGCGTGATGGAAATCCTGTCGGAAGCGACGACGATCATTTCCGAAGGCGAAGTGCTGCAGCTCCTGAACATGCACGACGCGGACGTCGACGAGACGCGCTACATGCAGGTGATCCGCTACAAGACGGCGAAGCTGTTCGAGGCATCGGCCCGCCTGGGCGCGGTGCTCGCCGGCGCCGATGCGCCGACCGAAGCCGCCGCCGCCGAATACGGCCGCCGGATCGGCACCGCATTCCAGATCATGGACGACTGGCTCGACTACGCGGGCACGGCCGAAGCGATGGGCAAGAATGCCGGCGACGACCTGCGCGAAGGCAAGCCGACACTGCCGCTCATCTATCTGATCGAACGCGGCACGCCCGAGCAATCGGCGCTCGCCCGCGAGGCGATCGAACAAGGCGGCACCGATCGCTTCGACACGATCTTCGACGCGATCACGCGTTCGGGCGCGCTCGACCATACGCTCGAATGCGCGCGCCAGGAAGCACAGGCCGCCGCGGCCGCGATCGCCGCGTTCCCGGATTCGATCTACAAGGAAAGCCTGCTCGCGCTGTGCTCGTACTCGACGTCGCGACAGTCGTAAGCGCGCGGCGACCACGACACGAACCGCTTTTCGAAAAATTTCTTCATCAAGGTATTCCCTTTTCGAAAAAACATCGTTATAGTTACGTTCTTGCTTGTGACGACGCAGCGATCTGAACGAAAGCGGCGAAGTCGGAAGAGCAAAAAATCGGGGTGTAGCTTAGCCTGGTAGAGCGCTACGTTCGGGACGTAGAGGCCGGAGGTTCGAATCCTCTCACCCCGACCAGATTTTGAAAAAACCGTGCACCGTGTGCACGGTTTTTTTTTGCCTTCTTCTGCCTGGTCTCGCGAGCGCGCGTGTCGCGCACGACACATCCCGGCCGCCGGCCTCTGCTATATTCCCTCCATCCCTGTCCTTCACTGCCCTTCTGACGCGTGGACCAAATTCCCTTATGGGCGCAAATCGGCGCCGTCTTCCTGCTTCTCCTCTGCTCCAGCTTCTTTTCCATTTCCGAGACCGCGATGATGGCGCTCAACCGCCATCGGCTGAAGCATCTCGCCGGCCAGGGCGTGCTCGGTGCGAAAACCACGCAGGGTCTCCTCACGCGCACCGACCTGCTGCTCAGCGTGATCCTGATCGGCAACAACCTGTTCAACACGATCATCCCGGTCCTGACGACGTCGCTCGCGCTGCACACGTTCGGCCGTAACAACCTGGCGCTGTCGATCGCGACCGGCATCGTCGCGTTCCTGATCATCGTGTTCGCGGAAATCGCGCCGAAGATCGTCGGCGCGACCTTTCCCGAACGCATCGCGCTGCCCGCCAGTCTCGTGATCGCGCCGCTGATGCGCGTGTTCAAGCCGGTCGTCTGGTTCGTCAATGAACTGGCGAACGGCGTGCTCTGGATGCTGCGCATCAATACGAAGAAGGGCCGCGACCAGCGGATGTCCGCCGACGAGCTGCGCGCGATCGTGCTCGAGTCGAGCAGCTTCATGCCGACCAAGCACCGCAGCATCCTGCTCAACCTGTTCGACCTCGAGAACATCACGGTCGACGACGTGATGGTGCCGCGCCGCCAGATCGAGTCGCTCAACTTCTACGCGCCGCTCGACGACATCCTGCATCAGCTCGAGACCTGCTATCACAACCGCCTCGTCGTCTACGAAGGCGACATCGACAAGGTGCTCGGCGTGCTGCACGTCCGCAAGACGCTCACCGGGCTGCACAACCAGGATTTCGACCGCGAAACGTTGCGCACGCTGCTCGCCGAGCCGTACTACGTGCCGTCGGGCACGCCGGTCGTCCAGCAGCTCCAGTATTTCCAGGAAAGCCGCCAGCGGACCGCGCTCGTCGTCAACGAGTACGGCGAACTCGAGGGGCTCGTCACGCCCGAGGACATCATCGAGGAACTGATCGGCGAATTCACGACGTCGATGCCGCGCGGCGAACGCGCGGGCGGCTGGAACGAGAACGGAGAATGCATCGTCGCCGCCAGCATGCCGCTGCGCGAACTGAACCGCTGGCTGCACCTGCAACTGCCGACCGACGGACCGAAGACGCTCAATGGCCTGATCCTCGAAATCCTCGAGGAAATCCCCGAAGGCGACGTGTGCCTGAAGATCCGCGACGTGATGCTCGAGGTCATGCGCAGCGACGACCAGGCCGTGCGCACCGTCAAGCTCTTCAAGCCGCGCAGCACGCGCGCACGCGGCGCGCGCTAGCCGAACGGCCGACTGTCGGCGCCGCGCACGATACGCGACCATTTGCCGGTCACGATCAACAGGCGGCCGAGCGCCGGCTCACATGCACTTCCCACTTCCCGGGGCGCCGCTGCACACGCAGCGGCCGCCTGTCTCCACCGCCGCATCGCCCGCCGAAACACCGCGGTCGCTCGATGCGGCGCAACTCGACGACTCGCCCGCCGTACGGCTGCTGACCGACACACTGCACGCCGCCCGCGTGCGCGACGCGTCCGACATCCACGTCGAACCGTTCGAAGCAGGCTGGCGCATCCGCCTGCGCATCGATGGCGTCCTGCATGAACACGCGCGGCCGCCCGCTCATCTGCGCGACGCGCTCGTGACGCGGATCAAGGTGCTCGCCCGCATGGACATCGCCGAGCGCCGGCTTCCGCAGGACGGCCGGCTGCGCATCGCGGTCGACGGCGGCACGCGCGGCGACTACCGGGTCAGCTCGCTGCCCACGCTGTTCGGCGAGAAGCTCGTGTTGCGCCGCCTCGAAACGCTGCCGCCCGACCTCACGCTCGCGCGTCTCGGCTTCGACGCGCGGCAGGCCGCGGCGATGGAAGCCGCGATACGCGCGCCGCACGGTCTCGTGCTCGTGACCGGGCCGACCGGCAGCGGCAAGACGCTGTCGCTCTACTGCGCGCTGCAGATGCTCGACCGCGATGCGCACAATGTGTGCACGGTCGAGGATCCGGCCGAGATCCAGCTCGACGGCATCAACCAGGTCGGCGTCGCCGAAAAAGCCGGGCTGACGTTCGCCACTGCGCTGCGCGCGCTGCTGCGTCAGGACCCGGACGTCATCATGGTCGGCGAGATTCGCGATGCGGAGACGGCCGACGTCGCGATCAAGGCCGCACAGACCGGGCACCTCGTGCTGTCCACGCTGCATACGAACGACGCGCCGGCAGCCGTCGCGCGACTGCTCGACATCGGCGTCGCGCCATACAACCTCGCCGCCGCGTTGCGCCTCGTCACCGCGCAACGCCTCGTGCGGCGCCTGTGCCTCACCTGCCGCGTGCGTTCGGACGCGTCGGTGCGCGCGCTGCGCGAAGCAGGCTGCAATCCGGCAGCACTGGAATCCGGGTGGCGCCCGTTCGTCGCGCGCGGCTGTGCCGCCTGTCACGGCATCGGTTATCGAGGCCGCATCGGCCTGCATCAGACGATGCCGGTTTCACCGGAGATGGCAGAACGCATCGTCGCGCGCGCAAGCGTCGGTGCGCTCGCGCAATGCGCGGCAGCCGAGGGCGTACGTAGTCTGCGCGACGCGGCACTCGCGCACGTTCGCGACGGTACGACGAGCGTCGCGGAAGCACTGGCCGCGACGCCCGACGCGTGATCGCGATGCCTGCACCGCCGCACGAGACGCGTTTCGCGTGGCGTGGCCGTCGTCGCGACGGCACGCCATGCCGCGGGAACGTCATCGCCTTCGATGCCGCCGCCGCACGTGCGGCGCTCGCGCGCGACGGCGTCACGGTGCTGTCGCTCGATGTCCGCGGCACGGCCCGCCCGCCGTCGGCCGGCGCGCGGGAAGTCACGCGCTTCACGCGTCAGCTCGCGAGCCTGCTGCAGGCCGGACTGCCGCTCGCACCGTCGCTCGAGATGCTCGCGCGCACCCGCACGCGCGACGGGCTGCCGCGCATCGCCGCCGGCCTCGCACGCGAGATCGTCGGCGGGCAGCGCTTCGCCGCCGCGCTCGCACGCTACCCGTCCCAGTTCGGCACGCTGTATCGCCAGTTGATCGAGGTAGGCGAAGCATCGGGCGCGCTCGGCACCATACTGACCCGCGTCGCGGAGCACCGCGAACGTGCCGACGCGCAATGGCGCAAGCTGCGTGCCGCGCTCGCCTACCCGGTCGCCGTCATCGTGTTCGCGCTCGCGATCTCGGCCGCGCTGATGGTGTGGGTCGTGCCGACGTTCCGGCAGATCTTCGACGGCTTCGGCGCGGCCTTGCCGGCGCCGACCCGAGCCCTGCTCGCCCTCTCGTCCGCGACCTCGGCCTGGGGCGGCACGTTCGTCGCCGGGGCAGCGGTGGCGGGGCTCGCCGCACGTCACGCGCTGCGGCGCTCGCCATCGCTGCGCTACACGGCCGCGCGGCACGTGCTGGATGCGCCGCTCGTCGGCGGCGCGCTCACGCGGTTCGCGACCGCGCGCTGGTGCCGCTCGCTCGCAACGCTGCTCGGTGCGGGCGTCCCGCTCGCCGATGCATTCTCCACGCTCGAACGCACCGCCGGCCATCCGGTGTTCGAGCAGGCCACCGCGCAGATCGCGACGCGCGTGCTGCGCGGCGCGCGTCTCGCCGATGCGATGCACGCGGCGGGCTGCTTCCCGGACGACGTCGTGCAGCCGATCGCCGTCGCCGAGGAAACCGGCGCGCTCGACACGATGCTCGCCGATATCGCCGCGCTATGCGAACGTCAGCTCGACGCACGCCTCGATGCGCTCGCCGCGCTCGGCGAGCCGCTGATCGTGATCGTCCTGGGTGCGCTCGTCGGCGGCCTCGTGATCGCGATGTATCTGCCCATCCTTCAGCTGGGCAACGTGGTGTAGCATCGCAACCGATTCTGTCGCCTTTTCAAGCCCGAACCCGAGCCCCATGACGCCCGCGCCCCTGACCACCGTTTTCGACTCGCCCGACAGCACGTTGCACGCGCTGGCGATGCTGCCGCTCGCGGTGCAGTATGCGTTCGCCGTCGTGCTCGGCCTGTGCGTCGGCAGCTTCGTGAACGTCGTCGTGCACCGGGTCCCGGTGATGATGCAGCGCGCGTGGCAGGCCGAAATCGCGGAAGCAACCGGCAGCGCAAGCTCGCCGCCGGACGACGGCTATCCGCCGCACTACGATCTGTGGCGCCCGCGCAGCGCCTGTCCGCATTGCGGTCACGTGCTGCGCGCGTGGGAAAACATCCCGCTCGTCAGCTACCTGCTGTTGCGCGGGCGCTGCCGTCAGTGCGGCCATGCGATCGGCGTGCGCTATCCGCTCGTCGAGCTCGCCGGTGCGCTGCTCGCCGCCGGTTCGCTCGCCGCGTTCGGCCCCACCGTTGCCGCACTCGCCGCGTTCGGACTGTGCGCCGCGCTGCTGGCGATGAGCGCGATCGATATCCAGACCGGCTACCTGCCCGATTCGATGACGCTGCCTCTGCTGTGGGCCGGGCTCGCACTGAATCTCGGCGGCACGTTCACGTCGCTGCGTTCGGCCGTGGTCGGCGCGATGGCCGGCTACCTGTTCCTGTGGTCGGTCTACTGGCTGTTCAAGTGGCTGCGCGGCATCGAGGGCATCGGCTTCGGCGACCTGAAGTTGCTCGCCGCGCTCGGCGCGTGGATGGGCTGGGCCGCGCTGCCGCAGGTCGTGCTGTTCGCCGCGGTGACGGGTGCGCTCGTCGGGCTCGTCGCGACCTGGCGCGGGCGCATGCGCTTCGAGGAGCCGATTCCGTTCGGCCCGTTCCTCGCGGCAGGCGGCGTCGCCACGCTGTTTTTCGGTACCCCTTTCTATTCGGCGCTCGGCGGCTGACATGACACGCTGCCGGCGTCCGCCATGTTCGCTGCGTCGCGGGGAGGCGCTTCGCTTCCGCGCGGCGGCCCGGCGGAGGCTCACATGTTTGCAATAGGACTGACCGGCGGCATCGGCAGCGGCAAGACGACCGTCGCCGACCTGTTCGCCGCACGCGGTGCATCGCTCGTCGACACCGACCTGATCGCGCACCGCATCACCGCACCGGCCGGTCTCGCGATGCCCGCGATCGAACACGCATTCGGACCGGACTTCGTCGCGGCCGACGGCTCGCTCGATCGCGCGAAGATGCGCGCACTCATTTTCAGCGACGACGACGCACGCCGGCGCCTCGAGGCGATCACGCATCCGCTGATCCGCGCCGAAACCGATCGCGAAGCCCGCGCAGCGCAAGGCCCTTACGTGATCTTCGTCGTGCCGCTGCTCGTGGAGTCAGGTAACTGGAAGGCGCGCAGCGATCGTGTGCTCGTGGTCGACTGTCCGGTCGAAACGCAGATCGCACGTGTGATGCGACGCAATGATTTCACGCGCGAACAGGTCGAAGCGATCATCGCGAGACAGGCAACGCGCGAGGCGCGTCTCGCAGCGGCCGACGACGTGATCGTCAACGACGCGACGACACCCGATGCGCTCGCCGCGCAGGTCGATGCACTGCACCAACGCTATCTCGCATTGGCGGCTGCCGCGCACTGATCGCGGCGTGCGATCGTGATGGTGTACGAAATTGGTGCGTTGCTAGGGTAGACAGTGAGCATTAGAATGTCCTGCATTGTTTCAATCCCTACCCTAGAGGCGAGCGCGCTTGATTCTTTACGAGTATCCGTTCAACGAGCGAATTCGCACGCTGTTGCGCCTCGAAGACCTGTTCGAGCGCTTCGCGTTCTTTTTGGCTCAGGAGGACCCGCGTGAGCATCACGTCGCGCTGACGACGCTGTTCGAAATCGCCGAGGTCACGGGCCGCGCGGACCTGAAATCGGATCTGATGAAAGAGCTCGAACGTCAACGCCAGACGCTCGCCCCCTTTCGCGGCAATCCGGGCATCGAACAGAATGCGCTCGAGTCCGTGCTCGGTGAAATCGAGCAGACGCTCGCCAATCTTGCGCAGATGCAGGGCAAGACCGGGCAGCATCTGGTCGACAACGAGTGGCTCGCCAGCATCCGCAGCCGCGCGGTGATTCCCGGCGGCACGTGCAAGTTCGACCTTCCGTCGTACTACGCGTGGCAGCAATGGCCCGCGGAACAGCGGCGCCAGGACATCGCGAAATGGATCCTGCCGCTGCTGCCGCTGCGCGATGCCGCGGCGATCGTGCTGCGGCTCGCTCGCGAATCGGGCCAGGCGTCGAAGGTGATGGCGATGCAGGGCAGCTACCAGCAGATGCTGTCGGGGCGCACCTATCAGCTGATGCAGGTGCGCGTGCCGCCGGAGCTGCGCGTGATTCCCGAAGCGAGCGCCAACAAATACATGTTGTGGGTACGGTTCACCATGCAGGACGGCGACGTGCGGCCGCGCGCGGTGGACATCGACGTGCCGTTCCATCTGACACTGTGCAATCTGTAACGGCCGTGTGCCGGTTCGACGCTTTCGTATGACTACCGTTGTGAAATGTCCTTCGTGCGGCGCAGAAGTGCGCTGGACGCCTGAAAACAAGTTCCGTCCCTTCTGTTCGGCCCGCTGCAAGCAGCTCGACCTCGGTGCATGGGCCGCGGAAAAGTACCGGATCGGCGGGTCCTCCGACGAGGGTCCGTCGTCGGAGGAAGACGGCACCGACGGCCGCCGCGACAGCTGAGCGGCGCACGGCACCGCCCATGGGCGGATACGGCCCGCCTTCCAGGCGAGCCGTCACGGCGTCATTGCGACGCCGCTTCCTTCTCGAGCAGTTCCAGCACCGGCAGCGCCGCCGGCAACAGCGGCGCGACCTCGACCGGCAGTTGCTGCCATACGAACGCCTGCCCTTCCTTGCTGTGCGGCTCACCCGTCCAGCCCGTCACCTTGCAGAAATAAAGCCGCACGTACGCGTGCGGATAATCGTGCTCGAGCGTATGCCAGCGGTGGCTGGCCGTGACTTCGATGCCGAGTTCCTCGTGCAGCTCGCGCGCCAGCGCGTCCTCGACGCTCTCCCCGGCCTCCAGCTTGCCGCCCGGAAACTCCCAATAGCCTTCATACGGCTTGCCCTGCAGCCGCTGCGCGAGCAGGTAGCGACCGTCTGGCTGCACCATCACGCCGACCGCGACTTCCGTCACCTTCCGGCCGTCGGGCGCGCGCACGGCGCTCGTTACGGAATCCGTGCTCATGCCTGCTCCTTGCGGCCCGACCAGTCGCGCGCAAACTGCCATGCGACACGCCCCGAACGCGAACCGCGCTCGAGCGCCCAGACGAGCGCATCGCCGCGTGCCGTCTCGATCTCGGCGTCCGCGCAACCGAAATGGCGCAGCCAGTGCGCGACGATGTCGAGGTAGTCGTCCTGCTTGAACGGGTAGAAGCTGACCCACAGGCCGAAGCGCTCCGACAGCGAGATCTTTTCCTCGACGACTTCGCCGGGGTGGATCTCGCCGTCCGGCAGATGCTTGTACGACTCGTTGTCGCTCATGTACTCGGGCAGCAGATGGCGGCGATTCGACGTCGCGTAGATCAGCACGTTGTCGGACTGCGCGGCGATCGAGCCGTCGAGCGCGACCTTCAGCGCCTTGTAGCCCGATTCGCCGTCCTCGAACGACAGGTCGTCGCAGAACACGATGAACCGCTCCGGACGCTGCGAGATCACCTCGACGATGTCGCCGAGATCGTGCAGATCGTCCTTGTCGACTTCGATCAGGCGCAGCCCGTCCTTCGCATAGGCGTTCAGGCACGCCTTGATCAGCGACGACTTGCCGGTGCCGCGGGCACCGGTCAGCAGCACATTGTTCGCCGGCTTGCACTGCACGAACTGTCGCGTGTTCTGCTCGATCAGCCCTTTCTGCCGATCGATGTTGTGCAGGTCGTCGAGCGTGATCGTCGACGCTGCCGGCACCGGTTGCAGATAGCCGCGCCCCTGGCGCTTGCGCCAGCGGAACGCGGTGGCGGCGTTCCAGTCGACGGCCGCCGGCGCCGGGGGGAGCATCCCCTCGAGGCGGCCGAGCAGCGCTTCCGCGCGCGTCAGAAACTGTTCGAGCTTGTCCATGTCGTTCGAGCGCTCCCGATCAGGAGCGGTAGTCCGCGTTGATGCTCACGTAATCGTGCGACAGGTCGCACGTCCAGACCGTTGCCTGCGCGTCGCCGCGACCGAGCAGCACGCGAATCGTGATTTCGCTCTGCTTCATCACGCGCTGGCCGTCCTCTTCCTGATAAGCCGGGTTGCGGCCACCGGCCTTCGCGACGAGCACGTCGTCGAGATAGAGATCGATCTTGCCGACGTCGAGATCCGTGACGCCCGCGTAGCCGATCGCCGCGAGAATCCGGCCCAGGTTGGGGTCGGATGCATAGAAGGCCGTCTTCACCAGCGGCGAATGCCCGATCGCATACGCGATCTGGCGGCACTCGGCGACGCTCTTGCCGCCCTCGACCTGCACCGTCATGAATTTCGTCGCGCCTTCGCCGTCGCGCACGATCAGCTGCGACAGCTGCTGGGCAACCTGCGTCACTGCATCGCGCAGCGCCGCATAAGCCGGCGAATCGGTCGACGTGATCGCGGGCAGCGTGCTCTTGCCCGACGCGATCAGGATGAACGAGTCGTTCGTCGACGTGTCGCCGTCGATCGTGATGCAGTTGAACGAGCGGTCGGCCACTTCCTTCACGAGCGTGTCGAGTACCGGCTGCGCGACGTTCGCATCGAACGCGAGGAAGCCGAGCATCGTCGCCATGTTCGGCTTGATCATGCCCGCGCCCTTGCTGATGCCCGTCAGCGTGACCGTATGGCCGTCGATCGTCACCTGGCGCGACGTGGCCTTCGGCAGCGTGTCGGTCGTCATGATCGCCTGCGCGGCGTCGTACCAGTTCGCGGCCTTGCGGTTCGCGAGCGCGGCCGGCAGCCCGGCCTTCAGGCGGTCGATCGGCAGCGGCTCGAGAATCACGCCGGTCGAGAACGGCAGCACCTGTGCGGCGTCGAGGCCCGCGAGACGCGCGAGTTCCGCGCAGGTTTCGCGGGTGTTCGCGAGGCCCGGCTCGCCGGTGCCCGCATTCGCGTTGCCCGTGTTCACGACGAGCGCGCGGATGCCCGCGCCGCCCGCGCGCACCTTCGCGAGATGCTCGCGGCACACGATCACGGGCGCGGCGCAGAAGCGGTTCTCGGTGAATACGCCAGCGACCGTCGCCCCTTCGTCGACGGAGATGACCAGCACGTCCTTGCGATTCGGCTTGCGGATGTTCGCTTCCGCCCAGCCGAGCGTGACGCCGGCGACGGGATGGAGTTGGGCGGGATCGATCGACGGAAAATTGACAGCCATGGGGCACACCTGCCGGATGGAAAATGCCGGCACGCGCCGGCATCGATTGGAAGAACCGGCGGCCGCACGCGCGGGCCGCCGCAACTCACGTCACTGACTCGAAGCTGCGAACGAAGCGGCACGCGGATGCGCGCCGCCGCCGATCATGACAGCTTCCCGTGACATTGCTTGTACTTCTTGCCGCTGCCGCACGGGCACGGGTCGTTGCGGCCGACCTTCGGCATCTCGCCGCCGGGGCCGCTGTGGGTCATCGCACTGCCGACCATGTCGGCCGTCGCCGTGGCCGCGGTGGCGGCCGCGACGTTCGCGACCGGCGCGCCGGATTCCGCGTAGTCGGCGTGCTGAAACTCGACGTTTTCGAGATGGCCGCCGCGCTCCTCGATCTGCTCGGCGGCTTCCTCGAGCTGCTCAGGCGACTGGATCTGCACGTTCATCACGATGCGCGTGACTTCCTGTTTGATCGCGTCGAGCATCGCGGCGAACAGCTCGAACGCTTCGCGCTTGTATTCCTGCTTCGGGTTCTTCTGCGCATAGCCGCGCAGGTGGATGCCCTGGCGCAGGTGGTCGAGCGCCGCGAGGTGCTCGCGCCACAGCCGGTCGACCGTCTGCAGCATCACCGAACGCTCGAACGCGCTGAACGATTCGCGGCCGACCAGCGCGACCTTCGCCTCGTACTGCTCGTCGGCGGCGGTCGTCACGGCTTCGAGAATCTCCTCGGCCGTGATCGACGACGACTCGTTCACCATTTCCTGGATCGCGAGGTCGAGCTGCCAGTCGTTGCGCAGCGCTTCCTCGAGCTCGGGCACGTCCCACTGTTCCTCGATGCTGCCTTCCGGCACGAACTGGCGGACGACTTCGGTGATCACGCCGTGACGCATCGCCGAGATCGTCTCGGTGATGTCGTGCGCTTCGAGCAATTCGTTGCGCTGCTGGTAGATCACCTTGCGCTGGTCGTTCGACACGTCGTCGTATTCGAGCAGCTGCTTGCGGATGTCGAAGTTGCGCGCTTCGACCTTGCGCTGCGCCGATTCGATCGAACGCGTGACGATGCCGGCCTCGATCGCCTCGCCTTCCGGCATCTTCAGGCGATCCATGATCGAGCGCACGCGGTCGCCCGCGAAGATGCGCAGCAGCGGATCGTCGAGCGACAGATAGAAGCGCGACGAGCCCGGATCGCCCTGGCGGCCCGCACGGCCGCGCAGCTGGTTGTCGATCCGGCGCGATTCATGGCGCTCGGTGCCGATGATGTGGAGGCCGCCCGCGGCCTTCACCTGCTCGTGCAGCGTTTCCCACTCGTCGTGCAACTGCTTGATGCGGCGCGCCTTTTCGTCGGCCGGGATCGCTTCGTCGGCTTCGATGAATGCGGCCTGCTTCTCGGCGTTGCCGCCGAGCACGATGTCGGTACCGCGACCGGCCATGTTGGTCGCGATCGTGATGCGCTTCGGACGGCCGGCTTCCGCGACGATCGCCGCTTCACGCTCGTGCTGCTTCGCGTTCAGCACCTCGTGCGGCAGCCCGGCCTGCTTCAGCAGGTGCGACAGCAGTTCCGAGTTCTCGATCGAGGTCGTGCCGACCAGCACCGGCTGACCGCGCTCGTAGCACTCGCGAATGTCGCGGATCACCGCGTCGTAGCGCTCCTTGGCCGTCTTGTAGATCTGGTCCTGCTTGTCGATCCGCTTCGGCGGACGGTTGGTCGGGATCACGACCGTCTCGAGGCCGTAGATCTCGTTGAATTCGTACGCTTCGGTGTCCGCCGTGCCCGTCATGCCCGCGAGCTTTGCGTACATCCGGAAGTAGTTCTGGAACGTGATCGAGGCGAGCGTCTGGTTCTCGCTCTGGATCTTCACGTGCTCCTTCGCCTCGACCGCCTGGTGCAGGCCGTCGGACCAGCGGCGGCCCGCCATCAGGCGGCCCGTGAATTCGTCGACGATCACCACTTCGCCGTTCTGCACGACGTAGTGCTGATCCTTGTGGAACAGCGTGTGGGCGCGCAGCGCCGCGTACACGTGGTGCATCAGCGTGATGTTCTGCGGTGCGTACAGGCTCTCGCCCTCGCCGATCAGGCCCCACTCGGCGAGCAGCCGCTCGGCCTTCTCGTGGCCCGACTCCGTCAGGAACACCTGGCGCGACTTCTCGTCGAGCGTGTAGTCGCCCGGCTTCTCGACGCCCGTGCCATCGGCCTTCTCCTCGCCGATCTGGCGCTCGAGCAGCGGCGGCAGCGCGTTCATCCGCACGTACAGCTCGGTGTGGTCTTCCGCCTGGCCCGAGATGATCAGCGGCGTACGCGCCTCGTCGATCAGGATCGAGTCCACTTCGTCGACGACCGCGAAGTTCAGGGCCCGCTGCACGCGCGCGTCGGTCTCGTAGACCATGTTGTCGCGCAGGTAGTCGAAGCCGAACTCGTTGTTCGTGCCGTAGGTGATGTCCGACGCGTAGGCCTGCTGCTTCTGGTCGTGCTCCATGCCGGACAGGTTGATGCCGACCGACAGACCGAGGAAGTTGTAGAGGCGCGCCATCCATTCGGCGTCGCGCTGCGCGAGGTAGTCGTTGACCGTCACCACGTGCACGCCACGGCCGGCCAGCGCATTCAGGTACACGGGCAGCGTCGCGACGAGCGTCTTGCCCTCGCCGGTGCGCATTTCCGCGATCTTGCCGTAGTGGAGCACCATGCCGCCGATCAGCTGCACGTCAAAATGGCGCATCTTCAGCACGCGGCGGCTCGCCTCCCGGCAGACTGCGAACGCCTCGGGCAGCAGCTTGTCGAGCGACTCGCCGCCCGCGATCCGCTGGCGGAACTCATCCGTCTTACCGCGCAACTGGTCGTCCGTCAGCTTCTCGATCTGCGTTTCGAGCGCATTGATCGTCGCGACGGTCTTTTGGTATTGCTTGACGAGCCGCTGGTTGCGGCTGCCAAAAATTTTCTGGAGAAAACCGGTTGTCATCGGATCGGATCCTGCGTCGCAGCACCGGCGCCCGGCGCGTGTTGCGCGCCCCGACGCCCGAGCCTCGGCGGCTTAGCGAATTAGTGGAATCAAACGAGGAATTTTAGCACGCGAGGAAGCATGCGCCGGTGTCCCGGCCCGACCCACGCCGCACGCCGAACCCGTGCAGGCAACCGGGCGCACGGCCCGAAAGCCGCCCGTGCGGGAGCCGGCGCGGGTACAATCGGCGTCAACGCCCGCGCCCGTGCGCGCCCGAAGAATGCCTCGATGAACCGATTTTCCAAGCGTTTCGGCCCGCTCCCCGCATATCGCCCGCAACCCGTGTCCGAAGTGCTCAACCGCACCGACGCGTTCGCGGCGCTGCGCGCCGGCGTCGAACAGGTCGCGTCGCTGCAGCGCGACCTCGCGGCGCTCCTGCCCGACTATCTTGCGAATCATGTCGAACCGGGCTCCATCAAGGACGGCACCCTGACCCTCTTTGCCGCGCACAATGCGCTCGCGGCCCGCCTGCGGCAGGTCGAGCCGCGCCTGCTCGCCGATCTCCAGAAGCGCGGCTGGCCGGTCTCGGCGCTGCGCGTACGCGTGCGGCCGAAGGACGCGCCGGAACCGCCGCACGTGAAGCAGGCGCGCATGACGACCGTCGGCGCCGCCGCGTTGCGCGAGCTCGCCGATCACCTCGAGCCGTCGCCGCTGCAGGCCGCGCTCGCGCGGATGGCCGCACGGCACGGCGCGAAGTCGTCGCGCTGAACGCGCGCCGCCGCCCGTGCGGGCCGGCCGCCCAATAAAAAAGCGACCCGAGGGTCGCTTTTTTTATCGCGGGGCGCCGGACGCCGATCAGGCGAAGGCCGTCTGCGCGTCGAACGCGAAGCCCTTCGGCGCAGCCTGCGGGTCGTCGAACGTGACGATCTCGTACGCGTCTTCGTGCGCGAGCAGTTCGCGCAGCAGCGCGTTGTTCAGCCCGTGCCCCGACTTGTACGCGGTGTACGACGCCAGCAGCGGATGGCCGACCACGTACAGGTCGCCGATCGCATCGAGCATCTTGTGCTTCACGAACTCGTCGTCGTAACGCAGCCCGTCGTTGTTCAGGATCCGGTACTCGTCGAGCACGATCGCGTTGTCCATGCTGCCGCCGCGCGCGAGACCCAGCTCGCGCATCATTTCGACTTCATGGGCAAAACCGAACGTGCGCGCACGCGCGATCTCGCGCACGTACGACGTATTCGCGAAATCGACCTCGAGTTCCTGGCCAGTCTTGTCGACGGCCGGGTGACGAAAGTCGATCGTGAACTTCAGCTTGAAGCCGAAATACGGATCGAGACGCGCGAACTTGTCGCCGTCGCGGATTTCGACCGGCTTCTTCACCTTGATGAAGCGCTTCGGCGCGTTCTGCTCCTCGATGCCCGCGGACTGGATCAGGAACACGAAGGACGCGGCGCTGCCGTCCATGATCGGGATTTCCTCGGCCGTCACGTCGACATAGAGGTTGTCGATGCCGAGGCCGGCGCACGCCGACATCAGGTGCTCGACGGTCGACACGCGCGCTCCATCCTTCTGCAGCACCGACGCGAGCCGCGTGTCGCCGATCGACATCGCGGATGCCGGAATGTCGACAGGCGTGGGCAGGTCGACGCGCGAGAATACGATCCCCGTACCCGGCGCGGCCGGGCGGAGCGTCAGTTCGACCTTGCGGCCCGAGTGGAGACCGATGCCCACGGTCTTCACGATCGATTTGATGGTGCGCTGCTTCAACATGGTGTTCTTCGTCTTGATTGAGAATATCAATCAGGAGTTATATTCGATAGGTGAGATTATAGCGTAATTCCCTATTCGACGCTGTTTGAAACTGCGTATCAATCTGTTTCGACTGGTTACCCGCGCCGATACGGGACGGGCCGATGCCCGGAACGGAGGCGTTTCCGGTCATCGGCCCGTGTTACAACTGCCCTGAGGCCGGTGAGCAGCGTTGCCGGCAGGCAACGGCGCACCGCAGGATCAGGACTTCAACGTCGCGAGCACACTCGCCGCATCGCTCACTTCGAACTTGCCCGGCGCTTCGACGGCCAGCGTCTTGACCACACCGTCGTCGACCACCATCGCGTAGCGCAGGGAACGGATTCCCATGCCACGCGCGGACAAATCCTGCGTCAGCCCCAGCGCATGAGTGAAAGCAGCGCTGCCGTCCGCCATCATGCGCACCTTGCCCGCGGTGTGCAGATCACGTCCCCATGCGCCCATCACGAATGCGTCGTTGACGGACACGCACCAGAGCTCGTCGATGCCCGCCGAGCGCAGTTGCTCGGCGTGCTCGACATAGCCCGGCACATGCCGCGCCGAGCAGGTCGGCGTGAAAGCTCCCGGCAATCCGAAGATCACCACCCGCTTTCCCGCAACCTGGTCGCGCACGCTGAAGGCATTCGACCCCAGCGTGCAGCCTTCGCGCGCGTCGTCGATGAACTCGAACAGTTGCGCGTCGGGCAGCGCGTCGCCCACTTGAATCATGGCTGGTCCCTCATAGCGATACGGTTTTTCAGCGTGTTGCGGACAGCACGGCCCATCCCGCCTCGCTCGAGCGAAGAGGGCACGTTTCCCGGCCCGGCGTCGCATCCGACGCGGCCTGTCGTGGTCCGTGGCATCCGTCACGCCGGCGTTACCGCGGCAAACTTGCCGCGGCTTCGCCTGTGTGCGTCGTCAGTCAGCCTGCTTGCGCAGGAAAGCCGGGATGTCGTACGTGTCGACACCCTTCTCCTGCAGCGCCTGCACGTGCGATGCCGCGGTTTCGCGCGAGTTGCGCCACACCGCCGGCGTATCGAGCGCGCCGTAGTCGGCCGTGCTGACGTGCTGCGGCTGCGCATAGCCGTGCGAGACGCTCACCGGCTGGTTGTCGGTGCCGGTGCGCAGCAGCGTCATCGGAGCCGATTGCTGCTTCTTCGCCGCACGGCCCAGACCCGTCGCCACGACCGTCACGCGCAGCGCATCGCCCATCGCGTCGTCGTACACCGCACCGAAGATCACCGTGGCATCTTCCGCCGCGTAACTCTTGATCGTGTTCATCACTTCGCGCGTTTCCGACAGGCGCAGCGAACGGCTCGACGTGATGTTGACCAGCACGCCGCGCGCGCCCGACAGATCGACGCCTTCGAGCAGCGGGCTCGCCACGGCCTGTTCGGCCGCGAGGCGTGCGCGATCGACGCCGGCGACCGTCGCCGTGCCCATCATCGCCTTGCCCTGCTCGCCCATCACCGTCTTCACGTCTTCGAAGTCGACGTTCACGAGGCCATCGACATTGATGATTTCGGCAATGCCCGCAACCGCGTTGTTCAACACGTCGTCCGCGCACTGGAAGCACTTGTCCATCTCGGCGTCATCGCCCATCACGTCGAACAGCTTGTCGTTCAGGACGACGATCAGCGAGTCGACGTGATCCTCCAGTTGCTGCGAGCCTGCTTCCGCGACGCGCATGCGCTTGCCGCCTTCGAATTCGAACGGCTTGCTGACGACACCAACCGTCAGGATGCCCATCTCCTTCGCGATCTGCGCGACCACCGGCGCCGCGCCCGTGCCCGTGCCGCCACCCATGCCGGCCGTGATGAACACCATGTGCGCGCCACGCAGCGCGTCGGCGATGCGCTCGCGCGCCTCTTCCGCCGCCGCCTTGCCCATTTCCGGCTTCGCGCCGGCGCCGAGGCCCGTGTTGCCGAGCTGGATCACGGACGGTGCGCGCGCACGCGACAGCGCCTGTGCGTCGGTGTTCATCACGATGAAGTCGACGCCCTGCACGCCACGGTTGATCATGTGCTGAACGGCATTGCCGCCAGCGCCGCCAACGCCGACCACCTTGATGATGGTGCCGTTGGTTTCGGTTTCCAGCATTTCGAATTCCATTGTTGCCTCCGTCAAGAAAATAGAACTACTCGGCCGTTATTCGGCAGGAGATCGGGCAACCCCCTGTCGCGCGCCAGCCGCCGGCACCGGCGCGAATTTCGATTCGGTATGTCAAAAGTTGCTCAGGAACCATTCCTTCATCCGCGAGAAGATCTGCCCCGCGTTGCCGGACTGCACGGCGACCTTGCGACCGCGCATGCGCTGTGCACTGCCTTCGACCAGCAGGCCCATCGCCGTCGAGTAGCGCGGGTTGCGCACCACGTCGGCGAGGCCGCCTGCGTATTCCGGCGCGCCGATGCGCACCGGCTTCAGGAAAATGTCTTCGCCGAGCTCGACCATGCCCGGCATCATCGAAGCCCCGCCGGTAATGACCACGCCGGAGCTCAGCAGTTCTTCGTAACCCGACTCGCGCACGACCTGCTGCACGAGCGAGAACAGTTCCTCGACGCGCGGTTCGATCACGGCGGCAAGTGCCTGGCGCGACAGCGTGCGCGGACCGCGTTCGCCGAGGCCCGGCACTTCGACCATCTCGTCCGGATCGGCGAGCGCCTGCTTCGCGATCCCGTAGCCGACCTTGATGTCTTCCGCGTCCGGCGTCGGCGTGCGCAGCGCCATCGCGATGTCGCTCGTGATCTGGTCGCCGGCGATCGGAATCACCGCGGTGTGGCGGATCGCGCCTTCGGCGAAGATCGCGATGTCGGTCGTGCCGCCGCCGACGTCGACCAGCACCACGCCGAGATCCTTCTCGTCTTCAGTCAGCACGGCCAGCGACGACGCGAGCGGCTGCAGGATCAGGTCGTTCACTTCCAGCCCGCAGCGGCGCACGCACTTGACGATGTTCTGCGCGGCGCTGACCGCACCGGTCACGATGTGCACCTTCACCTCGAGGCGGATCCCGCTCATGCCGATCGGCTCGCGCACGTCTTCCTGGCCGTCGATGATGAATTCCTGCGTGAGGATGTGCAGCACCTGCTGGTCGGTCGGGATGTTGATCGCCTTCGCGGTCTCGATCACGCGCGCGACGTCGGTCTGCGTGACTTCCTTGTCCTTGATCGCGACCATCCCGCTCGAGTTGAAGCTGCGGATGTGGCTGCCGGCGATCCCCGTGAACACGTTGGTGATCTTGCAGTCGGCCATCAGCTCGGCTTCCTCGAGCGCGCGCTGGATCGACTGCACGGTGGCCTCGATGTTGACCACCACGCCCTTCTTCAGACCTTTCGACTCGCTCTGGCCGAGGCCGATCACCTCGTAATGGCCTTCGCCCTTCAGCTCGGCGACGATGGCCACCACCTTCGACGTGCCGATGTCGAGGGAAACCAGCAGATCCTTGTAGTCTTTGCTCATAAAGTGCTCTTGCGTGTGATCTCTCGTTACTTCTTGCGCTTGTCGGTATCGGTCAGGAACCGCATGCCTGCCGCACGAATCGCGAATCCGTTCGGATAACGCAGGTCCGCGTACTCGATGTCGTTGCCCCAACGCTCCGTGACGGCCGGCCACGCGGCGACGAGGCGCTGGCTCCGGTCATGCAGCGACTCGCTGTTGCGTTCCTTGCCCAGCTCGACCTGCATGCCGTTCGACAGCTTCACCGTCCACGCGTAGCGCGCCGACAGCGTCACTTCTTCCGGCGCCGCCTTCAGCGGCGCAAACCAGTTCGCGAAGTCGTGATACCGCGTGACGACTTCCTTCGCACTGCCCTCCGGGCCGTCGAACGCGGGCAATTCCTGATCCAGTTCGCCCTGGTTCGCGGTGAACAGCTCGCCGTCGACGCTCACGAGCTGCGCACTGCCCCAGGTCCCGAGCGGTTTGTACTCCTCGAGCGTGACAGCCAGCGCATTCGGCCACACCCGGCGCACGCTCGCGTGGCGCACCCACGGCATCTGCTCGAACGCCGCCCGCGCCGCGTCGAGATCGACCGTGAAGAAATTGCCCTTCAGCCGGCCGACCACGCCTGCACGCACCGTCGGCGAGTTGATGTGCTCGGTGTCGCCATCGATCCGGATTTCGCGCAGCGCGAACGTCGGACGCTGGATCAGCCAGTAGCAGCCGGCCGCCGCCAACACGAGCAGCAACAGCGCGTACAGCGCGCTGGCGGCAAGGTTGAGTTGGCGAACGTTGTTCCACATACGTCGTTCCGTTCCTGCGTCAGTCGTTGAGCGTAAGCGACAGCACCTTCACGACCAGCTCCGAATAGCTGATGCCGATCGAGCGCGCGGCCTTCGGCGGCAGCGAGTGGTCGGTCATCCCGGGGGCCGTGTTCACTTCCAGGAAATACGCGTTGCCGGCGGCGTCGAGCATGAAGTCCGCCCGGCCCCAGTCGGTGCAGCCGAGCACGTCGAACGCGCGGCGCGCGATGCGCTTCAGTTCCGCTTCCTGTTCGGCGGGCAGCCCGCACGGAATCAGGTATTGCGTGTCGTCGGCGACATACTTCGCGTGGTAGTCGTAGAACTCGCCGGCCGGCACGATCTTGATCAGCGGCAGGTCGAGATCGCCGGCGATGCACGCGGTGTATTCGCCGCCGCCTTCGATGCTCTTCTCGACGATCACGATCTTGTCGTGCGTCGCCGCTTCCGACAGTGCGGCGGGCAACGCGTCGGCCGTCTTCACCTTCAGCACCGCGACGCTCGAGCCTTCGCTCGCCGGCTTCACGAACAGCGGCAGGCCGAGCTTCGCGACGATGTCCGCCGCGCGCGCCGCGTAGTCGTCGCCGCGCATCACCGTCTCGAACGGCGGCGTCGGCACGCCCGTCTGCTGCCACACGAGCTTCGTGCGGAACTTGTCGAGGCCGAGCGCCGAGCCGAGCACGCCGCTGCCCGTGTAGCGGATCCCGTAGAAATCGAGTGCGCCCTGGATCTGGCCGTTCTCGCCGTAGCCGCCGTGCAGCGCGTTGAACGCGCGCACGAAGCCTTCGTCCTTCAGCGCCGACAGCGGCCGCTCGGCCGGGTCGAACGGATGCGCGTCGACGCCCGCGTCGCGCAGGCCCTGCAGCACGAGGCGGCCCGAGGTGAGCGACACCTCGCGCTCGGCGGATTCGCCGCCGAACAACACCGCCACCTTGCCGAAACGTTTCGGATCGATCCCGCTCATGTCATGCCTTCTGTTGAGTATGTTGCACGAGCTTCGCCGGCACGCCGCCGATCGAACCCGCGCCCATCGTGATCACCACGTCGCCGTTCTGCGCGACCTTCGCCAATGCATCCGGCACGTCGTCGACCGTCGCGACGAACACCGGGTCAACCTTCCCCACCGCGCGCAGCGCACGCGACAGCGCATCGCCGTTGGCCGTCGCGATCGCCGCTTCGCCCGCGGCATAAACTTCCGTCAGCACCAGCGCGTCGACCGTCGACAGTACGTTGACGAAATCGTCGAAGCAGTCGCGCGTGCGCGTGTAGCGGTGCGGCTGGAACGCCAGCACGAGGCGGCGGCCCGGGAACGCGCCGCGCGCGGCCGCGATCGTCGCGGCCATCTCGACCGGGTGGTGGCCGTAATCGTCGATCAGCGTGTACTGGCCGCCGTCCGCGCTCGGCACCTCGCCGTAGCGCTGGAAGCGCCGGCCGACGCCGTTGAATTCCGCGAGCGCCAGCTGGATCGCGTCGTCCGCCACGCCGAGATCGGTCGCGATCGCGATCGCCGCGAGCGCGTTCTGCACGTTGTGCAGGCCCGGCAGGTTCAGCACCACCGCGAGCGGCGCACGGCCTTCGCGGATCACCGTGAAGTGCATGCGGCCGTCGCGCGCGTCGATGTCTTCCGCGCGCACCTGCGCGTCCGGCGACAGCCCGTAGCGCACGACCGGCTTCGAGATGAACGGGATGATCTGCCGCACGTTCGGATCGTCGACGCACACCACCGCGCTGCCGTAGAACGGCAGGCGCTGCGTGAACTCGATGAACGCCTGCTTGAGCCGCGCGAAATCGTGGCCGTAAGTGTCCATGTGATCGGCGTCGATGTTCGTGATGACTTCGATCACCGGATACAGGTTCAGGAACGACGCGTCCGACTCGTCGGCCTCGGCGACGATGAAGTCGCCCGTGCCGAGCCGCGCGTTCGCGCCGGCGCTGATCAGCCGGCCGCCGATCACGAAGGTCGGGTCGAGGCCGCCTGCCGCGAGCACGCTCGCGACGAGGCTCGTCGTCGTGGTCTTGCCGTGCGTGCCGGCGATCGCGATGCCCTGCTTCAGGCGCATCAGTTCCGCGAGCATCACCGCGCGCTGCACGATCGGCACGCGCTGGCTACGCGCGGCCAGCACCTCGGGGTTGTCCGAGCGCACGGCCGTCGATACGACGACCGCGTTCGCGCCCTCGATGTTCGCCGCGTCGTGGCCGATCGCGATCCGCGCGCCGAGCGCCTCGAGACGGTCGGTCACCGCGTTGCGCGACAGGTCGGAGCCGCTGACCTCGTAGCCGAGGTTGACGAGCACTTCGGCGATGCCGCTCATGCCCGCGCCGCCGATCCCGACGAAATGAATGTGTTTGACGATGTGTTTCATTGCAGTTTTTCCAGGTTCGCGCCGGCCGCCTTCGCGCAGACACGCGCGACTTCGTCGGTGGCCTCGGGCTTCGCCAGCGAGCGCGAACGCTCCGCCATGTCCGCGAGCGACGCCCGCGACTGGCCGCGCAGCCAGTCGGCGAGCAGTTCCGCCGACAGGTCGCGTTGTTGCACCAGCACGGCCGCGCCCGCATCGGCGAGGAACGCGGCGTTGGTCGTCTGGTGGTCGTCGACCGCGTACGGGAACGGCACGAACAGCGCCGCCACGCCCACCGCCGCGATCTCCGACACCGTCATCGCGCCGGAACGGCAGATCACGAGATCCGCCGCCGCGTACGCGCTCGCCATGTCGTCGATGAACGGCACGAGCCGCACGTCTTCGCCGGCCGCGAAACCGGCCGCTTCGTAATTCGCCTTCAGCGCGTCGATGTGCTTCGCGCCGGCCTGGTGCACGACGCGCGGGCGCTCGTCCGGCCTCAGCAGCGCCAGCGCGCGCGGCACGACTTCGTTCAGCGCGGCCGCACCGAGGCTGCCACCGACGACCAGCACGTTCAGCGGGCCGCTGCGCGACGCATAGCGTGCTTTGGGCGGTTCCGTGTGCGCAAGTTCCGCACGAATCGGGTTGCCCGTCCATTCCGCGTGCGGCAGCGCGCCGGGAAACGCGACGAGCACGCGTTTGGCCAGTTTCGCGAGCACCTTGTTGGTCAGGCCCGCGATCGAATTCTGTTCGTGCAGCACGAGCGGACGACCCGACAGCGCGGCCATCACGCCCGCCGGGAACGTGATGTAGCCCCCCATCCCGAGCACGACGTCCGGCCGCACGCGGCGCAGCGCGCCGAGGCTCTGCCAGCATGCGCGCAGCAGGTTGAACGGCAGCGTCAGCTTGGTCTTCAGGCCCTTGCCGCGCAGTCCGCCGAAGCGCACGTATTCCATCGGAATGCCGTGCTTCGGCACGAGCGTCGCTTCCATCCCGGCCGGATTGCCGAGCCACACGACGCGCCAGCCCGCCGCTTCCATCCGGTGCGCGACCGCGAGCCCCGGGAACACGTGGCCCCCGGTGCCGCCTGCCATCACCATCAGCGTGCGTCGCGACGCGGTCATACCTTCCCTCCCCGCATCAGGACGCGATTTTCATAATCGACCCGCAGCAGCACCGCGAGCGCGACACAGTTCAGCAGGATGCCCGAACCGCCATAGCTCACGAGCGGCAGCGTCAGGCCCTTGGTCGGCAGCAGGCCGAGGTTCACGCCCATGTTGATGAACGTCTGCGCGCCGAACCAGATACCGATGCCCTTCGCCGTCAGGCCCGCGAACGTGCGATCGAGCGCGAGCGCCTGGCGGCCGATCTCGAACGCGCGGCGCACGATCCAGTAGAACAGCAGGATCACGACCATCACGCCGACGAAGCCGAGTTCCTCGCCGATCACCGCGAGGATGAAGTCGGTATGCGCTTCGGGCAGGTAGTTCAGCTTCTCGACGCTACCGCCGAGGCCGACGCCGAACCACTCGCCGCGGCCGAACGCGATCAGCGAATGCGTGAGCTGGTACGCCTTGCCCTGCGCATAGCGTTCGTCCCACGGATCGAGATACGCGAAGATCCGCTCGCGGCGCCACGGCGACAGCCATACGAGCATCGTGAAGGTGCCGACCGCCGTCGCGACCAGGCCGCCGAACAGCTTGCCGTTCACGCCGCCGAGGAACAGCACGCCCATCGCGATCGCGGCGACCACCATGAACGCGCCCATGTCCGGCTCGAGCAGCAGCAGCGCGCCGACGAGACCGACCGCGAACGCCATCGGCAGAAAGCCTTTCGCGAAGCTCTGCATGTACTCCTGCTTGCGCACCGTGTAGTTCGCCGCGTAGATCGTCACCGCGAGCTTCATGATTTCCGACGGCTGCATGTTCGTGATGCCGAGCGGAATCCAGCGGCGCGCGCCGTTCACGCCCTTGCCGACGTGCGGGATCAGCACGATCACGAGGCCGACCAGCGCGATCAGGAAGAGATGCGGCGCGTATTTGTCCCAGGTCGACACCGGCACGCGGAACGCGATCACCGCCGCGATGAACGCAACGACGAGCGACACGCAGTGGCGCATCAGGAACGCGTAATCGTGATACGACGCGTATTTCGGCGAATCGGGCATCGCGATCGACGCCGAATACACCATCACGACGCCGAGCCCGAGCAGCGCGATCGCGACCCACAGCAGCGAGTAGTCGAAGTCGAGCATCCGCGAGCGGCTCGGCCGCACGCCGTTGACGACGCTCGCGAGGCCGCCGGTCGCAGCGCGCGTGGCGGACGCGACGCGACCGCCGGCGGCATTGCCGCCGGTGTCGCGCCGGTCGTTGAAACGGGAGACGAGGCGATCGGACCAGCTCATGGCGTCGCTCCTTTGTCGATGGCGACTTCATCCACCGCCGCGCGGAACACCTCCGCGCGATGGGCGTAGTTCCTGAACATGTCGAGGCTCGCGCACGCGGGCGACAGCAGCACCGCATCGCCCGGCTCGGCGAGCTCGGCGGCGGCACGCACCGCGCCTTCGAGCGTCGCGTGGTCCGCGAGCGGCACGCCGGTTTCGGCGAGCGTGTCGCGAATCGCCGGCGCGTCGCGGCCGATCAGCATCACCGCACGACACCAGCGCGCGACCGGCGCGACCAGCGGCGCGAAATCCTGCCCCTTGCCGTCGCCGCCGGCGATCAGCACGATCTTCTGCGCGAGCCCGTCGAGCGCGGCCACCGTCGCGCCGACGTTCGTTCCCTTGCTGTCGTCGACGTAGTCCACGTCGTCGATCGTCGCGATCACTTCGACGCGATGCGCCTCGCCGCGGTATTCGCGCAGCGCGTGCAGCAGCGGCGCTGCGGCCAAGTCGATCGCACGCGCGAGCGCGAACGCGGCCAGCGCGTTCGCCGCGTTGTGCAGCCCGCGGATGCGCAGCGCGTCGACCGGCATCAGGCGCTTCTGCGCGATGTCGGGCGTATGCGCGCCGTCGCGCTTGCGCCGGCGGGTCGTCGTCGTTTCGTCCGGCGCGTCGCGGTCGACCGCTTCGACCAGCCACGCGATACCGTTATCGCGCGACAGCCCGTAGTCGCCGTCCTGCACCGGCTCGTTCAGCCCGAACGTGACCGTGCGCGCCGCATCGGCCGCGCCGGCGGCCGGCGCGAACTTCATCACGGCCGCATCGTCGCGGTTGAGCACGCGCGTGGTCGTCGCGCCGAAGATCCGGCCCTTCGCGGCCGCATACGCGTCGAAGCTGCCGTGCCAGTCGAGGTGATCCTGCGTGATGTTGAGAATCGCGGCCGCGTCGGGCGCGAACGTGCGCGCCGTCTCGAGCTGGAAGCTCGACAGTTCGAGCACCCAGACGTCGGGCAGCGCCGTCTCGTCGATCGCGCCCGCGAGCCGGTCGAGCATCGCCGGGCTGATGTTGCCGGCGACGGCGACCTTCTTGCCCGAACGCCGGCACAGCAGGCCCGTCAGGCTCGTCGTCGTGGTCTTGCCGTTGGTGCCGGTGATCGCGAGCACCTTCGGCTGGTAGCCGCTCGTGCCGAGCGCGCGCAGCGCCTGCGCGAAGAATTCCAGTTCGCCCCAGACCGCGATCGCGCGCTCGTTCGCGGCCGCGATCAGCGCCGCCAGCGCAGGTTCGAGCGGCGACAGGCCGGGGCTCAGCCCGACGATCTCGACGCCGCCGTCGAGCAGCGCGGGCGTGAACGGCCCGCCGACGAACTCCGCATCGATGCCTTCGGCCTGCAGCGCGGCAAGGTTCGGCGGCGCCTCGCGGGTATCGGCAATACGCAGCCGGCACCCGTGCCTCGCGCACCACCGCGCGATCGCGAGACCCGATTCACCGAGCCCCAGTACGAGCACCATCGGCCGCTGCCGATCTCCAAACATCTCGCCAGACATCCTTGTTACCTTTCCTTTACCGCAGCTTGAGGGTGGACAGACCGAACAGGCACAGCATCAGCGTGATGATCCAGAAACGCACCACCACCTGCGTTTCCTTCCAGCCGGACAATTCGAAATGGTGATGCAGCGGCGCCATCTTCAGCAGGCGCCGCCCTTCGCCGTAGCGCTTCTTCGTGTACTTGAACCACGACACCTGCAGCATCACCGACAGCGTTTCCGCGACGAAGATGCCGCCCATGATGAACAGCACGATTTCCTGGCGCACGATCACCGCGACCGTGCCGAGCGCGCCGCCGAGCGCCAGCGCGCCGACGTCTCCCATGAACACCTGCGCGGGGTGCGTGTTGTACCAGAGGAACGCGAGCCCTGCCCCGCCCATCGCAGAACAGAAGATCAGCAGTTCACCGGCGCCCGGGATGTGCGGGAACAGCAGGTATTTCGAATAGACCGAGCTGCCCATCACGTACGCGAACACGCCGAGCGACCCGCCGACCAGCACGACCGGCATGATCACGAGCCCGTCGAGGCCGTCGGTCAGGTTCACCGCGTTGCTCGCGCCGACGATCACGAAATACGTCAGCACGATGAAGCCCCAGACGCCCAGCGGATAGCTGATCGACTTCAGGAACGGCAGCATCAGGTCGGCCCGCGCCGGCAGCCCCATCGACAGGCCGCTCCTCACCCACGCCATGAACAGGTCGAACACGCGCACGTTGTTCGCCTCGGACACGCTGAATGCGAGGTAGACCGCCGCGAACAGCCCGATCACCGACTGCCAGAAATACTTTTCGCGCGACGACATCCCGCGCGGGTCCTTGTAGACGACCTTGCGGTAGTCGTCGACCCAGCCAATCACGCCGAAGCCGAACGTGACGAGCATCACGATCCAGATGAAACGGTTCGTCAGGTCGCCCCACAGCAGCGTCGCGACCGCGATGCCGATCAGGATCAGCACGCCGCCCATCGTCGGCGTGCCGGACTTGACGAGATGGCTTTGCGGGCCGTCCTTGCGCACGGCCTGCCCGACCTTCATTTGCGTCAGCTTGCGGATCACCCACGGTCCGCACACGAGCCCGATACCGAGCGCGGTGATGGTAGCCATCACCGCGCGGAACGTCAGGTACGTGAACAAGCGCAAAAAGCTTGCGTCTCCCTGCAGCCATTGCGCCAGCGCCAGCAGCATGCTTCCTTCCTTCTACTCAGTGTGCAGCGGGCACCGTGCCCGCCGCGGGTTGGTTCGTCAGCGCGTCGACCACGCGCTCCATCTTCATGTACCGCGAGCCCTTCACGAGCACCGTCGCCCGCGCGCCATAGCCCGCCGCGAGCAGCGCCGTCACCAGCGCGCCGACGTCGCCGAAGTGGCGGGCCGTCTCGCCGTACGCCGTGCACGCATCGCGCGACGCATCGCCGAGCGCGAACAGCGCATCGATGCCGCGCTCGCGCGCATACGCACCGATCTCCCGGTGAAACGCCGGGCCTTCGTCGCCGACTTCACCCATGTCGCCGATCACCAGCACGCGCGGCGCCGGATGGGCAGCAAGCACGTCGATCGCCGCACGCATCGAATCGGGGTTCGCGTTGTACGTATCGTCGACGACCGTCGCGCCCGCGAGGCTGCCGGCGATCGCCTGCTTCACCTGGAGCCGGCCCTTGACCGGTTCGAACGACTCGAGGCCCTGCTTGATCGCCGACAGTTCGACACCCGCGCCCAGCGCCGCGGCCGTCGCGGCCAGCGCGTTGCGCGCGTTGTGCTCGCCGAGCGCACGCAACCGCACCGTGACGGCGCCCGCCGGCGTGTCGATCGCGAGTTCGCCGCCGTGAAGGCGACCGACGACCTGCGCATCGTTCTGCCGTTCGGCGTCGTGCAGTGCGAAATCGAGGATCCGGTTGCCGGTCGCCGCGACGCGCCAGATGCCCGCGTACGCATCGTCGGCCGGGAACACCGCGACGCCGTCCGGCGGCAGCGCGTGGATCACGGCCGCGTGTTCGAGCGCGACGGCTTCGACCGTCGCCATGAATTCCTGGTGTTCGCGCTGCGCGTTGTTGACGAGCGCGACCGTGGGCGCGGTGAGGCGCGCCAGAACTTCGGTCTCGCCCGGGTGGTTCATGCCGATCTCGATCACTGCGAGGCGATGCGCGGTCGACAGGCGCAGCAACGTCAGCGGCAGCCCGACGTCGTTGTTCAGGTTGCCGGCCGTCGCGAGCCGCGCGTCGGTACCGACCGCCGCGGCGAAGATCGACGCGATCATTTCCTTGACGGTCGTCTTGCCGTTGCTGCCCGTCACCGCGACGAGCGGCAGCGCGAATCGTTTGCGCCAGCCGTGCGCGAGCGCGCCGAGCGCGGCACGCGTTTCGCCGCCTTCGATCGCCGGCATCGCGAGACCCGCCGGCACGTGTGCGACGAGCGCCGCCGACGCGCCGCACGCGGCCACGTCGCCGAGGAAGTCGTGCGCGTCGAAGCGCTCGCCCTTCAGCGCGACGAACAGGTCGCCAGGGCCGACCGTGCGGCTGTCCGTCGACACGCGCTCGAACGTGGTGTCCGGATCGCCGTGGACGGTGGCGCCGGGAATCAGGCGGGCGGCTTCGCCCAGACTGAGCATCGTCATTCGCCGCCTCCCTTGCCATGCGTCGCGCGTGCCGCGAGTGCGAGCCGCGCGTGATCCTGATCGGAGAACGTGCGCTTCTTGCCCATGATTTCCTGCGTTGCCTCGTGCCCCTTGCCGGCCAGCACGACGACATCCTCGCGGGCGGCGCCGCGCACGGCCTGCAGGATCGCGCTCGCGCGATCCTCGATGCGGCGTGCGCGATCGGGCGCGGTCATGCCCGCGATGACCTGGTCGATGATGCGCTGCGGATCCTCGCTGCGCGGGTTGTCGCTCGTGACGACGACTTCGTCGGCGAGCCGCTCGGCGATCGCGCCCATCAGCGGACGCTTGGTCGCATCGCGATCGCCGCCGCAGCCGAACATGCAGACGAGCCGTCCGCCGCGCGCCGCCGCGATCGGGCGCAACGCGTCGAGCGTCTTCTCGAGCGCGTCGGGCGTATGTGCATAGTCGATCACGACCAGCGGTTCATCGTTCGCCAGCCGGCCGCCAAGGCGCTGCATGCGGCCGTTGACGGACTCGAGCCGCGCAATTTCCGCGACCGCCGCGTCGAACGGCAAGTCGGCCGCGAGCAGCGAGCCGAGCACCGCGAGCAGGTTGCTGACGTTGAAGGTGCCGAGCGTGCCGACCTCGATGTCCGCGTCGCCCCACGACGAGCGCAGGCGGAATGCCGTGCCCGTGGCGGTCGCGCGCACGTCGAGCGCGACCAGCTCGCGATCGGCGTCGGCTGCGTGCACGTCGCCGATCCCGTAGGCGATCGTGCGCACGCGGCCGGCCAGCTTCTCGAGCAGGCGGCGGCCGGCTGCGTCGTCGCGATTGACGACCGCCGCGCGCAGGCCACGCCATGCGAACAGCTTCGACTTCGAGGCTTCGTACGCATCGAACGTGCCGTGATAGTCGAGGTGATCCTGCGTGAGGTTCGTGAACACGGCGATGTCGAATGCCGTGCCGTTCACGCGGCCCTGGTGCAGCGCGTGCGATGACACTTCCATCGCGACGGCCTTTGCGCCCGCGTCGTGCAGTTGCGCGAGGCTGCGCTGCAGCTGCGGCGCGTCCGGCGTCGTGAAGCCGGTCGGCACCAGCTGCCCCGGCATGCCGCTGCCGAGCGTGCCGATCAGCGCGCACGGCTGGTGCAGCGCCGTCAGCGCGGCCGCGATCCAGTGCGTGCACGACGTCTTGCCGTTGGTGCCGGTCACGCCGATGGCGAGCAGACTGTCGCTCGGGTCGCCGTACCAGCCGCTGGCGATCTCACCGGCCAGCTGGTCGAGCGCCGGCACCGCGAGTGCGACGGGTGCGACCGGCGCGGCTGCAAGGCCTTCCGGCTGATACAGCACGGCGGCCGCACCGCGGGAGACGGCCTCGGCAATGAAGGCGCGATTGTCTGCCCCGTCGACCGCATAGCCGAGAAACACGTCGCCTGCCTGCAGGCTGCGCGTGTCGGCATGCAGTTGCGCCGCGGGGGCCACATGCTGGCGCAGCCACGCAAGCGCGGCCGCGATCTGCTGATGCGCCGGATGGGAACTGCGAGCGGCGCTCATCGAACAACTCCTGGTGAATTACGTGTCGTGCTGGATACGATCATATGCTTCGCACTGCCGCCGGCGGCGAGCTTTTGCGGGCCCGTCTTGGCGGGCGTGCCCGGCGTGTCGTCGGACACGACCAGTTGCTTGATCGGCATGTTCGGCGGCACGTTCAGCGCACGCATCGTGTCGCCCGCGATCGCCGAGAATACGGGGCCCGACACCTGGCCGCCGAAGTGGCTGCCGGCGGTCGGCTCGTCGACCGACACCGCGATCACGACGCGCGGATTCGGCATCGGCGCCATCCCGACGAACGACGCGCGGTACTTGCGCGTGTAGCCGTGACCCTCATGCTTGTACGCGGTACCGCTCTTGCCGCCGACCCGATAACCCGGCACGGCCGCATCCGGCGACGTGCCGCCCGGCGCGACCACCGTCTCGAGCATCGCGCGCACTTCGCGCGCGGTGGTCGGGTTGAACACCTGCGTGCCCACGATCGGCTGATTGGGGTCGGTCTTGAAAATGGTCACGGGCATCAGCTCGCCGTCGTGCGCGATCGCCGTGTAGGCGCGTGCGAGCTGGAACAGCGACACCGACAGGCCGTAGCCGTACGACATCGTCGCCTGCTCGATGCGCCGCCAGTTCTTCCACGGACGCAGGCGGCCGGCCACCGCGCCCGGGAACCCGACCTTCGGCGCCTGACCGAGGCCGATGCTCGTATACATATTCCACATTTCCTCGGGCCGCATCGTCATCGCGATCTTCGTCGCGCCGATGTTGCTCGACTTCTGGATCACGCCGCCGACCGTCAGCGTGCCGAAACCCGCGTCGTCGGTGATCGGCGCGCCATCGAGCACGAAATGCCCGTTGCCCGTTTCGACGAGCGTGTTCGGCGTCACGCGGTGCAGGTCGAGCGCGAGCGACACCGTAAACGGCTTCATGATCGAGCCCGGCTCGAACACGTCGGTCATGATCCGGTTGCGCAACTGCTCGCCCGTCATGCGCGAACGGTCGTTCGGGTTGTAGGTCGGGTAGTTGACGAGCGCGAGCACCTCGCCGGTACGCACGTCGACCACCATCGCCGCGCCGGCCTTCGCCTTGAACTTCTCGACGGCGGCCTTCAGGTTCGCATACGCGATGTACTGGATCTTGCTGTCGATCGACAGGTCGACGTCCGTCCCGTTGTGCGGCGGGATCTGCTCGGCGACGTCCTCGACGATGTGCCCCATCCGGTCCTTGATCACGCGGCGCACGCCGGACGTGCCGGACAGCATCTTCTGGTCGCCGAGCTCGACGCCTTCCTGCCCTTCGTCCTCGACGTTCGTGAAGCCGATCAGGTGAGCAGTGATCTCGCCTTCCGGATAGAAACGCTTGTATTCGTTGCGCTGATAGACGCCGGGGATGTCGAGCGCGGCGACCTTGTCCGCGATGTCGATCGGCACCTGGCGCTTCACGTAGACGAATCCCTTGTCTTCCGACAGCTTCACGCGCAGTTCCTTCGGCGTCATGCCGAGGAGCTTGCCGAGCTGATTGACCTTGTCCGCGCCGAGATCGTCCGGCACGGCATCCGGAATCGCCCAGATCGCGCGCACGGGCAGGCTCGTCGCGAGCACGAGCCCGTTACGGTCGAGGATCTTGCCGCGCGTGGCCGGCAGCTCGATCGTGCGCTGGTAGCGGCTTTCGCCCTGCTTCTGATAGAACGCGTTGCCGGGCCCCTGGATCCAGAACGCCCGCGCGGCCAGTGCGACGAACGCCATGAACAGCAGGAACACGACGAATTTCGAGCGCCACATCGGCAGGTGCACGCCGAGCACGGGGCTCGACGAGAATTTCACGTCCTGGCGCTTTTGTGCCGGCTTCATCGCGCGCCTCCCCCGCCCTTGGCGGCCGTCTCGGCCGAAGCCGGAATCGGTGCGTCGATCGCCTTCACGGCGCCCGGCGGCAGCGTCAGGTATTGGGTGCGACCCGTCGTGATCGCCTGCATCTTCAGCGAATCGTTCGCGAGTTGCTCGATACGCGACGTCTTCGACAGCGCGCTCTGCTGATATTGAAGCTGCGCGTAGTCCTGCTGGAGCTGACGCTCCTGCGACTGCGCACGCTGCAGCTGGATGAAGATCTGGCGCTGCTGGTTCGTCGAATTGACGACCGACAGCGCGCAGCCCATCACGATGATCAGCAGGAAGATATTGAAGCGGCTCATGGCGTGACGCGCTCCGCGATGCGCATCACGGCCGACCGGGCGCGCGGATTCGCGGCAACTTCCGCTTCGCTCGGAAACTGGCGGCTGATGATCTTGAGCGGCGGGCTCGGGAGGTCGACGGCGCGGATCGGCAGGCGACGATCGACCGCAGGCGCGCTCGCGTGCGCCTGCATGAATCGCTTGACGATCCGGTCCTCGAGTGAATGAAAGCTGATGACCACCAGCCGCCCCCCTTGCTCCAGCAACGACAATGCCGTGTCTAGTACGACTTGCAGGTCCGCAAGCTCTTGATTGACGTGAATCCGTATAGCCTGAAAGGTGCGGGTTGCCGGATCCTTGCCCTTCTCACGGGTTTTGACGACGTTACCCACGATTTGGGCAAGCTCGCCCGTGGTGTCGAGAGGCCCAAGACGGTCGGACTCTGCCCGGCGAGCAACAAGCGCCTTTGCAATCTGAAAAGCAAACCGTTCTTCCCCATAATCCCGTATCACCTCCGTCAATTCCTGCACCGAAGCCCGCGCGAGCCACTCGGCCGCCGACTCGCCGCGCGTCGGATCCATTCGCATGTCCAGCGGGCCATCCGCGCGAAAGCTGAAGCCGCGCGCCGGATCGTCCACCTGCGGCGAGGACACGCCCAGGTCCAGCAACACACCCGACACCTTCTCGACGCCGCGCGCCGCAAGCGCGTCGCGCATCGATGCAAAGCTGTCATGCACGATCGAGAAGCGCGCATCCTCGATGCGCTGCGCCGTCTCGATCGCCCTCGGATCCTTGTCGAACGCGATCAGCCGGCCGGCCGCCGCCAGCCGCGCGAGCACCGCGCGGCTGTGACCGCCGCGCCCGAACGTACCGTCGACATAAATGCCGTCCGGCCGCGTCACGAGCGAATCGACCGCTTCGTCCAGAAGCACGGTCCGATGCTGCAATTCGTTTCCCATCGCGGGCGTCTCCGTCACCGCAATCAGAACGTGAAATTCTTCAGCGCGTCGGGCATGCCCTGCGCCATCGCTGCCTGCTCCTTCGCGATGTAGGTCTGCGAATCCCACAGCTCGAAGTGACTACCCATTCCCAACAACATGACTTCCTTTTCCAGTCCGGCCGCCATCCGCAGCTCGGGCGATACGAGAATCCGGCCCGCGCTGTCGAGATCGACATCCATTGCATTGCCGAGAAAGATCCGCCGCCACCAATGTGCATCCATCGGCAGCGCGGCGATCTTGGCGCGGAATACCTCCCATTCGGGGCGCGGAAACAGCAACAGGCAGCCGTCCGGGTGCTTGGTCACAGTCACCCGTCCTTCTGCCTGTCCTTGCAGCGCTTCGCGATAGCGAGCCGGCACCGACATCCGCCCTTTCGCATCGAGCGTCAGCGCCGACGCCCCTTGGAACACTTTCCGCTCTCCCGTTCAGGGCACCGAAGCACCCGCTCAACGCTCAAGAATTTAGCCCGAATAGCCCGCCAAATCACACAAAAATACACTTTCTCACACTGTCTCCCACTTTAGAGGAAGGGTTTGGCACGGTCAAGGGAGCGGCCCGGTTTTTTGACGAATTTTGTTAGTTAGAACAAGGACTTACGCGCACATGCTCATGCGGCCCCTCATACCAAAAACCGTTATAAATGAATGAGCTAGTGCAACTTGTGAAGGTGATACGTGAGAAAGGCGGGCCAGACTGGCGTGCGGACGGGGCTTTCGGGGGCGGGAAAACGCGGAAAAAACGGGCGGTATCGATGGGTGACGGAGGTGGGCGGCGTCATGCGCCGCCCACCTCCGAATGTCACAGATAGTATGCAGTGCTCGTCATGACTTTCGACGCGGCGCGCATCAGCATCCGTGCGGGCAGCGGCAGTTCGATCCCGCCGGCATCGGTCGCGGCCTTGCCGTGCTTCACCTCGTCGAGCCGCATCTGCTCGACGATCGCGCGCGACGCCGTGTCGGTCGCCGGCAGCTCGGACAGGTGCCCGTCGAGGTGGCTCTCGACCTGACGCTCCGTCTCCGCCATGAAGCCGAGGCTGACCTTGTCGCCCAGCGTGCCGGCGACGACACCGATCGCGAGCGCGCCGGCGTACCACAGCGGGTTGAGCAGGCTCGGACGCGAATCGAGTTCCTTCAGCCGGTGCGCGGTCCACGCGAGATGATCTTCCTCCTCGCGCGCGGCTTCCTCGAACATCGCCTTCGACGACGACGAGCGCGCGGTCAGCTTCTGCGCCTGATAAAGCGCCTGCGCACAGACCTCGCCGACGTGGTTCACGCGCATCAGCCCTGCGGCATGCGTGCGCTCCGCGGGGGTCAGTTCGCCGGCCGGCGGCTCCGCCGGCGCGGGCACTGGGCGGCTCATCCGGCTAATGCCGGTCAGCGATCGCAGGCCGCGATCGAATTCGCTGATCAGTTCGTCCAACACCATCCTGTTCTCCTGGCTGCGTGCGCTGCCGCGGGCGGCAACGGCACGTGCTCCGCTACGTAACCGACTTGATTATTCAGCGGAAATTGCGGTTAACCCGTGATTTTAACCATTGTTGCATAAAGGAAACATGGGAACCTTGAGCCACGGCATTTCGCTTTGTCGGAAAAATCGGCTTTGCTACATTACGTGCGACTTCTTGCGAAGTTGATGGGGCCCGTCAACACACCATAACTATCCGCCCCGCCAAAAAAATTCAGTGATTCTTGGAGATCCGTTAATGAAAAAGTCGCTTCTCGCGCTCGTCGCGCTGGGCGCGTTTGCTGGCGCTGCACATGCGCAAAGCAGCGTGACGCTTTACGGCATCATCGATGAAGGCTTCATCTTCAACAACAACGCCAAGGGCGGCCACCTGTACGGCCTGGCAAGCGGCGTGATGCAAGGCAGCCGCTTCGGCCTGCGCGGCACCGAAGATCTGGGCAGCGGCCTGAAGGCAATCTTCGTGCTCGAGAACGGTTTTGACGTCAACTCCGGCAAGCTCGGCCAGGGCGGCCTGATGTTCGGCCGCCAGGCTTACGTCGGCCTGTCGAGCCAGTACGGTACGGTCACGCTGGGTCGCCAGTACGACTCCGTCGTCGACTTCGTCGGCCCGCTCGAGGCAGGCGACCAGTGGGGCGGCTACATCGCCGCTCACCCGGGCGACCTCGACAACTTCAACAACGCTTACCGTGTGAACAACGCGGTCAAGTACACGAGCCCGACCTACGGCGGCTTCTCGTTCGGCGGCCTGTACAGCTTCGGCGGTCAAGCCGGCCAGTTCTCGAAGAACCAGGTCTGGTCGCTCGGCGCCGGTTACAACAACGGCCCGCTGGTGTTGGGTGTCGGCTACTTGAACGCACGTACGCCGGCGAACTTCGGCGGCATGTTCAATACGGGCGCGTCGGCTGCGGCGACGGCCGTGTCGTCGCCGGTCTACGGCGCGTATGCGAACAGCGCGAACACGTACCAGGTCATCGGTGCGGGCGGCGCATACACGTTCGGCGCAGCGACGATCGGCGCGACGTACTCGAACACGAAGTTCAAGGGCTTCTCGGTCGGTCCGTTCGTGAACCAGACCGCGACCTTCAACAACGGCGAAATCAACTTCAAGTATCAGTTGACCCCGGCATTGATCGTCGGTGCGGCGTACGACTACACGCAAGGCAGCAAGATCGACGGCAACTCGGCAGCCAAGTACCACCAGGGCTCGCTGGGCGTCGACTACTTCCTGTCGAAGCGCACGGACGTCTACGTGATCGGCGTGTACCAGCATGCATCGGGCAACACGCTCGACTCGGCAGGCAACGTCGTTCAGGCACATGCTTCGATCAACGGTCTCGATCCGTCGACGACCAGCAACCAGGTCGCGGCGCGTGTCGGTATCCGTCACAAGTTCTAATCAGCTTGCCTGACAAGCCGCAGCATCTTGAAGGCGCCTTCGGGCGCCTTTTCTTTTGGGGCTGCGAAGCGGTGTGCGGTGTGCGGTGTGCGGTGTGCGGTGTGCGCGGAATGATCGCCGGGTCACGCGCTCTTGGCGACGAATCGTTCGCGACGCTGACTCGACACGAACGCCACCATTTGCCGACTCCGGCGTGCAGCGAAGTGCCGCCCCGTTCGAATCGAATCGGCGGCGGGCGGCCCGACCGGGGCGCTCCGCCCGCCGCGGCGCGCCCGGACGAACGCGCGCCGTTCCGATATGGCGCGGCAGCCCTGATGCCGCACCACAAACAAAAGAGCCCGGCACAGACCGGGCTCCTTCGTTCGACTTGAGTGTTACGCGCGTCCGTCGCGCAGCTCGCGCCGCAGGATCTTGCCGACGTTCGTCTTCGGCAGCTCCGTGCGGAACTCGACGAGTTTCGGCCGCTTGTAACCGGTGAGCCGCTCCTTGCAGTACGCGAGGATGTCCTTGTCGGTCAGCGCCGGATCCTTCTTCACGACGAACAGCTTCACGGCTTCGCCCGAATGCTCGTCTGGCACGCCGACCGCCGCCACCTCGAACACGCCCGGGTGCGACGCCACCACGTCCTCGACCTCGTTCGGATACACGTTGAAACCGGATACCAGGATCATGTCCTTCTTCCGGTCGACGATTTTCACGTAACCGCGCGCGTCCATCACGCCGACGTCACCGGTCTTGAAGAAACCGTCCGCGAACATGACCTTCGCGGTTTCTTCCGGGCGGTTCCAGTAGCCGGCCATGACCTGCGGCCCGCGGATGCAGATCTCGCCCGGCTCGCCGAGCGCGACGTCGTTGCCGGCGTCGTCGCGGATGGCAATTTCGGTCGACGGCAGCGGCAGGCCGATCGTCCCGCTGTACTCGGTCGCCGTCACGGGGTTGCAGGTCGCGACCGGCGACGTTTCGGACAGGCCGTACCCTTCGATGATCGCCGTTTGGGTCTTCTCGTACCAGCGCTTCGCGACGCCTTCCTGGATCGCCATGCCACCGCCGTTGGCGATCACGAGCTTCGACAGGTCGAGCTGGTTGAATTCGGGATGGTTCAGCATTGCGTTGTACAGCGTGTTGACGGCGGGAATCGTCGAAATCTGGTATCCCTTCAGTTCCTTGATCATGCCGCCGATGTCGCGCGGATTCGGAATCAGGATGCCCATGCCGCCCGTGCGCATCGTCAGGAAGCCGCAGACCGTCAGCGCGAACACGTGATAGAGCGGCAGCGCGACTACCGTCACGAATTGCTTCACCTCCGGGTACTTCGCGTGCGCGGGATGGTGCCAGGCGCCGGCCTGCAGCACGTTCGACACGATGTTCCGGTGCAGCAGCGTCGCGCCCTTCGCGACACCCGTCGTACCGCCCGTGTACTGGAGGAACGCGACGTCGTCTGGGCCGATCTTCGGCGGCTTGAAGGTCTGCCGCGCCCCTTCGGACAGCGCGGCCTTGAAGCGCGTGAACGACGGGAGCTGCCAGGCCGGCACCATCTTCTTCACGTTGCGTACGACGTAATTGACGAGCCAGCCCTTGATGCCCAGCAGGTCGCCCATCGACGCGACCACGACATGCTTGACGTCGGTATTGGCGATAACGGCCTGCAACGTCGACGCGAAATTCTCGAGAATGACGATCGCCTCGGCCCCGCTGTCCTTCAGCTGATGTTCGAGCTCGCGCGGCGTATAGAGCGGGTTGACGTTGACGACGGTGTAGCCCGCGCGGAGCACGGCAACGATCGCCACCGGGTACTGCAGCACGTTCGGCATCATGAGCGCGACGCGTGCGCCGCGCTTCAGGCCACGCGACTGCAGCCACGCGCCGAACCGGCGTGACAGTGCATCGAGTTCGCCGTACGTGATGCTCTTGCCCATGCAGACGAACGCCTTGCGGTCGCGATACTGCCTGAAGCTCTCGTCGAGGAGATCCGGGACGGAAGGATATGGAGACGCGTCGATTTCGGCTGGAACGCCGGGTGGGTACGATTTCAGCCAAATTTTATCCATACCGCGCGTCTCCTCACTGATTTTCGAATGGTCGTGCTAAAACGCATCGTAGCGGCTCGCCCGTCCTGAGACAACAGGGTTAGATGTCCACTTCGAACTTTCGAACGCATTCGTCCGATCATATCTGGAAGTTCCGTCAAGTCCGCTCAACTTCCACCAAACAATCGTAAAAGGTCGCCGAGTTGCCGAGGTCGGTCAGCGCCTGACTCGTCACTTCGTTCGTGTTCCGACCGTCCGCCGACAATTTCTTCCACCAGATCGACAGTCCGACGACGAGCCCCGCCCGCGCGCGATCAGTCACTCTTGCGACCGCCTGCATCGATCCGCGGTCGTTGAATATGCGTACGACGTCGCCCTCCGCGATGCCGCGCGCATCGGCGTCGGCCGGGTGAATATCGAGATGCGGCTGGCCTTCCGTGCTGCGCAGGCTGTCCACGTTCACGAACGTGCTGTTCAGGAAGTGCCGGGCCGGCGGCGAAATCATCGCGAGCGGGTAGCGGGCGGCGAGTTCAGGCGCCGCCTCCGCCGATTCGAACGGCGGCAGGTAATCGGGCACCGGGTCCATGCCCATCTGCTCGAGTCGCGCGCTGTAGAATTCGCATTTGCCGGACGGTGTGCGAAAGCCGCCATTCGCGAAAGGCGCGTCCGCAACCTTGAGCTTCAGCCAGCCGGCACGCTTCAACGTCTCCCAGTCGCTGTCGAGTGCCGGATCGTCCCAGCGAAGCGCCGCCTGCGCGACCTCTTCGTCGCTGTGATAAAGCGCGGGCTCGTCCAGCCCCATGCTGCGCGCAATGCCGCGAAAGATTTCGGTGTTCGGTCGTGCGTCGCCGACCGGCGGAATCGCCGGCAGATTCGCCATCACATAGGTGTGGCCGTACGACTTGTGGACGTCGAGATGCTCGAGCTGCGTCGTGGCCGGCAACACAATGTCGGCGAAGTCGACGGTATCTGTCTTGAAGTGCTCGAGAACGACCGTGAACAGGTCTTCGCGCGCGAACCCGGCGGCGACTTTCGACGAGTCGGGGGCAACCGCAACCGGATTCGAGTTGTAGACGATCACTGCTTCGACCTTCGGCCCGAAAGTCGCGTCGCCCGGATGCAGCAGTGCATCGCCGATGGCATTCATGTTGATGATGCGCGGCAGTTTCTGCGGCCAGCCGGGCATCAGATCGGGGCGCAGCAGCGCCGCCTGATTGACCGGTGCAGATTCCGACGACGACAGCAGCAGCCCGCCGGCCCGGTCGCGCCACGCGCCCGTCAGCGCAGGCAGGCTCGCAATCGCGCGCACGGCGTTGCCGCCCCCGCGCACGCGCTGCATGCCGTAATTGAGGCGGATCGATGCCTTGCGGGTCGCGCCGTAACGACGTGCGAGTTCGATCAGTTCCGACGCCTCGATGCCGCAGATTTGCGCGACACGCTCCGGCGGATAGGACAGGGCTCGCGCCTTGAGCGCATCGAAGCCGAGCGTATGGCGTGCGATGTAGTCGTGATCGAGCAGATCCTCGGTGATCAGTACATGCATCATGCCGAGTGCGAACGCTCCGTCGGTGCCCGGTTTCAATGCGATGTGCTGATGGCATTTCTCTGCCGTCAGCGAGCGGTAGGGATCGATTGCGACGAGACGGGCGCCGCGACGCTTGGCTTCCTGCGCACGGGTCCAGAAATGCAGGCTGGAGGCGATCGGGTTGGCGCCCCAGATCAGGATCAACTCGCTTTCCTCGAAATGCTCGAGATGCATGCCGACGCTTCCGCCATACGTATAGCGCAGCCCTGCTGCGCCGGCCGCCGCGCAGATGGCCCGCTCGAGCCGGGACGCACCGAGTTTATGGAAGAACCGCTGGGCGATGCCTTCGCCCTGCACGAGCCCCATCGTTCCCGCGTAGCTGTACGGCAGGATCGCCTCCGGCGCGCGCGCGGCGATTTCGCCGAGACGACGACCGATCTCGTCGAATGCTTCGCTCCAGCTGATCGGCACGAAGCGCCCCTCCCCCTTCGCGCCCACGCGCTTGAGGGGAACAGTGAGTCGGTCGGGATGATGAACGCGGTCGGCGTATCGGCTGACTTTCGTACACAGCACGCCTTGCGTCGGCGGATGGTCGGGATCGCCCGCGACCTTGATCGCCCGACCGTTTTCGACGGTCACACGCATTGCGCACGTGTCCGGACAATCGTGCGGGCATACGGCCCGAGCTATCTGAGTGGCGGCGTTCATCGTTCTGGATGCTACTGGGGTGGAGATTCGCAAATTCTACGTGGCCACGCCGAATAAGGCGTCATTTCGCACGAGTTTCCGGCCTATTTGGCTAAAAAGCGGAGGCGGCGGATGGCGAATATCGATACGGGACGAACTTTGAAAAGTCGGTGCGACGATGTGGAGCGGGTATGAATGGTGCCAGGCCAGCGGCTTCGCCGAGTTCGCGCGAGTCGATTATTGACCGAAGATAGAAGCGAACAGGCGGGCGAATGGTCCTGGAGGATGGAAAGTGGATATGCGTTGCGGCTTGAGCAAAAAACGGGAGAGATTCGACGGCCTGAGATCGCGTATTTCTTTGCCGCAAATGCAAAAACCCCCGCCTTTTCGGGCGGGGGTTTCTGGCTTAGGGAGCCTGACGATTACCTACTTTCACACGGGAATCCGCACTATCATCGGCGTAGAGTCGTTTCACGGTCCTGTTCGGGATGGGAAGGGGTGGGACCGACTCGCTATGGTCATCAGGCAAAGAGGGTTGTCACGTTGCTTCGCAACGCGACCAATCTGGGAAGAAGCAGTAATTTTGAGTTGTGTGTATCACACACGAGAATCCAACTTGTCGCTCTGGATCTTGCGGCCGGTGCTGTCGCACGGCGCCGATCTACAAGGCAGACTTGTTATAGGATCAAGCCTTACGGGCAATTAGTATCAGTTAGCTGAACGCATTACTGCGCTTACACACCTGA
>NZ_QTPU01000007.1:0-281209 GCF_003857805.1 Burkholderia sp. Bp9099
GTCCCCTTCGTCTAGAGGCCTAGGACATCACCCTTTCACGGTGAGTACAGGGGTTCGAATCCCCTAGGGGACGCCAGGATTCAGCGGCGTTTCGTAGTAGAAGTGTCGCAACGCTTGCAGGACGTGAACGAGGTCCTGCAGGTGAGAGTGAAGAAAGCTGGAGCGGTAGTTCAGTTGGTTAGAATACCGGCCTGTCACGCCGGGGGTCGCGGGTTCGAGCCCCGTCCGCTCCGCCAGAACAAAGCCCGTTCAAATGAACGTTTTGAGCGGGCTTTTGTGTTAAAGATGTAAGCAGTACGTTGTCCCCTTCGTCTAGAGGCCTAGGACATCACCCTTTCACGGTGAGTACAGGGGTTCGAATCCCCTAGGGGACGCCAGATTCAGCGGCGTTTCGTAGAAGTGTCGCGAGGCTTGCAGGAACGTAACCGACGTCCTGCAGGTAACGGTGCAGAAAGTTGGAGCGGTAGTTCAGTCGGTTAGAATACCGGCCTGTCACGCCGGGGGTCGCGGGTTCGAGTCCCGTCCGCTCCGCCAGAAAATGAAAAAGCCCGCCTCGTGCGGGCTTTTTCATTTGCACCGTTGATCGTGCCCGCGTGCGGGCGCGTGACTGCGGAGTGGAGGAAGCCGCCTGCGCGGCTTCCGGCGGGACGCGAAGGGCTGCGCGTGCACGCGCAGCCGCGGCCTGCAGGATGTAGGCGAGTCCCGTCCGCTCCGCCAGAAAATGAAAAAGCCCGCCTCGTGCGGGCTTTTTCATTTGCATCGCCGATCCGGCGCCACTACGAGAAATTCGCGATTGCATCCACCCGCGACTGCGCTATCGTGGCGGAATGCGTTTTTGACCCCTGCGCGATGCTCGATCCGACCGACCTGCGATTGTTGTATCAGCTCCGGCCCGCGGAGCCTGGCGATTTTCCGTTTGCCGAGGCGCTGACGCACGGCAACATGGGCGGCTATTACAAGCGCCATGGGCTCGTCTGGCGCAGCGACCTGTTCTATGCGAGCTGGCGCGAATCCGAAAACTTCATCCTGGAAGCCGACGGCGAACGTATCGGCGTGCTGCGCGTGACCGAGGAGGGCGATTCGCTGCACATCCGCGACGTGCAGATCGCGGCCGGCCATCGCGGACAGGGCGCCGGCACCTACATGCTCGACATGTCGCATCGCTGGGCGCGCGCCCGCGGGCTGCACGAACTGCAGTTGCGTGTGTTCGTCGACAATCCGGCCGCGCGCCTCTACCTGCGTATGGGCTACCGCGTCACCGGGCCGAGGCTGGCCCAGCTCGGCTCGATTCGCCACATGGTGCGTCCGGTTTGAGCGCGTAACGGTTACCCACGCGGGGGGCCACGCGGCGACGGTCAGCGGGCGGCGTCGATCGCGTCGTCGTCGATTGCGATGCCGTCTTCCGCGCCGCGATGCTCGTAGCCGCGCAGCATGAACGCGCGCGGGCTTTCGCCGAACGCGCGCCGGAACATCGCCGAAAACGCGCTCTGGCTCTGGTAGCCGAGTTCGCGGGCGATATGCGACAGCGGGCGCCCCTGGTTCAACAGCGGAATCGCGCGCGCGAGCAGCGCCTGCTGCCGCCACTGCGAAAAACTCACGCCCAGTTCCTGCCTGAACAGCCGCGAGATCGTGCGCGTGCTCGCACCCACCTCGCTCGCCCAGTGTTCGAGCGATTCCGCATGCGCCGGTTGCGCGAGCACCGCCTCGCACAGCATGCGCAGCCGCTTCTCGTCGGGCATCGGCACCGCGAGCGGCAGCGGTTCGGCGCGGCTCAGCTCGTCGAGCACGAGCCCGCACAGCAGCCGTTCGCGGGTGCCGCTCAGGTCGCGCGCGTCGAGCGCGACGATCAGTTCGCGCAGCAAGCCCGTCACCTCGACCACCCGGCATGCGTCGAGCCCGTCCGGCACGACCGACTCATCGATGTACAGCGTGCGCAAGTACGCTTCCTCGACGATCACGACCTCGTGCGTGACGTGCGGCGGCACCCAGATCGCGCGGGAAGGCGGCACCATCCATGTCGTCCCGGTCGTCGCGACGCGCAGCACGCCGCGCGATGCATACGCGAGTTGCGCCCACGCGTGCGTGTGCAGCGGGATCCGGCGTCCGGCGTCGACCTGCCGTGCCCGGACACGCATCGGGTGGACGCGGGTCGGCGCGAACTCGGGCGGGATGTCGATGACGTCGTACGGGTTCGATGCGTCGGCTTGGGCTGGCGGGTTCATGGACGATTCGGTCGGCGCGGCGGCGATGCCGTCATTTTAGAAGGCGCCGCGCAGGCGCATGCGGCGGTTTTTCGGCCGATAATGCACGGTTCAAATGAACTTTGTATGGGGCAGCACGTGTGCCGGCCGGCGCAAGCCCTGGCCAGCGTGATGCGTCGCGCCGAAAAGAACCATCGTGCCGCCGGCGCGGTCTATCGATGCGGGCGCGTTTTCGCACAAGCAGCGCCCCAACGACGCCGGCGCCCGCGGCACGGCCGCGACGGCCCGGCACGGCAACACCTGAATCGAAGAGGAGGACCACGATGCGCCATGTATTCGTCTACGGCACGTTGAGAGCGGGAGAAGCCAACGACATCGGCCAGGCGGCCGCGCGGAACGGGATCGCCGCGCCGACGCTGCTCGGGGCGGCCGCACTGCCGGGCGAACTGTACGATTTCGGCACGTATCCGGGCATGGTGCCCGGGCCGGCCGGCCGGTCGCTCGTGTGGGGCGACGTCTACGAGATCGACGAGCGACTGGTGCCCGTGCTCGACGAGATCGAGCGCGTCTATCCGGGCGTCGACACGCTGTTCCGGCAGGAGCCGGTGACCGTCGAACTCGGCGGTCGTGCCTATGCGTGCGTCTACTATCCGGTCGCCGCGCATGCGGCAGCCGACCGTCCGCGCATCGTGTCGGGCGACTGGGTCCAGCACCGGCGCGAGCGGGAAGCCGCCGCCGCATCCGCATAGAGAACCCGCTGCCCAGCAAAGGAAAAGCGCCCCGCGGGGCGCTTTTTTCATGCCGCCGTGTTGCGCGACCGGCGGCGGGCAGGACCGGGCGACCCGGCCCGCGTCGTCAGATTTCCTCGTACAGCGGCAGCGTCAGGAATTCGGTGAAGCCTTCCGACGTCGACATCTGTTCGAAGATCGCCGCGGCACGCTCGTACGGCTGCGTGTTGCCGCCGACCGACCGCTTCACGTTGTCGAGCTCGGCCTTCGCGAATTCGCGCACGAGCTCGGCGGTGACCTTGCGGCCGTCGTCGAGCACGCCCTTCGGCGAGCGGATCCACTGCCACACCTGCGAGCGGGAGATCTCGGCGGTCGCCGCGTCTTCCATCAGGTTGTGGATCGGCACGCAGCCGTTGCCGTCGAGCCAGGCGCCGAGATAGTGGATGCCGACGTTGATGTTGTTGCGCAGGCCGGCTTCGGTGATCGGCGCTTCAGGCTGGAAGTCGAGCAGGTTCTTGCCTTCGATCTGCACGTCGTCGCGTTGCTTCGCGATCTGGTTCGGCTTGTCGCCGAGCACCTTGACGAATTCATCCATCGCGATCGGCACGAGGCCCGGGTGCGCGACCCAGCCGCCGTCGTAGCCGTCGGTCGCGTCGCGCTGCTTGTCCGAGCGCACGCCGCCCATCGCCTTGTCGTTCGCTTCCGGATCGTTCTTGATCGGGATCAGCGCGCTCATTCCGCCGATCGCCGGCGCATTGCGCTTGTGACAGGTCTTCAGCAGCAGCAGCGCGTACGCGCGCATGAACGGCACCGTCATCGTGATCTTCGAGCGATCGGCCAGGCAGAAGTCGCGGTCGTTCTTGAACTTCTTGATCGCCGAGAAGATGTAGTCCCAGCGGCCGGCGTTCAGGCCCGAGCTGTGTTCGCGCAGTTCGTACAGGATCTCGTCCATCTCGAACGCGGCGAGGATCGTCTCGATCAGCACCGTCGCGCGGATCGTGCCGCGCGGCACGCCGACTGCCTCCTGTGCCGCGACGAAGATGTCGTTCCACAGGCGCGCTTCGAGATGGCTTTCCATCTTCGGGAGGTAGAAGTACGGGCCCGAGCCGCGCGCGATCAGTTCCTTCGCGTTGTGGAACAGGAACAGCGCGAAATCGAAGATGCCGCCGGACACGCGCTGGCCGTCGACCGTCACGTGCTTCTCGTCGAGATGCCAGCCGCGCGGACGCACGATCAGCGTCGCGACCTTGTCGTTCAGCCGGTACGACTTGCCGTTCTGTTCGAGCGAGATCGTGCGGCGCACCGCGTCCTTCAGGTTGATCTGGCCGTCGATCTGGTTCGTCCAGCTCGGCGCGTTCGAATCCTCGAAGTCCGTCATGTACGAATCGGCGCCCGAGTTCAGCGCGTTGATGATCATCTTGCGCTCGACGGGGCCGGTGATCTCGACGCGGCGGCATTGCAGGTCGGCCGGCAGCGGCGCGACCTTCCAGTCGCCCTCGCGGATCGCCTTCGTGTCGGCCAGGAAATCGGGGCGCTCGCCGGCGTCGAGGCGCTTGGTGCGTTCGACGCGGGCCTGCAGCAGCGCCTGGCGGCGCGGCTCGAACGCGCGGTGCAGCGCCGCGACGAGCGCGAGTGCTTCAGGCGTCAGGATCGCTTCGTAACCCGGCTTGATTTCGCCGGTGATCGCCATGCCTTGCGGCAGCGTGATCGGGGTGCTCATGAGTCTCATCTCCTTGGTCGGTCAGTTGCGGTTTCGGTGAAGGGGGAAGGCGGCAGCGCAGCGAACGTCATGCGCCCGGGCCGGGGCGCGCGCGGTTCGCGGGTCTGCCGGCCGGGGCCGGGGTGGCGAGGAATGCGAGCAGGTCGGCCATGCCGCTGCCGGTGCCGTCGGGCGGCGCGCCGAGTTCCTCGACGGGCGCACCCGTGCGGTTGAGCCAGAACGTCGTGTAGCCGAACCAGGCGGCCCCCGCGACGTCCCAGGCGTTCGACGACACGAACACGATGTCGCGCGGGTTCGCGCCGAACGCGGCGGTGCCGAGCGCGTACGCGGCCGGGCTCGGCTTGTACGCGCGTACCGCGTCGGCCGACAGCACGCGATCGAACAGGCCGGTCATGCCGGCGCTCTTGATCGCGATGTCGAGCATCTCCGGGTTGCCGTTCGACAGGATCGCGAGCGGCGGGCGCGGGTCGAGCGCGCGCAGCTTGCGCAGCGCGGGCACCGTGTCGGGATAGGTGGACAGGCACGCGTATTCGTCCATCAGCCGCTTCTCGGCCGCGCTGTTCAGCGCGAGCCCGAGCCTGCGCGCGGCGAACCGCAACGCGTCGAGCGTGATGTCGCGGAACGGGCGATAGCGGGCGCCGGACGGATCGGCGAGCGTGCGCAACTGCGAGTATTCGATTTGCTTGCGTCGCCACAGCCGCGACAACCGGTCCCCGTGACCGGGAAACATCTGCTCTGCCGCGGCCACGACCGCATGCACGTCGAACAACGTGCCGAATGCATCGAAGAGGATTGCGTCGGGAGAGGAGAGTGTCGTTGTGGCCGACATAGCCTTGCGCTCCAGTTTCAGAGGTCGGAAACGATTTTATTCGTGCTCGTCAGTGCTAAAAAAGACGCTAAACATCACTTGATCTTTTACTTTCATATACCTAATCTTGACGGCTCAAGCTATTTGAAGGGCGGGAGCGCCGCCCTGCGAGTCATGGACCGGTTCAAACAGATCGAAACGTTCGCCGCGGTCGCGGCGAAGGGCAGCCTGTCGGCGGCCGCGCATGCGGAAGGCGTCGCGCCGGCGATCATCGGCCGCCGCCTCGACGCGCTCGAGGAGCGGCTCGGCGTGAAGCTGCTGGTGCGGACTACGCGCAAGCTCACGCTGACCTTCGAGGGGTCGGCCTTCCTCGAGGATTGCCAGCGGATCATCAACGACATGCAGAACGCGGAGGCGAGCGTGTCCGCCGGCGGCGTGAAGGCGAGCGGCCACCTGCGCATTTCCGCGCCGGCCGGCTTCGGGCGGCGCCACGTCGCGCCGCTCGTGCCCGAATTCAGCGGCGCGCATCCGGACGTGTCGGTCACGCTCGACCTGTCCGACCGGATGGTCGACCTCGTCAACGAAGGGTTCGATTGCGCGGTGCGGCTCGGCGAGCTGCCCGATTCGTCGCTGGTGTCGCTGAAGCTCGGCGAGAACCGGCGCGTGTGCGTCGCGTCCCCCGCGTATCTCGCGCGGCGCGGCACGCCGGCCACGCTTGCGGAACTCGCGCGCCACAACTGCCTCGCGCTTGCCGCGAATGCGAACCAGCAGCGCGGCTGGGCGTTCCAGGAGGGCGACAAGGTGGTGTCGATCCGCGTGAACGGCACGATGGAATGCTCGGACGGCGCGGTGCTGCACGAATGGTGCCTCGCCGGCTACGGCCTGGCATGGCGATCGTGGTGGGAGGTCGGCGACGACATCGCGGCCGGCCGCCTCGTCACCGTGCTCGACGCGTTCGCGGCACCACCGATCGGCATCCACGCGGTGTTTCCGCAGCGCCGTCACCTGCCGCTGCGCGTGCGGCTGTTTCTCGATTACCTGAAACATACGTACGAACGGCCGGGGTATTGGGGCGAGTAGGGCGGGGCGAGCAGGGCGCACCGGCCCGCGCGTTTCCGATATGAGGGCGAACCCGCTGCCGGCGCCGGTCGCCCGGTTTCGCGCACTACAATCGAAACTGGCATGCGCGACGCGCCGGAGCCGGCCCGCATGGGTTCGCGGTGCGCGCGGTGCGTCTGACGCAGGAGGGCGCGATGTTCCGGCACATCCTCGTTCCAACCGACGGTTCCGAACTGTCGCAGAAGGCGATCGACGGCGCGATCGACCTGGCGCGCGCGGTCGGCGCGCGGGTCACGGCCTATGCGTGCCTGCCGCAGTATCCGTACTCGCCGTTTTCCGAAGTGATCATCGAGCCGCCCGCCGATTTCCGGGCGCGCAGCGAGCGCGAGGCGCGCGCGCACCTGGACGACGTGCAGGCAGCCGCGAAGGCGGCCGGCGTCGATTGCGACAGCTGGACGAGCGTGCATCCGTCGCCGTACCTCGGCATCATCGAGGCGGCCGAACGTGGCGGCTGCGACGTGATCTTCATGGCGTCCCACGGACGCCGCGGGCTCGGCAGCCTGCTGATCGGCAGCGAAACGCAGCGCGTGCTGACCCATACGAAAATTCCGGTGATCGTCTATCGGTAGACGCGGCGCCCGTCGTTCGTAGCCGCGCGGGCGACAGCACGGCGGCGCCGCTGAAAAAAGGGCGCGCCGGACGAAGCCGGCGCGCGTCGTTGCTGGCGGCCACTGGCCGCGCGCGACCGGTCGCGCGACGTCGATCGCGCGCCAGCCGTCTCCTCCCTGATTGTTGTCCGGTGCCGCCGATGCCGCGCCGTCGCGTGACGGGCCGGCATCGGCGTGACGCTTGCGCGCGTTACGCGACCTTCTTGCCGTCGAAGAACTGTTCGTCTTCGGTCGAGCCGTGCAGCGCGGTCGTCGAGGCTTCCCGCTCGACCGTCTGCGTGACCGCGTCGAAGTAGCCGGTGCCGACTTCGCGCTGGTGCTTGACGGCCGTGAAGCCCTTGTCGGCCGCCGCGAACTCGGCCTGCTGCAGTTCGACGAACGCGCTCATCTGCGTGCGGGCATAGCCGTGCGCGAGGTTGAACATCGAGTAGTTCAGCGCATGGAAGCCGGCCAGCGTGATGAACTGGAACTTGTAGCCCATCGCGCCGAGTTCCTTCTGGAACTTCGCGATCGTCGCGTCGTCGAGGTTCTTCTTCCAGTTGAACGACGGCGAGCAGTTGTACGACAGCATCTTGCCGGGGAACTGCTTTTGGATCGCTTCCGCGAATTTCTTCGCGTACTCGAGATCCGGCTTGCCCGTCTCGCACCAGACGAGGTCGGCGTACGGCGCATACGCGAGGCCGCGCGAGATCGCCTGCCCGATGCCCGGCTTCGTGCGGAAGAAGCCTTCGACCGTGCGCTCGCCCGTCAGGAACGGCTTGTCGTTGTCGTCGATGTCGGACGTGATCAGGTCCGCCGCTTCCGCGTCGGTCCGCGCGACCAGCACGGTCGGCGTGCCCATTACGTCGGCCGCGAGACGCGCCGCCGACAGCTTCGCGACCGCTTCGCGGGTCGGCACCAGCACCTTGCCGCCCATGTGGCCGCACTTCTTTACCGACGCGAGCTGATCCTCGAAGTGCACGCCCGAGGCGCCGGCCTCGATCATCGCTTTCATCAGTTCGAACGCGTTCAGCACGCCGCCGAAGCCGGCTTCCGCGTCCGCGACGATCGGCGCGAAGAAATCGACGTAGCCTTCGTCGCCCGGATTCTTGCCTTCCGACCACTGGATCTGGTCGGCGCGCGTCAGCGTGTTGTTGATGCGCTTGACGACGAGCGGCACCGAGTTCGCCGGGTACAGCGACTGGTCCGGGTACATTTCGCCCGCGACGTTCGCGTCGCCGGCCACTTGCCAGCCCGACAGGTAGATCGCCTTCAGGCCGGCCTTCACCTGCTGCATCGCCTGGTTGCCGGTCAGCGCACCGAGTGCGTTGACGAACGGCTCTTCGTTGATGAGGTGCCACAGCTTTTCCGCGCCGCGCTTGGCCAGCGTGTGCTCGACGGCGATCGAGCCGCGCAGGCGCACCACGTCCTCAGCCGTGTAGCTGCGCTTGATGCCCTTCCAGCGCGGATCGGTTTCCCATTGCTTTTGCAGTTCCTGTGCCTGTTGCTGTCGCGACATGATGAGCTCCTTGATGCGGTGTGTTGCCAGATCGGTCGAATCGGACGGTGCTGATGCTGTTCTCGAAGCGGGGCGCGGTGCGTGCCGCTTTGAGAAGTCTTGTATAAGAGTCTAGGCAAACCGATCCGAGTGAAACAGGGGCTATACCAGGAAGTTTGAAACTTTTTAATCGTTTTTAATCAACAACTTGTGTTTTGTGTTTCGCAATGAGAAACGATTTTTCCCATCTCGCAATTGTAAGGTTGTGCCGCGCAGCATGATTTTTTACGACGCAAAAAAATTTTCCGCATCGTGAAATTTGGCGCGGGACGAAAAAAAACCGGCGCGGGTGCGCCGGTTTGCCGGATGGGCGGGCGGCCACGGGGGCCGCCGGGGCGTGCTTACGACGCCGAATTGCTGCGACGCGGGCCGCCGCTGCGCTGGCCGTCGCGACGCGGGCCGCCGTCACGGCTGCCGCCCGGCTTGCCGCTCCAGCCGCCGCCATTGCCGCCGCCGTAGCTGCGGCCGTTGCCGCCATGACCGCCGCCCGGCTTGCCGCCGAAACGACGACCGCCGTTACCGCCGCCCGGACGGCCGCGGCCGCCGGTGCCGCGATCGTTGCGCGGGGGTGCCTTGCGGGGCTCGAAGCCTTCGATCACGTTGACCGGCAGCGGCGAGCGCACGAAGCGCTCGATGCGCTTGAGCGCGCCTTGCTCGGCGTGGTGCACGAGGCTCACCGCGGTGCCCGAACGGCCGGCACGGCCCGTACGGCCGATACGGTGCACGTAGTCTTCCGCGAACTTCGGCAGGTCGTAGTTGAACACGTGCGTGATGCCCGGGATGTCGATGCCGCGGGCTGCGACGTCGGTCGCGACCAGCACGCGCACGCGGCGCTCGCGCAGCGCACGGATCGTGCGGTTGCGCGCGCCCTGCGGCAGGTCACCGTGCAGCGCGGCCGATTCGAAGCCGGCGTCGGCGAGACGGCCGGCGAGCTGGTCGGCATCGATCTTGGTCGCCGTGAAGATGATCGCCTGGTCGAGCGCGTCGTCGCGCAGCAGGTGATCGAGCAGGCGGTCCTTGTGGTCGCGATCGTCGACGTAATGGACGGTCTGTGCGATGTTCGCGCGCGATTCGAGGCGCTGCTGGATCTCGATGCGTTCCGGATCCTTCAGCAGGCGGCTCGTCAGCGAACCGATCTTGCCGTCGAGCGTGGCCGAGAACAGCATCGTCTGGCGCGACTCGGGCGTCGCGGCGACGATCGTCTCGATGTCTTCGATGAAGCCCATGTCGAGCATGCGGTCGGCTTCGTCGAGCACGAGCATCTTCAGTTCGGACAGGTCGATGCGGCCGCGCTCGAGGTGATCGAGCAGACGGCCCGGCGTGGCGACCAGGATCTCGGGGTTCTTCGCGAGCAGCATCAGCTGCTGGCCGTAGGCGACGCCGCCGAGGATGCTGACCGTGCGCAGGCGCTTCAGGTGCTTGCCGTAGGTCGACGCGGCCGTGGTGACCTGCATCGCGAGCTCACGGGTCGGCGTCAGCACGAGCAGGCCCGGGCGGGCGACGGGCTGCGGGCGGCGCGCACGGCGGTCGCCCTGATTCGGTTCGCGCGGCGCACGCGGTTGCTGCGCCTGCGCCTTCTGGAGCTGCGCGAAACGTTCGATCGCGGGCAGCATGAATGCGGCCGTCTTGCCCGAACCGGTCGGGCTCGACACCAGCAGGTCCCGACCGGCGATGCCGGCCGGAATCGCGCGCTGCTGGACCGGCGTCGGCTTGGCGTAGCCGGCGGCCTGCAGCGCGGAGACGATCTCCGGCGACAACCCGAGCGACGCGAAAGTCGGCTCGTCCGACGCCGGTTCGACCGCGGCCGGTGCGGCGGCGTTCTCGAGACCGAGCGCCTGGTCGGCGATCGCGTTGAGCGGGCTGGAGTTGATGCTCGAAGTCATAACAATCCTTGAAACACAGTGGGTGAAACGTCGGCGCCAATCGCGCATACCCAAGTCGTCGGATTCAGCGAGCAAATCGGGAAACGGGTGCAATCCGCCGAACCGTCGGCGGATGAGGCATTAGAAGCTGTTTTGGGTGCGGCGCGCTTCTGGAGCGGGGGCCGCCAGCCTAGTTGACGACCGCGAGGGTCGAAGCAGGAGGGGACAGGTTCTAAACCGGATTGGAGCTTAACGCTACGAGGCGTCGGGCCGGAACGGCTTGCGAGCCGAGCGCGGGAGGTGACGCAGCCAGCATTATAGAGATATTTGCTGCGCTGCGCCACTGATTTGATTGCCTATTGATTGACTGTCGCGGCAGGCGGGACAGATCAGGACGCCGTGCCGTTCTTCAGCGATTCGACGAGTTCGATGTATTGCTGCTTCGCCGCATCCTGGGTCGTGCCTTTCAGCGCTTCCCACGCGTCGTACTTGTACTTGCCGACGATGTCGGTGAAGCCCGGCTTGTCGCCGTGCGCGTCGCCGTCGGTCGCCTGCTTGAAGAGCGCATACAGGCGCAGCAGCGTCAGGTTGCCCGGTCGCTCTGTCAGTTGCTTGACGTCGACCTGGGCCTGGTCGAATTGGGCGGTGAGTTCGCTCATCGTGTGTCTCCGTAAGGGTTTCAGGTCGGGCGATCTTAACAAGCGCCGCGCCGCGCGGGGTCGAGCGATCCTTCCAAACCGCCAGCCGCGCGGCGCGCGCATCGCGATCGGGTCCGACCGCCCGTGGGAGCGGGGCGCCGCATTACAATGTCGGCCATGACGCAAACAGTGCTCCTCGCCATCGATACGTCGACCGAATACTGCTCGGTCGCGCTGCTGCGCTCGGCTTTCGCCGATGACGCCGTTTCCACCACGCAAACCTGGGTCCGCCACGAGCTGACGGGCGCCGTGTCGAGCACGCGCGTGCTGCCGGCCATCCAGGAACTCTTCGCCGAATCGGGCCTCACGTTCGCCGATTGCGACGCGATCGCGTTCGGCGCGGGCCCCGGCTCGTTCACCGGGCTGCGCACCGCGACCGGCATTACCCAGGGGCTCGCGTTCGGGCGCGGGCTGCCGGTCGTGCCGGTCAGCACGCTGCTCGCGTGCGCCGAACACGCGCGGCTGCGCGCACCCGGCACGACGCGCGTGCTGGCCGCGCTCGACGCGCGGATGGACGAAGCGTACTGGGCCGACTTCGCATGGGACGAGCAGGCGGGCGACTGGCGCACGCTGCATCCGGCGTCGCTCGATGCACCGGGCGCCGTCGGCGTGCCCGACGCGCCGTTCACGCTCGCGGGCAACGCGGCCGCCGCGTTCGGCGCGCAACTGCCGGCCGCGGCGGCCGCGGCCGTGATCGACGGCGACGCGCTGCCGCATGCGCTGGCGGTCGCGCATGCCGCGCTGCGGGCATTCCGCGCCGGCCGGACGGTGCCGGCCGACCAGGCCGCACCCGAATACGTGCGCGACAAGGTCGCGCAGACCACCGCCGAGCGCATGGCCGCGCGTGCCGCGCAGACGGACGGAGCAAAACGATGACGGGCGTCCTGTTGAGCGACCGCTATCTGTCGCCGATGACCGACACCGATCTCGACGAGGTCGTCGCGATCGAGCAGGTCGCGTACGAATTCCCGTGGAGCCGCGGCAATTTCCAGGATTCGTTGCGCAACGGCTATTTCGGCGTGTGCCTGCGGCACGTGACGGGCGCGCTCGTCGGCTATTGCGTGCTGATGCCGGTGATCGACGAAATGCACCTGCTGAACCTGTGCGTCGCGCCGGCCGCCCAGCAGTCGGGCGCGGGCCTCGCGCTGCTGCGCGAAGCCGTGCGCATCTCGCGCGCGGAGGGGCTCGACGGCGTGCTGCTCGAGGTGCGGCCGTCCAATCCGCGGGCGATCCATCTGTACGAGCGCTTCGGCTTCGTGACGATCGGCCGGCGCAAGAACTACTATCCGGCGCGGCATCGCAGCCGGGAGGACGCGATCGTGATGCGTCTGACGCTGAACAAGGACGAAGGGGACGCGCATGGCGTGGGCTGAAGCAGCGCTCGAGGAAATGGGGCTCGCGCAGATCTGGGTGCGGCGCGGGTCGCGCGCGGAAGGCGCCGAAGCGGGTGGGGCGGGGGCCGGGCCGGTTGGCGTGCCGGGCGCGGCCGACGATGCGTCCGCCGTTGCGGCCGCAACCGTCGCGCCCGCGTCGCGGCCGACGTCGGAGCAGCCGCGTGACACGCAGGCGGCTGCACGCGTGTTCCCGCGCGGCGATATGCCGCTGGCGGATACGCCGCCCGCTGGGGGCGCCGCGCGCTCCGCGGCACCGGCTGCGGAAACGGGCAGCGGCGCGCGTGCCGCGATCGACGAAGAGCGCGCATCCGCCGGGCCGGCATCGTCCCCGGCCGCCGCCGCCGCCGCGGACGACCTGCCGCCGCTCACCGAAGACGATTTCGCGTGGTTCGACGCGGCGCCGCCTGGCGATCCGCTGCCGCCGGCCGAAGCGCGTCCTGCTGCAACGCCGGTCGCGATGCTCGACTGGGATGCGCTCGCCGCACGCGTCGCCGGCTGCACGAGCTGCCGCCTGTGCGAGAAGCGCACCAATACCGTGTTCGGTGTCGGCGATCGGGAAGCGGACTGGATGCTGATCGGCGAAGCGCCGGGCGAGAACGAGGACAGGCAGGGCGAGCCGTTCGTCGGCCAGGCCGGCAAGCTGCTCGACAACATGCTGCAGTCGCTCGCGCTCAAGCGCGGCGACAACGTCTACATCGCGAACGTGATCAAGTGCCGCCCGCCCGGCAACCGCAACCCGGAACCGGACGAGGTCGCGCGCTGCGAGCCGTACCTGCAGCGCCAGGTCGCGCTCGTGAAACCGAAGCTGATCGTCGCGCTCGGCCGCTTCGCCGCGCAGACGCTGCTGAAGACGGACGCGAGCATCGCATCGCTGCGCGGCCGCGTGCACACGTACGAAGGCGTGCCGGTGATCGTCACCTACCACCCGGCGTACCTGCTGCGTAGCCTGCAGGACAAGTCGAAGGCGTGGGCCGACCTGTGCCTGGCGCGCGATACGTTCCAGCGGGCGGAGGGCGCCGCCGCGCACGGGCCGGCCGGACAATGACGCGCGGCGCGGCGGTCGCGTTCGTCGATACGCTGCACGATGCCGCGGTCCGCGATCTGGGCTGGCTCCTCGCGAGCCCGAGCCTGCTCACTGCCGCGCCCGGGGCGCCGCTCGCGCATCCGTGGGCGGATGCGGTCGAGCGGGTGGCCGTCGAAGCGTGGCTCGTCGCGCTCGATGCCGCGCCCGAGCCGCTGCACCGCGCGCTCGACGGGCTGCGGCCCGTGCGACTCGGCCGCTATGCCGAATGCCTGCTCGAGTATTTCCTCACGCACGGGCCGTCGCTGCGGCTCGTCGCCGCCAACCTGCCGCTGCGCAGCAACGGCAAGACGCTCGGCGAGGTCGATTTCCTCGTCGATGCGCCGGGCGGGCTGCGCCTGCACTGGGAACTCGCGGTCAAGTGCTATCTATGCGCGCCGGTCGACGGCGACGCGTCGCTCGCGGATTTCGTCGGGCCGAATCTCGTCGACCGCCTCGACCGCAAGCGCAGCCGGCTGCTCGAGCATCAGCTGCGGCTGAGCGATCGCCACGGGTTCGCGCTGCTGGGCTACGGCGCGCCGTCCGATGCGCAGATGTTCATCAAGGGCTGGCTGTTCTATCCGCACGGCGTGCCGCTGCCGCCGGTGGCCGCGGAAATCGCGGCCGATCATCCGCGCGGGTTCTGGCTCACGCACGCGCAGTGGCCGGCGTGGGCATCCGCACAGCCCGACGGTGCGGCATGGAACGTGCTGCCGCGGCTCGCATGGCTCGCGCCGCGGCGGGTGGCGGCCGACGCCGCGCCCGAACCGCTGGCGCATTCGCTCGAATTGCCGTCCGCCTTGACGGCGCGCCAGGCGCCCGCGCTGATCGGCGTCCATCGACTGGACGGCAACGGCGTATGGCGGGAGACGGCGCGCGGTTTCATCGTGCCGGACGACTGGCCCGCGCGTGCGCAGGCGTTCGCTGCCCAGGACCACTGACGCCGCATCAGCCGGCGCTTACCACCAGCGATGGAAGTGATGGACGGGGCCGACGCCGTGGCCGACGTCGAGCTGGCCGCTCGCGGCGATCGCGCCGGTCAGGTAGGCCTTCGCTTCGCGCACCGCGCTGTCGAGATCGGGCCGCTGCGGCAGCAGCGCGGCGATCGCCGACGACAGCGTGCAGCCCGTGCCGTGCGTGTTGCTGACCGGCACGCGCGTGCCGTCGAACCGCACCGCATGCGCCGCATCGACGAGCCAGTCGGGGCTCGCGGCCGCGTCGGGCAGGTGGCCGCCCTTCATCAGCACGGCGCGCGCGCCGGTCTTCAGCAGCGCCTGGCCTTGCCGGACCATGTCGTCTTCGGTCATCGCGGGCGTGTCGCCGAGCAGGGCGGCCGCTTCGGGCAGGTTCGGCGTGACGACGGTCGCGAGCGGCAGCAGCGCGTCGCGCAATGCGTCGACCGCATCGGGCGCGAGCAGCGCGTGCGAACTCTTCGAAATCATCACCGTATCGAGCACGACGAAACGCGGCGCATGGCGCCGCAGCGCGTCGGCGACCGCGTGCACGATCGCCGCGTTCGCGAGCATGCCGATCTTGACCGCGTCGATGCGGATGTCGTCGAACACCGCGTCGAGCTGCGCGGTCACGAACGCGGCGTCCGGAGCGTGCACGCCGGTCACGCCGCGCGTGTTCTGCGCGGTCAGCGCGGTGATCACGCTCGCGCCGTACGCGCCGAGCGCGGAGAAGGTCTTGAGGTCGGCCTGGATGCCCGCGCCGCCGCCCGAGTCGGAGCCGGCGATCGTCAGGACGTTGGGTATCGGGTGCGTCATGATGGCAAGGCGCCGGTTCGAAGACCGGCGCCGACGGACGGAAACAGGAAGTGTAGCGTCAGTGCCGCGATTCGCCGATCAGCGCGACCGAGTCGAACTGGCGCTGGTTCGCCTGGTGGCGGCGCATCACGAGCCACATCGTCAGGCACACGAACGTGCCGAACAGCACGATCACGACGCCGACCGGCACGTCGAGCCAGACCAGCACCGCATACAGGCACAGCATCACGAGCACCGACAGGTTCTCGTTGAAGTTCTGCACCGCGATCGAATGGCCGGCCGACAGCAGCACGTGGCCGCGATGCTGCAGCAGCGCGTTCATCGGAACCACGAAGTAGCCGGACAGCGCGCCGACGCAGATCAGGAAGATGTACGCGACGATCAGGTACACCGGCAGGCGCAGGTGGCCGAAATGCACGGCCCAGTGCGCCGGGAACAGGTCGCGCGTGTAGAACGCCATCAGCATGACCGCGATGCCCATGATGATGCCGACCGGCAGCACGCTGAGCGACTTCTTCAGCGGGATCCGCGCGGCGGCGGCGATCGCACCGCCCGCGACGCCGACCGCGACCACCGCCTGCAGGATCGCGCCTTCGGACAGCGACATGTTGAGCGACACTTCGGCCCACTTCAGCACGATGAACTGCAGCGTCGCGCCCGCGCCCCAGAACAGCGTCGTGACCGCGAGCGAGATCTGGCCGAGCTTGTCGCGCCAGAGCACCATGAAGCAGTCGGCGAAGTCGGTGAGGAGCTTGACCGGGCCGCGCTCCTGCTTCGGGTAGCGCGCGCCGGTATCGGGGATCCGCAGATTGAAGATGGCGGCGATCACGTAGATCGCCATGATGATCACCATCGCCGCTTCGGCGGGCGTGGCGATCCAGGCTGGCGTGTGCGCGATCACGTGCGACGCGATGTGCGGGCTGATCAGCGCGCCGCCGAGCACGGTGCCGAGGATGATCGAGCTGACGGTCGTGCCTTCGATCCAGCCGTTCGCGGCGACGAGCCGGTCGGCCGGCAGCAGCTCGGTCAGAATGCCGTACTTCGCGGGCGAGTAGGCCGCGGCGCCGAACCCGACGATGCCGTATGCGATCAGCGGATGGGCGCCGAGCAGCATGATCAGGCAGCCGACCACCTTGATCGAATTGGTGATGAACATCACGCGCCCCTTCGGACGCGAATCGGCGAACGCACCGACATAGGCCGCCAGCACCACATACGACAACACGAAGAACAGCTTGAGCAGCGGTGTCATCCAGTTGGGGGCGTGGAGGTCTTTCAGCAGGGCGATGGCGGCGATGAGAAGCGCATTGTCGGCCAGCGACGAGAAAAACTGCGCGGCCATGATGGTGTAAAAACCTTTTTTCATCTGATGCGATGCTTTCGTCGCTGCGGCAGGGCCGCGTAGGCCGCCTAGTATGCGATCGGCTTATTCCGTTCGAAATGGGTTGTGCGCACGGCTTTATAACACGAAAATACGGCAATTCGGACTAGCAAGATTCCCCGATCGTTCCGCAAATTGTCGGCTTCGGTGCTCAAAAGGCGCGGTAAGCTGATGATTCGCAAGCGTCTTTACGTAAATTTCCCATGCCGCGCCCGATCTCCGCCACCATCCACACCGCCGCCCTCGCGAACAATCTCTCCGTCGTCCGCCGCTTTGCCGGCCCGTCCAAGGTCTGGGCGGTCGTCAAGGCCAACGCGTACGGCCACGGTCTCGCGCGCGTGTTTCCCGGCCTGCGCGGCACCGACGGCTTCGGCCTGCTCGACCTCGACGAGGCCGTGAAGCTGCGCGAGCTCGGCTGGGCCGGCCCCATCCTGCTGCTCGAAGGGTTCTTCCGGTCGACCGACATCGACGTGATCGACCGCTACAGCCTCACGACCACCGTCCACAACGACGAGCAGATGCGGATGCTGGAGACGGCGCGGCTGTCGAAGCCCGTCAACGTGCAGCTCAAGATGAACAGCGGGATGAACCGGCTCGGCTACGTGCCGGAGAAGTACCGCGCCGCGTGGGAGCGCGCCCGTGCGTGCCCCGGCATCGGCCAGATCACGTTGATGACCCATTTTTCGGACGCCGACAACGAGCGCGGCGTCGCCGAGCAGCTCGCGACGTTCGAGCGCGGCGCGGCAAGCATCGCGGGCGCGCGCAGCCTCGCGAATTCGGCGGCCGTGCTGTGGCATCCGGATACGCACTTCGACTGGGTGCGGCCGGGGATCGTGCTGTACGGCGCATCGCCGTCGGGGCTGTCGTCCGACATCGCCGATACGGGCCTGAAGCCTGCGATGACGCTCGCCTCCGAGCTGATCGCCGTGCAGACGATCGCGAAGGGGCAGGCGATCGGCTATGGCTCGACGTTCTCCGCGCAAGCGCAGATGCGCATCGGCGTCGTCGCGTGCGGCTATGCGGACGGCTATCCGCGCGTCGCACCCGAAGGCACGCCCGTGATCGTCGACGGCATCCGCACGCGGATCGTCGGCCGCGTGTCGATGGACATGATTACCGTCGACCTGACGCCGTGCCCGCAGGCCGGCGTCGGCGCGCGGGTCGAGCTGTGGGGCAACGCGCTGCCGATCGACGACGTCGCGCGCCATTGCGGGACCATCGGCTATGAACTGATGTGCGCGGTCGCCGCCCGCGTACCGGTGCGCGCGGAATAAGGGCAGCACGCGTGGCCAAACAGAAAACCGTCTACGTCTGCAGCGAGTGCGGCGGACAAACCCCGAAGTGGCAGGGGCAATGCCCGTCGTGCCAGGCCTGGAACACGCTCGTCGAATCGGTCGCCGAGTCGCCGGCCGCCCATCGCTTCCAGTCGCTCGCGAAACGCGCGCCCGTGCAGCGCCTCGTCGACATCGAGGCGGCCGACGTGCCGCGCTTCTCCACCGGCATCGGCGAATTCGATCGCGTGCTGGGCGGCGGGCTGGTCCCTGGCGGCGTCGTGCTGATCGGCGGCGATCCCGGCATCGGCAAGTCGACGCTGTTGCTGCAGTCGCTCGCGGACATCGCGAGCGAGCGGCGCGCACTCTATATCAGCGGCGAGGAATCGGCCGCGCAGATCGCGTTGCGCGCGCAACGGCTCGCACTGCTCGACGGCGGCGCGCCGGCGGCCGAGCTGAAGCTGCTCGCCGAGATCCAGCTCGAGAAGATCCAGGCCGCGATCGACGCGGAACGGCCGGACGTCGCCGTCATCGACTCGATCCAGACCGTCTATTCCGAAGCGCTGACATCGGCGCCCGGCTCGGTCGCGCAGGTGCGCGAGTGCGCGGCGCAGCTCACGCGCATCGCGAAGCAGTCCGGCACCGCGATCATCATGGTCGGGCACGTGACGAAGGAGGGCAACCTCGCGGGCCCGCGCGTGCTCGAGCATATCGTCGACACGGTGCTGTACTTCGAGGGCGACACCCATTCGTCGTTCCGGCTCGTGCGCGCGTTCAAGAACCGCTTCGGCGCGGTCAACGAGCTCGGCGTGTTCGCGATGACCGAGCGCGGGCTGCGTGGCGTCGCGAACCCGTCCGCGCTGTTCCTGTCGCAGCACGAGCAGGTCGTGCCGGGTTCCTGCGTGCTCGTCACGCAGGAGGGAACGCGCCCGCTGCTCGTCGAGATCCAGGCGCTCGTCGATACGGCCCACGTGCCGAACCCGCGCCGGCTCGCGGTCGGCCTCGAGCAGAACCGGCTCGCGATGCTGCTCGCGGTGCTGCACCGGCACGCGGGCATCGCGTGTTTCGACCAGGACGTGTTCCTGAACGCGGTGGGCGGCGTGAAGATCACCGAGCCGGCCGCCGACCTGGCGGTGCTGCTCGCGATCCATTCGTCGATGCGCAACAAGGCGCTGCCGAAGGGCCTGATCGTGTTCGGCGAAGTGGGGCTGGCGGGCGAGATCCGGCCATCCCCACGCGGCCAGGAACGCCTGCGCGAGGCGGCGAAGCTCGGTTTCACCGCCGCGCTGATCCCGAAGGCGAATGCACCGAAACAGCCGATCGAAGGACTGAACGTGATGGCCGTCGATCGGATCGAGCAGGCGATCGACCGTGTGCGCGATCTCGAATAGCCGTGGCTGGCCAGCGCCGCCGTGCATTGGCCACGGTGATCTGTCGCGTAATTGAATGTAATGAATATGTAGGCTGATGTAACCCGCCGGACATCGCTTTTCCCTATCCTTTGCCGGATTGTCGAACCGCGCAATGCGAAGGGAACCTATGTTTAAACAGTATGGGGAAGCGCCGAGCGGACGCAGTTACAACCTGCGCGGCTGCCGTGTGTCGGAGCCGATCGTTCAGCCGTGGGGCGGCGGATGCCGGATCGTCGAATGGATCGACGACGAAGGGCGCCTGGCGCGCCGGGTCGTGTCCGAGGACGTGACGGAAGCGGAGGTCGCCGCGGCGATCCGCCGGCCGACCGAAGGGCGGCGTCACCTGATGGGCGATGACGAGCAGATGCCGCGCGATACGTTGCCGCGGCGTTGAGCGGATGGCGCGGCCGGCGGCCGGCGGACGGCCGACGCGATCACGTCGAACGCAACAATGACAAAGAGGCCGGGCCCGGGCGCCCGGCCTTGTCGTTTCCGCGCCCGGTGCGGCCGGGCGGGTTCGCCGGTCGTGGATCGTGCCTAGGCGTGCGGCCGCCGCTGAAACGACCGGCTGACGGCGCGCCGGGCGCGTTCAGCCGATCTGCTCGAGTTCTTCCTGCACGGCGAGCCAGTCCGCCTCGACCGTTTCGAGCCGGGCATTGACCTCGCCCAGCTTGCGGATCGCTTCGGTCAGTTCCGTCTTGCGCGCGGCTTCGTAGCTCGCCGGATCGGCGACGAACGCGTCGAGGCGCGCCTTCTCCGCGTGCAGCGTTTCCATTTCCCTTTCGAGCTTCGTGATGCGGTTCTGCAGCGGTTTCTTCAGCTGCGACAGCCGCTGGCGCTCCTCGGCCGCCTGACGCTTCTGATCCTTGCGGTTGATGCCCGGATCCGTGCCCGCTGCTGCGGCGCTGTCGGCCTTCGCGGCCGCGCGTTGCTCGGCCGCATGCTGCAGCAGCCAGTCGCGGTAATCGTCGAGGTCGCCGTCGAACGGCTGCAGCCGGTGCTTCGCGACGAGCATGAACTGGTCGGTGGTCGCGCGCAGCAGGTGGCGGTCGTGCGAGACGAGGATCAGCGTGCCTTCGAACTGCGCGAGCGCCATCGTCAGCGCGTGACGCGTCTCGAGGTCGAGGTGGTTGGTCGGCTCGTCGAGCAGCAGCAGGTTCGGTTTCTGCCAGATGATCAGCGCAAGCGCGAGCCGCGCCTTCTCGCCGCCCGAGAACGGGCCGACCGGGCTCGTCGCCATGTCGCCGGAGAAATTGAAGCCGCCGAGGAAGTCGCGCAGTTCCTGCTCGCGCGTATCGGGGGCGAGCCGTGCGAGATGCGCGAGCGGCGAATCGTCCTCGCGCAGGGTTTCGAGCTGGTGCTGCGCGAAATAGCCGATCGTCAGCCCCTTGCCGTCGCGCACGTGGCCCGACAGCGGCGCGAGCGTGCCGGCCAGCGTCTTGATCAGCGTCGACTTGCCCTGGCCGTTCGCGCCGAGCAGGCCGATGCGCTGGCCGTTCTGGATCGACAGCGCCACGCGTTCGACGATCGGGATGTCCGTGCCGTCCTCTGCGTGGTAGCCGCAGCGGACGTCTTCCATCACCATCATCGGGTTCGGCGCGGCGTCGGGCGTGCGGAATTCGAACGTGAACGGCGACGCGATGTGCGCGGGCGCGATCAGCTCCATCTTCTCGAGCGCCTTCATCCGGCTTTGCGCCTGCTTGGCCTTGGTCGCCTTGGCCTTGAAGCGGTCGACGAAGCTCTGCAGGTGCTCGATCGTCTTCTGCTGCTTTTCGTACGCGCTTTGCTGCAGCGCCAGCTGCTGCGCACGCAGCACTTCGAATTGCGAGTAATTGCCGCCGTAGCGCTTCACCTGGCGATTTTCCAGATGCAGCGTGACGTTGCAGATCGAGTCGAGGAATTCGCGGTCGTGCGAGATCACGACGAGCGTGCCGGCGTAGCGGTGCAGCCAGTCTTCGAGCCAGACGATCGCGTCGAGGTCGAGGTGGTTGGTCGGTTCGTCGAGCAGCAGCAGGTCGGAGCGGCACATCAGCGCCTGCGCGAGGTTCAGCCGCATGCGCCAGCCGCCGGAGAAGCTGGCGACCGATTCGCGCGTCTGCGCGAGCGTGAAGCCGAGGCCGAGCAGCAGCGCTTCGGCGCGCGCGGGGGCCGTATAGCCGTCGGCGTCGGCGAACGCCGCGTGCGCGTCGGCTTCGGCCGCGCCGTCGTGCGCGGCCGAGGCGGCGGCGATACGCGCCTCGATCTCGCGCAGCGCGGTGTCGCCGTCGAGCGTGTAGTCGAGCGCGGAGCGGTCGACGGCGGGCGTTTCCTGCGACACGTGGGCGATCCGCCACGACGGCGGCATCGCGAAATCGCCGCCGTCGGAATGCAGCTCGCCGCGCAGGACCGAGAAGAGCGTCGATTTGCCGGCGCCGTTCGCGCCGATCAGGCCGGCTTTCTCGCCGGGATTGAGCACGAACGAGGCCGACTCGAACAGCGGCTTGGTGCCGCGCGCAAGGCTGAACTGATTGAAACGGATCACGGCGGGAATGACTGACCAAAACCGCTATTCTAGACTGCGCGCGCGTCGCCCCGGATATCGGCCGTTCGGCAGGTGCCGCAACGGCGCGATTTCGCCTAGACTCCACGTCGATACGGTTTCGTAAAAGGAGTGCCCGATGTCCACCCTGTATTCGTTCAGCGCAGAGACGCTCGCCGGTGCGCCGGCGTCGCTCGACGCGTATCGCGGCAAGGTGCTGCTGATCGTCAATACCGCGAGCGAGTGCGGTTTCACGCCGCAGTATGCGGGCCTGCAGAAGCTGTATGACCAGTACGCGGCCCGCGGTTTCTTCGTGCTCGGCTTCCCGTGCAACCAGTTCGGCAAGCAGGAGCCGGGCGACGCCACGCAGATCGGCGCGTTCTGCGAGCGCAACTACGGCGTCACGTTCCCGATGTTCGCGAAGATCGACGTGAAGGGCGACCACGCGCATCCGCTGTACCGCTACCTGACCGACGAGGCGCCCGGCATCCTCGGCCTCAAGGCGATCAAGTGGAATTTCACGAAATTCCTGATCGACCGCGACGGGCGGATCGTCAAGCGCTACGCGCCGTCGACGAAGCCCGAGGAAATCGCCGCGGATATCGACAAGCTGCTTTGACGGTTCGATGCGGCGAGCGGGCGGTTCGGATCGAGCCTGCCTGGGTCGCGGCGCCGGGGCATGCCGTGCGAAAGCATGCGCCGCCGGGCGGCGGCGCCGGGCCGGCGCTCGCGCAACCGCTACAGGATCGGCGCGAACAGGCGCGCGACGTGCATTGCGATACGCCGCCACGCGGGCGAGTGCCGATACTCGTTCGCATCGACTTCGTAGGCCAGCGCGAAATCGGCGTCGAGCATCGCTTCGACTTCGGCGGCGAACGCGCGGTCGACGGTCAGCACCATGATTTCGAAGTTCAGCCGGAACGAGCGGTTGTCGAGATTCGCGCTGCCGATGGCGGCCGCGACGCGGTCGATCAGCAGCACTTTCTGATGCAGGAAGCCGGGCCGGTAGCGAAACACCTTGACGCCAGCGTCGACGAGATCGCGCGCATAGAGCTTCGACGCTTCGAACACCACGTAGTGATCGCGCCGGCTCGGAATCAGGATGCGCACGTCGACGCCGCGCATCACCGCGAGCTTCAGCGCGGCGATCACCGCTTCGTCGGGCACGAGATACGGCGTCGTGATCCAGATCCGCTCGCGCGCGGCGTTGATCGCCTCGACGAAGAACAGCGAGCCGGTTTCCTGCTTGTCGGCCGGCCCCATCGGCACGGCGAGGCAATGCATCGCGTCGTCGGGCAGCGCCTCCGGCGGCGCGGCGAGCGGCGGCAGCGTCTGCGTGGCCCAGTGCCAGTCTTCGGCGAACACGTACTGGATGCTGGCCACCACCGGGCCGCGAATCTCGATATGGGTGTCGCGCCACGGCGACAGGCGCCGGTTCGCACCGAGATATTCGATACCGACGTTGAGGCCGCCGACGAACGCGCGATTGCCGTCGACGACGACGATCTTGCGATGGTTGCGGAAGTTGAGCTGGAAGCGGTTGACGAACTTGCGGTGGGTCGCGAACGGATGGACCTCGACGCCGCCGCGGCGCAGCGTGTCGACGTAACCGCGCGGCAGGTCGAAGCTGCCGATGCTGTCGTACAGCAGGTAGCAGCGCACGCCGGCCGCCGTGCGGGCGAGCAGCGCGTCGCGCAGCATCTGGCCGAGCGCGTCGTCGCGCACGATGAAGAACTGGACGATCACGTAGTCGCGCGCGGCGTCGATCGCCGACAGGATCGCCGAGAAGGTTGCGTCGCCGTTCACGAGCGTGCGCACCGCATTGCCGCCGACGAACGGCATTCCACCCAGCCGCGTGAGCGCGAGCACGGCGGCCCGGCCGATCGCGTCGGCGGCCTGCCCGTCGGTTGCGTCCGCAGCGAGCCATGGCGCGCGCGGCGTGTGCGTGCGCAGCGCTTCCATCTCGTGGCGTCGTGCATCGACGTAGCCGGAGAACTTGCTGCGGCCGAGGAACAGGTACGGGATGAGCGTCAGGTACGGCATCGCGGCGAGCGACACGGCCCATGCGATCGCGCCTTGCGACGTGCGGGTATTCATGAGCGCATGACACGCCGCGATGATCCCGAGCACATGGATGGCCAGGACCAGGGTGCCGAGATGTAGCCAGTCGAGGGTCATGGGCGCGTGACGGACTCCTGAAGTCGTGCGGCGCGACGGCCGCGTACGCGCATCTTACCCAACCGTGCGGGACAGCGGTGTGCCGTACCGCACGGTTCGGTCGCGGCGCGCCGTCAGGCCTTGCGCGGCAGGTCCGACGCCTGGATCAGGAACACGGCGTCGTCGCCCGCGCTGGTGGGCAGCCACGTGAGCTCGAGGCCGCCGAACGCGGCTTCGACGTGCTCGCGCTCGTTGCCGATCTCGACGACGAGCACGCCGTCGTCGTGCAGCCAGTTGTGCGCTTGCCCGATGATGCGCCGCACGATGTCCATCCCGTCGTCGCCGCCCGCGAGCGCCATTTCCGGCTCGTGCCGGTACTCGGGCGGGAGGGCCGCCATCGACGTCGCGTTCACGTACGGCGGGTTCGTCAGGATCACGTCGTAGCGCGTGTCGGGTTCGGCGCGGAACGCGGGCAGCGGCGTGTAGAGGTCGCCGCGATGCAGGGTGATGCGATCGTCGAGGCCGTAGTCGCGCACGTTGATCTCGGCGACTTCGAGTGCCTTCTCGGACAGGTCGACCGCGTCGATCTCGGCATTCGGGAACGCGCTGGCCGCGAGGATCGCGAGGCAGCCGGAGCCGGTGCACAGCTCGAGCACCGCGCCGACCTGCTCGGGATCGGCGACATACGGCTGCAGCCCGTCGTCGAGCAGTTCGCCGATGAACGAGCGCGGCACGATCACGCGCTCGTCGACGTAGAAGCGGTGGCCGTGCATCCACGCTTCATGCGTGAGATACGCGGCCGGCACGCGGTCGGTCGCGCGTCGCTCGATCACCGCGAGCACGGCCGCGATTTCGTCGGGCAGCAGGCGGGCATCGAGGAACGGCTCGAGCGTGTCGAGCGGCAGGTCGAGCGTGTGAAGTACGAGGTAGGCGGCTTCGTCGTATGCGTTGTCCGAGCCGTGGCCGAACGCGAGCTTCGCCTTCGAGAAGCGCGTGACCGCATAGCGCAGCAGGTCGCGAACAGTTGCAAAAGGTGTCGTCATGCGAGGCTCCGTCAGGCGATCAGTTGTTCGAGCACGCGGCGGTACACGTTCTTCAGCGGGTCGACGAAGCGCACGTCGATGTGCTCGTCGATCTTGTGGATGCTGCCGTTTGGCGGACCGAACTCGATCACCTGCGGGCAGATGCGCGCGATGAAGCGCCCGTCGGACGTGCCGCCCGTCGTCGACAGCTCGGTCGTGAGGCCGGTCTCGGCGCGGATCGCGTTCTCCAGCGCGTTCGACAGGTCGCCGCGCGGCGTGAGGAACGGCAGGCCGCTCACCGACCACTTCAGCGAATATTCGAGGCCGTGCTTGTCGAGGATCGCATGCACGCGCGCCTGCAGGCCCTCGACGGTGCTCGCCGTCGAAAAGCGGAAATTGAACATCAGGTCCGCGTGGCCGGGGATCACGTTGGTCGCACCGGTGCCGGCGTGCAGGTTCGACACCTGCCAGGTGGTCGGCGGGAAGTATTCGTTGCCTTCGTCCCACTGTTCGGCGGCGAGCTCGGCGAGCGCCGGCGCGAGCAGGTGGATCGGGTTCTTCGCGAGGTGAGGGTAGGCGATGTGGCCCTGCACGCCCTTGACGATCAGTTCGCCCGACATCGAGCCGCGGCGGCCGTTCTTCACGACGTCGCCGAGTTCGGTGGTCGACGTCGGCTCGCCGACGATGCAGTAGTCGAGACGTTCGCCGCGCGCTTCGAGCAGCTCGACGACTTTCACGGTGCCGTCGGTGGCCGGGCCTTCCTCGTCGCTCGTGATCAGGAACGCGATCGCGCCGCGGTGGCCGGGGTGGGCCGCGACGAATTCCTCGGACGCGACGACGAACGCCGCGAGCGACGTCTTCATGTCGGCCGCGCCGCGGCCGTACAGCTTGCCGTCACGATGCGCGGGAATGAACGGCGGCGAGGTCCACTGCTCGAGCGGGCCGGTCGGCACGACGTCGGTGTGGCCCGCGAACGCGAGCAGCTTGCCGTCGCGGCCGTCGGCGCCGCGCTTGACGGCCCACAGGTTGGTCACGCCGTGCGACGCGATGGTTTCGCATTCGAAGCCGAGCGCGGCGAGGCGCTCGGTCATGATCTGCTGGCAATGCTGGTCGTCGGGCGTGACGGACGCGCGGGCGATCAGCTGTTCGGTAAGGGCTAGGGTGGCGGACATGGTTCGGACCACTTTCGATAAAAAATGCCGGCGCGGTGGCCGGCAGCGATGAGGCGTCGTGTGCAGCGTGGGCGCCGCGCGGGCCGCCCTAGGCGGCAAACAGCGCCGCGTACTGATCGGCCACGAAGCCGAGCGATTTCACGCGGCCGTTGACGACGAGCACGGGGCGCTTGATGACCGACGGCTTGTGGATCATCAGCGCAACCGCGCCGGACTTCGTTTCCGCGGCCGCCTTCATGGCGTCGTCCAGGCCGCGCCACGTCGTGCCGCGCTTGTTCACGAGCGCGTCGAGCGATACGTCCTTCAGCCAGTCTTCGACCAGCGGTGCGCTGACGCCGAGCTTCTTGAAGTCGTGGAACTCGAACGCGACGCCGTGATCGTCGAGCCACACGCGGGCCTTCTTCACGGTGTCGCAGTTCGGAATGCCGTAGACGACCACGGTGCGCGGCTTCGCCATCAGTCGCCTCGCAGCAGCTCGTTCAGACCGACCTTCGCGCGGGTCTTCGCGTCGACCTTCTTCACGATCACCGCGCAGTACAGGCTGTGCGAGCCGTCCTTCGACGGCAGGTTGCCGGCGACGACGACCGAGCCGGCCGGGATGCGGCCGTAGCTGACTTCGCCCGTTTCGCGATCGTAGATCTTGGTGCTCTGGCCGAGGTACACGCCCATCGAGATCACCGAGTTCTCCTCGACGATCACGCCTTCGACGACTTCCGAGCGCGCGCCGATGAAGCAGTTGTCTTCGATGATGACCGGGTTGGCCTGCAGCGGCTCGAGCACGCCGCCGATGCCGACGCCGCCCGACAGGTGCACGTTCTTGCCGATCTGCGCGCACGAGCCGACCGTCGCCCACGTGTCGACCATCGTGCCTTCGTCGACGTACGCGCCGATGTTGGTGTACGACGGCATCAGCACGACGTTCTTCGCGATGAACGAGCCGCGGCGCGCGATGGCCGGCGGCACGACGCGGAAGCCGCCCGCGGCGAAGTCTTCGGCCGTGTAGTTCGCGAACTTCGACGGCACCTTGTCGTAGAACTGCGAGTAGCCGCCCGCCGGCATCGGTGCGTTGTCCTCCAGGCGGAACGACAGCAGCACGGCCTTCTTCAGCCACTGATGGACGGTCCAGTTGCCGTCGATCTTCTCGGCGACGCGCAGTGCACCCTTGTCGAGCTGCTCGATCGCGTGCGCGACGGCTTCGCGGACGTCGGCGGGCGCGGCCTTCGGCGACAGCTCGGCGCGGTTTTCCCAGGCGGTATCGATGATTTGCTGAAGTTGTTGCGACATGTTCGTTTTCGCAGGAGATGAATGGAATTGATCGGGATGGACGTCTTACCGCGCGAGAGCCCGGCAGAAATCGACGATGCGTTGCGCGCCCTCGACGCATTCGGGGGTGCCCGCGACGAGCGCGATCCGGATGAAATCGCGGCCCGGATTCGTGCCGTGCGCATCGCGCGCGAGGTACGAGCCGGGCAGAACCGTCACATTATAGTCGGCGTACAGGCGGCGGGCGAACTCGGTGTCCGACAGGCCAGTGCGCGCGACGTTGGCCCACAGGTAGAACGCGGCGTCGGGTAGCTTCACGTCGATCACGTCGGCCAGCATCGGCGTGACCGTGCTGAACTTCTGCAGGTACAGCGCGCGGTTCTCGCGCACGTGCGCTTCGTCGTTCCACGCGGCGATGCTCGCATGCTGCCAGACCGGCGACAGCGCGGCGCCGTGGTACGTGCGGTACAGCAGGAATTTCTTCAGCAGCGCGGCGTCGCCGGCGACGAAGCCCGAGCGCATGCCCGGCACGTTCGAGCGCTTCGACAGGCTCGACAGCATCACGAGCCGCTCGAAGCCGCGGCCGAGGCGGTGCGCGGCCTCGAGGCCGCCGAGCGGCGGCGCCGCTTCGTCGAAATAGATCTCCGAATAGCACTCGTCGGACGCGATCACGAAACCGTGGCGGTCGGACAGCGCGAACAGCTCGCGCCAGTCGTCGAGCGTCAGCACGGCGCCCGTCGGGTTGCCCGGCGAGCACACGTACAGCAGCTGGGTGCGCGCCCACACTTCATCGGGCACGGCCGCGTAGTCGCACGCGAAGTTGCGGGCCGGGTCGCTGTTCGCGAAATAGGGTTCGGCACCGGCCAGCAGCGCCGCGCCTTCGTAAATTTGATAGAACGGATTCGGACAGAGTACGATCGCCTTCTTGCCATCCGCGCGCGGGCGCGCGTCGATCACCGTCTGCGCGAGCGAGAACAGCGCCTCGCGCGACCCCGACACCGGCAGCACCTGCGTGGCCGGGTCGATTGCAGGCAGCCCGTAGCGGCGTTCGAGCCAGTGTGCGATCGACGTGCGCAGCGCGTCCGAGCCGGCCGTGGCCGGGTACGACGCGAGACCGTCGAGCGCGGCCACCACGGCGTCGCGGATCAGCGCCGGCGTCGGGTGCTTGGGCTCGCCGATGCCGAAGCTGATCGGTTTCAGGTCGCCGGAAGGCGTCACGTCCTTGAACAGGGCGCGCAGCTTTTCGAAGGGATAGGGCTGGAGCGAGTCGAGTCGAGGGTTCACGGGCGAAGCGGCCATCGCGGCCGGTTGGAGCGAAAGGGCGAAAGGGGCGGCGCGGGTGCCGCACGGCTGCGAGCGGGCGCCGACGGCGCGCGGCTCGCAACGGATGATTATAACGTGACGCAATGCGGTCGCGGCCCGCCGGAACGGCGGCCGGGCCGCTCGAATAAAGGGTAGCGAATCAAATGAATAACGCGGTACGCGGCAGCCTGCCGACGCTGGCCATCCTGATCGGCGCGTCGGTATGGGGCCTGATCTGGTATCCGCTGCGGATTCTCGCGTCGCTCGGGCTCACCGGCACGCTGGCGAGCGCGCTGACGAGCGCGGTCGCGTTCCTGTTCGTGGTCGTCGTGCGGCACCGCACGATCGCCACGCTGCGCTGGCACTGGGTGCTGCCGGGCATCGCGATCACGGCGGGCGTGACCAACCTCGGTTTCGTGTGGGGCACGATCCACGGCGAAGTGCTGCGCGTGATGCTGCTGTTCTACCTGACCCCGGCATGGACCGCGATCTACGCGCATTTCCTGCTGCGCGAGCGGCTGACCTGGGCCGGCGCGGCGCTCGCGGCGCTGTCGATCGGCGGCGCGATGCTGATGCTGTGGTCGCCGCAGCTCGGCGTGCCGCTGCCGGCCAACCCGGCCGAATGGGCGGGGCTCGCGGCCGGCCTGAGTTTCGCGATGAGCAACGTGCTCGTGATCAAGGCGAGCCGCGAGCTGCCGGAGATGCGCGCCGAGATGCGCACGGCGACGCTGTTCGGCGGCGCGGCGGTGTTCGGCGCGGTCGCGTCGCTGTTCGAGGGGCTGCCGGCCGCGCCGGCGGGAAGCCAGCTCGGCGTCGCGGCAGCGATCATCGCCGCGATCGGCGTGACGATGGCCGCCAACAACCTGCTCGTGCAATACGGGCTCGCGCGCGTGCCGGCGAACCGCGCGTCGATCATCATGCTGTTCGAGATCGTGATCACCGCGCTGTCGGCGTGGGTGTTCGCGAGCGAACTGCCGAGCGCGCGAGAGTGGGCGGGCGGCGCGTGCATCGTGCTGGCGACGCTGCTGTCGAGCCGGGTCCATCGTGCCGCGCCGGCATCGGGCAAACCCGGCGACGGGCGGGACGGCGCACGCGCGATGGTATGATGGAAGCCGTTTGCGGGGCCCAACGCTTGAGATGCGCGCGGCCCCGCTTTTGAATTCCGGGGCGCATCGCGCGCACGGGCCGTCCGGCCCCGCGCGTCGCGGCCCCGTCCGTTTCACCTCTTCTTCACATCCGATACCGCCGTGCGTCTGAGCTCGATCAAACTCGCTGGCTTCAAATCCTTTGTCGATCCCACGCATTTCCAGGTTCCGGGCCAGCTTGTCGGCGTGGTGGGCCCGAACGGGTGCGGCAAGTCCAACATCATCGATGCCGTGCGCTGGGTGCTCGGCGAGTCGCGCGCGTCCGAGCTGCGCGGCGAGTCGATGCAGGACGTGATCTTCAACGGCTCGACCGCCCGCAAGCCCGGCAGCCGGGCCAGCGTCGAACTGATCTTCGACAACTCCGACGGCCGCGCGGCCGGGCAGTGGGGCCAGTACGGCGAGATTGCCGTGAAGCGCGTGCTGACGCGCGACGGCACGTCGAGCTACTACATCAACAACCTGCCGGCGCGCCGCCGCGACATCCAGGACATCTTCCTCGGCACGGGCCTCGGGCCCCGCGCGTACGCGATCATCGGGCAGGGCATGATCGCGCGGATCATCGAGGCGAAGCCGGAAGAGCTGCGCGTGTTCCTCGAGGAAGCCGCGGGCGTGTCGAAGTACAAGGAGCGCCGCCGCGAGACCGAGAACCGCCTGCACGACACGCGCGAGAACCTGACGCGCGTCGAGGACATCGTCCGCGAGCTCGGCGCGAACCTCGAGAAGCTCGAGGCGCAGGCCGTCGTCGCGACCAAGTACAAGGAACTCGTCGCCGACGGCGAGGAGAAGCAGCGCCTGTTGTGGCTGCTGCGCAAGAACGAGGCCGCCGGCGAGCAGCAGAAGCAGCAGCGCGCGATCGAACAGGCGCAGATCGACCTCGAGGCGCAGACGGCGAAACTGCGCGAGGTCGAATCGCAGCTCGAGACGCTGCGGGTCGCGCATTACTCGGCGAGCGACGCGATGCAGGGCGCGCAGGGCGCGCTCTACGAGGCCAACGCCGAAGTGAGCCGCCTCGAGGCCGAGATCAAGTTCATCGTCGAATCGCGCAACCGCGTGCAGGCGCAGATCGCCGCGCTGAACGCGCAGCGCGAGCAATGGCGCGCGCAGGCCGAGAAGGCGCAGGACGAGCTCGAGGAAGCCGAGGAAGCGCGCGCGATGGCCGACGAGAAGGCCGCGCTCGCCGAAGACAACGCGGCCGCGAAACACGACGCGCTGCCGGCGCTCGAGGCGAAATGGCGCGATGCGCAGGCGCAGCTCAACGACGAGCGCGCGCGGATCGCGCAGACCGAACAGTCGCTGAAGCTCGAGGCCGCACACCAGCGCAATGCCGACCAGCAGCTCCAGCAGCTTCAACAGCGCCACGAGCGCCTGAAGTCCGAGGCGGGCGGGCTCGACGCGCCCGACGAAGCGCAGCTCGAGGAACTGCGCATGCAGCTCGCCGAGCAGGAAGAAATCCTCGCCGAAGCCCAGGCGCGCCTCGCCGATGCGCAGGAAACGGTACCGCGTCTCGACGGCGAGCGCCGCGCGGCCCAGGAGCGCGTGCAGGCCGAAAGCGCGCAGATCCACCAGCTCGAGGCGCGGCTCGCCGCGCTCAAGCAGCTGCAGGAGAACGTGCAGACCGAAGGCAAGATCCAGCCGTGGCTCGACAAGCACGAGCTCGGCGCGCTGCCGCGTCTCTGGAAGAAGCTGCACGTCGAGGCCGGCTGGGAAGCGGCGCTCGAGGCCGTGCTGCGCGAGCGGCTGGCCGCGCTCGAAGTGTCGAATCTCGACTGGGTGAAGGCGTTCGCGACCGATGCGCCGCCCGCGAAGCTCGCGTTCTACGCGCCGCCCGTGGCCGGCGAGCCGCCGGCCGCCGCGGCCGGGCTGCGCCCGGTGCTGTCGCTCGTGCGCATCGACGATGCAGGCATCCGCGCGGTGCTGAACGACTGGCTCGGCAACGTGTACGTCGCCGACGACGTCGCGCAGGCACTCGCGACGCGCGCGCAACTGCCGGCCGGCGGCGCGTTCGTCGTGAAGGCCGGCCACATCGTCACGCGTGTCGGCGTGCAGCTGTACGCGGCCGATTCGGAGCAGGCCGGGATGCTGGCCCGCCAGCAGGAGATCGAAAACCTGACGCGCCAGGTGCGCGCGCAGGCGCTGCTGGCCGACGAGGCCCGCACGGCGGCGGTGCGCGCGGAAGCCGCGCACACGCAGGCCACGCAGGCGCTCGGCGACGTGCGCGCGCAGGCCGAACGCGCGACCCAGCGCGTGCATGCATTGCAGATGGACGTGCTGAAGCTCGCCCAGGCGCATGAACGCTACACGCAGCGCAGCACGCAGATCCGCGAGGAACTCGAGGAGATCGGCGCGCAGATCGACGAGCAGCGCGCATTGCGCGCGGAATCGGAAGCGAACTTCGAGCGCTTCGACGGCGAACTCGCGGAACTGCAGGCGCGCTTCGAGGACAACCAGCTCGCGTTCGAGGCGCTCGACGAATCGCTGACGCAGGCGCGCCAGGAAGCGCGCGATCTCGAGCGCGGCGCGAACGACGCGCGCTTCGCCGCGCGCAACGCGGTCACGCGGATCGACGAACTGAAGCGCAGCATCCAGGTCGCGCACGAGCAGAGCGAGCGCGTCGCCGCGTCGCTGGAAGACGCGCGCGCCGAACTCGAAACGATCAACGAGCAGACCGCGCACACGGGCCTGCAGGACGCGCTCGAAATTCGCGCGGTGAAGGAAGAGGCGCTGCAGGCCGCGCGGATCGAACTCGACGACCTGACTGCGAAGCTGCGCGCGTCGGACGAGCAGCGTCTCGTCGCCGAGCGTTCGCTGCAGCCGCTGCGCGACCGCATCACCGAGCTGCAGCTGAAGGAGCAGGCCGCGCGCCTGTCCGTCGAGCAGTTTGCCGAGCAGCTCGCGGCGGCCGAGGTCGACGAGGAAGCGCTGCGCGAGAAGCTGACGCCGGACCTGAAACCGTCGTACCTGCAGGGCGAGGTCACGCGCCTGAACAACGCGATCAACGCGCTGGGTCCGGTCAACATGGCCGCGCTCGACGAGCTGAAGGCCGCGAGCGAGCGCAAGGTGTTCCTCGATGCGCAGTCGGCCGACCTGACCGACGCGATCACGACGCTCGAGGATGCGATCCACAAGATCGACCAGGAAACCCGCACGCTGCTGCAGGGTACCTTCGACGAGGTCAACCGTCACTTCAGCGACCTGTTCCCGCGCCTGTTCGGCGGCGGCCAGGCGAAGCTGATCATGACGGGCGACGAAATCCTCGATGCGGGCGTGCAGGTGATGGCGCAGCCGCCGGGCAAGAAGAACGCGACCATCCACCTGCTGTCGGGTGGCGAAAAGGCGCTGACCGCCACCGCACTGGTGTTCGCGATGTTCCAGTTGAACCCGGCGCCGTTCTGTCTGCTAGACGAGGTCGACGCGCCGCTCGACGACGCGAACACCGAGCGTTTCGCGAATCTCGTGCGCGCGATGTCCGACAAGACGCAGTTCCTCTTCATCTCGCACAACAAGATCGCGATGGAGATGGCGCAGCAACTGATCGGCGTGACGATGCAGGAGCAGGGCGTGTCGCGGATCGTCGCGGTGGACATGGAAACCGCCGCGGGTTTTGCCCAGAATTGACGTTTGAAGAAACCGGACCGCGTTCGCGCGGCGCATGGGCGCCCGTTCGCGGTTCCGACGAACAAGAATTGCTGATGGAGCGTGCATGGACGAGTTGACACTCGGTTTGATCGGCGCGGGCGCCGTCGTGGTGGGCGGCGTCGTGGTCTACAACGCGTGGCAGGGCGCGAAGGTGCGGCGCAGGATGCCGCGCCCGATGCCGGAAGAGGCGGTCGAGGCGATGAATCGCCCCGAGCGCGACGAAGAGCTGCCGTTCATCGAGCCGGTGCGCCAGCCCGCACGCCGCGAGCCCGCGGCGCCGGCACCGGCCGCCGCCGCCGCGAGCGCGCCGGTCGAAGCCGCGCGCGTCGAGCCGACCTTCGGCGGCGTGGCGCCTGCCGACACGCCGGCCGACCTGCAGGCCGAAGCCACCGGAGGCGACGCGCCGTCGGGGTCGACCGAGTCGGCCGAGCAGGCCGTCGACGATGCAGCCGCCGCGCAGGAAGCGCCGGCCGCCGCCGCATCGCACGAACCGGCCGAACCCGTGCTGCCGGCCGCCACGACGATTTCGTCGGCGCCGCCCGCGATCGTCGACCGCCGGATCGACTGCATCGTGCCGATTCGCCTCGGCGCGCCGCTGCCGGGCGACAAGATCCTGCCGGCCGCGCAGCGGCTGCGCCGCGCGGGCAGCAAGCCCGTGCATATCGAAGGCAAGCCGGAGGGCGGCCAATGGGAGCTGCTGCAGAACGGCGTGCGCTATGAAGAGCTGCGCGCGGCCGCGCAGCTCGCGAACCGCAGCGGCGCGCTGAACGAGCTCGAATTCTCCGAGTTCGTGACGGGCGTCCAGCAGTTCGCCGACACGATCGACGGCGCACCGGAATTCCCCGACATGATGGAGACGGTCGCGATGGCGCGCGAGCTCGACGGCTTTGCCGCGCAGTGCGACGCGCAGTTGTCGATCAACGTGATGTCGGACGGCGCGCCGTGGTCGGCGAACTACGTGCAGGCCGTCGCGTCCCAGGACGGGTTGCTGCTGTCGCGTGACGGCACGCGGTTCGTGAAGCTCGACGCGAAGCAGAACCCCGTGTTCATGCTGCAGTTCGGCGACACGAACTTCCTGCGCGACGACCTGACCTACAAGGGCGGCAACATCATCACGCTGGTGCTCGACGTGCCGGTCGCCGAAGAGGACATCCTGCCATTCCGGCTGATGTGCGATTACGCGAAGTCGCTGTCCGAGCGGATCGGCGCGCGGGTCGTCGACGATTCGCGCCGGCCGCTGCCGGAATCGACGCTCGTCGCGATCGACCAGCAACTGATGAAGCTGTACGCGAAGCTCGAGGAAGCGGGCATCCCGGCCGGTTCGCCGGTCACGCGCCGTCTCTTCAGCCAGTAACGCGTTGCACGGGCGGCGGCCTGACGTGCCGTCGCCCGTCGGTCGCTGCTGCTGCAGTGCACACACCCCGCCTGGGTGTGCTGCAGCGGGCCTGCGCGGCACGCATCGCGCGCCCCCGTCGCGGCGTCAAACTGAGATAATCGGACATCCGATTTTTCAGAACGAATCTGCCGCCAGCATGGCCCGAACCCAAGCCGAACCGCCAGCCAGCCAGCCCGACGCGCGTGCCGCGTGGCTGCGCGACCAACTCGAGCGGGCGAATTACGCCTATTACGTGCTCGACCAGCCGGACCTGCCCGACGCCGAATACGATCGGCTGTTCGGCGAGCTGCAGCAACTCGAAACCGATCATCCCGAACTCGTGACGCCCGATTCGCCGACGCAGCGCGTCGGAGGCGAAGTGGCGGGCGGTTTCACGCCGGTCGTCCACGACGCGCCGATGCTGTCGCTGAACAACGGCTTCGCCGACGAAGACATCGTCGCATTCGACAAGCGCGTCGCCGATGCGCTCGACAAGACGACTGATCTCGCCGGCTCGGTGACGGACCCGGTCGAATACGCGTGCGAGCTGAAGTTCGACGGGCTTGCGATCTCGCTGCGCTACGAGCAGGGCATGTTCGTGCAGGCGTCGACGCGCGGCGACGGCACGACCGGCGAGGACGTGACCGAGAACGTCCGCACGATCCGCTCGATCCCGCTGAAGCTGAAGGGCAAGCACGTGCCGGCCGTGCTCGACGTGCGCGGCGAGGTGCTGATGTTCAAGCGTGATTTCGCACGCCTGAACGAACGCCAGCGCGCGGCCGAGCAGCGCGAATTCGCGAACCCGCGCAATGCGGCGGCCGGCAGCCTGCGCCAGCTCGACCCGAAGATCACCGCGCAGCGTCCGCTGTCGTTCTTCGCGTACGGGGTCGGCAGGCTCGACGGGATGCCGATGCCGGACACGCACAGCGCGCTGCTCGACTGGTACGAGACGCTCGGCCTGCCGGTGAACCGCGAACGCGCGGTCGTGCAGGGCGCCGACGGCCTGCTCGGCTTCTTCCGCAAGGTCGGCGAGAAGCGCGAGTCGCTGCCGTACGACATCGACGGCGTCGTCTACAAGGTGAACCGGCGCGACGAGCAGGACCGCCTCGGCTTCGTGTCGCGCGCGCCGCGCTTCGCGCTCGCGCACAAGTTCCCGGCGCAGGAAGCGCTGACGAAGCTCGTCGCGATCGACGTGCAGGTCGGCCGCACGGGCGCGATCACGCCGGTCGCGCGGCTCGAACCCGTGTTCGTCGGCGGCGCGACGGTGACCAACGCGACGCTGCACAACGAGGACGAAGTGCGCCGCAAGGACATCCGGATCGGCGATACCGTGATCGTGCGGCGCGCGGGCGACGTGATCCCCGAGGTCGTCGGTGCGTTGCTCGAGCGCCGGCCGGATGATGCGGCCGAGTTCGTGATGCCGACCGAGTGCCCGGTGTGCGGCTCGAAGATCGAGCGCCTGCCGGACGAGGCGATCGCGCGCTGCACGGGCGGGCTGTTCTGCCCGGCGCAGCGCAAGCAGGCGCTGTGGCACTTCGCGCAGCGCCGCGCGCTCGACATCGACGGGCTCGGCGAGAAGATCATCGATCAGCTCGTCGAACTGAATCTCGTACGCACGCCGGCCGACCTGTTCAATCTCGGTTTCGCGACGCTCGCTGAACTCGACCGGTTCGCCGAGAAGTCCGCGCAGAATCTGCTCGACTCGCTCGAGAAGGCGAAGCACACGACGCTCGCGCGCTTCATCTACGGGCTCGGGATCCGCCATGTCGGCGAATCGACCGCGAAGGATCTCGCGAAGCATTTCGGGTCGCTGACCCCGATCATGGACGCGTCGATCGAGGAGCTGCTCGAAGTGAACGACGTCGGGCCGATCGTGGCCGAGTCGATTCACCAGTTCTTCGCGGAAGAGCACAACCGCACGGTGATCGAGCAATTGCGCGCGCCCGGCAAGGTCACGTGGCCCGAAGGCCCGCCCGCGCCGAAGGCGCCGCAGGGCGTGCTCGCCGGCAAGACGGTCGTGCTGACGGGCACGCTGCCGAACCTCACGCGCGACGCGGCGAAGGAGATGCTCGAAGCGGCCGGCGCGAAAGTCGCGGGCTCGGTATCGAAGAAGACGGATTATGTGGTCGCGGGCGCCGACGCCGGCAGCAAGCTCGCGAAGGCCGAGGAACTCGGCATCCCCGTGCTGGACGAAGACGGACTGCACCAACTCCTGGAGGGCAACACGCCATGATTCGCGAGATCCTGAAGATGGGCGATCCGCGCCTGCTCGAAGTCGCCAAGCCGGTCGAGCGGTTCGACACCCCCGAGCTGCACGAGATCGTCGCGGACATGTTCGAGACGATGCATCACGCGAACGGCGCGGGGCTTGCCGCGCCGCAGATCGGCGTCGGGCTGCAGATCATCATCTTCGGCTTCGGCAGCAACAACCGTTATCCGGACGCACCGCCGGTGCCCGAGACCGTGCTGATCAACCCGAAGCTCGAGTACATGCCGCCGGACATGGAAGAGGGCTGGGAAGGCTGCCTGTCGGTGCCGGGCATGCGCGGCGTCGTCAGCCGCTACGCGAAGGTGCGTTACAGCGGCTTCGACCAGTTCGGCGCGAAGCTCGACCGTGTCGCGGAAGGCTTCCATGCGCGGGTCGTCCAGCACGAATACGATCACCTGATCGGCAAGCTGTATCCGATGCGGATCACCGACTTCACGCGCTTCGGCTTCACCGAGGTGCTGTTCCCGGGGCTCGATCCGGCAGCCGACGACTGACCTTGATGCGGCTGCGCGCGCCGTGTTGCGCGTGGTTTCGTACCGGACACGAAAAAGCCCGCTTGCGCGGGCTTGTTTCATGGTGCGGCACGCAGCGCGTGCCCGCTGTCAGAACGACTCGTCGGCCGACAGGTAGCGCCATTGCCCCTGCGGCAGCGCGCCGAGCATCACGCGGCCCATCCGCACGCGCTTCAGGCCGATCACTTCGAGACCGACCAGTTCGCACATGCGGCGGATCTGGCGCTTCTTGCCTTCACGCAGCACGAAACGCAGCTGTTCGCCATTCTGCCAACTCACCATCGCCGGCTTCAGCGGGACGCCGTCGAGTTCGAGGCCGTGGCGCAGCTTCGCGAGCGATTCCGCGGGGAAGTGCTGGTCGATGTCGATCAGCCGTTCGCCGAAGCGCACGCGCACCAGATACTCCTTGTCGATGTCCGACTGCTCGCCGATCAGCTGCTTCGCGATCACGCCATTCTGCGTCAGTACGAGCAGGCCGGTGGAGTCGATGTCGAGCCGGCCGGCCGGCGCGAGCGCGTGCAGGTGCTGCGGCGAGAAGCGCAGCGGCGAGCGGTCGCCGCTCCACTGGTTGGCGCGCGTGATCAGCACCGATGCCGGCTCATAGCCGTCTTCCGCCTGACCCGACACGTAGCCGACCGGCTTGTGCAGCAGGATCGTCACCTGCGCGGCCTGCGCGGCGCTCGCGCGCTCGTCGATCTCGATCTTCTGGTCCGGGCGGACCTTGGTGCCGAGCGTGTCGATGCGTTCGCCGTCGACGAGCACCCAGCCCTTTTCGATCCATTCGTCGGCTTCGCGGCGCGAGCACAGGCCGAGTTCGGACATGCGCTTCGACAGGCGCATCAGGCCGGTTTCGTCGCCGTGGTCGACGTCGGCCGCCGCGCGCTTGACCGGTTGCGCGGTCTTGACCGCACCGAACGAGCGGCGTTCGCCGTCGCGTGCGGGGCGCGTCGGGCGTTCGCCGAAGCTGCGCTTCGCGCCTTCGCCGGATGCCTTGTCGCGATAGGACGGGCGTTTGCCTTCATCGGCGCCTGCGCGGCGCGGGCGGGCGTCGTCATCACGACGCGGCGGGCGATCGGACGACGTGCGACGGTCGCCGAAGCTGCGTTTTGCGCCTTCGCCGGATGCGTTGTCGCGATAGGGCGCACGTGCGCCGCCTTCGCCACCCGCGCGACGCGGACGTGCATCGTCGTCGCGACGCGGCGGGCGATCCGACGACGTGCGACGGTCGCCGAAACTGCGTTTTGCGCCTTCGCCGGATGCGTTGTCGCGATACGGCGCACGTGCGCCGCCTTCGCCACCCGCGCGACGCGGACGTGCATCGTCGTCACGACGGGGCGGGCGATCCGACGACGTGCGACGGTCGCCGAAACTGCGCTTCGCCCCTTCGCCGGATGCGTTGTCGCGATACGGCGCACGCGGGCCACCTTCGCCACCCGCGCGACGCGGACGTGCATCGTCATCACGGCGCGGCGGACGATCCGACGACGTGCGACGGTCGCCGAAACTGCGCTTTGCGCCTTCGCCGGATGCGTTGTCGCGATAGGGCGCACGCGGGCCGCCTTCGCCACCCGCGCGACGCGGACGTGCATCGTCGTCACGACGGGGCGGACGATCGGACGACGTGCGACGGTCGCCGAAACTGCGCTTTGCGCCTTCGCCGGATGCGTTGTCGCGATACGGCGCGCGCGTGCCGCGTTCGGCACCGCCCTCACGCGGCGCACGCTTGGCCGGTGCGCGATCCGCGCCCGGGCGCTCGGCGCCTGCCGCGCCGCGCGGCTTGAACGAGCGTTCGCCGGCGGCGGCCGGCGCGGCCTTCTTCGGGCGCGCCGGCTTGTCGCCTGCGGGTAGCGCGGCTGGGCGCACCGCCTTGCGGGCGACGAGGCTGCCGGAGCGGACAGGGGCGCGGGTCGGCGACGCCGGCTTCGGATTCTTGACGGTTAATTTGGTGCGCATAAACGCTGGGATTCATTCAGACTGCGATCGCGCGCAGCAATTCGGTTTCGAGCTGGATCTGCAGGCGGTTGTCGGACAGGCCGGCACCGTCGAGCAGGAAGATGTCCTCGACGCGTTCGCCGAGCGTATTGATCCGCGCCGCGTGGACGCCGACCTGATGCTCGGCCAGGACGCGCGCGATCGAATAGAGAAGGCCCGGCCGGTCGTTGGCGGACACGGACAGGATGTAGTACTGGCCGCGCTCGTCGGCCCGGAGGTCGACGCGCGGCGTGATCGGAAACGTCCGCGACAACCGCGACAGGCGGCCCTTGGACGGCTCCGGCAGCGACGCGGTTTCGGCCAGGCGCGCTGCGAGTTGCTGTTCGACGAGATTCGCGATGTCGCGGTAGCGCACGTCGCGTTCGGTCTGCGTGACGATGAAGTTGTCGAGCGCATAGCCGTGCCGCGTCGTGCTGACACGTGCATCGAGCACCGACAGCCCGTTGCGGTCGAAGTACGCGCAGATGCCCGCGAACAGGTCGGGGCGATCCTTCACGTACACGAGCACCTGCAGCGCGTCGCCGATCGGCGACGGCCGCGCGCGCACGATCGCGGTTTCGGCGTTCACGTGCCGGTACAGCACGCGCGTCTGCCATGCGATGTCGGCCGCGTCGTGACGCAGGAAGAAGCCGACGTCGAGCTGGTCCCACAGCGCGCGGTGCGCGTCGTCGGGCACGGTCTCTAGGCGCAGCAGCGCGAGCGCCTGCTCCTGCCGCGACTTCAGTTCCGAATGCGCGTCGGGGTTCGCTCCGCCGAGCACCGCGAGCGTGATGCGGTACAGGTCCTCGAGCAGCTTGCCCTTCCACGTGTTCCACACCTTCGGGCTCGTGCCGCGGATATCGGCGACGGTCAGCAGGTAGAGTGCGGTGAGGTAGCGCTCGTTGCCGACGACTTCGGCGAAGCGCTTGATGACTTCCGGGTCGCTCGTGTCCTGCTTCTGCGCGACCTGGCTCATCGTCAGGTGATGCTGGACGAGCCACACGATCAGCGACGCGTCGTCGCCGGTGATCCCGTGCTCGCGGCAGAAGCGCCGCGCGTCGGCCATCCCGAGCGTCGAGTGGTCGCCGCCGCGGCCTTTCGCGATGTCGTGGAACAGCGCCGCGACGTACAGCACCCACGGGCGCTCGAAGTTGCCGATCAGCTGGCTGCAGAACGGGTACTCGTGCGCATGCTCGGCCACCGCGAAGCGGCGGATGTTGCGCAACACCATCAGGATGTGCTGGTCGACCGTGTACACGTGGTACAGGTCGTGCTGCATCTGGCCGACGATGCGGCGGAAATTCAGCAGGTAGCGGCCGAGCACGCTCGTCTGGTTCATCAGCCGGAACGCATGCGTGATGCCTTCGGGCTGCTGCAGGATCTGCATGAACGTGCGGCGGTTCTGCGGATCGCGCCGCCACGTGTGGTTCATGATCTCGCGCGAGTTGTAGAGCGCGCGCAGCGTGCGGGCGGACAGGCCCTTCACGCCGCGGGTCGCCTCGTACAGCAGGAACGCCTCGAGGATCGCGTCGGGATGGCGTTCGAACACGCCGTCGTCGACGATCTCGAGCATGCCCTGCTTCTCGACGAAGCGATCGGGCGACAGCACGCGCGTGATGCCGCTCGTCGCGGGGAACAGCTGCGCCTCGATGTTCTGGATCAGGATCGTCGCCAGCTGCGTGACCGCTTTCGCGGCCCAGTAGTAGCGGCGCATCAGCTGCTCGCTCGCGCGCTTGGCCTGCGTCGGCCGGTAGCCGAAGCTCTCGGCGGCCTGCGTCTGCAGGTCGAACACGAGCATGTCCTGGCGGCGTCCGGCGATCACGTGCAGGCGCGCGCGCAGCGTCTTCAGGAATCCTTCGTTGCGGCGCAGCTCGCGCGCCTCGCGATCGGTGATGAGGCCGCGCGTGTCGAGCTCGCGCCAGCTGCTGCCGAAGCCGGCCGCGCGCGCGATCCACAGGATCGTCTGCAGGTCGCGCAGCCCGCCGGGGCTCTCCTTCACGTTCGGCTCGAGGCTGTACGGCGTGTCCTGGAACTTCGCGTGGCGCTGACGCATCTCGAGCACCTTCGCGGTGAAGAAGGCGCGCGCGTCGAGCGCCTCGTGATACCGCACGGTGAAGCGCTCGAACAGCGCGGTGCTGCCGACGATGCGGCGCGCTTCGAGCAGCGAGGTCTGCACGGTGACGTCCTGCGACGCCTCCTCGATGCATTGCTCGACCGTGCGCACGCTGCTGCCGATCTCGAGGCCGAGATCCCACGCCATCCCGATGAAGCGCTCGATCCGCGCGTCGAGCGCCGGGTCGTGCGCATCGGGCAGCAGCACCAGGATGTCGACGTCGGAGTGGGGCGCGAGCTCGCCGCGCCCGTAGCCGCCGACGGCGACGAGCGCGAGCGTCGCGGGCAGCCCGCAGTCGTCCCACACGCGCTTGAGCGCATCGTCGGTGAGTCTCGACAGCGCGTGCATCAGCGACGTGACGTTCGTCGCGCTGCGAAAGCGCTCGAGCAGGTCGGCCTTGGCGGCCTTGAATTCGGCGCGCCGCGACAGCGCTGCGGGCGAGGGGGCGGCGTGAGCGCTCATGGGCGGCCGTTCAGGTCAGCAGGTGAGGGGTGGGCGGGGCGGGCGCGACGGCGCTCAGACCGCGGCGGCCGGTTGCGCGAACACCGGGCGTGCCGGCGTGCCGGCGGACACGGTCAGCACCTCGTAGCCGGTTTCGGTGACGAGCACCGTGTGCTCCCATTGCGCGGACAGGCTACGATCGCGCGTCTTGACCGTCCACTGGTCGGGCATCGTGCGGATGTCGCGCTTGCCGGCGTTGATCATCGGCTCGATCGTGAAGATCATCCCGGCCTTCAGTTCGATGCCGGTGCCCGGGCGCCCGTAGTGGACGACCTGCGGATCCTCGTGGAACACCGTGCCGATGCCGTGGCCGCAGTATTCGCGCACGACGCTGTAGCCGTGCGCTTCGGCGTGCTTCTGGATCGCGTAGCCGATGTCGCCAAGGTGCGCGCCGGGCTTGACCTGGTCGATGCCGAGCCACATGCACTCGTAGGTGGTCTGCACGAGGCGCTTCGCGAGGATCGAGCCTTCGCCTACGATGAACATCCGGCTGGTGTCGCCGAAGTAGCCGTTCTTGATCACGGTGATGTCGATGTTCAGCGCGTCGCCGTTCTTGATCACCTTCTCGCCGGGAATGCCGTGGCAGATCACGTCGTTGACCGAGATGCAGGTGGCCTTCGGGTACGGCGGATAGCCGGGCGGCTGGTAGTTCAGCGGCGCGGGGATCGTGCCCTGCTCGTTGAGCATGAATTCGTGACAGAGCCGGTCGAGTTCGGCGGTCGTGATGCCCGCGACGACGTGCGGCGTGATGAAGTCGAGCACTTCGCTCGCGAGACGGCAGGCGACGCGCATCTCGGCGATGTCGTGTTCGTTTTTGAGCGTAATAGCCATCGAGGTATGCCTGGAATGCGGTGAATTGACGGATTATCGCACCTTATGGCGGGCCTCGCAGCCCCTGCCGGCGGTGCCGGTGCGGGTTTTCGCGGATTGTCCGGCCGGCTGCCCCGCGGCAGGCGAAAGTGGCGGGCGACTTGAGAGCCGACAAATCGGCGTGCTATACTCTTTGGCTAAGTCGACATCCAAATGCCGAACATGCCCCGATGTGGGGTGGTATCGCGACGGCATCAGGATGAAAGGCTTGCGGCACGGGCAGTTTCGCACGTGCCGAATCGCAAGCCGGCGCAACCAGGGTGCCGGCCGCGCGGAACGCGCGGCGGTACGGCAGCCGGCTTAAGACCCAACCCTCGTGGAGAATTTACATGGCAGTCACGATGCGCCAAATGCTGGAAGCGGGTGTCCACTTCGGTCACCAGACGCGCTTCTGGAACCCGAAGATGGCCCCGTTCATTTTCGGTCACCGCAACAAGATTCACATCATCAACCTCGAAAAGACGCTGCCGATGTTCACGGACGCACAGAAGTACGTGCGCCAGCTGGCAGCGAACCGCGGCACGATCCTGTTCGTCGGCACGAAGCGCCAGTCGCGTGACACGATCGCCCAGGAAGCGCAACGTGCGGGCATGCCGTACGTCAACGCACGCTGGCTCGGCGGCATGATGACCAACTTCAAGACGCTGAAGGTATCGATCAAGCGCCTGAAGGACATGGAAGCGGCAGTCGAGGCGGGCGAGCTCGAGAAGATGAGCAAGAAGGAAGCGCTGCTGTTCGAACGCGAAATCGCCAAGCTGCAGAAGTCGATCGGCGGCGTGAAGGACATGGGCGGCATTCCGGACGCAATCTTCGTCGTCGACGTCGGCTACCACAAGATCGCCGTCACGGAAGCGAACAAGCTGGGCGTGCCGGTCATCGCCGTGGTCGACACGAACCACTCGCCGGAAGGTGTGGACTACGTGATCCCGGGCAACGACGACTCGAGCAAGGCAGTCGCGCTGTACGCTGAAGGCGTGGCCGACGCGATCCTGGAAGGCCGTGCGAACGCGGTCAACGAAGTGGTCCAGGCAGCGCGTGGCGACGACGAGTACGTCGAGGAAAACGCGTAACTGGCCCCGAGCCGGCGCAAAAAGGGGGCTCTCAACAGGCCCCCTTTTTTTAAGCTTGTGCGCCGGACCTGATCGCGCCGAATCGGCGCGGGTCCGGAAACGATTTTCGGCCGTTCGCGTCCAAGCGGGCGGCGTTGTGAATACAGACTCAAGGAGCGAATGATGGCGGCAATTACCGCAAGCATGGTGGCAGAACTGCGCGCAAAGACCGACGCACCGATGATGGAGTGCAAGAAGGCGCTGACGGAAGCCGACGGCGACCTGGCCAAGGCTGAAGAGCTGCTGCGCGTCAAGCTCGGCAACAAGGCGAGCAAGGCGGCATCGCGCGTGACGGCAGAAGGCGTCGTCGCATCGTTCGTCGGCGGCAACGCGGGCGCGCTGGTCGAGCTGAACTGCGAAACCGACTTCGTCGCGAAGAACGACGACTTCCTCGCATTCTCGAAGACGGTTGCAGAACTCGTCGCGACGCAAAACCCGGCCGACGTGGCAGCGCTGTCGGCACTGCCGCTCGACGGTTCGACGGTCGACGCAGTCCGCCTGGCCCTGATCGGCAAGATCGGCGAGAACGTCTCGATCCGCCGTTTCGTCCGTTTCGAAACCGCGAACAAGATCGCAACGTACCTGCACGGCGCGCGTATCGGCGTGATCGTCGAGTACACGGGTGCGGAAGAGCAGGTCGGCAAGGACGTCGCGATGCACATCGCCGCGATGAAGCCGGTCGCCCTGTCGTCGGCCGACGTGCCGGCGGAACTGATCGAGACGGAACGCCGCGTCGCCGAGCAGAAGGCTGCCGAATCGGGCAAGCCGGCTGAAATCGTCGCGAAGATGGTCGACGGCAGCGTCCAGAAGTACCTGAAGGAAGTGTCGCTGCTGAACCAGACGTTCGTGAAGAACGACAAGCAGACGATCGAGCAGATGCTGAAGGCAGCGAACGCGACCGTGCAGAAGTTCGCGCTGTTCGTCGTCGGCGAAGGCATCGAGAAGCGCCAGGACGACTTCGCCGCCGAAGTGGCCGCGCAAGTCGCAGCAGCAAAGCAGCAGTAAGCAGTCAGGCAGTATCCGCGGCGGGCGTCCGCTCCGCCGCGGCCGGCGGCGCCGCCGGCCGGCCGGGAAACCCGGTCCGGTCGCCGGCGCTTGCCCGAATCAGTATTTCGCCCCTACAGTTCGTGGTTGTCATCCTCTCGTCGCTCGGAAGCCCCTATGTCCAATGCCTATAAACGCGTCCTCCTCAAACTCTCCGGCGAAGCGCTGATGGGCGACGATGCCTTCGGCATCAATCGCGCGACGATCGAACGGATGGTGGCGGATATCGCCGAAGTCGTGGGTCTCGGTACGCAACTCGCGGTCGTGATCGGCGGCGGTAACATTTTCCGCGGTGTCGCGGGCGGTGCGGCCGGCATGGACCGTGCGACGGCCGACTACATGGGGATGCTGGCGACGATGATGAACGCGCTGGCGCTGCAGGACGCGATGCGCCACGCCGGCATCGTCGCGCGCGTGCAGTCCGCGCTGCGCATGGATCAGGTCGTCGAGCCGTACATCCGGCCGCGCGCGATCCGCCAGCTCGAGGAAGGCAAGGTCGTGATCTTCGCGGCCGGCACGGGCAACCCGTTCTTCACGACGGACACGGCCGCCGCGCTGCGCGGTTCGGAAGTGGGCGCCGAGGTCGTTTTGAAGGCGACCAAGGTCGATGGCGTATATTCTGCCGATCCGAAGAAGGATCCGTCGGCCACGCGCTACACGACGATCAGCTTCGACGAGGCGATCAGCCGCAATCTGCAGGTGATGGACGCGACGGCCTTCGCGCTGTGCCGCGACCAGAAGCTGCCGATCCGCGTGTTTTCGATCAACAAGCCGGGCGCGCTCAAGCGCATCGTGCTGGGCGAGGACGAAGGTACGCTCGTCCACGTGTAAACTCCCGCGGATGCGGGCAAGCGGCGCGGGTCGCCGGCCGTGGTGCGTGGCGCACCGGGCGCGGCCCGCGTTCATTGAAGGTTGGAAGGTTCGGAGGTTGAAATGAGTGTCGCTGATGTCAAGAAGGGCGTAGAGCAGAAGATGCAGCGCTCGATCGAAGCGTTCAAGAACGATCTGGCGAAGATCCGTACGGGCCGTGCGCATACCGGTCTGCTCGATCACGTGCAGGTCGACTACTACGGTTCGATGGTGCCGATCTCGCAGGTTGCGAACCTGACGCTCGTCGACGCACGCACGATCGGCGTGCAGCCGTGGGAAAAGAACATGGTCGCGAAGGTCGAGAAGGCCATCCGCGAAGCCGATCTGGGCCTGAACCCGGCCACGGCCGGCGACCTGATCCGCGTGCCGATGCCCGCGCTGACGGAAGAGCGCCGCCGCGAGCTCACTAAGGTGGTCAAGAGCGAAGGCGAAACGGCCAAGGTCGCGATCCGCAACCTGCGCCGCGACGCGAACGAAGCGCTCAAGAAGCTCGTGAAGGACAAGGAAATCTCGGAAGACGACGAGCGCCGTGCGAGCGACGACGTGCAGAAGCTGACCGACAAGCACGTCGCCGAAGTCGACAAGCTCGTGCAGAGCAAGGAAGCCGAGATCATGACGGTCTGACGACCGTCCTCGCGCGCCGCCTTCTTCCCGCAACTGTCTCAACGGCCATGACCTATACCAGCTCTACCGTTCGCGTGCCTGACGTCGGCGCCGTGCCGCGTCATATCGCGATCATCATGGACGGCAACGGCCGTTGGGCGACCGAACGCCGCTTGCCGCGCGTCGCGGGGCACACCCGCGGCGTCGACGCCGTGCGGTCGGTGGTCGAAGGCTGCGCGCGCGCCGGCGTCGAATACCTGACGCTGTTCGCGTTCAGTTCGGAGAACTGGCGCCGGCCGAACGACGAAGTGTCGTTCCTGATGCGGCTGTTCATCACCGCGCTCGAGCGCGAGATCGGCAAGCTGCATGCGAACGGGATCCGCCTGCGCGTCGTGGGCGATCTCGAGCGTTTCGAGCCGCGCATCCGCGAACTGATCCGCCGCGCCGAAACCAAGACGGCGCGCAACACCCGCCTGACCCTGACGATCGCCGCGAACTACGGCGGCCGCTGGGACATCCTGCAGGCGACGAAGAAACTCGTCGAGCAGGCCGTGCGCGAGGGCCGCGAGGTCGAGGTGACCGAAGACGCGTTCGCGCCGCACCTGGCGATGGCCTATGCGCCGGAGCCCGATCTCTTCATCCGCACCGGCGGCGAGCAGCGCGTCAGCAATTTCCTGCTGTGGCAGCTCGCGTACGCCGAATTCTATTTCACCGACAAATACTGGCCGGATTTCGACGGCGCGGCGCTGGCCGACGCGATCGCGTCGTATACCGAGCGCGAGCGCCGTTTCGGGCGCACCAGCGCGCAGCTCGAACCGCAATCGCAGAACGCCGATTCCCTTTCATGCTGAAGACCCGTGTGATCACGGCGGTCGTGATGCTGGCCGTGTTGCTGCCGGTGACGCTGTTCGCGCCGCTCGCGGCCTTCGGCGCGCTGATCGGCGTCGTGCTCGTGTTCGCCGCGTGGGAATGGGCGCGCCTGCTGAAGCTCGGCGCGGCCGGTTCGGTCGTTTATGCGATCGTCGCCGCGCTGGCGCTCGCGGCGACCGCGCCGCTCGGCGTCGAGGCCGCTTCGTCCCGTCCCCTTTTCATGGCGGCCGGCGTGTTCTGGCTGCTGGTCGGCCCGTTCTCGCTGCGCCGCAAGCCGGAACTCGCGGGCGGCGTGTGGCGGCCGTTCCTGCTCGCGGCCGGGCTCGTGGTGTTCGCGGCCTGCTGGCACGCGGTCGTCGCGGCGCGTGCGCAGGGCGTTCCGTTCGTGCTCTCGCTGCTGCTGGTCGTGTGGCTGGCCGATATTGGTGCATATTTCGCGGGCAAGGCCTTCGGAAAGCGTAAACTGGCCGTTACGATCAGTCCCGGGAAGAGCTGGGAAGGCGCGATCGGCGGCTGGCTCGCCGTGATGGTCGTCGCGGGAGCCGCGATGGCCGCGCACTGGTTCGAGCCGACCCTGTTTTCCGCATTCGCGACGCGCTACGGGATGCCCGGCGCGTGGGCCGCGCTGACGCTGCTGGTTGCGTACAGCGTGATCGGCGACCTGTTCGAGTCGCTGCTCAAGCGTCAGGCGGGCGTGAAGGATTCGAGCGGCCTGCTGCCCGGTCACGGCGGCGTGCTCGACCGCGTCGACGCGCTGCTGCCGGTGCTGCCGCTCGCAATGCTGCTGCTTGGTTAAACCACTATTTCTGTTATGCAAAAACGTCTGACACTGCTCGGTTCCACGGGCTCGATCGGAGACAGCACGCTCGACGTGGTCGCCCGCCATCCCGAGCGTTTCTCGGTCTATGCGTTGACCGCGCACCGCAATGGCGACAAGCTCGTCGAGCAGTGCCTGCGCTTCGCACCCGAAGTCGCGGTGGTCGGCGATGCGAACACGGCAGCGCACGTCGAGGCGAAGCTGCGCGCGGCGGGCAACAAGACCACGGTGCTGTACGGGCCGCAGGCGCTCGTCGACGTGTCGAACAGCGACGGCTGCGACACGGTCGTCGCGGCGATCGTCGGCGCGGCCGGCCTCGCGCCGAGCCTGGCGGCCGCGCGCGCCGGCAAGCGCATCCTGCTCGCGAACAAGGAATCGCTCGTGATGTCGGGCGCGATCTTCATGGACGCCGTGCGCGACCATGGCGCGATCCTGCTGCCGGTCGACAGCGAACACAACGCGATCTTCCAGTGCATGCCGCGCGACGCGAACGAGCACGGCGGGATCTCGAAGATCATCCTGACCGCGTCGGGCGGCCCGTTCCGCACGCGCGAGCCGGCCACGCTCGTCGACGTGACGCCGGACGAGGCCTGCAAGCATCCGAACTGGGTGATGGGCCGCAAGATTTCCGTCGATTCCGCGACGATGATGAACAAGGGCCTCGAAGTGATCGAGGCGCACTGGATCTTCGGCCTGCCGGGCGACCGGATCGACGTGCTGATCCACCCGCAGAGCGTGATCCATTCGCTTGTGTCGTACCGCGACGGCTCGGTGCTCGCGCAGCTCGGCAACCCCGACATGCGTACGCCGATCGCGCACGCGCTGGCGTTCCCGGAGCGCGTCGACGCCGGTGTCGAGCAGCTCGACCTCGCGCAGATCGCCCAGCTGTCGTTCGAGAAGCCCGACTACACGCGCTTCCCGTGCCTCGCGCTCGCGCTGAAGGCGCTCGAGGAGGGCGGCATCGCGAGCGCCGCGTTGAACGCGGCGAACGAAATCGCGGTCGAAGCGTTTCTCGAGCGCCGGATCGGCTTCATGGCGATCGCGGCGACGGTCGACGCGGTGCTCAACGCACTGCCGAACCGCAACCCGAACGGGCTCGACGACGTCCTTGCGGCGGATGCCGAGGCACGCCGCCTCGCTGCCGAGATCATTGCGAAAGCGCCTGCGCCACGCGTGGAGCGCACTGTCTGAATGAGGTGCTCATGAACGTGCTGGTCGAACTGATCGCGTTTGCGGTGGCGATCGGGGTGCTGGTCGTCGTGCATGAGTACGGACATTATCGCGTCGCGCGCTGGTGCGGCGTGAAGGTGCTGCGTTTCTCGATCGGCTTCGGCCAGCCCGTCGCGCGCTGGGTCAGCCGCAAGACGGGCACCGAATGGACGCTCTCCGCGCTGCCGCTCGGCGGCTACGTGAAGATGCTCGACGAGCGCGAGCCGGGGGCGGGCGTCAAACCCGAGGAGCTCGGCCAGGCGTTCAACCGGCAATCGGTGTTCAAGCGCATCGCGATCGTCGCCGCCGGCCCGATCGCGAACTTCCTGTTGGCAATCGTCCTGTTTTCCGCCGTATTCGCAACCGGCGTGACCGAGCCGGCCGCGGTGCTCGCGCCGCCGGCCGCCGGCACGGCGGCCGCCCGCGCGGGCTTCGACGGCAGCGAGACGATCGTATCGATCCGCGACGTGCGCGTAGGCGACGCGCAGGGCGGCGACGCCGTGCCGGTGCGCTCGTGGTCGGACCTGCGCTGGAAGCTGCTGGCGGCCGCGTTCGATCATCGTGAGGTCGTGCTCGGCGCGCGCGACGGCGGCGCGGCGACGTTCGACTTCCGCGTCGACCTGCGCAATGTTCCCGAAAGCGCGCTCGACGACGATTTCATGCTGCACCTGGGCTTCGAGACCGGCGGCGGCGCGCTGTCGGTGGCGTCGGTGCAGCCCGGCAGCGCGGCCGAGCAGGCGGGCCTGAAGGCCGGCGACAAGCTGCTTGCGCTCGACGGCAAGCCCATCGGCGGCGCCACGCGCTTCATCGACGCGGTGAAGCACCATGCGGGCCAGGCAGTCGAACTGCAGATCGAGCGCGGCGGTGCCTCCCGGACGGTGTCGATCGTGCCGCAGGCGCAGCGCGACGACGAAACGGGGCAGCAGGTCGGCCGCATCGGCGCGGCGCTGTCGATGCACACGCCGTCGGTCGACGTCCGCTACGGGCCGATCGAGAGTCTGCGCCTCGGCGCGCACCGCACGTGGGACATCGCCGTCTACTCGCTGAGGATGTTCGGGCGGATGATCACGGGCGATGCGTCGCTGAAGAACCTGTCCGGCCCGGTGACGATTGCGGACTACGCGGGCAAGAGCGCGCGGCTCGGTCCGTCGGCCTTCCTGTCGTTCCTCGCCCTTGTCAGCATTAGCCTCGGGGTGCTGAACTTGCTGCCGATTCCCGTTTTGGACGGGGGGCATCTGTTATATTATCTGGTTGAAGCCGCGACCGGGAAAGCCGTATCGGAGCGCTGGCAGCTGATTCTGCAAAGAGCCGGGTTGATCTGCATCGTCGCGTTGTCGGCGATCGCGCTGTTCAACGACCTGGCTCGGTTAATCCATTTCTGAAGCGTCAGGCGGCGGCCAGTCGGCCGCCGCCTGATTTGATGCAGCTAAATATTGGGGATGCACGTTGTTCAAACCTCATCGCTTTGTACCTAAGACAGTTGCAGCGGCCGCGCTCGCCGCGCACGGCCTCGCGGCGCATGCAGCGGCACCGTTCGTGGTGCAAGACATCAAGATCGAGGGGTTGCAGCGCGTCGAAGCCGGTTCGGTGTTCGCCTACCTGCCGATCAAGCAGGGCGATACCTTCACCGACGACAAGGCATCCGAAGCAATCCGGGCGCTGTACGCGACGGGCTTCTTCAACGACGTGCGCATCGCCACCCAAGGCAACGTCGTGATCGTGCAGGTGCAGGAGCGTCCGGCCATCGCGTCGATCGACTTCACCGGCACGAAGGAATTCGACAAGGACAACCTGACGAAGGCGCTGCGCGCGGTGGGTCTGGCCGACGGCCGCTACTACGACAAGGCGCTCGTCGACAAGGCGGAGCAGGAGCTCAAGCGTCAGTACCTGACGCGCGGCTTCTATGCGGCCGAGGTCAAGACGACGATCACGCCGGTCGACGCGAACCGCGTGTCGATCCTGTTCGCGGTCGCCGAAGGCCCGAGCGCGAAGATCCGCCAGATCAACTTCATCGGCAACAAGGCGTTCAGCACCAGCACGCTGCGCGACGAAATGCAGCTGTCGACGCCGAACTGGTTCTCCTGGTACACGAAGAACGACCTGTACTCGAAGGAAAAGCTCACGGGCGACCTCGAGGCCGTGCGCTCGTACTACCTGAACCGCGGCTACCTCGAGTTCAACATCGAATCGACGCAGGTGTCGATCTCGCCCGACAAGAAGGACATGTACCTGACGGTCACGCTGCACGAAGGCGAGCCGTACACGGTGTCGGGCATCAAGCTGTCGGGCAACCTGCTCGATCGCGAAGCCGAACTGAACAAGCTGATCAAGATCAAGCCGGGCGATCGCTTCTCGGCCGAAAAGCTGCAGCAAACGACGAAGTCGATCGTCGACAAGCTCGGTGAATACGGCTACGCATTCGCGACCGTCAACGCGCAGCCGGACATCGACCAGGCGAACCACAAGGTGAACCTGAACCTCGTCGTCGATCCGAGCCGCCGCGTGTACGTGCGCCGCATCAACGTGGTCGGCAACACGCGCACGCGCGACGAAGTCGTGCGCCGCGAAATGCGCCAGCTCGAAAGCTCGTGGTTCGATTCGAACCGCCTCGCGCTGTCGAAGGACCGCGTGAACCGTCTCGGCTATTTCACCAACGTCGACGTGACGACGGTGCCGGTCGAAGGCACGAACGACCAGGTCGACGTGAACGTGAAGGTCGACGAAAAGCCGACCGGCGCGATCACGCTGGGCGCGGGCTTCTCGTCGACGGACAAGGTGGTGCTGTCGGCCGGCGTGTCGCAGGACAACGTGTTCGGCTCGGGCACGAGCCTGTCGGTGAACGTCAACACCGCGAAGAGCTACCGCACGCTGACCGTCACGCAGGTCGACCCGTACTTCACGGTCGACGGCATCAAGCGGATCACCGACGTCTACTACCGCACGTACCAGCCGCTTTACTACTCGACGAGCTCGAGCTTCCGGATCATCAGCGCGGGCGGCAACCTGAAGTTCGGCATTCCGTTCTCGGAAGTCGACACCGTCTACTTCGGCGCGGGCTTCGAGCAGAACCGTCTCGACGTCGACTCGAACACGCCGCAGAGCTACCAGGATTACGTGAACGAGTTCGGCCGCGTGTCGAACACGGTGCCGCTGACGGTGGCATGGTCGCGCGACGCGCGTGACAGCGCGCTGATCCCGAGCCGCGGCTACTTCACGCAGGCGAACGTCGAATACGGCGTGCCGGTCGGCAAGATCCAGTACTACAAGGCCGACCTGCAGGCGCAGTACTACTATTCGTTCTCGCGCGGCTTCATCCTGGGCCTGAACCTGCAAGGCGGCTACGGTAACGGCATCGGCAACCCATACCCGATCTTCAAGAACTACTACGCGGGCGGTATCGGCTCCGTGCGTGGCTACGAGCCGAGCTCGCTGGGCCCGCGCGACACGAAGACGAACGACCCGATCGGCGGTTCGAAGATGGTGGTCGGCAACATCGAGCTGACGTTCCCGCTGCCGGGCACCGGCTACGACCGCACGCTGCGCGTGTTCACGTTCCTCGACGGCGGTAACGTGTGGGGCAACGCGCCGGGCGGCACGAGTACCGGCGCGAACGGCCTGCGTTACGGCTACGGTGTGGGTCTCGCGTGGATCTCGCCGATCGGCCCGCTGAAGCTGAGCCTCGGCTTCCCGCTGCAGAAGCACGAAGGCGACCAGTACCAGAAATTCCAGTTCCAGATCGGGACGGCGTTCTGATCGAACGCATGACAACAGTAACGAGAGGGTAATTTTGCTAACCGGTAAGTTTTCGAAACGAGTGATGTGTGCGCTGACCGTTGCGCTGGCCTTGGGCGCGGCGACGGCGCATGCTCAGGACGTCGCCCGCATCGCGGCGGTCAATTCGGATCGGATCCTGCGCGAGTCGGCGCCCGCCAAGGCGGCGCAGACGAAGCTCGAAGCCGAGTTCGCGAAGCGCGACAAGGATCTGCAGGACCTCGCGGCGCGCCTGAAGTCGATGTCCGATTCGCTGGACAAGAACGGTGCGTCGCTGTCGGCGGCCGATCGCGCGCAGAAGCAGCGCGATCTCGCGCAGCTCGACACCGACTTCCAGCGCAAGCAGCGCGAGTTTCGCGAAGACCTGAACCAGCGCCGCAACGAGGAGCTCGCGGCCGTGCTGGAGCGTGCGAACAAGGTCATCAAGCAGATCGCCGAGCAGCAGAATTACGACCTGATCGTGCAGGAAGCCGTGTACGTCAGCCCGCGCATCGACATCACCGACAAGGTGCTCAAGGCGCTCGCGTCCGGCTCGACGAACTGAACGGAGCAGACGACGAATGGCATTGACGCTTGAGGCACTCGTAACGCGGTTCGGCGGCGAGATCGCCGGCGACGCCCAGTGCATGGTGGGCGGCCTCGCGCCGCTCGACCAGGCAGGCCCTCAGCAACTCGCGTTTCTCGCGAACCCGAAGTACCTGTCGCAGGTCGAGACGACCCGCGCCGGCGCGGTGCTGATCGCGCCGAAGGATCTCGAAAAGCTGGGCGCGGCCGCGAGCGGCCGCAACTTCATCGTGACGCCGAATCCGTACGCGTACTTCGCGCGCGTCGCGCAGATGTTCATCGATCTCGCCACGCCGCCGCGCGCGGCCGGCGTGCATCCGAGCGCGACGATCGATCCGGCCGCGCAGGTCGCCGCGACCGCGGTGATCGGCCCGCACGTGACGGTCGAGGCCGGCGCGGTGATCGAAGACGACGTGCAACTCGACGCGAACGTGTTCGTCGGCCGCGGCACGACGATCGGCGCCGGCTCGCACCTGTATCCGAACGCGTCGGTGTACCACGGCTGCAAGATCGGCCCGCGCGCGATCATCCACGCGGGTGCCGTGATCGGTTCCGACGGCTTCGGCTTCGCGCCGGATTTCGTCGGCGACGGCGACGCGCGCACCGGCAGCTGGGTCAAGATTCCGCAGGTCGGTGGCGTGTCGATCGGCCCGGACGTCGAGATCGGCGCGAACACGACGATCGACCGCGGCGCGATGGCGGACACCGTCATCGAAGAATGCGTGAAGATCGACAACCAGGTGCAGATCGCCCACAACTGCCGGATCGGCGCCTACACGGTGATCGCCGGCAAGGCGGGCATCGCGGGCAGCACGACGATCGGCCGCCACTGCATGATCGGTGGCGCGGCGGGGATCGCCGGCCACGTGACGCTTGGCGACTATGTCATCATCACGGCGAATTCGGGCGTGTCGAAGTCGCTGCCGAAGGCCGGCATCTACACGAGCGCGTTCCCGGCCGTCGACCACGGCGAATGGAACCGGAGCGCCGCGCTCGTGCGCAACCTCGACAAGCTGCGCGACCGCATCAAGGCGCTCGAAACCGCGCTGGCCGCCCAGGGCGGCACGCACGCCTGACCGACACCATGCGAGACCACGAACCGGGCACGGCCAGCGCATCCGGCCCGGTTTGCCAGACTGGGCCGCACGGCGGCCCGCTTCAGCCTTTGCATCACCACCGCGCAGCCTCTGCGTGAGACGAACCATCATGAGCACTGAAAAAATCAATCTCGACATCCACAAGATCCTCACGCTGCTGCCGCATCGCTATCCGATTCTGCTCGTCGATCGCGTGCTCGAACTCGAGCCGCACAAGGGGATCAAAGCGCTGAAGAACGTGTCGATCAACGAGCCGTTCTTCCAGGGGCACTTCCCGAAGCGGCCGGTGATGCCGGGGGTGCTGATCCTCGAGGCGCTCGCTCAGGCGGCCGCGCTGCTGACGTTCTCGGAAGAGCAGCCGAAGGATCCGGAAAACACGCTGTACTACTTCGTCGGGATCGACGGCGCGCGCTTCAAGCGCGTGGTCGAACCGGGCGACCAGCTGATTCTGAACGTGACGTTCGAACGTTACATCCGCGGCATCTGGAAGTTCAAGGCAGTGGCGGAAGTGGACGGCAAGGTGGCGGCGGAAGCCGAACTGATGTGCACGGTCAAGACGGCCGACGCGGCGCCCTGAGCGACGCGGCACGCATGGGTAACGTAACGCGGGCAACGCGACACATCACATCGAGAGGCAACGGCGCATGACCAGGATTCATCCTACCGCGATCGTCGAACCGGGCGCACAGATCGACGAGTCCGTCGAGATCGGGCCGTACGCGATCGTCGGGCCGCACGTCACGATCGGCGCGCGCACGACGATCGGCTCGCACAGCGTGATCGAAGGTCACACGACGCTCGGCGAGGACAACCGCATCGGCCATTACGCGTCGGTGGGCGGCCGTCCGCAGGACATGAAGTACAAGGACGAGCCGACGAAGCTCGTGATCGGCAACCGCAACACGATCCGCGAATTCACGACGATCCACACCGGCACCGTGCAGGACGTCGGCGTGACGACGCTCGGCGACGACAACTGGATCATGGCCTATGTGCACATCGGCCATGACTGCCGCGTCGGCAGCAACGTGATCCTGTCGAGCAACGCGCAGATGGCCGGTCACGTCGAGATCGGCGACTTCGCGATCGTCGGCGGGATGTCGGGTGTGCACCAGTTCGTGCGCATCGGCGCGCACTCGATGCTGGGCGGCGCCTCGGCGCTCGTGCAGGACGTGCCGCCGTTCGTGATCGCGGCCGGCAACAAGGCCGAGCCGCACGGCATCAACGTCGAAGGCCTGCGCCGGCGCGATTTCTCGCCCGACGCGATCTCGGCGCTGCGCAGCGCGTACCGCCTGCTGTACAAGAACGGCCTGTCGCTCGAGGAAGCGAAGGTACAGTTGCGCGAGCTGGCGGCCGCGGGCGGCGAAGGCGACGCAGCGGTCACCGCGCTCGTCGAGTTCATCGACGCGTCCCAACGCGGCATCATCCGCTAAGCGATGTCGCTCCCGACCAATCAGCTCCGGCTCGCGATGGTGGCCGGCGAGCCGTCGGGCGACCTGCTCGCGGCGTCGCTGCTCGGCGGGCTTCAGGCGCGGCTGCCCGCATCGACCCGCTACTACGGGATCGGCGGGCAGCGGATGCTCGCGCACGGCTTCGACTCGCACTGGCAGATGGACAAGCTGACGGTGCGCGGCTACGTCGAGGCGCTGGGCCAGATTCCCGAGATCCTGCGGATTCGCGGCGAGCTGAAGCGCCAGCTGCTCGCGGAGCGGCCCGACGCCTTCATCGGCGTCGACGCGCCCGATTTCAACTTCAGCGTGGAGCAGGCCGCGCGCGACGCGGGCATCCCGTCGATCCACTTCGTGTGCCCGTCGATCTGGGCGTGGCGCGGCGGCCGGATCAAGAAGATCGCGAAGTCCGTCGACCACATGCTGTGCCTGTTCCCGTTCGAACCGGCGATCCTCGACAAGGCGGGCGTCGCGTCGACGTATGTCGGCCACCCGCTGGCCGACGAGATTCCGCTCGAGCCCGACACGCACGGCGCGCGCATCGCGCTCGGCCTGCCGGCCGAGGGCCCCGTGATCGCGGTGCTGCCGGGCAGCCGGCGCTCGGAGATCGGGCTGATCGGCCCGACGTTCTTCGCCGCGATGGCGCTGATGCAGCAGCGCGAGCCCGGCGTGCGGTTCGTGATGCCGGCGGCGACGCCCGCGCTGCGCGAACTGCTGCAGCCGCTCGTCGACGCCCATCCGCAACTCGCGCTGACGATCACCGACGGCCGCTCGCAGGTCGCGATGACGGCCGCCGACGCGATCCTCGTGAAGAGCGGCACCGTCACGCTGGAAGCCGCGCTGCTGAAGAAGCCGATGGTGATCTCGTACAAGGTGCCCTGGCTGACCGGACAGATCATGCGCCGGCAGGGCTATCTGCCGTACGTCGGCTTGCCGAACATCCTGGCGGGGCGCTTCGTCGTGCCCGAGCTGCTGCAGCATTTCGCGACGCCCGAGGCGCTCGCCGATGCGACGCTCACGCAGCTGCGCGACGACGCGAACCGCCGCACGCTGACCGAAGTGTTTACCGAAATGCATCTCTCGCTGCGGCAGAACACGGCCGCGAAGGCGGCCGAAGCGGTCGTGCGCGTACTCGAGCAACGCAAGGGGCGCGCATGACGGCAGCCCGTGCACCACGCCGCCGCGCGTCGACCGACGTGCAGGGCGGCTTCGACTTCAGCCGGCCCGACGAGATCGTCTGCGGCGTCGACGAAGCGGGCCGTGGCCCGCTCGCGGGGCCGGTGGTCGCCGCCGCGGTGATCCTCGATCCCGCGCAGCCGATCGACGGGCTCGACGATTCGAAGGCGCTGTCCGCGAAAAAGCGCGACGCGCTGTACGACCTGATCGTCGCGCGCTCGCGCGCGTATTGCGTCGCGTCGGCCAGCGTCGACGAGATCGACACGCTCAACATCCTGCACGCGACGATGCTCGCGATGAAGCGGGCCGTCGAAGGCCTGTCGGTGCTGCCGACGCTCGCGCAGATCGACGGCAACCGCTGCCCGACGCTGATGGTGCGTGCCGAGGCGATCGTCAGCGGCGACGCGCTCGTGCCGAGCATCTCGGCCGCGTCGATCCTCGCGAAGGTCGCGCGTGACCGCATGCTCGTCGAGCTGCACGAACGCTTCCCGGTGTACGGGTTCAACGTGCATGCGGGCTACGGCACCGAGAAACATCTCGCCGCGCTGCGCGAGCACGGCCCGTGTGAAGCGCATCGGCGCTCGTTCGCACCCGTGCGCGCGGCACTCGACCTGATTCGATGAAAAGCATTACTTCCCGCGACAACCCGCTGTACAAGCGCCTGAAGGCGCTTGCGGGTTCGACGTCCCAGCAGCGCCGCGGTGGCCAGGCGCTGCTCGAAGGTTTTCACCTCGCCAGCGCGTATCTCGATACGGGCGCGATACCCGAGCTGTGCGTCGCCACCGAAGGCGCGCTCGCGCACGACGAAGCGCAGGCGATCATCGCGCGCGTCGACGTGCAGCGGGTCGTCACGCTGCCCGATGCGCTGTTCGGACAACTGTCGAACGTGGTGAGCGGCGTCGGTTTCCTGCTGCTCGTCGATCGTCCCGCGCAGCCGCTGCCGGAGCGTGTCACGCACACGTCGGTCGTGCTCGACGGCGTGCAGGACGCCGGCAACGTCGGCTCGATCCTGCGCAGCGCGGCCGCGGCCGGTGTGCGGCACGTGTTCTGCGCGCCGGGCACCGCCTATGCGTGGTCGTCGAAGGTGCTGCGCTCGGGAATGGGCGCGCACTTCCTGTTGTCGATCCACGAGGATGTCGAGGCCGGCGCGCTCGCCGAACGCCTCGACGTGCCGGTCGCGCTGACCGATTCGCACGGCGCGCAGGCGATCTACGACTGCGACCTGGCCGGTCCCGTCGCATGGGTGTTCGGCAACGAGGGCGCCGGCGTGTCGGCGTTCTGGCGCGACGTGGCCACGCATCGCGTGACGATCCCGCAGCCGGGCGGCATGGAGTCGCTGAATGTGGCGGCTGCGGCGGCGGTGTGCCTGTTCGAGCAGGTGCGGCAGCAGCGGCACGCATGACTTGATGACGTGACGCGCGGCGTTGGCCGGGCGGTATCCCGCACCACGAAACAAGGCCGCGATCGACGCGGCCTTGTTGCTTCTGGCGACGGCGGCCCGGCGGCCGCCCGTGCGCCGGTCGTCAGTACGACTGCCGGTCGAGGCGGATTTCCTGCAGGATCGTCGTCGCGATCTCCTCGATCGACTTGTGCGTCGACGACAGCCACTTGATCCCTTCGCGGCGCATCATCGCCTCGGCCTCGTTGATCTCGTAGCGGCAATTCTCGGGCGCCGCGTACTTGCTGCCGGGGCGGCGCTCGTTGCGGATCTCCGACAGGCGCTGCGGATCGATCGACAGCCCGAACAGCTTGTCGCGATGCGGCGACAGCGCCGACGGCAGCTTGCCGCGCTCGAAGTCTTCCGGAATCAGCGGATAGTTGGCGGCCTTCACGCCGTACTGCATCGCGAGATACAGGCTCGTCGGCGTCTTGCCGCTGCGCGACACGCCGACCAGGATCACGTCGGCTTCCGACAGGTTGCGGTTCGACTGGCCGTCGTCGTGCGCGAGCGAGAAGTTGATCGCCTCGATCCGCGTCTTGTATTCCTCGGTGTCGGCGTTCTGGTGGCCGCGGCCCATCGCGTGGCTCGACTTCAGCTCCAGTTCCTGCTCGAGCGGCTCGACGAAGCGCTGGAACATGTCCAGCACGAGCGCGTTCGAGCGCTTGACGATGTCGTTCGACTCGCTGTCGACGAGCGTCGTGAACACGATCGCGCGGCGGCCGTCGTGCACCGCGGCTTCGTTGATCTTCTCGACGGTCGAAAAGGCCTTGTCGAGCGAGTCGACGAACGGCACGCGCACGAGCCGGAATTTCTGGTCGAACTGGGAGAGGATCGAGTGCGCGAAGGTTTCGGCAGTGATCCCGGTGCCGTCGGAGACGATGAAAACGGTAGGCAGCATGAATCTGGGCGTCGAGCGTGAAGGGCGGTTGCGCGGGCGGCTGGAGGTCCGCCTCCAGGCACAGTGACAAGGTCGCGCCACATCCGGCAGCCGGCACGGTAGAATAGCGGCAACCTGTTGGATAAGCAATTGCGGGGGCGGGGTGCGAACGGCACGCCAGACTTGCCGCGAACGTTCCAGAACTCCCGGCAAGTTCGGCGATTCGTCTGAATATATCGCCCTTCTGCCGGGATTTTTGCAAATCGGGTCGGAAGATTTCCCGCCTGCGATTGTTTCTCCAACAGGTTGCGCAAGACGCGCCGCGCCTTTTTGCAAGCGCCCGCGTCCGAGCCCACTTGCGCAATCGAGCATTTTTTTCACACTTAGGGGCTTGTATGACTAACGCAGCAAACGTCGCAAAGGACCAGGCGTATGTAATCCCGTTCGAGCAGTTGCGGATGACCGATGTGGAGATCGTGGGCGGCAAGAATGCGTCGCTCGGCGAGATGATCAGCCAGCTTTCCGAAGCAGGCGTTCGCGTACCCACCGGTTTCGCCACGACCGCGCTCGCATTCCGCGATTTCCTCAAGCACAACGATCTGACCGATCGCATCGCCAAGCGTCTCGAGTCGCTCGACATCGACGACGTGAAGGCGCTCGCCGAAGCCGGTGCCGAAATCCGCAAGTGGATCGTCGACGCGCCGCTGCAGGCACGTCTCGAGGAGGAAATCCGCGCACAGTTCGAAATCCTGAAGAACGGCTCGCCGGGCGAGCTGTCGTTCGCCGTGCGTTCGTCCGCGACCGCGGAAGACCTGCCCGACGCGTCGTTCGCCGGCCAGCAGGAGTCGTACCTGAACGTCGTCGGCATCGACGACGTGCTCGACCGCATGAAGCACGTGTTCGCGTCGCTGTACAACGACCGCGCGATCTCGTATCGCGTGCACAAGGGTTTCACGCACGCTGAAGTCGCGCTGTCGGCCGGTGTGCAGCGCATGGTCCGCTCGGACGTCGGCGCGGCCGGCGTGATGTTCACGATCGACACCGAATCGGGCTTCAAGGACGCCGTGTTCATCACGTCGAGCTACGGCCTGGGCGAAACCGTCGTGCAGGGCGCCGTGAACCCGGACGAGTTCTACGTGTTCAAGACGACGCTCGCACAGGACAAGTACCCGATCATCCGCCGCTCGATCGGCTCGAAGCTGATCAAGATGGAATTCACGCAGCCGGGCGAGCCGGGCCGCGTGAAGACGGTCGACGTGCCGCACGAGCAGCGCAACCGCTACTCGATCACCGACGAAGACGTGATCGAACTCGCGAAGTACGCGGTCATCATCGAGAAGCACTACCAGCGTCCGATGGACATCGAGTGGGGCAAGGACGGCCGCGACGGCAAGATCTTCATCCTGCAGGCGCGTCCGGAAACGGTGAAGAGCCAGGCGAGCGGCAAGGCCGAGCAGCGCTTCAAGCTGAAGGGCCAGTCGCAGGTGCTGGCAACGGGCCGCGCGATCGGCCAGAAGATCGGCGCGGGCCCCGTGCGCGTGATCCAGGACCCGTCGGAAATGGAACGCGTGCAGCCGGGCGACGTGCTGGTGGCGGACATGACCGACCCGAACTGGGAGCCGGTGATGAAGCGTGCGGCGGCGATCGTCACGAACCGTGGCGGCCGCACCTGCCACGCGGCGATCATCGCGCGTGAGCTCGGCGTGCCGGCAGTCGTCGGCTGCGGCGACGCGACCGACGTGCTGAAGGACGGCGCGCTCGTCACGGTGTCGTGCGCGGAAGGCGACGAAGGCAAGATCTACGACGGGCTGCTCGAGACGGAAGTCACGGAAGTGCAGCGCGGCGAACTGCCGGAAATCCCGGTCAAGATCATGATGAACGTCGGCAACCCGCAGCTCGCGTTCGACTTCTCGCAACTGCCGAACGGTGGTGTTGGCCTCGCGCGTCTCGAGTTCATCATCAACAACAACATCGGCGTGCACCCGAAGGCGATCCTCGAGTACCCGAACATCGACCAGGACCTGAAGAAGGCGGTCGAGAGCGTCGCGCGCGGTCACGCGTCGCCGCGCCAGTTCTACGTCGACAAGCTGACGGAAGGCGTCGCGACGATCGCCGCGGCGTTCTATCCGAAGCCCGTGATCGTGCGTCTGTCCGACTTCAAGTCGAACGAGTACAAGAAGCTGATCGGCGGTTCGCGCTACGAGCCGGACGAGGAAAACCCGATGCTGGGCTTCCGCGGCGCATCGCGCTACATCGCCGAAGACTTCGCGCAGGCGTTCGAGATGGAATGCCGTGCACTGAAGCGCGTGCGCGACGAGATGGGCCTGACCAACGTCGAGATCATGGTGCCGTTCGTGCGTACCGTGAAGCAGGCGGAGCGTGTCGTCGGCCTGCTCGAGAAGTTCGGCCTGAAGCGCGGCGAGAACGGCCTGCGCCTCGTGATGATGTGCGAAGTCCCGACCAACGCGATCCTCGCAGAAGAGTTCCTCGAGCACTTCGACGGTTTCTCGATCGGTTCGAACGACCTTACGCAGCTCACGCTCGGCCTCGACCGTGACTCGGGCATGGAACTGCTGGCCGTCGACTTCGACGAACGCGACCCGGCCGTCAAGTTCCTGCTCAAGCGTGCGATCGATACCTGCCGCAAGATGGGCAAGTACGTCGGTATCTGCGGCCAGGGCCCGTCCGATCACCCGGACTTCGCGCAATGGCTGACCGACGAAGGCATCGTGTCGATCTCGCTGAACCCGGACACGATCATCGATACGTGGCAAGCGCTCGCCAACCGGAAGTAACGGTCGGTAACGCTTATTCGGCGCAAGCGCGGTACGCCGCGCTTGCGCTGAAGGCAAAATGCAAGGTTCGTGTTATAAACACCCCGGTAAGCACCGGGGTGTTTTTTTTCGTCGGTACGCACCGCGTTGCGTCATGCGTGTCGACCGCGGCCCACGGACGGGCGCGCAGCGAATATAGTGAGCAGCGGGGACGTTTTTCGGGAGACCACAATGATGTCGGGGCATCTGTTCTGGTGGGTCGGAGTCGGCGTGCTGGTCGTCGCCGAATTGCTGACCGGCACGTTCTATCTGCTGATGATCGCGCTCGGCTTTCTCGCGGGCGCGCTGCTGCAGCTCGCCGGTTTCGCGCCGCACGTGCAGTTCGGTGCGGCCGCCGTGGTCGCGATCGTCGCGATGATCGTGCTGCGCCGCTCGGGGCTCGGGCGCAAGCAGAAGCGCGACACGTCGACGAATCCGGACGTCAATCTCGATATCGGCGCGACCGTCACGGTCGACGCGTGGCACGACCGCCGCGCGCGTGTGCAGTATCGCGGCGCCGACTGGGACGTCGAACTCGCGGCCGGCGAGCGCGACGATGCACGCGTGTATCAGGTGCGTGCCGTGCGCGGCAACAGTCTCGTCGTCATCGCGAAACCCGCGGGCTGATCGTCCACTGATACAACAAGGAGGGAATATTTCATGGATTCGCTGATCATCTGGGTCGTCCTGCTCGTCATCGCCATCGTGATCGTGTCGAAGACGGTGAAGATCGTGCCGCAGCAGCATGCGTGGGTGCTCGAACGCTTCGGGCGCTATCACGCGACGCTGTCGCCCGGTCTCAATATCGTGCTGCCGTTCGTCGACCGGATCGCCTACCGGCACGTGCTGAAGGAAATTCCGCTCGACGTGCCGAGCCAGGTCTGCATCACGCGCGACAACACGCAGCTGCAGGTCGACGGCGTGCTGTACTTCCAGGTGACCGATCCGATGAAGGCGTCGTACGGGTCGAGCAACTTCGTGCTCGCGATCACGCAGCTCGCGCAGACGACGCTGCGCTCGGTGGTCGGCAAGCTCGAACTCGACAAGACCTTCGAGGAGCGCGACTTCATCAACCACAACATCGTGTCGGCGCTCGACCAGGCCGCCGCGAACTGGGGGGTGAAGGTGCTGCGCTACGAGATCAAGGACCTGACGCCGCCGAAGGAGATCCTCCATGCGATGCAGGCGCAGATCACCGCGGAGCGGGAAAAGCGCGCGCTGATCGCTGCTTCCGAAGGCCGCAAGCAGGAGCAGATCAACCTCGCGTCGGGCGCGCGCGAAGCGGCGATCCAGAAGTCGGAAGGCGAGCGGCAGGCCGCGATCAACCAGGCGCAGGGCGAGGCGGCCGCGATTCTCGCGGTGGCCGAGGCGAACGCGCAGGCGATCCAGAAGATCGCGAACGCGATCCAGTCGCAGGGCGGGATGGATGCCGTGAACCTGAAGGTCGCCGAGCAGTACGTCGGCGCGTTCTCGAACCTCGCGAAACAGGGCAATACGCTGATCGTGCCGGCGAACTTGTCGGATCTCGGCACCGCGATCGCGTCGGCGCTGACGATCGTCAAGAACGCGGCACCGGCGGCGAGCGGGCGGGGCTGAGCGGCACGCGCGGGTTACGCGTGCCGGCGATCGCCGCGAGCGTCGCCGGGTGTGCGCCGCTCGTGCGCCCGTCGTGTGCCCGGTATGTGCCGGTCATGTGCCGGTCATGTGCCCGGCATGCGGCGAATCGTCGCGCGACCTCGGGCGCGATCGCGCCCGCATGTCAGCAGTACAGGTTGCGCAGCGGTTCGTCCCGGAAGGCGAGCGGCGGTCCGGCAGCCGCTCATGCGCTTCGCACCGCACACAGCAACACGGCCCGCTTCGAGCGGGCCGTGTCGTTTGTGAGGCTGGCTTTCCCGAGCGTCAGGTGCCGGCGCGCATGATGCGCGCCTTTTCGCGTTCCCAGTCGCGCTTCTTCTCGGTTTCGCGCTTGTCGTGCAGCTTCTTGCCCTTCGCGAGCGCGATGTCGCATTTCACGCGACCGCCCTTGTAGTGGAAGTTCAGCGGCACGAGCGTGTAGCCACGCTGCTCGACCTTGCCGATCAGTTTCTTGATTTCGTCACGGTGCAGCAGCAGCTTGCGCGTGCGGACCGGATCGGGCTTGATGTGCGTCGAGGCTTCGGGCAGCGGGCTGATGTGGGTACCGATCAGGAAGATCTCGGCGTTCTTCACCACGACGTAGCCTTCCTTGATCTGGCCGCGCCCGGCGCGCAGCGCCTTGACTTCCCAGCCCTCGAGCACGAGCCCCGCCTCGTAGCGTTCCTCGATGTGATAATCGAAGTGCGCTTTCCTGTTGTCGATGATGCTCATGAAAGGATCGGGCCAACTCGTTTAAAATCACGATTTTAGCAAAGCAGGGCGGGAATCGCCCGGCTTGCGTTCTCACCTCGAGCGATGCCGCGCGATTTATGGCAGATGTCCAGAAAACCGTATTGATCCGTCATTCGGCGGAACAGATGTTCGACCTCGTCACCGACGTGGCCGATTACCCCAATTTCCTGCCCTGGTGCGGTGGCGTCGAGATTCGCCGTCAGGACGACAGCGGTATGGAAGCGCGCATCGACATCAACTTCAAGGGCATCAAGCAGCATTTCGCGACGCGCAACACGCAGCAGCGCCCGACGCGGATCGACATGGAGTTCGCGGACGGCCCGTTCCGGAAGTTCACGGGCTCGTGGCGCTTCATCCCGCTGCGCGCCGATGCATGCAAGATCGAATTCGCGCTGCACTACGAGTTCTCGAGCATCCTGCTCGAGAAGATCATCGGGCCGGTGTTCAGCCATATCGCGAACACGTTCGTCGATTCGTTCGTCAAGCGCGCCGACCAGCGCTACGGGAAGGGGTGACGCGATGCTGTCGATCGAAGTCTGCTACGCGCTGCCGGATCGCCAGACGCTGATTCCGGTGTCGCTGCCCGAAGGCGCGACCGTGCGCGCGGCGATCGACGCGAGCGGCGTGCTCGCGCTGCACCCGGAAATCGACCTCGCGCACACGAAAACCGGCATATTCGGCAAGCTCGCGCCGCTCGACGCGCCGCTCGCCGACCACGACCGCGTCGAGATCTACCGCCCGTTGATCGTCGATCCGAAGCTCGCGCGTCAGCGGCGCGTCGACAAGACCCGCCGCGAGGGCTCCGTCGAGGGCCGCAAGTGGATGCACAAGGACGCGCGCTGACGCGTCGCGTCGGCGTTGCTGCATCTTCTCCGTTCCGATTCGTCAGACCAGGCGCGGCGGCGCTCAGTGCGCCGTGACGTTCGCGTTCACGGCCGCGCTGCCGGGCGTGTTGCCGCCCGCATGCGTGTCGTTGTGCCGGCGCACCGACCCGTAGACGCCCGCCAGCAGCAGGGCGAGCGCCACGATCTCGAGTACGCGCGGCATCCGCTGATCGTAGACGAACGCATAGAGCATCGCTAACACGGTTTCGAACACGATCAGCTGGCCGGACAGCGTGAGCGGCAGCCGCTTCGACGCCGCGTTCCACAGTCCGTTGCCGAGCCACGACGCGCCGATCGCAAGCACGAGGTTCAGCAGCCAGAACAGGTGCCAGCGCGATGCCGGAACGGCGGCCTGCACCGTGCCGGCCGGCAGCGCGAGGATCGCGAGCCAGCAGAGGCCGCCGATCAGCCCCGTCACGACACCCCACAGCACCGACCACTCGTTGCCGCCGAAATGAGGGTGGCGCTGCAGGTAGCGCGTGTTCGCGACCGCGTACCAGGTCCAGCTCGCGAGTGCGCCGCTTGCGCACGCGATGCCCGCGAGCTTCTGGCCGAGCGTCGTCGCCTGCGCGGCTTCCGACGTGAAGAGGTCGATGTTGATGCAGACGATGCCGGCGATCACCAGCGCGAGCGGGGCGGCGAGGCGCCGCAGCGGCATCGCGCCGTGGTCGCCGAGGCCCGCGAGCGTGACGGTCACGGGCAGCACGCCGACGATCAGCGAGCTGGGTGCGATGCCGATCAGGTGCACGGCACCGGACAGCAGCATGTAGTACGCAACGTTGCCGATCAGCGCGAGCTTCGCGAGCGCGACGAGGTCCTCGCGGGTCAGCCGGGCGAGCAGCGAGCGGGCGGCCGGCAGGGCCGCCGCCAGCGACACGAGGCCGTACATCGCATAGCGGCCCGCGCTCAGCAGCAGCGGCGAGAAGTCGGTCATCAGCCGCGGCACGAGAAAGACCATGCCCCACAACGCGCCCGCGAGGACGCCATACACCACACCGCGCTGCATCGACTGCTCCGAACGAAAGACTGACGAGCGCGCATCTTAACGACGGCTACGCGACCGCGTCTTGTTCATTCCTGCACTCGGGAGCGGGGTGTGGCAGGGACCGGCTGCAAGCGCCGCCGCGCCCCGGTCCTGTTTAACCGGTGGCTGCGGCGGGTCGCGTTGCCCTTCGACGATCAACCGATCAGCGCTCGACCGGCTCGGCCGCCGCCGCACTGTTGCCCGCCGCGGCTGCCCCTGCGGGGCGGCGCACGGCGCGCAGCTTGCCGCTGTTGCCGCCGCCGCAGTAGAAGAGGTCGTGGCCGTCGGACTCCAGCCCCGACACGCCGACGCCGGGCGGCATGTCGACCTGTTCGAGCACTTGCCCGGTGCGCGGGTCGATCCGCCGCAACTCGCTCTCGTCCGCTTCCCAGGTGCCGTGCCACAGCTCGCCGTCGACCCACGTCACGCCGGTGACGAAGCGGTTCGATTCGATCGTGCGCAGCACGGCGCCCGATTGCGGATCCACCTGATGAATCTTGCGTTCGCGGTACTGGCCGACCCACAGCGTGCCTTCCGCCCAGGCCAGCCCCGAATCGGCGCCGCCGCCGGGCGCGGGGATCGTCGCGAGCACGCGGCCGGAGTCGGGATCGATCTTCTCGATACGGTCCTCGACGATCTGGAACAGGTGGCGCCCGTCGAACGCGGTGCCTGCGTGCGCGGCGACGTCGAGTGCGCGCACGGTCGTGCCGCGTTCCGGGTCGAGCGCGTTCAGCTTGTCGCCGGACGCGAACCACACGTGCCGCCCGTCGAACGTGACGCCGTGTACGCCGTCGACGCCCGGAAACGGGCCGTATTCGCGGAGGATGTCTGCGGTGGAGCGTTTCATGTTTGTCACCTCGTCGTTGGTATCCCCATCCTAGTCGCCCGGCAGCGGCGCGGGGAGTAACAAGGTCGTCGCGAATCCGGGCAGCGGCGGCGTCATCCAGCGGCGCGCGCGACCGCGGCCGACCGCCTGCACCTTGTCCGCTTCGGCGAGCGCATCGAGCGCGCGCTGCACGGTGCGCGGGTTCACGCCGAGTGCGAGCGCCAGCGCGGAGCTCGACCACGCCTCGCCGTCCGCGAGCAGCGCGAGCACGGCCGCGTGGCGGTCGTCGACCGGACGCGCGAGCACGACGGCCTCGTGCGGGCCGAGCGGTTCGAGCGCGAAGCCGCTCGGCGTCGCAGTGATGTTCGCGAGCGGCCGCAGCACCGCGCGCAAGCGGCCGATCTCGACGCGCAGGCGGGCGCGATGCGATTCGTCCGCATGTCTCGCGCGAAACGCCGCGGCGACGAGCGTGTTTCTCGACACGTCGCCGGGCCACGCCTCGCCCAGTGCGCGGGCGAGCACGAACAGCACCGGGCGGCGTGCGAGCGACACGGTCGTGCGCGCGTCGCGCACCGCGTGGCGGCATGCATCGACGACCAGCGCGTTCGATGCCAGCAGCGCCTCGACCTCGTCGAGCAGCACGAGCCGCGACGCACCGCGCGCGATGAGTCGCGCGGCCGGCGTATCGAGCATGCGGGCGGCCGTGTCGACTTCGGCCGTCAGCGCGGCGATGCCGGCGTCCCGTGCGGCCGCGCGCGCACGGGCGAGCGCCAGGCGCGCCGCGTGCGGGCGGATGCGGCGCATCGCGATGCCGGCCGCGATCAGTTCATGAGCTGCGCGCGATGCGGCGGGCAGCGGTGCGGGATCGAGGCTCGCGAGCCGCTGTTCGGCATCCCCGACGTGCCCGATCAGCAGCAGCCGGCGCACGCCGAGATAGCGCGCATGCGCGGCGTTCGTGCGGTCGCCGTGTGCGTCGAGCGTCGCGCAGGCGGCGTCGAGGGCGCGCGACGGCCAGCCGAGGTCGCGTGACGCCAGCGCGATCTCGGCCTCCGCGACGACGCAGCGCGCCCGCGCGACGGCTTCCTTCGCGCCGAACGCGCGAGCCGCGCTGCGCACGAGCGCGCGTGCGCGCTCGAAATCGCCGAGCTGGGCCATCGCGATGCCGCGCAACGCGAGCGCCGGTGCGTCGTCGCGCAACGCGACGCGGTTCAGCGCGCCGAGCGGGTCGCCCGCCGCGAGCGCCCGCGCGGCGGCCGTGATCAGCGAATCCATCCGAATCCCGACACAGTTGTCACTCCCTCCGGTTCGACGCCCGGTCCTAATCTAGCACCACGCACACGGCAGATGCGCCGTGCCCGGATATCCATCGAAAGGAGGAACCCGTAATGACGAACCATCTCACCGGAACGCGCGCCGAATGGCTGGCTGCGCGCCGCGCGCTGCTCGATGCGGAAAAGGCGCTGACCCGGCAGGGCGACGAACTCGCGCGGCGGCGCCAGGCGCTGCCGTGGGTGCGCGTCGACAAGGCCTACCGGTTCGACACCGAACGCGGCCCGGCGACGCTCGACGATCTGTTCGGCGGCCGCTCGCAACTGCTCGTCTATCACTTCATGTTCGGCCCCGACTACAAGGCCGGCTGCCCGTCGTGCTCGGCGCTCGCCGACGGCTTCGACGGTTTCGCGGTCCACCTCGCGAACCACGACGTGACGCTCGCGGCGGTGTCGCGCGCGCCGCTTGCGAAGCTGCTGGCATACCGGCAGCGGATGGGCTGGCACTTTCCGTGGGCGTCATCGGACGGCGGCGAGTTCAACTTCGACTTCAACGTGTCGTTCACCGAAGCGCAGCAGCGCGCCGGCGACGTCGAATACAACTATGCGCGGGCCGGCCACGCGATGGACATGGACCCGCCGCCCGCCGCGCTCGCCCAGTTCGCGGCGACGTGCGGCACCGACGCCGCGACGTACGCGCGCGACCGGCCGGGGATGAGCGCGTTCGTGCGCGAGGACGGCATCGTCTATCACACGTATTCGACGTACGCGCGCGGGCTCGACGGGCTGTGGGGGATGTACCAGTGGCTCGATCGCGCGCCGCTCGGGCGCAACGAGACGGGCGTGTGGTGGCGCCGTCATGACGAGTATGCACGCGGTTGAGCACGGCCCGGCGAGCCGCGGGAGCGGGCGATGAGCACGGCGACGAAACGGGCTGTTGCTGCTGACGCGGGCGGCGGCCGGCGGGTGTTCGGCGCCGCGCTCGTCGCGGTATGGGCCGCCGCGATCTGGGCGACGCTCGCGCAGCACGCATCGATGGACGCGATGGGCGGCATGCCGATGGCCGGCGGCTGGACGCTGTCGGCCGGGTGGCTCAGGCCGTGCGGATGGCAGGCTGGGCGCGCGTTCGCCGCATTCGCCGGGATGTGGGGCGCGATGACGGTGACGATGATGCTGCCGGTGCTGGCGCCGGTGCTCTGGCGATGTCGGCAACGTCTCGGCGCGGCGGACGACGCGCGTGCGGCATGGTTCGTCGCGGTCGCGGGCACCGCGTATTTCTCCGTGTGGATGGCGCTCGGCGCGCTGGTGTTTCCGGTCGGCACTGCATGGGCGGCGGCCGCCGCGCGGCTGCCCGCGCTCGCCGCCACGGTGCCGTTCGCGGCTGGCGCGATCGTGCTCGGCGCGGGCGTGCTGCAGTTTTCCGGCTGGAAGGCGCGCCGGCTCGCTTGCTGCCGGCATGCGCCGGACGACGCATGCGCGCCGCGGGCGGCAGCCCGGGCCGCGGTCGCGTGGCGGTACGGCGTGCGTACCGCGCTACGGTGCGGCGCCTGCTGCGGGAACTTGACGGCCGTCGCACTGGCGGCCGGCATGATGGACCTGCGCGTGATGGCCGTCGTGACCGTGGCGGTCGCCGCCGAGCGGCTGGCGCCGGCTGGCGTTCGCGTCGCGCGGCTTGTCGGCGGCGTGGCGATCGGCGCCGGCGCGGCGATGATCGCGTGGGCCGCGGCCGGACTGGCCTAGCGGCGCCCCGGGGGGCTGCCGGTGCGCGTCGAACGGGGCCGGCGCAGGCGCCGTCGGCAGGTCCGGCGTCGTGCGGCAACGGCGGGCGATCGGCCCGATTCCGGCCGGCTGCGCGAATGGGCCGATGCGGGGGTGAAACGAAAGGCGATCGAAAACGAACCGAACGGCGATCCGAACGATTCGGCCCCCGGGCGCCTGAAGGCGGCTAACCCGTTGTTCGTGTTGTGAAAATTCGCAGCGCTTCGCGTATAATTCGCTTTTGCGCCCATAGGATTTGCCATGCGTCTGATCCAAAAAGCACTCACTTTCGATGATGTGCTCCTCGTTCCCGCCTTTTCCGACGTTCTCCCGCGCGACACCAGCCTGAAGACCAAGCTGACCCGCAACATCTCCCTGAACATGCCGCTCGTGTCCGCCGCGATGGACACGGTCACCGAAGGTCGCCTCGCGATCGCGATGGCGCAGCAGGGTGGTGTGGGCATCGTCCACAAGAACCTCACGCCGGCCGAGCAGGCTCGCGAAGTCGCGAAGGTCAAGCGTTTCGAATCGGGCGTCGTGCGCGACCCGATCACGGTTCCGCCGCAGATGAAGGTGCGCGACGTGATCGCGCTGTCGCGTCAGCATGGCATCTCGGGCTTCCCGGTCGTCGAAGGCCCGCAGCTCGTCGGCATCGTCACGAACCGCGACCTGCGTTTCGAATCGCGCCTCGACGAACCGGTCAAGTCGATCATGACGCCGCGCGAGCGTCTCGTCACCGTCAAGGAAGGCACGCCGCTCGCCGAAGCGAAGGCGCTGATGCACAGCCACCGCCTCGAGCGCGTGCTGGTCGTCAACGACGCGTTCGAACTGCGCGGCCTGATGACCGTGAAGGACATCACGAAGCAGACCGAACACCCGGATGCGTGCAAGGACGAACACGGCAAGCTGCGCGCAGGCGCGGCGGTCGGCGTCGGCCCGGACAACGAAGAGCGCGTCGAGCTGCTGGTGCAGGCGGGCGTCGACGTGATCGTCGTCGATACCGCGCACGGCCACAGCAAGGGCGTGCTCGAGCGCGTGCGCTGGGTCAAGCAGAACTTCCCGCACGTCGAGGTGATCGGCGGCAACATCGCGACGGCTGCCGCCGCGAAGGCGCTCGTCGAATACGGCGCGGACGCGGTCAAGGTCGGTATCGGCCCGGGCTCGATCTGCACGACGCGGATCGTCGCGGGCGTCGGCGTGCCGCAGATCAGCGCGATCGCGAACGTCGCGGAAGCGCTGAAGGGCACCGGCGTGCCGTGCATCGCCGACGGCGGCGTGCGTTTCTCGGGCGACGTGTCGAAGGCCCTCGCGGCCGGCGCGAACGCGGTGATGATGGGCAGCATGTTCGCGGGTACCGAAGAGGCGCCGGGTGACGTGTTCCTGTACCAGGGCCGCCAGTACAAGTCGTACCGCGGCATGGGTTCGGTCGGCGCGATGAAGGACGGCGCGGCGGACCGCTACTTCCAGGACAACTCGGCGAACATCGACAAGCTCGTGCCGGAAGGCATCGAGGGCCGCGTCGCGTACAAGGGTTCGGTCAACGCGATCCTGTTCCAGCTGGTCGGCGGCGTGCGCGCGAGCATGGGCTACTGCGGTTGCCGCACGATCGACGAACTGCACGACAAGGCCGAATTCGTCCAGATCACCGCGGCGGGCATGCGCGAGTCGCACGTGCACGACGTGCAGATCACGAAGGAAGCACCGAACTACCACGTGGACTGATCGCCGATGAAACCGCTGCTGCGAGCCGTGCTGATCGTCGATGCCGTGCTGCTGCTGGCGTTCGGCGTGCTGTTCGTGCTGACGCCCTGGCAGGCGCTGTTCAACGCGCTGCAGCTGGCGAACATCCAGCCGGCGATGCTCGGCCAGGCGTTCGGCATCGCGCTGCTCGGCCTCGCGTGGCTCGCGTTTCATGCGGCGCTCAACGGTGATCTCACGGCGCCCGTCGCACGTGCGGTCGGCCATGTGAACTGGCTGATCGGCGTGCTGGCGGTCGTGTGGTCGTTCGGCACCGGCAACGGTCCCGCGCTCGCGGCCGCCGGCCGCGTGCTGTCGGCGATGGCCGGGGTCGCGCTGATCTTGCTGGGCCTCGGCGGCGTGCGGCTGGCATCGACCGTGCGGCGGCGCGAGAAGGCGGAAAGGGTGGAACGGGCGCAGGCGCCCGACGCTCGGGACGCGAAGCGCCCGGCCGAATCAGCGGTGGCCTCCGCGCCGCGGCAGCGGGTCGAACCGGTCGTCAGCCGTCCGGCGGCGCCCTCGGCGCCGGCCGCGGCCACCACGTCGGCCGCATCCGACCGCGCGTCAGGCAGCGTCGCATTCGACGCCCGCCCGCCGTTGCAGGATTGACCGGCGATGCGTCGCGCGAGCCGCCTGCCGCCCGACGCCGCTGTCCATGCTTTTGACGCAGCGCTTCGTGCGCTGCTTTTCTTATTCTCTTCATCCCGTCCGCAGCCATGCACGACAAAATCCTGATTCTCGACTTCGGTTCGCAAGTCACCCAACTGATCGCGCGCCGCGTGCGCGAAGCGCACGTCTACTGCGAAATCCACCCGAACGACGTGTCCGACGACTTCGTCCGCGAGTTCGCGCCGAAGGCGGTGATCCTGTCGGGCAGCCACGCGAGCACGTACGAAGACCACCAGCTGCGCGCGCCGCAGGCCGTGTGGGATCTCGGCGTGCCGGTGCTCGGCATTTGCTACGGCATGCAGACGATGGCCGTGCAGCTTGGCGGCAAGGTCGAGTGGAGCGACCATCGCGAATTCGGCTATGCGGAAATGCGCGCGCACGGCCATACGCGCCTGCTCGACGGCATCGAGGATTTCAAGACGGACGAAGGCCACGGGATGCTGAAGGTCTGGATGAGCCACGGCGACAAGGTTGCCGAGCTGCCGCCGGGCTTCGCGCTGATGGCGTCGACGCCGAGCTGCCCGATCGCCGGCATGGCCGACGAGGCGCGCGGCTACTACGCGGTGCAGTTCCACCCGGAAGTCACGCACACGGTGAAGGGCCGCCAGATCATCGAACGCTTCGTGCTGCAGATCGCCGGCGCGAAGCCCGACTGGATCATGAAGAACCACATCGAGGAAGCCGTCGCGAAGATTCGCGAGCAGGTCGGTGACGAGGAAGTGATTCTCGGCCTGTCGGGCGGCGTCGATTCGAGCGTCGCGGCCGCGCTGATCCACCGCGCGATCGGCGACCAGCTGACCTGCGTGTTCGTCGACCACGGTCTGCTGCGCCTGAACGAAGGCAAGATGGTGCTCGACATGTTCGAGGGCCGCCTGCATGCGAAGGTCGTGCACGTCGACGCATCCGAGCAGTTCCTCGGCCACCTGGCCGGCGTGACCGATCCGGAAGCGAAGCGCAAGATCATCGGCCGCGAGTTCGTCGAGGTGTTCCAGGCCGAGGCGAAGAAGCTGTCGAAGGCGAAGTGGCTCGCGCAGGGCACGATCTATCCGGACGTGGTCGAATCGGGCGGCACGAAGACGAAGAAGGCGACGACGATCAAGAGCCACCACAACGTCGGCGGCCTGCCGGAAACGCTCGGCCTGAAGCTGCTCGAGCCGCTGCGCGACCTGTTCAAGGACGAAGTGCGCGAACTCGGCGTCGCGCTCGGCCTGCCGCCGGAGATGGTGTACCGCCATCCGTTCCCGGGCCCGGGCCTCGGCGTGCGGATTCTCGGCGAAGTGAAGCGCGAATACGCGGACCTGCTGCGTCGCGCGGATGCGATCTTCATCGAGGAGTTGCGCGGCACGACCGCCACCGCGCAGGACGCGGCAGCGGGCCTGTGCGGCGAGGCCGACGTCGGCAAGACCTGGTACGACCTGACGAGCCAGGCGTTCGCGGTGTTCCTGCCGGTGAAGTCGGTCGGCGTGATGGGCGATGGCCGCACGTACGACTACGTGACGTCGCTGCGCGCGGTGCAGACCACCGACTTCATGACCGCGCACTGGGCGCACCTGCCGTACGCGCTGCTCGGCCGTGCGTCGAACCGGATCATCAACGAGGTGCGCGGGATCAACCGCGTGGTGTACGACATCTCGGGCAAGCCGCCGGCGACGATCGAGTGGGAGTGAGCGTCGGCGTCGAGGCGTGCCTCGATGACCGATAGCGGCATCGGATGATGCGCAACGCCCGGCAGGGGAACCTGCCGGGCGTTGTCGTTGGTGCGGTTGGCGGCCGTGATTCGATGGCCGCCGGCGCGCAGTGTTTTCCTTGCCTGCATGCCGGGTCCGGGCACCGAGGTGCGGGACAGCCCGGCCACTACAAGCGACGCGTCTGCATGTCGCGCACTAGGGCAGCCGACGACCGCCGGCATCGATCATCCTGATCGAGCCCGAAGTCTGCCCCTGTCCTTGTCGAATGCTGAATTCGATGATGTCCTCGTAGAGTTCCCGTTGTCCGGCGGGCAGGACCGGCAGCAACGTCTCGCGCCGCTTGTCCGCATCGAACATCGATTCCACGAGCCATCCCGTCAGATAGAGCGCCGCCACGCAGCCGCCCGCCGTCGCAACATTGCCGTGGCACACGAGCGGCTGGTCCGGCACATGCAGCCCGCGATCCGTCAGCCCGTGTCGCGCGTCGGGGTGCGTCGTTGCGCGACGGTCCGGCAAAAGCCCGAGCCGCTCCAGGACGAAGGCGCCCGCGCAGATCGATCCGATGTATTGGCGCGCCGGATCGAGATCGAACGACGGCAGGAAATCCGGGCTCGCGAGCGCGGCCGGGATGCCCAGCCTGCCGCTCGAGAACAGCACGGCGTCGGCGCGATTGGCTTCCTCGAGCGGGCCGTGCACGGGGATGGCCAGACCATGCGCGGAACGCAACAGCGGCTGCGCGCCGAGAATCCGGACACGCCAGTCCGTGGTATTGCGGCCGAGGATGTCCCACATCAGGAACAGGTCGATGTCGGTGAACTGGTCGAATGCGACGAGAGCGATGTCTTTCAACGTGAACTCCGTGAGTCGTGGCGCGTTGCAGGAAGCGGTGGCGGCCGTGATAGAGTTCGCAGCCTATCTGCCCATGCCGCGCCATACACAGCCTGTATGGCGATACCGATGCGCACACTGACTCGAAACGACTGGATCGCCGCGGGCTTCGACGCCCTCGACGGGGAAGGGTATGCGGGGATTTCGGCCGAGCGTCTCGCACGACGGCTGAACGTGACCCGCGGCTCGTTCCATCACCACTTCCGGAATCGGGAGGACTTCGTCAGGACGTTGCTGACCGCGTGGGAGGACGATTACACCGCACGCATGCTCGCCTACGCGGCGGACGGCCGCGGCGCGGCCGACACGCTGACGCGCTACCTGCGCATCGCGGCGGAGAAGCGACCGGGGCGCGAAGCGGCGATCCGCGCCTGGGCAATGCAGGACGCGCTGGTCGCGGAATTCCAGCAGCGCGTCGATGCCACGCGTCTCGCATTCGCGCTCGAGACGTCCCGTCGGTGGGTTCGCATGCCGGGCGAAGCCGAGATCGTCGGGCAGATCGCGCACCTGTGTCTGATCGGCGGCCAGCAGGCCGGACTGCGGCGCGATGCCGAGCGGTTCAACCACTTCATGCAGCGTGCGTTCGCGGTCGCCGAGCGCATGCTGCCACGCCGACGCGCGTAGCGGTGCGATGCCCGCGATGCCCGCGATGCCCGTGCTGCACGGATGGCTCGCGTATCGCAGAGCAGAAGGCGGGCGGGTGCTCCGTTGTAGCGTCGGTGGAAAGCGCGGCTTTCGATGCAGCGCAAGGCGACGTCACGCGCTGTCCCGATCCTGCTCAGTCTTGCCCGCCACTACGATAACGAAGGTGAATCAGCGGATAAGGGCGCCCTTGTCCATCGCGCGCCGATCGTCCGCAGCGCTCGAATCCGAGCCGTTCGTAGAATCCCGCCGCCGCTTCGTTCTGCTCGTTGACGTCTGTCGACAGGTCGGGATGGCGTCGGAGGGCCGCTTCGACCAGCCGCCGCCCGACACTCCGCGCCGTGGTGCGCGGGATCGACGAACAGTGCTTCCATGTGACTGCCGTCGAGCAGCATGAAGCCGACCGGACGATCGTGCTCGTCGACGGCCAGATCGAGCTTCGCCGACGGTCAGTTCGCGGGATGGCCGGATGCGGGCACGTCGGGCGCTGCGACGCCCGCATCCGTCTCGTCTGCGCCGAGTTCCGCCAGAAACGGCCACGGATAGATGCCGCGCGCGTGACCGTCGCCGAACAGCAGGCGGATGCCGTAACCGGCCGCTTCCACGCCGTCCAGCGTCAGGTCGGGTGGCGCGTCGACCTGCCCGCCATCGAGTCGGATCTTCCGGCATGCGGCGCATGGGCAAGCGCTGCGCAAGTGCGCATAGCCGATGTGCTGCGTGTCGGCGTCCGGCCAGCACAGCGTCAATGCGCGGGCCGCATGATCGAGCAGGATCTCGGTCGGCGGCGTCATCGTGCATCTTCCCCGATCTGCGCGATCGCGATCCGCACGGCCTTGCGTACTTCGGGATCGCGATCGTCGAGCGCGTCGTGCAGCGCGGGCAGCGTCGCGGGATCGCGCAGTTCGCCGAGCGCGAGCGCGGCCTCCTTGCGCAGGTTGCTGATCGCGTGCGACAGCAGCGCGGCGACGGCCTGCGCCGCGGCGGCGTCGCGCAATTGCCCGAGTGCGCGCACCGCACGCAAGCGCACTTGCCAGTAATCGTCGTCGAGCGAGGCGACGAGCGGTGCGCGCGCGGCCGCGACACGCAGCTTGCCGAGCGTCGCGGCCGCTTCCTCGCGGACCTGCCATTCGGCGTCGCGCAGCGCCGCCAGCAAGGCGGTGACGACGGCCGTGTCGGCGGACGCCGCGAATCCGACCGCGCCGACCGCGATACGCCGTACGTCCGCATGCGTGTCGGTCGTGGCGATGCGTGCGAGCGGCGCCAGCGCGCGGGCGTCCTTGAGCCAGCCGAGCACGGCGACGGCCTCGGCGCGCACGGCCGACGCCGGCGCGTCGAGTGCGCGCAGCGCCGGCGCGAACGCGTCGGGGTCGCGCAGTTCACGCAGCGCGCGCAGCACGGCGCCGCGCACGAACGGTTCGGCGTGCTCGACCCAGCGGCACAGCGCGGCGCCGGATGCGACGTCCTTCAGTTCGGACAGGCTGTGTGCGGCGGTCGCGCGCACGTCGTCGTCCGGATCGAGCAGCGCGCGGCACAGCGCGTCGACGACGTCGGGCTGCTCCCAGGCGGCGAGCACACGCGCGGCTTCGCCGCGCACGTCGGCGGACGGATCGTCGCGCAGCGCGGCTACGAAGATCGGCACGAGATCGGGATCCTCGAGATCGGCGAGTTCGAGCAGCGCGATCCGGCGCACCGATGCATCGGGTGCGGCAACGCGCGCGACGAGCGCGGCATGGTCGGAAGCAGGTTTCATGTGTCGTGAGTCCGGTAGTGGGGAAGCGGCGCGCCAGGTCAGCGCAACAGGTACGGAATGTCGACCTTGACCGCGCCGGTCGGGCAGTCGCGTTCGCACGGCATGCAGTACCAGCATTCGTCGAACTGCATGTAGGCCTTGCCCTTGGTCACGTCGATTGCGAGCAGGTCGAGCGGGCACACGTCGACGCAGACGGTGCAGCCCTTGTCGGCGATGCAGCGGTCCTCGTCGATCGTCACGGGCGCGCTGCTGCGCAGGAAGATGTCGTGCGGGGTATGGGGCACGGTAAGGCTCCTCGGAGTCAGAGGGCGGCCGCGTGTGCGGCCGGTTCGCGGATGCGCAGGTGCGCGTAGGCGCTGCGTTCGTCGTCGGCGAGCGGCACGACGTAGGGTTCGACCGGTCGTTTCTCGCTGCGCATCGTGCCGTCGGCACCCTTGCGCAGCCACGTGTGGCAGAACCACTCGGCATCGTTGCGATGCGGAAAGTCGACGCGATGGTGGTACAGCCCCCAGCGGCTCTCGGTGCGGAACAGCGACGCGCGCGCGGCCATTTCGGCGCAGTCGCGGATCGCGCGCACTTCGGCCGCGCGCATCAGTTCATGCGGGTGGCTCGCCTTGATTTCTTCGATATCCTCAGTAATGCCGTCAAAACGTTGCAGCCCGATCTCCATCTTGCGCGTCACCTTCGGCGGTTGCAGGTAATCGTTCACCATGCGGCGCAGCTTGTATTCGACCTGCGCCGGCGCGAGGCCGCGCTCGCGCGTGAGCGGCGCAAGCACGCGGGCGCGTTCGGCGGCGACCTGTTCGTCGTCCACCGGCGCGTGAGCGCGGCCGGCCACGTAGTCGGCCGCGTTCTGTCCGGCGAACCAGCCGTAGGTGAATGCGCCGAGCATGTAGTTGTGCGGGACCGCCGCCATGTCGCCGGCCGCGTAGAGCCCCGGCACGGTCGTTTCCGCGCGGGCGTTCACGTAGACGCCGGATGCGCTGTGGCCGCTGCAGAAGCCGATCTCGGAGATGTGCATCTCGACCATCTGGCGCCGGTAGTCGGTGCCGCGCCCCGCGTGAAAGCGGCCGCGGCTCGGCCGCTCGTTGGTGTGCAGGATCTGCTCGATGGTCTGGATCGTTTCTTCCGCGAGATGGTCGAGCTTCAGGAACACCGGGCCGTTGCCGCTTTGCAGTTCCTGGTAGAACTCCCACATCATCTGGCCGCTCCAGTAGTCGCACTCGATGAAGCGCTCGCCCTTGCCGTTCGCGGTGAAGCCGCCGAGCGGGCCCGTCACGTATGCGCAGGCCGGGCCGTTGTAGTCCTTGATCAGCGGATTGATCTGGAAGCACTCGAGGTTCGCGAGCGCCGCGCCCGCGTGGTACGCCATCGCGTAGCCGTCGCCCGCATTGGTCGGGTTCTCGTAGGTGCCCATCAGGTAGCCGGACGCCGGCAGGCCGAGCCGGCCGGCCGCGCCGCAGCACAGGATCACGGCCTTCGCGCGGATCACGTGGAACTCGGCCGTGCGGCAGTCGAAGCCGAGCACGCCGCTCGCGCGGCCCTGCGCGTCGGTCAGCACGCGCGTCGCGACGGTCCGGTTCGTGATCGCGATGCGCGCGCGCTTCAGCTGCCGGTACAGCACCTTCTTGATGTCGTGGCCTTCCGGCATCGGCAGCACGTACGAACCCATGTGGTGGACCTTCTTCACCGCGTAGTCACCGGTGCCGTCCTTCTCGAACTTCACGCCCCAGCGGTCGAGCTGCTCGATCGTCGCAAAGCTGTGCGTCGCATACGCGTACACGGCTTCCTGATCGACGATCCCGTCGTTGGCGATCGTGATCTCGCGCGTGTACTGCTCGGGTGTCGCGTGGCCCGGGATCACCGCGTTGTTCAGCCCGTCCATCCCCATCGAGATCGCGCCGCTGCGCTTCACGTTGGCCTTCTCCAGCAGCAGCACGCGCAGCGACGGGTCGCGCTCCTTCGCCTTGATCGCCGCCATCGGGCCGGCCGTGCCGCCGCCGACCACGACGATGTCGTATTCGAGTACATGGGTATTCATTGAGGATTCCTTGCAGGTTGGCGGGTCTTCTGCCGGTCGATGCGCAGCCGGTACTGGAAGGCGTCGCCGCGGAAGTACAGGTGTTCGTAGTCGATCGGCGTGCCCGACGCGTCGTGCGTCAGGCGCTCGATCCGCAGCACGGGGCTGCTTTCCTCGACGCGCAGCGCGTCGACGATTTCATCGTCGGCGAGGATCGCGTCGATCGACACGTCGGCGTGGCCGAGCGGCACGCCGCAGTCGTTCTCGAGGATCAGGAAGATGTCGCGGGTCGCGAGATCGGCGCCGGCGAGCCGCTTGCCGAGCGCCTCGGGCACCCACGTCTGCTCGAGCGACACCGGCTCGCGGTTCAGCAGCCGCACGCGGTGGATCTCGATGAGCGGCGCGCCTTCCGGCACGTTCAGCTTCGTCGCGAGGTGCCGATCGGCCTTCACGGTGCGAAAGCTGCGCAGCTGGTTGACGATCTCGTAGCCCATCGACGACATCGCCTCGGCGAAGCCCTGAAGCGACGTCACGTTCTGGAACGCCTTCGGCTTCGACACGAACGTGCCCTTGCCGTGCAGCTTGAACAGCAGGCCTTCCTTCTGCAGGTCGCCGAGTGCCTGGCGCACCGTGATGCGACTCACGTCGAACATCGCGCAGAGTTCGTGCTCGGACGGCATCCGGCTGTGTGGTGCATAGGTGCCGTCGAGGATGCGCGTGCGCAGCGTGTCCTTGATCTGCACGTAGAGCGGCGCCGCCGACAGCGGCACGACGTTGGGTGGGGTCATCGGTCAACTTGTTATGACAAGATGGCTCGAGTGTAGTGAGCGCGCTCGCGCGCCCCAACCAACTATTTCTGATTTCGACTTTCCGATTCCGGAAAAGCGGGGCGGCGGCGACCCGCGCGAAAATAAAAAAACAGGGCGCGACACGGCCCGCGCAAACGGCGCCGAATCCGCGCGGAGCCTGCTGCGGCGCAGCACAGCGGCAAGTCGCGGCGATCGGCACGCATGCGCGCCGATTCGGCCCCTAAAAAACACAATATCGAGCATGCGTTCGAAGGGCCTGTCATACGCACGTCACCCTGCTAGAATTCGGCTGCCGCATTTGTTCCGATTGACTGATGAGATTGCTTGACGCACTGGTCGAACAACGCATTGCCGCCGCCGCCGCGCGGGGCGAGTTCGACGATTTGCCGGGTACCGGCGCGCCGCAGGCGCTGGATGACGACCTGCTCGTACCCGAGGAGGTGCGGGTGGCCAACCGTATCCTGAAGAATGCGGGCTTCGTGCCGCCGGCCGTCGAGCAACTGCGCGCGCTGCGCAACCTGCAGGACGAACTGCAGGCGGTCAGCGACCGCGCCGCGCGCTGCCGGCTGCAGGCGAAGATCCTCGCCCTCGACATGGCGCTCGAATCGCTGCGCGGCGGCCCGATGGTGATGCCGCGCGACTATTGCCGGCGCATCGCGGAACGTCTGTGCGAGCGCGGGCTCGACGACGCGCCCGCCGAAGCGGGGCCGATGTGAGCGCCAACGCGCTGCCCGACGCGGCAGCCGGACCGGCTGTCGTTCCCGATGCTCCCGTTCCCGAAGCCGCGCCGGTGTCGGCGCGCGACCTGCATTTCATGCGGCTCGCGCAGGCTGCCGCCGAAGAGGCGCGCGCGGCCGGCGAAGTGCCGGTCGGCGCGGTGCTCGTGCGCGGCGACGAAGTGATCGCACGCGGCTTCAACCATCCGATCGGCGGGCACGACCCGTCGGCCCACGCGGAAATGGCCGCGCTGCGCATGGCCGCGCAGCATCTGCAGAATTACCGAATGCCCGGCTGCGAGCTGTACGTGACGCTCGAGCCGTGCCTGATGTGCGCGGGCGCGATCATGCACGCGCGCATCGCGCGGGTCGTCTACGGCGCCGCCGACCCGAAGACGGGCGCGTGCGGCAGCGTGATCGACGCGTTCGCGAATCCGCAGCTCAATCACCATACCGACGTGACCGGCGGCGTGCTCGCCGACGAGTGCGGCGCCGCGCTGAAATCGTTCTTCGCGGAGCGCCGTCGCGCGCTGCGGGAAGCACGGCTCGCCCGCGACGCCGCATCCGGCGCGTCATAGCGCGCCCGCCGTGCCAGTGCCCGTCGCCCGGAGCGGGCGGGCCGCGCAGTTCCGTGAACCGGAGACGGTTCGGACCCTCTAAGCAGGTTTGACGATCCCGATATCTTTCGCCATGTCCTTCCAGCCCGCCGCGTCCTACACCATCCGCCTGCTGGCGCCGTCCGGTTATCCGCACGACCCCGATGCGATCAACCGCGCGCTCGAGCGCTTGAGCGGCGCGCAGCAGCGCATCGAGAACATCGAGGCGACGCAGCGTCGCTTTCAGCGCTTCGGCGGCACCGACGGCGAGCGGGCCGGCGACCTGAACCGTCTCGCGGATCCGGAGCGCGCGCTGCCGGATATCGCGCTCGCGGTGCGCGGCGGCTACGGCGCCGCGCGCATCCTGCACGGGCTCGACTATCGCGGGCTCGAGCGTCGGCTGCGCGACCAGCCGATCGCGCTCGTGGGCCACAGCGACTTCACCGCGATCCAGCTCGCGCTGTACGCGAAGGCGCGCATCAAGACCTTCGGCGGCCCGATGCTGTCGGCCGACTTCGGCGCGGAAACGCCGAGCGATTTCACGATGCAGCACTTCTGGCGGACGCTGTCGCAGCCGACCACGACGATCGTCACCGAGGCGCCGCAAGTGCAGACCGTGAACGTGACGGGGACGCTGTGGGGCGGCAACCTCGCGATCCTCACGTCGCTCGTCGGCACGCCGTACATGCCCGACATCGAGGGCGGCATCCTGTTCATCGAGGACGTGAACGAGCAGCCGTTCCGGATCGAACGGATGATCTACCAGCTGCACCTGTCGGGGCTGCTCGCGCGCCAGCAGGCGCTCGTGCTCGGCCAGTTCACGGGCGCGCGGCCGTTCGAGTACGACAACGGCTACGACATGCAGGCGATGATCGACCAGATGCGCGCGGTGATCGGCATTCCGGTCGTCACTGGGCTGCAGTTCGGTCACGTGCCCGACCTGCTGACGCTGCCGTTCGGCGCGCAGGCGCAGCTCGTCGCGAATGCGCACGGTTTCCGGCTCACGCTGTCGGACTATCCGCATCTCGGCTGAGGCCGGCAGGGGCCATCGAAAGGCGGGGTTTCCCGCCTTTTTCTTTAAAGTAAATGTGCAACTAACGGTCGGAAATTTTCATCGTCGCCGATCGGGTTGGTGTCGTGGCACGCACCATTTTTGTCAACAAAATGGCGGAGAGGGTATACACCGTGAGCCGCCATGGGCAAACGCGAGAGGCTTGTCGTGCCTGGATATCGGGCACAGCGCACCGCTCTGGCACAGGCCGATGCACACCGGTTGTGCGCATTCTCCGAAAAGAATTGTTGACAATCTTTATGTCCGTCCTAGGATGAGGACCATCACACGATGCAGAACATGAACGACTCCGCTACCCATCCGTCCGGCGCCGCCGGTCCCGAAGCGATCGCCGAGCGGATCCGCACCGCGATCCTCGAGCATCGGCTCGCGCCCGGCGCGAAGCTGACGGAGGCGCAGCTCTGCGACGTGTTCGGCGTGAAGCGCGGGACGATCCGCCAGGCACTTTCGCAGCTCGCCGCCGACAAGCTGGTCGATCTCGAGCCGAACCGCGGTGCGTTCGTCGCGAGCCCGACGCTGCAGGATGTGCACGAGGTGTTCGAGATGCGCCGGATCATCGAGCTGGCCGTCGTCGAGCGGCTCGCGACGGGGCCGGGCGCGAAGCGGTTGAAGGGCGTCGCCGCGCTGATCGACAAGGAACGCAAGGCGTTCGAGCGGCACGACTTCGCGGCGTGGATCCGCCTGTCGGGCGAATTCCATACGGCGCTCGCGGCGCTGACGGGCAACGCGACGCTCTGCGAGTGCCTCGACGGGCTCGTCGCACGCTCGACGCTGATGTCGGCGCTGTACGAATCGCACGGGCGCAGCCCGTGCTCGTGCGACGACCATGACGAGATCCTGACCGCGCTGGAAGCGGGCGATTCGAAGCGGGCGGTGACGCTGATGGCGCACCACCTGCAGCATGTCGAACTGAAGATGCTGGACCGGCCCGCGCAAGGGCAGGTCGATTTGCGCGAAGTGTTCGGCGGCGCCTGAGCGGCGACGCGAACCCGGCCGCGCGCCACACGACGAGAGCAATGCAGGCCGGCGGTTCGCGCCGCCGGCCGCCAGTCCGACTCCGGACGACGATCCGGAGCGATATCGATGACGGTGGAGCGGCTGCCAGGCCGCGTCAAGGAGAAGTCATGGCTCAGTTCAGTGTGGCGCACGACAGTGCGTATCCGGCGGAAGAAGGCGGCGAGGGCGGCGGCCCCGTGTTGCCGGACGGTTACAGCGAACGTTTGTACAACGAAGATTTGGCACCACTAAAGAATCAGACGTGGGGCTCATATAACATCTTCGCGTTCTGGATGTCGGACGTGCACAGCGTCGGCGGCTACGTGTTCGCGGGCAGCCTGTTCGCGCTCGGGCTGACGAGCTGGCAGGTGCTGATCGCGCTGATCGTCGGCATCACGATCGTGAATCGGCTGTGCAACCTCATCGCGCGGCCGAGCCAGCAGATCGGCGTGCCGTATCCGGTCGCGTGCCGCGCGACCTTCGGGGTGCTCGGCGCGAACGTACCGGCCGTGATCCGCGGGCTGATCGCGATCGCGTGGTACGGCATCCAGACCTATCTCGCGTCCAGCGCACTCGTGATCGTCGTGCTGAAGTTCTTTCCGCAATGGCTGCCGTACGCGGACGTCCACCGCTACGGCTTCCTCGGGCTGTCGGCGGTCGGCTGGGCCGGCTTCATGCTGCTGTGGGTGCTGCAGGCGCTCGTGTTCTGGAACGGGATGGAGACGATCAAGAAGTTCATCGACTTCGCGGGCCCGGCCGTCTACGTCGTGATGTTCATCCTGGCCGGCTACATGGTGTGGCGCGCGGGCTGGCGCAACATCGGCCTCAACCTCGGCGGCGTCAAGTATCACGGCGCGGAAGTGATTCCGGTGATGATCACGGCCGTGTCGCTCGTCGTGTCGTACTTCTCCGGGCCGATGCTCAATTTCGGCGACTTCTCGCGCTATTGCCGCTCGTTCGGCGACGTGAAGCGCGGCAACTTCTGGGGGCTGCCGGTCAACTTCCTCGCGTTCTCGCTCGTCACGGTGATCACCACCGCCGCGACGCTGCCGGTGTTCGGCGAACTGATCACCGACCCCGTCGAGACGGTCGGCCGCATCGACCATCCGACCGCGGTGATCCTCGGCGCGCTGACCTTCACGATCGCGACGATCGGCATCAACATCGTCGCGAACTTCGTGTCGCCCGCGTTCGACTTCTCGAACGTCGCGCCGCGGCTGATCAGCTGGCGCGCGGGCGGGATGCTCGCGGCCGTCGCGTCGATCTTCATCACGCCGTGGAACCTGTTCAACAACCCGGCCGTGATCCACTACACGCTCGACGTGCTCGGCGCGTTCATCGGCCCGTTGTACGGCGTGCTGATCGCCGACTTCTACCTCGTCAAGCGCGGCCGGCTCGTGCGCGACGACTTGTACACGATGTCGGAGCGCGGCACCTACTGGTACACCGGCGGCGTGAACCGCCGCGCGCTCGCCGCGCTGCTGCCGGCCGCGGTGATCGCCGTCGTCTGCGTGATGGTGCCGGGCTGGCAGGCCGCCGCGAACTTCTCGTGGTTCATCGGCGCGGGGCTCGGCTTCGTGTTCTACCGGCTGCTCGCGAGCACGAAGGCCTGAGGAGCGCGCGATGAAGATCAAGCTGATCAATCCGAACACGACGCAGCGGATGACCGACGCGATGGGCCGCTGCGCGCGCGAAGTCGCGGCGGCAGGCACCGAGATCGTCGCGGTGAGCCCGCCGATGGGGCCGCCGTCGATCGAAGGCTATTACGACGAAGCGCTCGCGACGCCCGGGCTGCTCGCCGAGATCGCGCAGGGCGAGCGTGACGGCTGCGATGCGTACGTGATCGCGTGTTTCGGCGATCCGGGGCTGTATGCGGCGCGCGAACTCGCGCGCGGGCCGGTGATCGGGATCGCCGAGGCGGCGATGCACGCGGCGAGCGTGCTCGCGCCGGGCTTCTCGGTCGTCACGACGCTCGCGCGCACTTGCGGGATGGCATGGCATCTCGCCGAGCGCTACGGGATGAAGCGGTTCTGCCGCAACGTGCGGGCGACCGACGTCGCGGTGCTCGAGCTCGACCGGCCCGGTTCGGCCGCGCGGCGGATCATCGTCGACGAATGCCGGCGCGCGCTCGACGAGGACGGTGCCGACGCGATCGTCCTCGGCTGTGCCGGGATGGCCGAATTCGCGCACGAGATCGAGCAGCAGATCGGCGCGCCGGTCGTGGAAGGTGTCACAGCAGCCGTCAAGTGGGCCGAGGCGCTCGTCGCGCTGCGCCTCGCGACCGCGAAGCGCGGCGACTATGCGCGGCCGCTGCCGAAGCGCTACGACGGCGAATTCGCGCATTTCAGCCCGCCGGAGGGCGCCTCGTCGGCCACGCCGGCCGCCGCCGGGGCGCGCAGCGGAAGCGCCGCACCGGAACCGGTCCCGACTTTGCCGCAACCGCACATACACGCCGTCTGACCTGCACTATCTGCGCCGCTGTATGGGCGCGTATGAACCTTTTCGCTACACTGGGCCGTCATCGCATCGGCCCGTGCGGCCGGCCTCCGGCACCCGCGCGGGTCGATGCGAACCCATTATTTCAGCACGCTTTCGCGGCACTTCGAACCCATGTCACTCGATCCCAACTATCCTCGCGACCTGATCGGCTACGGCCGCCATCCCGTGCAGGCGAACTGGCCCGGGCGCGCCCGCGTCGCCGTGCAATTCGTCCTGAACTACGAGGAGGGCGGCGAGAATTGCGTGCTGCACGGCGATCCGGGCTCCGAGCAGTTCCTGTCCGAAATCGTCGGCGCGGCCGCCTATCCGGACCGCCACATGAGCATGGAGTCGATCTACGAGTACGGTTCGCGTGCGGGCGTGTGGCGCATTCTGCGCGAATTCGAGAAGCGCGGGCTGCCGCTGACGGTGTTCGGCGTCGGCATGGCGATCGAGCGTCATCCGGAACTCGCGCGTGCCTTCGTCGAGCTCGGCCATGAGATCGCGTGCCACGGCTGGCGCTGGATCCACTACCAGAGCATGACGCCCGAGCTCGAGGCCGAGCACATGCGCCTCGGGATGGAAGCGATCGAGCGCGTGACGGGCGAGCGTCCGCTCGGCTGGTACACCGGCCGCGACAGCCCGAACACGCACCGCCTCGTCGCGGAATACGGTGGCTTCCTGTACGACTCCGACAACTACGGCGACGACCTGCCGTTCTGGATGGATGTCGAGGTGTCGGGCGGCAGCACGTCGCCGCAGCTGATCGTTCCGTACACGCTCGATACGAACGACATGCGCTTCGCGACGCCGCAGGGCTTCAACACCGGCGACCACTTCTTCGAGTACCTGCGTGACGCGTTCGACGTGCTGTACGCGGAGGGCGACGACGCGCCGAAGATGCTGTCGATCGGCATGCACTGCCGGCTGCTCGGCCGGCCGGGGCGTTTCCGCGGGCTGCAGCGTTTCCTCGATCACATCGAGAAGCACGATCGCGTATGGGTGACGCGGCGTGTCGATATCGCGCGTCATTGGCGCGAACATCATCCGTACCAGCCCAGTCATCGAAACGAAGGGAAAGCATGAAGGCGATGCGTTACACGTTGGAGCAACTGAACACGATGGCGCCGAGCGCATTCGTCGCGGCGCTGTCGGGGATCTTCGAACATTCGCCGTGGGTGGCCGAGGTCGCGGCGGGCAAGCGGCCGTTCGCGAGCATCGACGCGCTGCACGAGACGATGTCGAACGCGGTGGAGACGGGCGGCGAAGTCCGCCAGCTCGCACTGATCAATGCCCACCCGGAGCTGGCCGGCAAGGCCGCCGTGCGCGGTGAGCTGACGGCCGAGTCGACGCGCGAGCAGAGCGGCGCGGGTCTCGACCAGTGCACGCAGGAAGAGTTCGACAAGCTGCTGACGCTGAACCGCACGTATCGCGAGAAGTTCGGTTTCCCGTTCATCCTCGCGGTGCGCGGCTATGACCGGCACGGCATCATCGCGAACTTCGAGTCGCGCGTGAATCATTCGCGCACCGAGGAACTGCGCGCGAGCCTCGACCAGATCTACCGGATCGCGCGTTTCCGCCTCGACGACCTGATCGACGCCTGACACCTCACGACGGCCTGCTGCGTCGCAGCGGCCTGATCGCATCACTGAAACAAGGAAACATCATGGCTGTTCCGCTTCTCGATCCCGACGCACCCGACTTCACGCGGCGCTACGTGAACCTCGCCGACCCGCGTCTCGGTGCGCAGGCGCTCGAGGCCAGCGACGACTTCTTCGCGCCGAAGGAGCGGATGCTGAACCCCGAGCCGGCCGTTTTCATTCCCGGCAAGTACGACGACCACGGCAAGTGGATGGACGGCTGGGAGACGCGCCGCAAGCGCACGACGGGCTACGACTGGTGCATCGTCAAGCTCGCGCGTCCGGGCGTGATCAAGGGCTTCGACATCGACACGAGCCACTTCACCGGCAACTTCCCGCCGGCCGCGTCGATCGAGGCCGCGTACGTGGCCGACGGCGCGCCGACGCACGCGACCGAATGGGTCGAGATCGTGCCGTCGACGACGCTGCAAGGCAACAGCCACCACTACGTCGCGGCGAGCGACGCGCGCGCGTTCACGCACCTGCGCGTGAACATCTATCCGGACGGCGGCATCGCGCGCCTGCGCGTGTACGGCCAGCCGCAGCTCGACTGGGCCGGCGCCAGCGCGACCGAGCAGTTCGACCTCGCGGCGATGGAGAACGGCGGCTACGTGGTGGCGGCGAACAACCAGCACTTCGGCGTCGCGTCGAACCTGCTGCTGCCGGGCCGCGGCGTGAACATGGGCGACGGCTGGGAAACCCGCCGTCGCCGCGAGCCGGGCAACGACTGGGCGATCATCGCGCTCGCGCAGCCGGGCGTGATCCGCAAGATCGAAGTCGACACCGCGTTCTTCAAGGGCAACTATCCGGACCGCTGCTCGATCCAGGCCGCGTACGTGTCGGGCGGCACCGACAGCTCGCTGATCACGCAGTCGATGTTCTGGCCGGTGCTGCTCGGCGAACAGAAGCTGCAGATGGACAAGCAGCACTATTTCGAACACGAGATCGCATCGCTGGGCCCGGTGACCCACGTGCGCCTGAACATCATTCCGGACGGCGGCGTATCGCGCCTGCGTCTGTGGGGGACGCTCGACAAATGAAGACGCTCGCAATCGAACCGCTGACCAAGGAAGCTTTCGCGGCGTTCGGCGACGTGATCGAAACCGAAGGCGCGAAGCAGATTCCGATCAATCTCGGCACGACGATCCGCTTTCACGATCTTGCGAAGGTCGACGTGAGCGACGAAGACGGCCGCACGCTCGTTAACCTGTTCCGCGGCCAGCCGCGCACGCTGCCGTTCGAGGTGAAGATGCTCGAGCGCCATCCGCTCGGCAGCCAGGCGTTCGTGCCGCTGAACGACCAGCCGTATCTCGTCGTCGTCGCGCCGGCCGGCGATCTCGATCCGTCGAAGATCCGCGCGTTCGTGACGAGCGGCTGGCAGGGCGTCAATTATGCGAAGGGCGTGTGGCATCACCCGCTGATCGCGCTGGGCGGCGTCAGCGACTTCATCGTCGTCGATCGCGGCGGTGACGGGCTGAACCTGAACGAGCAGGACCTGCCGGAATCGCTGTGGCTCACCGAGGACGCGCTGGACGCTGTGACGGCCTGAGCGGCAGTTCGGCCCCGCCTGTCGAAGCAACCCGCGCGACCTGCGCGGGTTTTTTTATGCGCGCCGCGCGCGTCATGGCGCGACGAGCCGTGCGTGCTCGTACGCACGATGCGGCAGCGCGACGAACGGCGTCGCATCGGGGCGTGTCGCCGAGCCGAGCCGTGCCGTGCATCGTCGCGTCGCGCGGACCGGCTCGCGGACGACGTTGCGCTGACGCGGATGTGACGTTGCGGGGGCGTCGAGGCGGCCGGTCGCGTGCTATCGTGCCCGCATCGCCACCGCCCGACGTCCGGTTCCGGACGCGTTCCCCCGATGAGCCAACCTGAAAACGACCTCACGATACTGCTGCGCACGCTGCAGCCCGAACTGCATCGCGGTGCGTTCGCATTCGTCGCACTGCCGGCCGCTACGGAAATATCGTTATCCGAAACGATCGCGATCTTTCGCGAAGCGGAAGGCGTGACGGTCGTGGTCGACGAGGCGACGGCCGCGCGTCGCGGCTGGCCCGTGCTGTTCCGCGCCGCATGGATCACGCTGACCGTGCATTCGGATCTTGCCGCGGTCGGCCTGACGGCCGCGTTCGCGCGGGCATTGGGTGAGGCCGGCATCAGCTGCAACGTGATGGCCGCCGCGTATCACGATCACATCTTCGTGCCGTTCGACGACGGCCCGCGCGCGCTCGATGCGCTCGTCGCGCTGCAGCGCGACGCGATGCGCGGCTAGCGTACGACGCGCATTCCGCGCACGCAAAAAAACGGGCCCGTTGCCGGGCCCGCGAACGGAGAGGATCGCGCCGGCAATTGATAGCCGGCGCACCGTGGCTTACTTGACCGCGCCACCCTCGAACCAGGCGGCGAGCTTCACGCGCTCGTCGTCGGTCATGTGCGTGACGTTGCCGATCGGCATCGCCTTCAGGCGCACGGCCTGTTCGTAGATGCGTTGCGCGTTCTTCGACACTTCGTCCGGCGTGTCGAACATCACGCCGGCGGGCGCGCTGCCCATCAGCGTCGGCTTGGCCGAGTGGCACTCGACGCAGCGCTGCTGCAGGATCGGCATGATGTCGTTGATCACGATCTTCGGTGCGTTCGCCGCTTGTGCTTCCGGTGCGACCGGCTTTGGCATCGTCCACACCAGCGCGCCCGACAGCAGCGCGACGCCGCCGATCGGCAGGTACCACAGCTGCTTGCCGCGGTGACGCATCACGAAGAACTGACGGATCAGCGCGCCGGCCAGCATGATGAGCACGAGCACGACCCAGTTGAACTTGTTCGTGTACGTCATCGCATAGTGGTTCGACAGCATCGCGAACACGACCGGCAGCGTGAAGTACGTGTTGTGCACCGAGCGCTGCTTGCCGCGCTTGCCGTAGATCGGGTTCGGCTCCTCGCCCTTGAGCATCTTGTCGACCATCTTGCGCTGGCCGGGGATGATCACGAAGAACACGTTCGCCGACATGATCGTCGCGAGCATCGCGCCGACGATCAGGTACGCCGCACGGCCCGAGAAGATGTGGCACGCGAGGTACGCGGCGACGACGACGTAGAGGCCGACACAGATGCCCAGCACGCGATCGTTGGTGCCGAGGATGCGGCACAGCGTGTCGTAGACGATCCAGCCGGCCGCGAGGAAGCCGAGCGCGGACGCGACGGCGACCACCGGGCCCATGTCGAGCACGCTCTTGTCGATCAGGTAGGTGTTCGGCGCGAGCAGGTACAGCACGAAGAACAGCGAGAAGCCCGACAGCCAGGTCGTGTACGACGGCCACTTCGACCAGTGCAGGTCATCCGGCATTTCCGGCGGGGCGACCGTGTACTTCTGCATGTTGTAGAAACCGCCGCCGTGGACGTGCCACAGTTCGCCGAACACGCCGCGCTTGCGCTGGTTCGCGTCGGTCGGCGGTTTCAGGCTGTTGTCGAGCGCGACGAAATAGAAGGACTCGCCGATCCACGCAATGGCGACGATGACGTGCAGCCATCGCAGCGCGAGGTTCAGCCAGTCGGTGATGAAGCCTTCCATGAAACTCCTCCAGACTCAGATCGTTGTCTTTGATGCGGGCGCCGATGCGTGTGTCAGCTGCCGCGATAGGTGCTGTACGACCACGGCGACACGAGCAGCGGCACGTGGTAGTGCGATGCGGTGTCGGCGATGCCGAAGCGCAGCACGACGCGGTCGACGAAGCGCGGTTCGGGCACCTTCACGCCGAGCGACGCGAAGTAGTCGCCGGCATGGAACACGAGTTCGTATTCGCCGGCGGCGAGCGCGGCACCTTCGAGCAGGGGTTCGTCGCAGCGGCCGTCGCTATTGGTCAGCACGGTCTTGATCGCGCGGCGCGATTCGCCGTCCAGCGCGTAGAGGTCCACCTTGATGGCGGCGCCGGGACGGCCGTGCGCCGTATCGAGTACGTGGGTAGTGAGCTTTCCCATTCGCAATTGTCCTTGTGTGAATGCGAGGTTCGGCGGCGACTCGATCCATGACTGTGCGGCGGATCGAGGCTCCACGTCACGTGGCTACATACCCGTCGGCGAGATTGAAGCGAGCGCCGTGCAGGCATTGTAAAAAGGTTCCCCGCGCAAATACGGGCGCGATATCAAAGATAATGCGCCGCGCATGAACCGCTGTCGACGGCGGGAAAAAACCCGCCGCGCCGCGCCCGGCGGGCCGCTGCACGGCCCACGCGCGTACCATATCGAAACCGTGAAGCGCAGTATTCGGCGTCGCGCATTGTGCGGCGCGCGCGCATCGGCGATCCTCCCGCCGTGCGCGTCGGCCCGGCGGCCGGGGCGCACCCCGAAGACGGCGAGCACGCCGGGTAACCGGGCCAGGGCGTTCGAACGGACGCAGGCACCGGGGCGTGCCGCGAATCAGCGTTCGAACGGCTTTGCGACCGCCCGAAAGGGCTGACCGACGCGGAGAACGCATGAATCCCGAGCAACACCCCGGCGCGCACGCACGCGCGCCGCACCCATCCTCATCCCGCCCGACGACCCTGCTGGTCAAGCACGCCGACGTGCTCGTGACCATGGACGACACGCGCCGCGAACTGCGCGACGCGGGGCTCTATATCGAAGACAACCGGATCGTCGCGGTCGGCCCGAGCGCCGAGTTGCCCGATACTGCGGACGAAGTGCTCGACCTGCGCGGCCACCTCGTGATCCCGGGGCTCGTGAACACGCACCATCACATGTACCAGAGCCTCACGCGCGCGGTGCCGGCCGCGCAGAACGCGGAGCTGTTCGGCTGGCTCACGAACCTGTACCGGATCTGGGCGCACCTGACGCCCGAGATGATCGAGGTGTCGACGCTGACCGCGATGGCCGAGCTGTTGCAGTCGGGCTGCACGACGTCGAGCGACCATCTGTACATCTATCCGAACGGCAGCCGGCTCGACGACAGCATCGGCGCCGCGCAGCGGATCGGCATGCGCTTTCACGCGAGCCGCGGCGCGATGAGCGTCGGCCAGCGCGACGGCGGGCTGCCGCCCGATTCGGTCGTCGAGCGCGAGCCCGACATCCTGCGCGATGCGCAGCGCCTGATCGAGACCTATCACGACGAAGGCCGCTACGCGATGCTGCGGGTGGTCGTCGCGCCGTGCTCGCCGTTCTCGGTGAGCCGCGGCCTGATGCGCGACGCGGCCGTGCTGGCGCGCGACTACGGCGTGTCGCTCCACACGCACCTGGCCGAGAACGTCAACGACATCGCGTACAGCCGCGAGAAGTTCGGGATGACGCCTGCCGAATACGCGGAAGATCTCGGCTGGGTCGGCCACGACGTGTGGCACGCGCACTGCGTGCAGCTCGACGATGCGGGGATCGGCCTGTTCGCGCGCACCGGCACCGGCGTCGCGCACTGTCCGTGTTCGAACATGCGGCTCGCGTCGGGCATCGCGCCGGTGCGGAAGATGCGTCTGGCGGGCGTGCCGGTCGGCCTCGGTGTCGACGGTTCCGCGTCGAACGACGGCGCGCAGATGGTCGCGGAAGTGCGGCAGGCGCTGCTGCTGCAGCGGGTCGGTTTCGGGCCCGATGCGATGACCGCGCGCGAAGCGCTCGAGATCGCGACGCTGGGCGGCGCGAAGGTGCTGAACCGCGACGACATCGGCGCGCTGAAGCCCGGCATGGCCGCGGACTTCGCCGCGTTCGACCTGCGCCAGCCGCTGTTCGCGGGCGCGCTGCACGATCCGGTCGCGGCGCTCGTGTTCTGCGCGCCATCGCAGACGGCGTACACGGTGGTGAACGGGAAGGTGGTGGTGCGGGAAGGGCGGCTCGCGACGATCGACCTGCCGCCCGTCATCGAGCGCCACAACGCGCTGGCGCAGGCACTCGTGGAGGCGTCGCGCTGACCTCGTCGACGTGAGGTGAAGGCCGCGCGCCCGCACGCCGCGGATCGGGCGCGCGGCCGTGGCTACGGCTGAGGCTGAAGCTGGGGCTGAGGCTGAGGCTGAGGCTGAGGCTGAGGCTGAGGCTGAGGCTGAGGCTGAGAAGCCGCCAAGGGCCGCGCCGCGCGTCACCCCGGCCCACCCCGCAACGGCGTGGCCGGCGCGCGCGTCGCATGCGCTTACGCCTCGATCAGCGTGCGGGTCGCTTCGGCGACGAGGCTGCGCAGCCAGCGCACTTCGTCGGAGTAGTGGCAGCGTTCGTGCCACAGCTGGTAATACTGCATCGGCGGGAAGTCGAGCGGTGCCGGCACGACCGACAGCGGCAGGAACTTCGCGTAGTGATCGGCGAACAGGCGCGTCGTCGTGAAGATCAGGTCGGACTTCACCAGCACGTACGGTGCGAGGTTGAAGTACGGCAGCGTGACGACCACGTGACGCTTGAGCCGTTCGCGTGCGAGATGCACGTCGATCGCGCCGCGCTGGCCGACCGAGTACGGCGTCGGCGCGAGATGCGGCGCGTTCAGGTACTGGTCGAGCGTGAGCCCGCCGCGCTTCGCGAACGGGTGCGTGTTGCTCATCAGGCAGACGATTTCGTCGACGAACAGGTTCGACAGGTGCAGCTGCTCGGGCGGCTCGGGCCAGTTGCCGACGACGATGTCGAGCTTGCCGTCTTCCAGCGCGAGCTCGTAATCGAACGCGGGGCCGAGCGAATGGAACTCGAGCGTCGCGTTCGGCGCCGCCTGGCGGAAGCGTTCGACGACGGTCGGCACGAACAGCACGTTCAGGTAGTCGGGGCAGCCGATCCGGTAGCAGCGGATCGACGTGGCCGGGTCGAAATTGTGCTGCTGGAACTTGATGCGCTCGATTTCACGCAGTGCGTTCTGCACCGGCTCGAGCAGGCGCAGCCCGTATTCGGTCGGGACCATGCCGGACTTGCCGCGCACCAGCAGCGGGTCGCCGGTGATGTCGCGCAGGCGCCGCAGCGCGGCGCTGATCGCCGGTTGCGACTGGTTCAGTTTGACGGCCGCGCGCGTGACGCTGCGCTCCATCAACAAGGTGTGCAAGACGCGCAAGAGGTACGTGTCGATCGCCTCGCGTTGCTGACTCATGATTTCTCCGGTTTATATGGCTGGGCTGATCGATGGGGGAGGTGGGTATATGGTTTTTAATATGAACTAAAGTCAGCGTCAAGAGATGGATACCCGCAGACACCCGTCGCCGGGCCTCGCCAAGCGGACTGAAGAGGGCCGAACGGGGAGCGGGTGAAGGGGGCGGAATGCGGGCGTGCGCGGTACCGCGCGGATGCGCATTGCACGCATCCGGTGGTCAGGGCACCGCGCGTGACACGCGTGCGTCAGTCGTCGATGCGCATGCCGACTTTCAGCGTGACCTGCCAGTGGATGACTTGGTCGCCTTCGATGTGGCCGCGCGTTTCGGTCACCTGGAACCAGTGCAGGTTGTGCAGCGTCTTGCCGGCTTTCGAGATCGCGTTGCGGATGGCGTCGTCGCACGATTGCCGCGACGAACCGGTCAGTTCGATCAGCTTGTAGACGTGGTCGCTCATGATGCGCTCCCTGGGATGTCGGTGTGTGTGCGGCCGGCGCAAGCGGCGGGCCCGAAGCGGCGCCGCGCGTGTCCGGCTTCTTGAGTGATAGGTATGATGGGCGGCAAGTGCAACCTCAATTGGAGACGAGGAAGATCGTGGAAGTCGGATTTTGCGGACCGGGATTGATGGGCGCGCCGATGATTCGGCATTTGCTGGCGGCGGGCCACCGGGTCAGCGTATGGAACCGCACGCGCGGCAAGGCCGAGGCGCTTGAAAAGGACGGTGCGCAGGTGGTCGACACGCCGCGCGAACTGGCCGAGCGCGTCGACACGGTGTTCGTGTGCGTGCTCGACGGCCGTGCGGTCGGCGACGTCGCGTTCGGCGAGCACGGGCTGTTTGCCGGCGATGCGCATGCACGCCGGCTGAAGCGCATCGTCGATCACTCGAGCATTCCGCCTGCCGCGACGCGCGACTACGCGGCGCGTGCCGCCGCGCTCGGCGTCGGCTGGATCGATGCGCCGGTGTCGGGCGGCGTGCCCGGCGCGCAGGCCGGCACGCTTGCGGTGATGGCGGGCGGCGGCGCCGCCGACCTCGCTGCGGTGCGACCGCTGATCGATACCTACGCGTCGCGCGTCACGCACATGGGCGACGCTGGCGCGGGCCAGACCGCGAAGCTGTGCAACCAGGCGATCGTCACCGCGACGGTGACCGCGATCGCGGAAGCCGTCGGCCTGGCCCAGGCGAGCGGCATCGACGCCGCGCGTCTGGCCGACGCGCTGGCGGGCGGCTGGGCCGATTCGGTGCTGCTGCAGACCTTCGTGCCGCGCATGACGTCAGGCGGTCACGCGCCGATCGGCGCGCTCAGCACGTTCCAGAAGGATGTCGATGCGATCGCCGACGCCGCGCGCGACACGGGCGCGGTGATGCCCGTATCGGCCACGGTGCAGCAGGTGCTGCGCCTGGGCGCCGCGCAGGGGCTTGCCGGCGCCGATTTCGCCGCGTTCATCGACATCGTCCGGCCCGGCAACGGGCGCGGGACGGCGCAGTGAGCGCGCCGCGACGCTGAAGCGGGAGGCCTGAATGGCCGATGGGCCGCCCGGAGGCGGCCCATCGTGTCGGTGTCGGTTCAGCCGAGGGAGCGCGGTGTCGTGTCGCCGGCGTTCTGGCGTCCGAGCCCGCCACGCAGGCTCGCTTTCGTGCCTGCACCAAATTCGGGCAGGATACGCGCGCGGGCGCGGCTCGCGAACACGAGGAAGCCGAAGCCGTTCGCCTCGTACCAGTACCCGCCGTTCTCGAGGCCGTCGAGCGGCTGTTCGAGTGCGTTGGCGATCGATTCGAGGCAGCGCTTGCGCAGTTCGGCGATGGCCGGATAGGGCGGCTGTGCGCCGCGCACGCTGCACAGAAGCACGTCGAGGCCGGGTAGCACGTGCGCATAGAGGACGGGTTCGTCCTGCGCACGGGCGCGGGCAATCTTGGTGTCGAGCTGCGCGAACGGTTTCGAATGGCGCAATACCGCGAGGAAGGACTCCTGGCCATCCTGTTGCGCACGTCGACGTTTTTTCGGGAAGGACATAAACACTCGCCTGAAAAACAATTGCAAGAAATGCGGCACTTTCATGCGACCCACTCCCGGCTATGTACGCCGCATGTCGATCCTTTATAGCACACGAAAATGCTGCACTCCGCACTCGTGCGGTACGACGATCAATGTCTCCCGTCGACCCGCATGCCACGATGATCGACACAGCCAGCGTCTTGGCGCCCGTACTGTCGTTTAGTCTCCATCATAGACCTGCTTTTCCCGCGCGTGCATTCGCGCGTCACAAAAAAGTGAGATAGGCGCTCGCACGACGGTGCACGATGCGTGCCCATGAAAAAGGCCCGCACATGGCGGGCCCGGCAGTCGCAGCGTGGCGCGGTGCTCAGCGTTGCTTGAGCGAATCGCGGATCTCGCGCAGCAGCACGATGTCTTCCGGCGTCGCGGCCGGCGCCGCTTCTTCCGGCTTGCGCAGCTTGTTGATGAATTTCACCATCAGGAAGATGATGAACGCGAGGATCACGAAGTTGATCGCCACGGTGATGAACGAGCCGTAGCCGAATGCGGCGACGCCCGCGGCCTGCAGGTCCTTGAACGAATCGGGATTACCCTTGAACGTCGGGGGGATGGTGCCGAGCAGAACGAACTTGTTCGAGAAATCCAGACCGCCCGTCAGCACGCCGATGACCGGCATGATGAGGTCTTTCACGACCGAGTCGACGATCTTCGAGAACGCGCCGCCGATGATCACGCCGACGGCGAGATCCATCACGTTGCCTTTGACGGCGAACTCCTTGAATTCCTTGATTATGCTCATGAGCGGCTTTCTCCTGGTTGGGCGAGAGGAGGCGTGCCGCGACGCGCAGGGCTGCGAAGCGTCTGATGGGTCGGATCGGGGGCACGCCGATGGCCGCATGATAGCGAACGTGCCCCATTGCCGGTAGCCCATCTTGAAATGATTAACAAATCACCGGGCCGGCGCGAGTGGAAATGAAAGAAAGCGCGGGGGCGGGCGCGGCGCGATGCGTCGACGCCCGCGCGAGCCATGCTCAGGTGTTGTCGTCGGTCCAGCCGTCGTCGTTGCTGCCGAGATCGACGCCGCCGCCGCCATTGCCGTCGCTCCAGTTCGAATCGTCGCCGCGGCCGAGGTCGAAGCCCGGATCGTTGTTCTCCTGGCGCCGGCGCTGGTCGTCGACGATCACGTCGCGTTCGACTACGCGTTCGCGGCCGCCGGACATCGCTTCGCCGAGCAGCACGCCGGTCAGCAGCCCGCCCATTCCGCTGCCGAAACCGCCGCCTTGCTGAACCACGACGGGCGGCTGCTGTTGCGGATACGGTTGCGGCGGATACGGCTGTTGCGGGTACGGTTGCTGCTGATACGGCTGCCCTTGCATGCCGGTCACGCGATCGGCTTCCTGCGCATACACGGAGCCGCTGCCGTTCGCGGGCGCAGCGGGCGGCGCGCTCGGATCGGGGCGGCCTTCGACGCGCGCCTTCACGCTCGCATGCCGCTGTTCGAGTTCGTCGATGCGATACGGCGGCACCGGGTTCTTGCCGTTCGACAGCGCTTCGACGAGCGCGCGTGCATCGGTCTCGATGCCTTCGAGTTCGCTGGTGAGCGCGGCGGCACCGGGCGCCGTCGACAGTTTCGCGTCGAGTTTCAGCGGACGGATGTCGTTCAGCACGTCGGTCGCGCGTTTCAACTGCGCGCGGCGTTCGTCGCCGGCACGGCTGTCGTCGGCCGAGCGTGCGCGCCGCAACGTCCAGCGCAGCACCAGCGCGATGACCGCGACGAGCAGCCCGAGGCCGATCCACATGCCGGTCGACGGACCGTGTTTCGCAACCGGCGCGGCAGGTGCGAGCGACGACTGCAACGAACCGGCCTGCGTGGCCGACGGTGCGTTGCCGCTCGCGCCGCTCACGCGCGCGGCGTCGGCGCGAATGCGCGATTCGGTCTGCGCGAAATGCGACGCGTCGGTGAAGCGCAGTTGCGGATCGAGCGACTTCGCCCGCTGCAGTTGCGCGAGCGCGTCGGACGCGCGGCCTTCGCGGTCCAGCACCTGTGCGTACAGATAGCGCGCATGCGCATTGTTCGGATGGGCGTCGATGACTTGCGACAGCTGCGTGTCGGCGCGCTGCCAGTCACGTTGCGCGATCGACTGCTCGACTTGCTGCAGCGACGGAACCGCAAAGGCGGCGGACGACAGCAGCATCAGCGAGAAGCCGAGTGCGGCGAGAGATTTCTTCATGGTCGAACCGGGCGCGGGCGCCCGTCTCCTGACGATCGGTGCGCGCCGCGCGCCCGGCGGGCCGCGGCGCGGTTGCCTGCCGTTACTGCGCGGGCGTGTCGAGCTGCTTCTTCAGCGCGGCGAGGCGGTCCTCGACCGACGGGCCCTTGTTCAGCGCGGCGAGCTTGTCGTCGAGCGCCTTGCCGCTCGACGTGTCGGCCGAATTCAGGCGGGCGTCCGAACGCGCATTCTGCAGCGCGACCTTGTCCTCGAGCTTCTGGAAGTCCTCGGACAGGTTCTTGCCGCCGATGCCGCCCAACGCGCTTGCCGCGACATCCTTCGCCTGCGCGATTTCCTGCTTGGCCTGCAGGATGTTCGAGCGTGCGTTCAGGTCGTTGCGGCGCTGACGCATGTCGGCGATCTGCCCCTTCAGCTTGTCGACCGACGGCTCGAGCGTCGTCAGCTCGGCCGCGAGCGCATCGCGCTCGGCTTCGGCGTTCGACTGCGCGGCGAGCGCCTCGCGTGCGAGCGCTTCGTCGCCCGCCTGCAGCGCGCGCTTCGCGCCGTCCTCGTACTTCTTCACCTTGTCGTCGGCCGCATCGCGCTTGCTGCGCTGGGTCGCGACTTGTGCCTCGATCTCGATCAGCGAATTCTCGGCACGGCCGATGCTGTCGTCGAGCTCCCGCACGATCTGCCGTGCGTCGCGCGACGGATCCTGTACCGAGTCGGCCGCATCGTTCAGCAGGCCTTTGATCGTGCGCGAAACAGAGTCGAAAAGCGACATGAAATCCTCCGTGGTTGAAAGGTGCCGCGTCGGCGGCAATGCCCGTCGCGAATCGGTTCCGACCCGCGTGAGCCGGCGGATATTACACCGCCGGCCCCTTAAATACGGCTTAAGCGCTGGAGTTCAAGCGCCGTGCGTGTGCAGGTTTCCACCTTTCGCATCTGAAAGAAACGCCGCGGCGCGCACCGGGTCGCGAGTCCATGATAGGCGGAGCATGGCGCCAATACGTTCCGCAATTCATGCTTGTGCGGGAATTTTTACAAAAAATCGCGAAGCCGATCGGTCGATTTCATTAAAATGCGCTGTCACGTCGCGGGAACGGATCGCCGCGCGGCGGGGTCTGTCGACGTGACAGTTGCCACGATGCACCCACTCTGATTCATCCGCTTGCATTTTCCGCATGCGTCCGAGGGCGCCACGCCGCCCGCCATTCCGACATGCCAATCATCAAACGACCGTCTTCTCCTTCCGACCGGAACGAACCTCACTACACGTTGCGCCGTTCGCCGTCGGGGGCCTATTACCCCGATGACGACGAGCGCGGCGACGACCGGCGCGCGCAGCGCCGCGGCGGCGGGGACGGCGCGCGCCGCTCGTTCGGCTCGCGCGTCGCGCTGTGGTTCGTCGGCCTGATCGCGACGCTCGCGATCGTCGGTGCGCTGATCGTCGGCTACGCGCTCGTCGTGATGGCGCCGCAACTGCCGTCGCTCGATGCGCTGACCAACTACCAGCCGAAGGTGCCGCTGCGCGTGTTCAGCGCCGATCACGTGCTGATCGGCGAGTTCGGCGAGGAGCGCCGCAGCCTCGTGCGCTTCCAGGACATTCCCGACGTGATGAAGAAGGCGGTGCTCGCGATCGAGGACTACCGCTTCTACGAACACGGCGGCGTAGACTTCCTCGGCATCCTGCGCGCCGGCGTGGCCGACCTGATGCACGGTGGCGCGCGCCAGGGCGCGAGCACGATCACGATGCAGGTCGCGCGCAACTTCTTCCTGTCGAGCGAGAAGACGTATACGCGCAAGATCTACGAGATGCTGCTCGCGTACAAGATCGAGAAGGCGCTGACGAAGGACCAGATCCTCGAGCTGTACATGAACCAGATCTACCTGGGCCAGCGCTCGTACGGTTTCGCGGCCGCCGCGCGCGTGTATTTCGGCAAGGACCTGAAGGACATCACGCTCGCCGAGGCGGCGATGCTCGCGGGGCTGCCGAAGGCGCCGTCCGCGTACAACCCGGTCGTCAATCCGAAGCGCGCGAAGGTGCGCCAGGAGTACATCCTGAAGCGCATGCTCGAGATCGGCTACATCACGCAGCCGCAGTACGACCAGGCGGTGAAGGAAGAGATCCGCGTGCGCACGCCGGGCAACCAGTACGCGGTGCACGGCGAATACGTCGCCGAGATGGTGCGGCAGATGATGTACCAGCAGTACAAGGACGAAACCTATACGCGCGGGCTGACCGTCACGACGACGATCAACTCGGCCGACCAGGAAGCCGCGTACCAGGCCGTGCGCCGCGGCATTCTCGATTACGAGCGCCGCCACGGCTATCGCGGGCCGGAAGGCTCGATCAACTTGCCGGCGGCCGGCGACGATCGCGACGAGGCGATCGACGACGCGCTCGCCGATCACCCGGACAACGGCGACCTGCAGTCGGCGGTGGTGCTGTCGGCGTCGCCGAACGCGGTCGAGGTGCAGTTCGTCGGCGGCGCCACGACGACGATCGGCCCGGCCGGCCTGCGCTTCGTGTCGGCCGCGCTGAGCCCGCGCGCGAACGCGACGCTGCACATCAAGCCGGGCTCGATCGTGCGCGTGCTGAAGGACGGCAAGACGGGCTGGCAGATCGTGCAGCTGCCGCAGGTCGAAGGCGCGCTCGTCGCGATCGCGCCGCAGGACGGTGCGATCCGTTCGCTCGTCGGCGGCTTCGACTTCAACAAGAGCAAGTTCAACCACGTGACGCAGGCGTGGCGTCAGCCGGGTTCGTCGTTCAAGCCGTTCATTTATTCGGCGTCGCTCGACAAGGGCCTCGGGCCGGCGACGATCATCAACGATGCGCCGCTGTACTTCCCGCCGAGCGTGCCGGGCGGCACCGCGTGGGAACCGAAGGACGACGACCAGCCCGACGGCCCGATGTCGATGCGCACCGGCCTGCAGCGTTCGAAGAACCTCGTGTCGATCCGGATCCTCGCGTCGATCGGCACGCAGTACGCGCAGGAGTACGTGACGCAGCGCTTCGGCTTCGATCCGGCGAAGACGCCGCCGTACCTGCCGATGGCGCTCGGCGCCGGCCTCGTGACGCCGCTGCAGCTCGCGACCGGCTATGCGGTCTTCGCGAACGGCGGCTACAAGGTCGATCCGTACCTGATCGCCGAAGTCGACGACGCGCGCGGCCAGCCGCTGCAGAAATCGCAGCCGGTGATCGCCGGCGGCACCGCGCCGCGCACGATCGAAGGCCGCAACGCATACGTGATGAACAGCCTGCTGCACACGGTCGCGACGGCCGGTACGGGCGCGGGCACCAACGCGCTCGGCCGCAGCGACCTGCAGGGCAAGACGGGCACGACGAACGATGCGAAGGACGGCTGGTTCGCCGGCTACCAGCAGTCGCTCGTCGCGGTCGCGTGGATGGGCTTCGACCAGCCGAAGAGCCTCGGTAGCCGCGAATTCGGCGCGCAGCTCGCGTTGCCGATCTGGGTGAACTACATGCGCACCGCGCTGAACGGCGTGCCCGAGCAGCAGATGCCGATGCCGGACGGCCTGACCTCGATCGACGGCGAGCTGTACTACGCCGATCGCACGCCGGGCAACGGCTTCGTCGGCAGCGTGGACATCAACCCGGCCGCGAATGCGATCAGCGCGAACGACGCGCTCGGCTCGGCCGGCTCGGAGGGGCTCGCGCCGCCGCCCGTCACGCAGCAGGAGAAGCAGCAGATCATGGACATGTTCGAGAACAAGTAAGCGATACGCGGATGTGTCGCATGCGGCGGGCGCCTTCGGGCGCCCGTTTTTTTTATGTGTCTTCGCGCATCAGCCAGCGGGAGGACGAATCAGAACGACGCGCAGGCCGGTACGAGCGTGATGCCGACCGAGTCCTGCCGGAAGCGCTCGCGGTACGCGTGCCGGATCGCCACGAGCCGCGCGTGCGTATCGGCGGTGTCGTCGGCGACGATACGGACCACGAAACTCGCTTCGCCGATGATCCGGCCGGTGGCGCGGTCGCGCCATTGGCCGCGGGTGTCCCAGACCGTGAAACCGTCCGGAAAGCGCGGCGTGACGACCTCGGCGAGGAAGGCCGCGCGTTCCGTTTCGGTGACGGGGCCGCGTCCCGCGATATCGCGCCCGAACAGCAGGTCGGCCTGCAGCATCCGGTGCATGTCCGGCCGCAGACAGCCAACGGAAGCGTCGACGACGGGCGAGGGCGGGGCCGCGCAACCGGCAAGTAGCGCGACGGCTGCCGCGCCGATCATCTGCCGCGTACGACGTTGCCACGCCGCGGGCCATGCGTTCGGCGGCGCTATCTGCCTATTTCGCGTCCGGCGCGCTTCGCGCGCGTAAAACGCTGCGCGCTCAACCACTTGCGTGCTTGTCCGGCGGGTTATCAACAGGGCTGTCAACATAAACTGGGGATAACCCTGAGTATCGTGCGCGGGTTCAGTGCTGCAGTTTTGCGTGCGCGAGATGCATGCCGAGCGTCGCGGGATCGGTGTTCGTGCCCGACAGCAGCACGCCGACCCGCTTGCCCTGCAGCGTTTCGCGCAGCGGGCCGAGCAGCGCCGCGAGCGCAGCCGCGCACGCCGGTTCGACCGACAGCTTCAGTTGCGAGAACAGGAACAACATCGCCGCGCGCAGCGCGTCGTCGGACACCGTGACGATGCGGTCGACGTGGCGCCGGCACAGCTGGTAGCTGTACTCCTCGGTGTGCGGCGCCATCAGCGAGTCGGCGATGGTCTGCATCGCGCTCATCTGGATCGTGTGATTCGCCGCGAAGCTGCGGCTCATCGCGTCGGCGCCTTCCGGCTCGACGCCGTACACGTGCACGCGCGGATTCGCGAGCCGCAGCGCGGTCGCCATGCCGGCCGCGAGCCCGCCGCCGCCGATCGGCACGATCACCGCGTCGAGATCGGGCGTCTGCGTCGCCCATTCGTAGCCGAGCGTCGCGGTGCCGAGAATCGTGTGATAGCCATTGAACGGATGGATGAAGAAGCGACCTTCCTCGGCCTCGATCCGCCGCACGACGTCGAATGCCTGCGACGCGCTGCCGGCGAGCACGACTTCCGCGCGGTACTGCTTGCACTGCGCGATGCGCGCCGGGCTCGCGGTATGGAACATCACGACCTTCGCGCTGCTGCCGAGCCGCATCGCCGCATACGCGACGGCCGCCGCGTGATTGCCGGCCGACACGCACGTGACGCCGGCGTTCTTGCGCGCTTCGTCGAGGGCCAGCAGGTTCGTGAACGCACCGCGCGCCTTGAAGCTGCCGCTCACCTGCAGCAGCTCGAACTTGAAGTTGACGTGCGTGCCCTCGAGGGACGGCAGGTCGGCACGCTCGAACACGGGCGTGCGCGCGACCCACGGCGACAACGCGAAATGCTGCGCGGCGATTTCGTCGAGCGTCGGAATCGGTTCGCCGTCGATCGTCGTATGGGCAGTGCGCTGTTGGTCAGTCGACATGACGTGGCGGGTGGCGGGTGGCGGGAGGGGGCCGGCCCGCACACGCAGGCCGGCGTGGCGGGGGCAGTCAGTGTGCGTCGACCGACATGCTGCGGATGAACTTGCGCAGGAACTGCTCGCAGGCGGCGAGCTGCGCGAGCTCGACATACTCGTTCGGCTTGTGCGCCTGTTCGATGTTGCCGGGCCCGCAGACGATGCTCGGGATGCCCGCGCGCTCGAACAGGCCGGCTTCCGTGCCGTAGGCGACCTTGCGCTTGTCCTGGTCGGCCGTCAGCGCGCGCACCAGCTGCGTGATCGCTGCCTGTTCGGTCGCGTCGAGCCCGGGCGCCGCGGCGATCTTCGAGAACTCGATCGCCGCGTTCGGATGCTCGCGAAGCATCTGCGGCAGCAGCGTTTCCCGCGCATACGCTTCGATGCGCGCGAAGATCTGTTCGGGATCGAGCGTCGGCAGGTTGCGGAACTCGAAGTCGAACCGGCATTCGGCCGGGACCGTGTTGATCGCGTTGCCGCCCTGGATCGTGCTCGTCTGCGCGGTCGTGAACGGCACGTCGTACAGCGCGTCGAACGGGCCTTCGGCGCGAAAGCGCTCGGCGATGTCGCGGATGTGGCAGATGAGGCGCGCCGCATATTCGATCGCGTTCAGGCCCTTCGGCGTCAGCGACGAGTGCGCCGCGTGGCCGCGCACGCAGCAGCGGTACGCGTTGATGCCCTTGTGCGCGATGATCGGCCGCATGCTGGTCGGCTCGCCGACGATGCAGCCGGACGGCTTCACGCCGCGTTTGACCAGATCGGCGATCAGCAGCGGGGCGCCCGCGCAGCCGATTTCCTCGTCGTAGGACAGCGCGAAATGGATCGGCTTCGCGAGCTTCGTCGCCTGCATCTCCGGCAGCAGCGCGAGCGCCGCGCCGATGAAGCCCTTCATGTCGCACGTGCCGCGGCCGTACAGGCGGCCGTCGCGCAACTCCGGCTCGAACGGGTTGCTGTCCCACTGCTGGCCGTCGACCGGCACGACGTCGGTGTGCCCCGACAGCACGATGCCGCCGTCGGTCGAGCCGTCGTGCGCGGGCACGGTCGCGAACAGGTTGGCCCAGCCTTCGCGCGGATCGTGCGTGAGCGTCGACTGGATGCCCTTCGCGGCGAGCGCGTCGCGCACCGTTTCGATCAGGCCGAGGTTCGGCACGCGGCTCGTCGTGTCCATCGACACCAGCTGCTTGATCCAGGGCAGGCTGACGAGCGAGGCGTCGCCTTGGGTTGCGGCGGACGGCGCCGGCGCGTCGAGAGTGGACATGGCAAAACTCCGTCTGAGGAATGGGAAAATCATACTCAAAAACGCGCCGGCCCGCCTTCGCCGGCCGCGATGCGGTGCAGCATCGCGGCCGTGCCGTCAGCGTGCCGCGCTCGCCGCGTCGGCGCGCGGGGCGAGCGCGCGCAGCGTTTCCTTGATCGTCGACACGCGGATCGCGAGATCGGGCGAGCGCGTCTCGATGCGCAGCTTGTCCTGGCCCGCGAGCTTGATGTGCCGGTGCTTCTGCACCATCTCGATGATCCGCATCGGATCGATCGGCGGGTTCGGCTCGAACTGCAGCCCGATCGCGGCCTCGCTCGCGTCGATCTTGACGATGCCGAGCGGCTTCGCGGCGAGCCGCAGCCGGTGCGTCTCGACGAGCGCGTGCGCCTGCGGCGGCAGCTTGCCGAAGCGGTCGATCAGCTCTTCCTGGATGCCGTCGATCGCGTCGCCGTGCTCGCAGTTCGCGAGCCGCTTGTACAGCGACAGCCGCTCCTGCACGTCCACGCAGTAGTCGGCCGGCAGGATCGCGGGCGCATGCAGGTTGATTTCCGTCGTCGCGGCGAGCGGGGCCGTGAGGTCGGGCTCCTTGCCGTTCTTCAGCGCCTTCACGGCGTCGTTCAGCATGTCGGTATACAGCTGGAAGCCGATCTCGTGGATCTCGCCCGACTGCTTGTCGCCGAGCACCTCGCCGGTGCCGCGGATCTCGAGGTCGTGCATCGCGAGATAGAAGCCCGAACCGAGTTCCTCCATCTGCTGGATCGCCTCGAGGCGGCGTTGCGCCTGCTTGGTCAGCGACTGCGGGTCGTGGACCAGCAGGTATGCGTACGCCTGGTGGTGCGAACGGCCGACGCGGCCGCGCAACTGGTGAAGCTGCGCGAGGCCGAACTTGTCGGCGCGATGCATGATGATCGTGTTCGCGCTCGGCACGTCGATGCCGGTCTCGATGATCGTCGTGCACAGCAGCACGTTCGCGCGCTGCGCGACGAAATCGCGCATCACGCGTTCGAGCTCGCGCTCGTGCATCTGGCCGTGCGCGATCACGATCCGCGCTTCAGGCACGAGCTCCTCGAGCATCGCCTTGCGGTTCTCGATCGTCTCGACTTCGTTGTGCAGGAAATACACCTGGCCGCCGCGCTTCAGCTCGCGCAGCATCGCCTCGCGGATCACGCTTTCCTCCTCGCGGCGCACGAAGGTCTTGATCGCGAGCCGCTTCTGCGGCGCGGTCGCGATCACCGAGAAATCGCGCAAGCCCTCGAGCGCCATCCCGAGCGTGCGCGGGATCGGCGTCGCGGTCAGCGTCAGCACGTCGACTTCCGCGCGCAACGCCTTCAGCGCTTCCTTCTGGCGCACGCCGAAGCGGTGTTCCTCGTCGATGATCACGAGGCCGAGGCGCTTGAACTGCACGTCCGACGACAGCAGCTTGTGCGTGCCGATCACGATGTCGACGCTGCCTTCGTTGATCTGCGCGATCGCCGCGTTCACTTCCTTCGCGGTCTTGAAGCGCGACAGCTCGACGATGCGCACCGGCCAGTCGGCGAAGCGATCGGCGAAGGTCTGCGTGTGCTGCTCGGCGAGCAGCGTGGTCGGCGACAGCAGCGCGACCTGCTTGCCGCCCATCACCGCGATGAATGCGGCGCGCAGCGCGACCTCGGTCTTGCCGAAGCCGACGTCGCCGCACACGAGGCGGTCCATCGGCTTGCCGCTCGTCATGTCGCCGATCACGGCCGCGATCGCCGCGGCCTGGTCGGGCGTTTCCTCGAACCCGAAGCTTTCCGCGAACTTCACGTAGTCGCGCGGCTCGAGCGCGAACGCGTGACCTTCGCGGGCCGCGCGGCGCGCGTACAGGTTCAGCAGCTCGGCCGCCGTATCGCGGATCTGCTGCGCGGCCTTGCGCTTCGCGCGCTCCCACTGGCCCGAACCGAGCGCGTGCAGCGGCGCGCTGTCGGGATCGGCGCCGCTGTAGCGCGAGATCACGTGCAGCTGCGCGACCGGCACGTAGAGCTTGCTGTCGCCCGCGTATTCGAGATGCAGGAATTCGGTCTCGCCTTCGCCGAGATCCATCGACACGAGGCCCATGTAGCGGCCGATGCCGTGCTGCGCATGCACGACCGGATCGCCGACCTTCAGCTCCGACAGGTCGCGCACCATCGCGTCGACGTTGCTCGCCTGTTCCTGGCGGCGGCGCCCGGCGCGGCGGCCGAGCGCGCCGTACAGCTCGGTTTCGGTGACGATCGCGTAGCCTTCGCCCGGCACCGCGAAGCCGCTCGCGAGCGGCGCGACGCCGAGCGCGAAGGGCGCGTCGCTTTCGAGCCAGCCCGCGAAGTGGTCGTTCGACGCCGGACGCAGGCGATGCTCGGCGAGCAGTTGCAGGATCGTCTCGCGGCGGCCGGCCGATTCGACCGTCAGCAGCACGCGCTTGCCCGACGCTTCGACGAAGGTGCGCAGCGCGGCGAGCGGATCGTCCGCGTGGCGATCGACGGTGAGCTCGGGCAAGGCCGTCGCCCAGCCGCCGGCCGGCTGCGCGGGCAGCACGACGCGCGCGAACGGCTTCGCGAACGCGAAGAAATCCTCGTCGGACAGGAACAGCCGCTGCGGCTCCAGGATCGGCCGCTCGCGGTCGTGCGCGAGGAACGCATGACGCTGCTTCGTATCGGCCGTGAAGCGGCGGATCGACGCTTCGAGGTCGCCGGCGAACACGAGGTGCGCATCCTGCGGCAGGTAGTGAAACAGCGTGGCCGTCTCGTCGAAGAACAGCGGCAGGTAGTACTCGATGCCGGCCGACGGCACGCCGTTGCCGATGTCCTTGTAGATCGGCGCGCGGCTCGGGTCGCCTTCGAAGGTCTCGCGCCAGCGGCTGCGGAAGGCCGTGCGCGCCGCTTCGTCGAACGGAAACTCGCGGCCGGGCAGGAGGCGCACGTCGCGCACCGGATAGAGGCTGCGCTGCGTATCGGGATCGAACGCGCGGATCGAGTCGACCTGGTCGTCGAACAGGTCGATCCGGTACGGCAGCGGCGAGCCCATCGGGTACAGGTCGATCAGCGAGCCGCGCACGCAGTATTCGCCGGGCCGCACGACCTGGCTCACGTGCTCGTAGCCGGCCAGCGTGAGCTGCGCCTTCAGCTTCGCCTCGTCGAGCCGCTCGCCCTGCGCGAACGCGAACGTGTACGCGGCCATGAACGACGCGGGCGGCATCCGGTACAGCGCGGTGGTCGCGGGCACCAGCAGGATGTCGCAGCGGCCCTCGCCGAGGTCGTGCAGCGTCGCGAGCCGCTCGGAGACGAGATCCTGGTGCGGCGAGAACGTGTCGTACGGCAGCGTTTCCCAGTCCGGCAGCAGGCGCACGCGCGCCTCCGGCGAGAAGTAGCGGAGTTCCTGCGACAGCCGCTGCGCGTCGACCGCGTTCGCGCAGATCACCGCAAGGAGCGGGACCGCGTCGCGGTTGTCGGCGAGATAGCGGGCGATGGCGAGTGCGTCGGCGGAGCCGTGCGCGCCGTCGAAGGCGAACCGCTGGCCCGGCTTGACGCGGGCGACGGGCGAGGCGAACGGGGTGGAAGCGTTGTCTGGCATAGGGACGGCAGGGGTGGCGGGCACGGGCGCGACGCGGCGCGCCGGTCGAGACGAAAGACCTATTATAAAATCCGCTTCTCGATTTCATCTTTCCGGCGTTTCCCCTTCGTGACTCCCCGACTTTTCGCCCTGATTCCTTGCGCCGGCACGGGCAGCCGTTCCGGCTCGGCCGTGCCGAAGCAATACCGCACGCTGGCCGGCCGCGCGCTCCTGCATTACACGCTCGCCGCGTTCGACGCGTGCAGCGAATTCGCGCAGACGCTCGTCGTCCTCGCGCCCGACGACACGCACTTCGATGCGCGCCGCTTCGCGGGCCTGCGCTTCGCGGTGCGCCGCTGCGGCGGCGGCTCGCGGCAGGCGTCGGTGCTCAACGGGCTGCTCGAGCTGGCCGAATTCGGCGCGACCGAGCAGGACTGGGTGCTCGTGCACGACGCCGCGCGCCCTGGCATCACGCCGGCGCTGATCCGCACGCTGGTCGCGACGCTGAAGGACGACCCGGTCGGCGGCATCGTCGCGCTGCCGGTGGCCGATACGCTCAAGCGCGTGCCGGCCGGCGGCGACGCGATCGCGCGCACCGAGTCGCGCGACGCGCTGTGGCAGGCGCAGACGCCGCAGATGTTCCGCATCGGCATGCTGCGCGACGCGATCCTGCGCGCGCAGCGCGAAGGGCACGACCTGACCGACGAGGCCAGCGCGATCGAATGGGCCGGCCATACGCCGCGCGTCGTGCAGGGCAGCCTGCGCAACTTCAAGGTCACGTACCCGGAAGATTTCGCGCTCGCGGAAGCGATCCTCGCGCGCCCCGCGAACGCTTCCTGACTTTCACCTCATCTCAAACCGGATTACGCATGGACTTCAGAATCGGACAAGGCTACGACGTGCACCAGCTCGTCCCGGGGCGCCCCCTCATCATCGGCGGCGTGACGATTCCGTACGAGCGCGGCCTGCTCGGCCATTCGGACGCGGACGTGCTGCTGCACGCGATCACCGACGCGCTGTTCGGCGCGGCGGCGCTCGGCGACATCGGCCGCCATTTCTCCGACACCGACGCGGCGTTCAAGGGCGCGGACAGCCGCGTGCTGCTGCGCGAATGCGTCGCCCGCGTGAAGGCGGCCGGCTTCACGATCCAGAACGTCGACAGCACGGTGATCGCGCAGGCGCCGAAGCTCGCGCCGCACATCGACGGGATGCGCGCGAACCTCGCGGCCGATCTCGGCCTGCCGCTCGAGCGCGTGAACGTGAAGGCGAAGACCAACGAGAAGCTCGGCTACCTCGGCCGCGGCGAGGGCATCGAGGCGCAGGCCGCCGCGCTGCTGGTGAAGCAGGGCGCGTGAGCGCCCGACGCCGGTCCGAAGCGGCGCGCAGGTTGCGCCGCCGGAATGAAAAATGCCACGCGCTTGCGTGGCATTTTCGTTTTGCGGCGCGATCCGGCGCGCTTGACCGCCGTATCGCGCTGCCGTTCGCGTGGCTGCTTATTCGCCTTCGGCGGCGATCACCTGCGCGGCGGCGTTGATCACCGACGCGATGCGGCCGACGTCGCGCAGCTGCGTCGTCGACATCCCTTGCTCGTTCTTCAGCAGCGCGTAGTGCGACTTCACGCAGAAGTGGCACTTGCCGACGATCGACGCGGCGAGCGCGTACATCTCGAAGCGGCGCTTGTCGACGCCGCCGTGCGACGCATACGCGCCCATCCGCAGCTCGGCGCGCTGCGTCTTCAGGTCGGCATCGTCGGCCATCTCGACATACGGATACCAGGTGTTGTTCATCCCCATCAGCGCGGCCGCCGTCAGCACGGCGTTCGTCTCTTCGGGCGACAGCACGCCGGCTTCGCGGATCGTCTTCACGAGCACGGTACTCTTCGCCGCGACCGCCGCCGCCAGCGCGACGCCGACTGCATCGGTGCCTTCGAGCGACGAGCGCGAGATCGTGCCGTCGAGGTTCAGGCGAATGTCCTTCGCGTAGTCGGGGATACGTGCCTTAATCGAATCGATGAATTCCATTGATATCTCCTATGGGTTGGCCGTTAAAAAAGCCCGCAGGCAGGACGTGCGCCGCGGGCTTCGTGCATCGATGCGCTTACAGCGTTGCGCCGCCGACTGCACGGTTGCACGGGCACAGTTCGTCCGTTTGCAGGCCGTCCAGAATGCGCAGGACTTCTTCCGGGCTACGGCCGACGTTCAGGTTGTTCACCGAAACGTGCTGGATCGTGTTGTCCGGATCGACGATGAACGTTGCACGCAGGGCCACGCCGGCTTCCTTGTCGCGCACGCCGAGCTGGTCGATCAGCTCGCCCTTGACGTCGCCGAACGAGTAGTGGTTCAGCTTGTCGAGGTCCTTGTGCTCACGGCGCCATGCGAGCTTCACGAATTCGTTGTCCGAGCTGCCGCCGAGCAGGACGGCATCGCGCTCTTCGAACTGCTTCGTCAGCTTCGCGAACTCGACGATTTCCGTCGGGCACACGAACGTGAAATCCTTCGGATAGAAGTAGATGATCTTCCACTTGCCCGGGAACGACGCTTCGGTGACGGTCTCGAACGCCGACTGGCCGTTTTCCTCGTGATTGTTGAAGCCCGGCTTCGCGGCTACGACGGTGAATGCTTCGAGTTTATCGCCCACGGTTTTCATGCGGATACTCCTGTGTGAGTTGGGAAGAAGACTGAGTCAAGCTACCTCGGTGCTGCAACGTTGATGTGACAGCATGGGCACGACTATAACACTATTAATAAATCGCTTCAATAGTTTTTGGCTAACGATTCCCATAGTTTTTTTCAACCGCGCCGATAGTGTGACGCGCAAGAAGCGTGCGCGAACGCGTCACGCCGTCGCACGCGCCTTGCCGGCGCCGGGGAATTCGAGCGTGACTTCGAGGCCCGCTTCGGGGCTGCGGTTGCGCAGGCGCAGCGCGCCGCGATAGCGGCCGACGAGGCGCAGCACGATCGCCATGCCGAGCCCCGTGCCGTCCGCCTTGGTGCGCGCCGTGTCGACGCGGTAGAACGGCCGCATCACGAGCGGCAACTGGTCCTCGGGGATGCCCGGGCCCTCGTCGCTCACCGACAGCTCGACGCGCGCGTGCGTCACGCGCGTCTCGAGCGTGATGCGCGACACACCGTCGTCGCGGCTCTGGCCGTATTTGCGCGCGTTCTCGACGAGGTTGCCGATCACGCGGCGCATGTCGGTCTCGTCGGCTTCGATCACGGCGGTCGGCGCGAGCCGCGTGCGGATCTCGACGCCGTCCTCGCCCGACACGCGCGCGGCGACTTCGTGCGCGATCGACGACAGGTCGACCGGCTCCGGCTTGCGCTGGGTCGGACGCGCGTAGTCGATGAAGGCCGCGATGATGCGGTCCATCTGCTCGATGTCGTCGACCATCGCGTCCTTGGTCGCCTGGTCGGACGGGCTCATCTCGGTCTCGAGCCGCAGCCGCGCGAGCGGCGTGCGCAGGTCGTGCGAGATGCCCGCGAGCATCAGCGCGCGGTCGGCCTCGAGCTGTTCGAGGTCGCGCACCATCTGGTTGAAGCTGCGGTTGGTGTCGGCCGCGACGCCCATCCCGCGCTCGGGCAGCAGCTCGGGCGTCTGGCCCGAGCCGATCTGCCGCGCGGCGAGCGCGAGCCGCGAGAACGGCCGGTTCACGAGGCTCGTGATGAACGCCGAGCCGAACAGCGACAGCGCGAGCGCGAACAGGCCCCAGCCGGCCCACTGCAGGCCCGTGACGCTGTCGAGCTGGTCGCGGTCGAGCGCGACCCAGTAATCGTCGTCGTCGATCTTGAAGCTGATCCACACGCCCGGGATGTCGTTGACCGACTGCGCGATCACGGTATCGTCGCCGAGCCGGCTGCGGATGTCGTGTTCGATCAGGCGGTTCAGCGATTCGTCGGGCTGCAGCTTGAACTTGTCGGTCTTTTCGCGCGGGTACACGCGCACGCCCTCGTTGCTCTCGAGATCCTGCAGCAGCGCGCGCCGCAGATCGGGATCGGAATAGAGCAGGGCGGTGCGCGTGAGCTTCACGATCGCGACGAGCTGGAGCGCGACGCGCTGCGCGCGCGGCTCGCGCTCGATCACGCGAAAGCTCTGGAACCACGCGGCGAGACTGACCGAGATCAGCAGCGCGATCAGCAGGAAGGTGCGCCAGAACAGCCCGCCGAACGCGAGCTGCAGGAGGCGCCGGTCGATACGCATGGGACGGGCCGTGGACGGGCGAAACCGGAAAGAGAAAAGATCAGGCGGCGCCGTCCGGAATGAACACGTAGCCGAGGCCCCAGACGGTCTGGATGAAACGCGGGCTGCCCGGATCCGGTTCGATCAGCTTGCGCAGGCGCGAGATCTGCACGTCGAGGCTGCGGTCGAACACTTCGTATTCACGGCCGCGCGCGAGCTCCATCAGCTTTTCGCGCGACAGCGGCTGGCGCGGATGGCGCGCGAACACCTTCAGCACCGAGAATTCGCCGGTCGTCAGCGGAATTTCCTGGCCCGACTTCGTCAGCGTGCGCGTCGCGAGGTTCAGCGAGAACTCGCCGAACTCGAACACCTCGGTGGTTTCCGACGGTGCGCCAGGCAGTTCGGCCGGCGCCTGGCGGCGCAGCACCGCGTGAATGCGCGCGACGAGTTCGCGCGGGTTGAACGGTTTCGGCAGGTAGTCGTCGGCGCCCATCTCGAGGCCGACGATGCGGTCGACGTCCTCGCCCTTCGCGGTGAGCATGATGATCGGCGTGCGGTCGTTGCTGCCGCGCAGGCGGCGGCAGATCGACAGGCCGTCTTCACCCGGCAGCATCAGGTCGAGCACCAGCAGGTCGAAGCGCTCGCGCACCCAGAGCTTGTTCATCGCGGTCGCGTTCTCCGCGACGTACACGTTGAAACCCTGCTCGCCGAGATAGCGGCGCAGCAGATCGCGCAGGCGCGGGTCGTCGTCGACGACGAGAATCTTGGAGGGGTTTTTCGTTTCCATGAGCGGCATCTTATCGCGAATGGGAAATCACGCACGGTCGCGTATTTTCGCGCGTTACAGTCCGTTACAAAATTTACCCGTAGTGTCGCGCGGAGTAAAGGCAGGCTATAGAGATTCCTTTACTCGAAGCTGAAATTCGGTAGATACTCCCCTGCACTCCATCTTTCATCTTTGTACACCCGAATTCCGCAGGGTTTTTCAAGTACCAGAGGTAACCGGTTGCCGCGTGACGAAGGGAACAAATCGACCAAAGAAGCGAGGACGGTCATGCGATCTGCCCGGATTGCACTGATGCTGACGATCGCACTTGCCGGTCCATATGCGTCGAACTTCGCGTATGCGCAGCGCCCCGAGCAGGGCGCCTCGTCGCGCAAGCTGCCGCGCGGCAAAGCGCCGCAGCCCGACCGCGCCGCCGACACGGCGGTCCGTTCCGCCGTGCCTCCCGATCTCGATCAGCACCGTCGCGACGGGCACATGACGCCCGAGGAGCGCCACCTGCTGCGCCAGCACATCGAGGACGCCGTTCGCGAGCTGTACAAGCGCTGACACGCACGCGCGTTCGCACGGCGCGGAAAGATTCCGTAGCAATTTTTCGGTCAACTTTCGGATGCGTGCCGCCGTTGAACCGGCATCCGCACCGCCGGTGCGCTCCGGGAGTCCACGACGATGAAAGCGAACGCTGCCGCCCCGGCGCCGTCGCCTGCCATGCAGTCGCCGCTCGATGCCGACGACGCACTGTTTTTCCTCAGCCGCACCGGGTTCTCTCCCGCGCCCGCCGACGTCGCGCGCGTCGTCGGCATGACGCGCGCGCAGGTCGTGGCCGACACGCTCGACAGCGTGCGGCGCGAGCCCGTGACGACGTGGCCCGACTGGATCGCCGAGCTGCCGCCGACGCGCGCGCAGCGTCAGGCGCTGACGCCCGACATGCGCCGCGACGAGCAGCGCGAGCGCAATGTCCGCTACGATGCGCTGCGCGCCGCCTGGGTCAACGAGATGATCGTCACGCCGTCGCCGCTCACCGAGCGCATGACGCTGTTCTGGCACGGGCACTTCACGTCCGGGCAGGACAAGGTCCCGTATCCGCAGACGATGGCCGCGCAGAATGCATTGTTTCGGCGCGAGGCGCTCGGCAACTTCGGCACGCTGCTGCATGCGGTCGCGAAGGATCCGGCGATGCTCCAGTATCTCGACGGCGCGAGCAACCGCAAGGGCCGCCCGAACGAGAATTTCGCGCGCGAGGTGATGGAGCTGTTCACGCTCGGCGAAGGGCATTACTCGCAGCGGGACGTGACCGAAGCCGCGCGCGCGATGACCGGCTGGAGCGTCGATCCCGATACGCTGCGCTTCGAGGTGCGGCCCGACTGGCACGACGCGGGCGACAAGACGATCCTCGGCGAGACCGGCGCGTTCGACGGCGACGGGTTTCTCGACATCCTGTTGAAGCGGCCCGAGACGGCAAGCTTCATCGCCGGCAAGCTGTGGCACGAATTCGTGTCCGATACGCCCGACGCCGGCGCGCTCGATGCCGTGGCCGAGCGGTTTCGCGCCAGCGGCTACGACATACGCGCGGCGCTCGCCGCGCTCTGGTCGACCGACGCGTTCTGGGATCCGCGCAATCGCGGCGTGCTCGTGAAGTCGCCGGCCGAGTTCGTCGTCGGGTCGGTGCGGCTGTTCGACGTCGCGTACGGCGATCCGCAGACGCTCGCGAACACCGTGCGCACGCTCGGGCAGAACCTGTTCTATCCGCCGAACGTGAAGGGCTGGCCGGGCGGCGCGATGTGGATCAACAGCACCACGCTGCTGGCGCGCAAGCAGTTCGTCGAGCAGTTGTTCCGCGCGACCGAGACGGCCGGCATGCGCTCGCCCGCGCATGCGATGGCGCCGCCGTCGCCGAATGCGCGGGCGCAGGCGATACCGGTTGCGGACGCCGCGTCGGTTGCCGGCATGCGCGGCGCGCTGGTCAAACTCGCGCGCGGCGGCCTGCGATTCGACCTCGAACGCTGGCTCGCGCAGTATCGTGCGCGGCCGCAGGCGATTGCGGGATTGTCGACCGAGCTCCAGCTGCAGCATGCGGTGCTGCCGGTGTCGCCGGTCGCGGCGATCGATACGGACTCGACCGGCAGCGCGTATCTCGAGGCGCTACTGATGGATCCGGCCTATCAACTGAAATGACTGAAACGACCGAAACGACGACGAACAGGCACGCTGCCGCGGTGGCCATGCCGCACGGCGAGCCGAAGGATGCACGATGAACCGACGTGATTTTCTGACGCTGACGGGCGCCGCGGCCGCGGCGGGCGTGTCGTTGTGGCAGCCGCCCGCGCAGGCGGCATCGATGGTCGCGGTCAGGCGCCAGCCGGCGACCGGTTATGCGAACGTGCTGATCCTCGTCGAACTGAAGGGCGGCAACGACGGCCTCAACACGGTGGTGCCCTATGCGGATCCGCTCTACTACCAGTTCCGCCGCAGCATCGGCATCAAGCGCGACCAGGTGCTGCAGCTCGACGCGCAGACGGGGCTGCACCCGTCGCTCGCGCCGTTGATGCCGCTGTGGCGCGACGGACAGGTCGCGATCGTGCAGGGCGTCGGTTATCCGCAGCCGAACCTGTCGCATTTCCGCTCGATCGAGATCTGGGACACCGCGTCGCGCTCGGACCAGTACCTGCACGAAGGCTGGCTCACGCGCACGTTCGCGCAGGCGCCGGTGCCGCCCGGCTTCGCGGCGGACGGCGTCGTGCTCGGCAGTGCGGAGATGGGACCGCTCGCGAACGGCGCGCGCGCGATCGCGCTCGTCAATCCCGCGCAGTTCATCCGCGCGGCGCGGTTGGCCGAACCGTCGTCGCTGCGCGAACGGAACCCGGCGCTCGCGCACATCATCGAGGTCGAGAACGACATCGTGAAGGCGGCCGACCGGCTGCGCCCGCGCGGCGGGATGCGCGAGTTCAGGACGGCCTTTCCGGCCGGTACGTTCGGGACCTCGGTGAAGACCGCGATGCAGGTGCTCGCGGCATGCGAGGCGTCCGGGCCCGGCGCGCAGGACGGCGTCGCGGTGCTGCGGCTCACGCTCAACGGTTTCGATACGCACCAGAACCAGCCGGGGCAGCAGGCGGCGCTGCTCAGGCAGTTCGCGGAAGGGATGAGTGCGATGCGCGGCGCGCTGGTCGAGCTCGGGCGCTGGAACCAGACGCTCGTGATGACGTATGCGGAATTCGGGCGGCGCGTGCGCGAGAACCAGAGCAACGGCACCGATCACGGTACCGCCGCGCCGCATTTCGTGATGGGCGGCCGCGTGGCCGGCGGGCTGTACGGCGCGACGCCGGCACTCGGGCATCTCGACGGCAACGGCAACCTGCCGGTCGCCGTCGATTTCCGCCAGCTCTATGCGACCGTGCTCGGGCCGTGGTGGGGGCTCGATGCGACGCACGTGCTGCAGCAGCGCTTCGAGACGCTGCCGCTGCTGAAGGTGTGAGGCGGTCGTGCGTGACGGGGCGGATCAGCGGCCGCGTGCGGCGCGCCACGCGATCCACAGCTTGCGGATCGGCGTCAGCGCGATACGCTGGTGCAGCACCTGGTAGCCGTCGCGCTCGATTTCGTCGAGCAGCGCGCCGGCCAGTGCGATCTGCGCACGCAGCGTGCGTTGCGCGCGGCGTTCGGACGCGGGGATCGCCGCGTCGGCGGCGGCGAGCGCTTCGCGCGCGCGGGCCGTCTGAAACTGCAGCAGCTCGCTGAAGGCCGGGCTGTAGCGGCGATTCAGCAGGTCGGCGGCGGTCACGTTGTAGCGTTGCAGTTCGTCGATCGGCAGATAGATGCGGCCGTGGCGCGCATCGTTGCCGAGTTCCTGCACGAATTGCGCGAGCATCAGCGCGTGGCCGGCCTGCGCGGCCCACGGTTGCGGTTCGGCCGGATTCGCGGCGCTTGCGCGCGCGACCAGCGACGCAAAGGTGCCGCCGACCTGCGCGATGTAGCGCTGCAGGTTCGCGAAATCCAGGTAACGCGCCTGTTCCAGATCCATCCCGTAACCGTTGACGAGCGTGCGCAGCGCGTTGGTTTCTGCGCCGATCGCCGGGTGGTGCTGCGCGAGCGCCTTCGTGACCGGGTGCGACGGTTCGCCGGCGGCGAGCGCCGCGAGTTCCTTGTGCCACCACGCGAGTTTCGTGTGTCCGACGGTCGGATCGCTGGTTTCCTTGACGGTTTCCTCGAGTTCGCGGCGCAGCGCGAACAGGGCCGTCAGGCGCGGTGCGGCGGCGAGCGGCGCCTGGCGCAGCGCGTAGTAGACGCTGGAGCCCGCGGGGGCGGCCTTTTGCTGACAGTAGTCGTCGAAGTTCACGGGTGGGGTCGTGGCGGAGGCGGGTTCGGGGGGGCGCGTGCCGGCGCGTGGCCGGCACGTCGAGCGCGGCATTCTAGCACCGCTGTCCGACGGGCGCCGGCGGGGCGAGACAATGCTGCGCGGATCGGGTAGAATCTCGCGCTCGCCTGATCGGGCGTGCCGGTTTTCGGGTTTTCGGGCCGGCATGACGCCCGGGCGCGTGGAGCACGCTTCTTGCGTGCCGCGCGGTCAGGCGACAGGAATGCGCGTGAGTGGCGAAATTGGTAGACGCACCAGGTTTAGGTCCTGACGCCCGCAAGGGTGTGCCGGTTCGAGTCCGGCCTCACGCACCATGAAGTCGAACGGGCTCCGCCCAGGACCGTTCAAAAAAAGCGCTGCCGGTCGGCTGACCGGCAGCGCTTTTTTGTTGATGACGATTTTCGCCGATACACGGCTCCTGTCCAGCGCACGGGAATTCGGGTCGCGTAGCGCGTATCATCTCTTCATTACAGTTCCCGTACGCAGTGCTCCCTGCCGAGGATCGTCCATGAAGAAGAACATCGCACACACATCGATTGCCGTACTCACGCTCGCGCTGGCCGTACCGGCATCTGCCACGACGGCCGCCGACAACGTCGCGTGGAGCGCCAGGTCCGTGCAGACCGGCGCAGCCTCCCCGGAGTGTTCGGCCTATTCGGGCCGGCTGATTTCGAGCGGGGTGTCGCTGTCGGGCGAAACCGTCCTGAAATCGATCGGCACGGCGCTGCTCGGTTCCGCACTGGGTTTCGCCAGCGGGTATCAGGGCGCGGTTCCCAACCCGTGTCGGCACGCGGGCTTGTGAGCGGCCGGGAGCGGACCGCCAATATTGCTACCGCATTTGATGAAAGGCGCCGCGCGTCGACCGACCGCGGCGCTTTGTCGTTCGGCGCGCGCCTAGTCCCAGAAACTCCGCACCGCGACCGCCACGATCACCGGCACCGAAAACACCAGCGGAATCGCGAAATACTGCGCTTCGCGATCGACGATCCAGCTATAGATCAACCACGCGACGCCGATCGCGAACGTGACGAGGCCGACCAGCACCGCGGCGATATTCAGGGCGAGCTTCGAAGGCTGGCGGCGCGCTTTGTCGTTGGTGTCGGGTTCGCGCGGAGACGATTTCATCTGAAGAGGGGCCCGGGCCTGGCAGGTATAAAAGCACAGGAAACCCCATCCGCACCGATCGCGCAAGGGCCGGCCCCATCTCGTTGGTGAGCGCGCGTTACAACCCGAACGACGCGGCCAGTTCGTCGAGCAGCTCGCGCTGGAACGTGACGAACCGCTCGCCCGGCTGCTGCGCGATCGCGAGGTCGAGCATCGGATCGGCGACCTCGGTGCGGATGCCGGCCAGTTCCTCGACGATCGCGAGTCCGCAGAACGGCACGTAAGCCTCCGAATAGCCGCCTTCGTGCACGATCACGAGCCGTCCGCCGCAGTGGCGCCGTGCCGCCTCCTTCACCGCCCGCGTCATGTACCGGTAACTGTCGGTATGCAACTGCATGCGCGCGAGCGGGTCGACCGCGCTGGCATCGAGACCGCTCGCGACGACGATCAGCTCCGGCCGGAACCGTTCCAGCGCCGGCAGCACGATCCGCTCGAACGCATGGCGATACGCGTCGTCGCCGCTGCCCGCGAGCAGCGGCACGTTCAGGTTCGCGCCGACGCCCGCGCCTTCGCCGCGCTCGTCGCCGCCGCTGTAGCCGGGCGGAAAGCAGCGGTCCTGGTGCAGCGAGATCGTCAGCGTGTCCGGATCGTCGTAGTAGATCGACTGCGTGCCGTTGCCGTGATGCACGTCCCAGTCGATCACCGCGACGCGCTCGATCGCATGCTTCGCGCGCGCGGCCTCGATCGCGATCGGGATGTTCGCGAGCAGGCAGAAGCCCATCGGGCGATCGCGCAGGCAGTGATGGCCGGGCGGGCGCGACAGCGAGAACGCGTTGGCCGCATGCCCGCCGACGACCGTGTCGACTGCCGCGATCGCGAGGCCGGCGGACAGCGCGGCGATCTCGTAGCTCCCTTTGCCGAACGGCGCGAGATCGCCGAGGTCGCCGCCGTTCGCATCGCTGAGCGCGCGGAACGCGTCGAGATAGCTCGCCGGATGAATCCGCAGCAGATCGCCGGTGGTGGCCGGCGCGGCACCGCGCAGGTCGAGGTGAGCGGCAAGGCCCGACGCCTGCACGAGCGACAGGAAGCGGCGCTTCGAATCGGGCGATTCCGCGTAGCCGGTGCTCGATGGCGGCTGGACCCAGCCGCCGACCGGGAAGAACAGCGCGTGCGTGCCGCCGGTGTGCCAGAACGTGCGTTCGTCGGTGAAGAAGGCAGTGCGATTCATGGATGTGCTTGACCTGTCACGGTTGGGAGGAAATGGCAGCCGCGGCAATCCGCGCGCGGCGATCGATATGGCGCAGCGCGGCGAACGACGCGATCGCGACGGCAGTGGCGGCCGCGAACAGCGCGTGCATCGTGCCGCCGGCATCGAGCAACAGCCCGGCGAGCAGCGGGCCGGCCGCGAGGCCCGTACCGATCACGAAATTGAGCGTCGCGACGAGGCGCCCGGACGTATCGATCTGTGCGACGGTCGCGAGAATGAACGGCAGTACGAACGTCCACGCGAACTTGAACGCGAAGATCGCGGCGCTGTAGCCGCGCGCATGCGGCAGCGCGGCGAGTGCGACGAGCGACGCCGCGAGCAGCGCGTAACCGGTGGCCAGCATCGTGCGCCGCGCAAGCCGGCCGCCCGCGCAGGATGCGAGCGCCGCGCCGGCAATCCCCATCACGCTCGCGATCGCGAGCACGTTGCCGGTCGCTTGCGGATCGAGTCCGGCTTCCGCTGCCGCGCGGCTCGCGAAGGTCCACACGCTGCCGATCGCGAGATAGAAGGTCAGCACCGCACCGATCGCGAGCGCGACGAAGCGCTGCGGCGTATTCGTCGCAGCGCCGCGCGCGGCCCGCGCCGACGCGCTCCGCGCACCGAGCGTCGCCGGAAAGCCGCGCGACAGCGGCGCGGCAAGCAGCGCGAGCACGGCCAGCGCGACGTACAGCGCGCGCAGCCCGAACCCGGCGAACACGTGTGGCAGCACGAACAGGCCGATCGCGCCGGCGATCAACTGGCCGACAACCCAGAGGCCGTACACGCGATCGCTGTTCTCGCTCGTGGCCGCACTGGTCATGCAGAGCACCATCAGCGAGCCGCCGCCGAGCGCGGTGACGGCACGCAACGCGAGCAGCGTGACGAAGCCGGGCATCCAAAGCGCGGTCAGGAGATTGCCCGCGCCGAACAGCGCGATCGCGCAGGCGGCAACGCGGCGCGCATCGACACGGCCGAGCCACAGGTACGACGGCACGGTCGCGAGGCTGAACGCACCGAGTTCGACGAAGAAGTAGGTGCCGATCTGCGACGCGGACAGCCCGAGCTGTGTCGCCAACTGACCGGCGACGGCCGGCGCGACGAGCAGCAGCAGCGGCGTGATGGCCGCGAACACGACGAGGGCGACGAGCGTCGAGCGCGCGAACCGCGACGCGCGGCCGTCGGACGGCAGTGCTGCATCGGTGGAGCAAAGGGTTTTCATGGCGGAATCTCGCTGGACGGAATCAGAACAGGTGGTACATGCCGACCATCGCGCCGAACTGCGATGCGCCGGCGAGCGGTGTCGGGTCGTATTCGTAGACGGTCTGCGAACTCTGGCCGCTGTTGCGCGCATAACCGAGGTTCAGGTAGGCGACGGTGCGTTTCGACAGCGCGTAGGTGGTGCTCGCGATGAACAGCGTCGGGCGGCCGATCGTCGGCGTGTGCGAATCGGTGTGGTAGACGCCCGCGTTCAGCCCGATTCCGCCCGACGTCAGGTAGCGCGCGCCGCCCCAGACGATCGTGCGCGCCGCATCGAGGTCGCCGGTCAGGCGTTCGACGCCCGCGTAGACGGTGAGCGGCAGCGTCGCGAACGCATAACGCGCGGCGAGCGTGCCGAGCTCGCGGCGGCGCGCGGACGCGTCGCCCGCCGCCGACGCGTCGCCGTGCGCCTGATGCAGCACCGCGCTGACCGACAGCCCGTTGCTCGTGTACTGGCCGCCGAGTTCGAGCACGCGCCCCGCGCGCGTATTGCCCGCGACGCCGGCCGTCGCGGCGAGGGCCTCGACATCGAAGCCGGCGAACGCCGGCGACTGGTACTTGATCGAGTGGTCGATGAAGTTCGCGTTCATCGGCACGACCACACCCTGGCCGCTGTACGACGCGTACCACAGCGGGTCGTAGAACAGCGTCTTGTCGAACAGCACGCTGAACTGCCGGCCGAGCGTGACGGTGCCGACGGGCCCCGCGATGCCGACGTACGCGCCGCGGAAGAACGCGTAGCCGGGGACGGTCGCGGTGCCGTCGTTGATGTTGAGACCCTGTTCGAGCTTGAACAGCGCGCGCCAGCCGCCGCCGAGATCCTCGGTGCCCTTGAGCCCGACCTGCGACGGCAGGATGCCGTAGTTCTGCAACTGCACGGCCGCGTGCCGTCCGTCGGCATGCGTCAGGTACTGCACGCCGGCGTCGAGCGCGCCGTACAGCGTGAGGGTCGATTGCGCGTGTGCGGCGAAGCTGCACGCAGCGAGCGCAGCGGCGGCCGTCGCCGTGCGGATGAAGCGGGGTGTCATCACGTGGGGTTCTCCATACCGTCCTGCATCGTTTGTCGTTGGTGTTGTCGCGACGCAGTGTCCGCAGCGGGAAAACCGGCGAACAGTCGTGCAGATGAACGGTATGGAAAACCCGCGGTGCACGGCATGGACGCGCCGCGACGCCGCGGCGCGGCGTGCTGCGCGGCAGCAACGGGCGGCGTCCCGTTCAAATGGATGGGGCTGTCGTGTACTCCGGCGGCGGCGCCCGCCAAAAATGCCGGTCGCTATAATCGGCCGGTCTGCGTTGCGCGCATCAGCGGCCCGATCGGGCAGGGGAGCGGAAGGTGAGGATCACGACGGATATCGGGCAGGATCTCGACGCGTTGCGCGACGTGCCGGCCGCGATCGTGCTCGAGGAATCCGCCTGGCCGCCGCTGCCGCCGCGCCGCGCCGATTTCGACGGCGTGACCCGCGGCGACGCGGCGCGGCGCGAACTCGGCCTGATGCTGCTCGATCTGTACGCGCTCGCCGCGCAGTCGGGCATCGGCGAATTCGAGTGCCGCTTCTTTTCGCTGCTGCAGGGGCTCATCCCGTTCGACGCCGCGTGGACCGGCGTCGCGACGCACGTGCCGACCGGCCCCGTGATGCACAACAGTTTCCTCTACCGTCTGCCGCATGCGTTCTTCAGCGACTGGAAACGCGTGCGCGACTGCGATCCGCTCGCGCAGCGCACGCTGCTCGGCGCGCACGGTCGCGCGGTGCGATTGTCGGTCGTCGAGCCCGGGTTCGACGCGCGGTTTCGCGACTGGTGCGTGAAGTACGGGCTGGCGCAACTGATGTGCGTGTGTACGCTCGACCGCCGCTTCGGGCTGACGACGTTCATGTCGATCTACCGCCAGGGCCTGAACCGTCCGTTCAGCGACGACGACGCGAGCCGCTTCGAGGAAGTGATCCCGCATCTGGCGGCCGCGCTGACGATCAATCGCGCGGCGCAGCTCACGCGCGAGCGCGGCGACGCGGTGGCGCCGGCGGCGCGCGCGCTGTGCGACAACTTCGGCGTGCTGCATCACGCCGATCACGGCTTCGACGACGTGCTGCGCACCGAATGGCCGGCGTGGACGGGCCCGCGCGTACCGGAGCCGCTGGTCGCGCACGTGCGGCGCCAGTCGGGCCAGCCGTTCATCGGCGATGCGTTGCGCATCCAGTGCGTGCCCGTCGCGGGACTGTTCCAGATCGAGGCGCGGCCGCGCTCGCTGCTCGACCGGCTGAGTCCGCGAGAGCTGGCGGCGATCCGCTATTACGGTGCCGGCCGTTCGCACAAGGAGGTCGCGCAGCAGATGGCGATTTCGCCGACGACCGTGCGTCACTACCTGCGCTGCGCGTACCGCAAGCTCGGCATGCACGACAAGAGCCAGATCGCCGGCGTGCTCGGCGCGACGGGCGGCCCGACCGACGACGAGCCGGTGGAGGCAGGTGGCGCGGCGCGCTGAATCGTTCGTGCCGGCACAGGCATGCGGGTGCTGGCACGAATGGTTGTATCCGCAACCATTGAGCGTTATGCTCGTCAGCTCCCGGTAGACGGATTTCCATCATGAACGACACGAATTCAGGGTCGGTGCGCGTGGCGGTGGTCGGTGTCGGCGCGATCGGCGGGTTGCTCGCGGCCGCGCTGTCGCGGGCCGGCATGACGGTGAGCGCATTCGCGCGCGGTGCGACGCTCGATGCACTGGACACGCACGGCGTGCGCGTGATCGACGAGGCGGGCGTCATGTCGTCGGTCCCGGTGCGCGCGAGCGACGACGCGGTTGCGCTCGGCGTGCAGGACTACGTGGTGATCGCGCTGAAGGCGCAGGCGCTGCCGGCGCTGGCCGCGCGCATCGCGCCGCTGGTCGGGCCCGGCACGGTGATCGTCGCCGCGATGAACGGGCTGCCGTGGTGGTTCACGCACGGGCTCGCGGGCCCGCTCGACGGCGTGCCGCTCGACGCGGTCGACCCGGCGGGTGCAGTCTCGGCGGCGTTGCCGCCCGCACAGGCGATCGGCTGCGTCGTGCACCTGTCGTCGAGCACCGATGCACCGGGTGTCGTGCGCCGCGGCCGCGGCAACCGCCTGATCGTCGGCTCGCCCGACCATCGGCTCGCCGCGCCGACCGCGCGGTTCGCGGCGGCGCTTGCCGCGGGCGGCTTCGACGTCGAGTCGACGCCGGCGATCCGCACCGAGATCTGGGCGAAGCTGTGGGGCAACATGAACATGAATCCGTTGAGCGCGCTGACGGGGTCGACCGCCGAGCAGCTGCTCGACGATCCGTTCACGCGGGATCTCGCGTTGCGGATGATGGAGGAGGCGGCCGCGATCGGCGCGAAGCTCGGCCTCGATGCGGGGATGAGCGGGCCGGAGCGGATTGCCGTGACGCGCAAGCTCGGCGCGTTCAAGACATCGATGCTGCAGGATTTCGAGGCCGGGCGGCCGCTGGAAATCGGGCCGATCCTCGGCGTGTTTCCTGAACTGGGGCGCAAGCTCGGCGTGCCGACGCCGTATTGCGACGCGGTGCTGGGGTTGCTGCGTCAGCGTGCGGCGAACAGCGGGCTGTAGCGGAGGGAGAGCGCGGCGGCGATGGCCGGCATGCAGGGAAGAATGACGAAACGGCGAGCGGTCGCCCGGGCCGCCGCCCACGCTTGCGCGACTCGGGCGGCCCGCGGGATTCATCCGAATAAATCCGGGTAAAGCGGCAGGCGCCTGAAACATGTGCGCGGCCGCAGCGATTGCAGCCCATGCCGCACCTTCGCGATAGGGGCGGCGCCGACTACGCCCGCCAAGCGGTTCAGTCGTCGCGTTCGATCGCGCTCGCGACCACCTTGTCGAGCAGCCGCTCGAACGTCTGGCGCTCGCTGTCGGACAGGCACGCGAGCAAGCCTTCATTCCACTTGCGCACGATCGGCATGATCTTGCGATGCAGCGCGCGGCCGTCGGTGGTCAGCGCGATCAGCACGATCCGGCCATCCTCCTCGCTCGCGCTTCGCTCGAGCAGCCCCTGGCGCAGCAGCGCTTCCGCCGCGCGGCTCGCCTGGCTCTTGTCGAGATTGGTGTGGCGCGCGAGATCCATGATCGAAAACGGACCGAAGGCGCCGACGGCGGCGATCACGCGCGCCTCGGGCAGCGAGATGTCCAGCTTGTGCCGGTACACGTCGGCGATCCCGCGGTCGGATCGCTTCGCGAGCGCATGGAGGCGATAGGTCAGAAACTGGTCGAGCCCGGCTTGTCGGCCTTTCATGTCGAATCCTGAAGAAAAAGGGCGGGCCCGATTGTTCCTGTATCGCGCGCTCGGGTCAACGGTCAGTGTGCGCCGTACTTCAGCCGTGTCAACTGTTCCGCTTCGTTCGCGAGCAGGTTCGCCGCGTCGCGGATCGCGACGTCGAGCGTGATCGGGCCGGGCGCCGGCGAGAAGCAGCCGGAAAAGTGTTCGGACAGGCGCGGCAGTGCGGCCGGGTCGACCGCGCCCGACAGCAGCGACGCGGGCACGCCCGCGACCCGCGCGTGGCGGCACGCGATGAACGGCGCCTTGCCGTGCAGCGTCTGCACGTCGGAGCGGCCTTCGCCGGTGATCAGCCAGTCGGCGCCGGCCAGTGCCGCATCGAGCCCGACCTGCCGCGCGACGACTTCCGCGCCGGCTTCGAACTGCGCGCCGAGCATGTGCAGCGCGAAGCCGAGGCCGCCCGCGGCGCCGGCACCGGCCAGGTCGCGGCAGCGCCGGTCGAGCGCGGTCTCGAGCAGGTCGGCGAAATGGCCGAGCGCGGCGTCGAGGGTCGCGACCTGCGCGGGCGTCACGCCCTTTTGCGGACCGAACACCGCGGTTGCGCCATGCGCGCCCGTCAGCGGGTTGTCGACGTCGGACATGCCGATGAATTCCGCGTCCTGCAGGCGCGGATCGAGCCCCGCCGCGTCGATCCGCGCGATGTCGGCGAGTCGTGCCGGCACGGGTTCGACCGGCTGGCCGGCCGCGTCGAAGCATTGCAGGCCGAGGCCCGCGAGCAACCCTGCGCCCGCGTCGTTGGTGCTGCTGCCGCCGAGCGCGACGAAGAAGCGGCGCACGCCCTCGTCGAGCAGCGTGCGGATCGCTTCGCCCATGCCGCGCGTGCTGCGCGCGTCGACCGGCACGCTCATGCCGACCGCATCGGTAATGCCGACGATCTCGGCAGTCTCGACGATCGCGGTGCGCGCGTCGATCACGCCGACCGCCGCATCGCGTGCGGCGAGCGACGCGCCGGCCACCTGCAGCGTGCGCCGCGTGCCGCCGCCCGCCAGCATCGCGTCGAGCGTGCCTTCGCCGCCGTCGGCCATCGGGCAGCGGCGCACGACCGCATCGGGCCGGGCGCGGCGGATGCCGGTGGCGATCGCGTCCGCGACCTGCTCGGCGGAAAGCGAGCCTTTGAACGAATCGGGCGCGATGACGACGACAGGCGCGGACGGGTGTTGCGGCATGGTGTCTCCGGAAGGCGTGATTGGTGTGAAGAATGGCGGCCGCGGCCGCGGCGTACCTTCAATCGGAGCTTACAGGATGGTGGGCCCGCGGTGGATACGGCGTTCGGCATAGCGGCGATCCGCGCGCGGGAGCGGGCGGCACCGCGGGTGCGCACGGTTGTCGTGCCGATCTGGCGGTATGAGGAAGATTGTTTGCTAGAATAGTCGATTCTTCCGGCCAAAGCCGTGCTCCGAGCCGCTTGCGCTAGCCATCCGGCGCGTGCAGGGATGGCGTGGCGCTCCGGCGCGGCGTGTGCGTGAGACGCACCTCACGCCGCAGGCAGGCACGGCAAGGAAAACCCGATTCGCTCGAATAATTTTAGGACGATTGAAGCCATGGCTAACGTTGTTGAGAACCTCGGCAAGCTTGAACGCCGCGTGACGATTTCCCTGCCGAAGGACACCGTGCAGAAGGAAATCGACGCCCGTATCCAGAAACTCGCGAAGAACGTTCGCATGCCGGGTTTCCGCCCGGGCAAGGTGCCGCTGAAGATGGTCGCCCAGCAATACTCGGGTCAGGTCGAGGCGGAAGTGCTGAGCGACAAGATCGGCCAGGAATTCTTCACGATCAGCCGCGCGGAAAACCTGCGCGTCGCCGGCCAGCCGAGCTTCGAGCCGAAGCAGGAACAGGCTGAAGATGCGTACGCGTTCGACGCGACGTTCGAGGTCTACCCGGAAGTGAAGATCGGCGATCTGGCGACGGCTGAAGTCGAGCGCTCGACGACGTCGATCGGCGACGCCGAAATCGACCGCACGCTGGACATCCTGCGCAAGCAGCGCGTGCACTACCACGCTCGTGGCGAAGCCGGCGAGCACGGCGACGGCGGTGAGGACACCGCAGCGAAGAACGGCGACCGCGTGACGGTCGACTTCGTCGGCAAGATCGACGACGTCGCGTTCCAGGGCGGCACGGCCGAAGACTTCCCGTTCGTGCTCGGCGAAGGCCGCATGCTGCCGGAATTCGAAACGGCGGCGCTCGGCCTGAAGGCCGGCGAACAGCGCACGTTCGAGCTGAAGTTCCCGGACGACTACCACGGCAAGGACGTGGCGGGCAAGACGGCGCAATTCACGGTCACGATGAAGAAGATCGAATGGCCGCACCTGCCGGAAATCGACGCCGAATTCGCGAAGTCGCTCGGCATCGAAGACGGCGACCTGACGAAGATGCGCGCCGAAATCAAGGAAAACCTCGAGCGCGAAGCGAAGCGTCGCACGCAAGCCATCGTCAAGAACCAGGTGATGGACGCGCTGCTGAAGATTTCCGAACTCGACGTGCCGAAGGCCCTGATCGAACAAGACCAGCAACGTCTCGTCGAAATGGCTCGCCAGGATCTGGCGCAGCGCGGCGTGCCGAACGCGAAGGACGCACCGATCCCGGCCGAGATGTTCGCCGAGCAGGCGGAGCGTCGCGTGAAGCTGGGCCTCGTGCTGGCCGAGCTCGTGAAGTCGAACGGCCTCGAAGCGAAGCCGGAACAGATCCGCGCGGAAGTCGACGAGTTCGCGAAGAGCTACGAAGACCCGAAGGAAGTGGTCCGCTGGTATTATTCGAACCAGCAGCGCCTCGCCGAGATGGAAGCGTTCGTCGTTGAAAGCAACGTCGTCGACTTCGTGCTGGGCAAGGCAAAGGTGACGGACAAGGAAGTGAGCTTCGAGGCACTCGCGAGCGCATCGGCGCAAGCGTAAGTGTTGCTCTAGCGGCGTGCCGGCTGTCGGAGCGACGGCCCGCACGCCGTTTTTACGTCAAGCGCACGGTTGCCATTAATATGGCGATTGAGCGGGCGGCTTCCCTCCGTTCAATTTTCCATTCGAACAAGGTTCATTGAATGATCACTCGCGCTGAATTGCTGGACATGCTTGCTTCGAACGCGCCGCAGGGTTTCGAGGCGCAAGCGCTGGGGCTGGTGCCGATCGTCGTCGAAACGAGCGGCCGCGGCGAGCGTTCGTACGATATCTATTCGCGTCTCCTGAAGGAGCGCCTGGTGTTCATGGTCGGCGAAGTGAACGACCAGACCGCCAACCTCGTGGTCGCGCAATTGCTGTTCCTCGAGAGCGAGAATCCCGACAAGGACATCAGCCTCTACATCAACAGCCCGGGCGGCTCGGTGTCGGCCGGCATGGCGATCTACGACACGATGCAGTTCATCAAGCCGGACGTGTCGACGCTGTGCATGGGTCTCGCGGCCAGCATGGGCGCATTCCTGCTCGCGTCGGGCGCGAAGGGCAAGCGCTTCGCGCTGCCGAACTCGCGCGTGATGATTCACCAGCCGCTCGGCGGCGCACGCGGCCAGGCGTCCGACATCGAGATCCAGGCACGCGAGATCCTCTACCTGAAGGAACGGCTGAACAACCTGCTCGCGCAGCATACGGGCCAGGACGTGGAGCGCATCGCGCGCGACACCGACCGTGATAACTTCATGTCGAGCGAGGACGCGAAGGCTTACGGGCTGATCGATCAGGTGCTGCTGAAGCGCCCGTGAGCTTAAGTGGGGTGCCGCCCCGATTTGCGCGGCGCCCCTGCAACGTCCCGAGTGCCCTGAGCATCTGCGGCAAGCGCATCCAGCCGACTCCGGTCGCGCCCTAGGCGCGGCGTTCGGAGCATTCGGCGTATCATGTCATCTACCTGTCCGGAGGCTCTACATTCATGGCGGACAAAAAAGGTTCGAACAGCGAGAAGCTGTTGTATTGCTCGTTTTGCGGGAAGAGCCAGCATGAGGTGAAGAAACTCATCGCGGGCCCGTCGGTATTCATCTGCGATGAGTGCATCGACCTCTGCAACGAGATCATTCGCGACGAGGCGGCTGCCGCCGGCGTCGAGGCCAGCCTGTCCCGGTCGGATCTGCCGAGCCCGCAGGAAATTCGCGACATCCTCGATCAGTACGTGATCGGCCAGGAGCGTGCGAAGAAGATCCTCGCGGTGGCCGTGTACAACCACTACAAGCGCCTGAAGCATCTCGACAAGAAGGACGACGTCGAGCTGTCGAAGAGCAACATCCTGCTGATCGGCCCGACGGGCTCCGGCAAGACGCTGCTCGCGCAGACGCTCGCGCGGTTGCTGAACGTGCCGTTCGTGATCGCCGATGCGACGACGCTGACCGAAGCCGGCTACGTCGGCGAGGACGTCGAGAACATCATCCAGAAGCTGTTGCAGAACTGCAACTACGAGGTCGACAAGGCCCAGCGCGGGATCGTCTACATCGACGAAATCGACAAGATCAGCCGCAAGTCGGACAACCCGTCGATCACGCGCGACGTGTCGGGCGAGGGCGTCCAGCAGGCGCTGCTGAAGCTCGTCGAGGGCACGATGGCGTCGGTGCCGCCGCAGGGTGGCCGCAAGCATCCGAACCAGGATTTCATCCAGGTCGACACGACCAACATCCTGTTCATCTGCGGCGGCGCGTTCGACGGCCTCGAGAAGGTGATCACCGATCGCACCGAAAAGACGGGCATCGGCTTCGGCGCGACGGTCAAGAGCAAGCAGGAACGCGACGCGGGCGAAGTGCTGCGCGAAACGGAACCGGAAGACCTGATCAAATTCGGTCTGATCCCCGAATTGATCGGCCGTCTGCCGGTGGTCGCGACGCTCGGCAAGCTCGATGAAGCCGCGCTGATGAAGATCCTGGTCGAGCCGAAGAACGCGCTCGTCAAGCAGTATCACAAGCTGTTCGCGATGGAGCGCGTCGAGCTGGAAATCCGGCCGGGCGCGTTGCAGGCAGTCGCCCGCAAGGCGATCCGCCGCAAGACCGGCGCGCGCGGCTTGCGTTCGATCATCGAACAGGCGCTGCTCGACGTGATGTACGAGCTGCCGGCGATGAAAGGGGTCAGCAAGGTCATCATCGACGAGAACGTGATCGATGGCGACGGCAAACCCCTGCTGATCTATGAGGACACGCCGAAGGTGGCGGGTTCGAACTGACCGGCTTGCCGACGATGTTCTGCGAAAAAGGCCGTTCATGAGATCGTGGGCGGCTTTTTTTCGTTTATCTTGTGGGTAACTCTGACTCGACACGCGGTGGTTACTTTCTTACCGAATATTTCCCGCACTTGAAGGCTTGCAATTCGTTGTGGCGGCCTCAATTACCGAACAATTGATTCCACTCATGGGGAAATGAAATGTCAGGCACCCAACTTCTCCCGCCGGAACGCATCACGCTCCCGCTGCTGCCGCTGCGGGACGTCGTCGTTTTCCCGCACATGGTCATTCCGCTCTTCGTGGGCCGGCCGAAATCGATCAAGGCCCTCGAAGCAGCGATGGAAGGCGGCAAGCACATCATGCTCGTCGCCCAGAAAACCGCGGCCAAGGACGAACCGACCGAAAAGGACATGTACGAGGTCGGCTGTATCGCCAACATCCTGCAGATGCTGAAGCTGCCGGACGGCACCGTGAAGGTGCTCGTCGAGGGCCTGCAGCGCGCGAAGGCGTTGTCGATCGAAGAACAGGAGACGCAGTTCTCCTGCGAAGTGATGCCGCTCGAGCCCGATCACGCCGACAGCGCTGAAACGGAAGCGCTGCGCCGCGCGATCGTGTCGCAGTTCGACCAGTACGTGAAGCTGAACAAGAAGATCCCGCCGGAGATTCTCACGTCGCTGTCCGGCATCGACGAAGCCGGCCGTCTCGCGGACATGATCGCCGAGCGTCTGCCGCTGAAGCTCGACCAGAAGCAGCACATCCTCGAGATGTTCCCGGTCATCGAGCGCCTCGAGCACCTGCTCGCGCAGCTCGAAGCCGAGATCGACATCCTGCAGGTCGAGAAGCGCATCCGCGGGCGCGTGAAGCGCCAGATGGAAAAGAGCCAGCGCGAGTACTACCTGAACGAACAGGTCAAGGCGATCCAGAAGGAACTGGGCGAAGGCGAAGAGGGCGCGGATCTCGAGGAACTCGAGAAGCGCATCAACGCCGCGCGCATGCCGAAGGAAGCGAAGAAGAAGGCCGACGCCGAGCTCAAGAAGCTGAAGCTGATGTCGCCGATGTCGGCGGAAGCGACCGTCGTGCGCAACTACATCGACACGCTGATCGGCCTGCCGTGGCGCAAGAAGAGCAAGGTCAACAACGATCTGTCGAACGCCGAGCAGGTGCTCGACGAGGATCACTTCGGCCTCGAGAAGGTGAAGGAACGCATTCTCGAGTACCTCGCGGTGCAACAGCGCGTGGACAAGGTCAAGGCGCCGATCCTGTGCCTCGTCGGGCCTCCGGGCGTCGGCAAGACCTCGCTCGGCCAGTCGATCGCTCGCGCGACGAACCGCAAGTTCGTCCGGATGGCGCTCGGCGGCGTGCGTGACGAAGCCGAGATCCGCGGTCACCGCCGCACGTACATCGGCTCGATGCCGGGCAAGATCCTGCAGAGCCTCGCGAAGGTCGGCGTGCGCAATCCGCTCTTCCTGCTCGACGAAGTCGACAAGATGGGCATGGATTTCCGCGGCGATCCGTCGTCGGCGCTGCTCGAAGTGCTCGATCCGGAACAGAACCACACGTTCGCCGACCACTACATCGAGGTCGACTTCGACCTGTCGGACGTGATGTTCGTCGCGACGTCGAACTCGCTGAACATCCCGCCGCCGCTGCTCGACCGGATGGAAGTGATTCGTCTGTCGGGCTACACGGAAGACGAGAAGGTCAGCATCGCGCAGCGTTACCTGCTGCCGAAGCAGAAGAAGAACAACGGTCTGAAGGACGGCGAGATCGAGGTCACCGAGCAGGCGATCCGCGACATCATCCGCTACTACACGCGCGAAGCCGGTGTGCGTTCGCTCGAGCGGGAAGTGTCGAAGATCTGCCGCAAGGTCGTGAAGATGCTGCTGCTGAAGAAGGCATCGGGCGCGATCAAGGTCGACGGCGAGAACCTCGATACGTTCCTCGGCGTGCGCAAGTACGACTTCGGCCTCGCGGCGAAGGAAAACCAGGTCGGTCAGGTGACGGGCCTCGCGTGGACGGAAGTCGGCGGCGACCTGCTGACGATCGAAGCCGCGGTGATGCCGGGCAAGGGCAACGTGATTCGCACGGGTTCGCTCGGCGACGTGATGAAGGAGTCGGTCGAGGCCGCACGTTCGGTCGTGCGCTCGCGTTCGCGGCGTCTGGGCATCAAGGACGAAGCGTTCGAGAAGCAGGACATCCACATCCACGTGCCGGAAGGCGCGACGCCGAAGGACGGTCCGTCCGCCGGCGGTGCGATGACGACCGCGCTGGTGTCGGTGCTGACGGGCATTCCCGTGCGTGCCGATGTCGCGATGACGGGCGAGATCACGCTGCGTGGCGAAGTGCTGCCGATCGGCGGGCTGAAGGAAAAGCTGCTGGCTGCGCATCGCGGCGGCATCAAGCTCGTGCTGATCCCGGAAGAGAACGTGAAGGATCTCGCGGACATTCCGGACAACGTGAAGAACGCGATCGAGATCGTGCCGGTCCGCTGGATCGACAAGGTGCTCGAGCTCGCGCTCGAACGTACGCCGACCCCGCTGCCGCCGGAAGAAGAGGCGAAGGCTGCGGCACCGGTCGGCGAGGCGGCCAAGGATGCCGGTTCGACGGAAGTCGTGAAGCACTGAGAACCTGAACGCCGTCGCTGACGGTGGTTCGCGAAACCCGCGGCGAGTCCGCGGGTTTTTTTATGCGCGTCGGGATCGTGTGTAGCGTCGCGCGTTAAAAATTTTTGCGCATGGGCTTGGCAAAATGATCGGGGATGAATTAAACTTGCGGGCTCGCTGGTTGTTGATGCCGAAACGCAGATCGCAGCCAGAACGAATCGGAAACGGGTGCTTAGCTCAGCTGGTAGAGCGGCGCCCTTACAAGGCGTAGGTCGGGGGTTCGAACCCCTCAGCACCCACCAGTTTCACGATTCAGCCAGACCAAGGAGCGGTAGTTCAGTCGGTTAGAATACCGGCCTGTCACGCCGGGGGTCGCGGGTTCGAGTCCCGTCCGCTCCGCCAGAAAATGAAGAAGCCCGCCTCGTGCGGGCTTTTTCATTTGCGTCGTTGATCGCGCCCGCTCGCGGGCGCGTGACTGCGGAGTGGAGGAAGCCGCCTGCGCGGCTTCCGGCGGGACGCGAAGGGCTGCGCGTGCACGCGCAGCCGCGGCCTGCAGGATGTAGGCGAGTCCCGTCCGCTCCGCCAGAAAATGAAGAAGCCCGCCTCGTGCGGGCTTTTTCATTTGCGTCGTTGATCGCGCCCGCGCGTTGCGCACCTGCTTTTCTCCCGTGCCACCCCGTATGTTGTAATATCGGACGTTTTGTCCAATTTTCCCGTCACGCATGCTCGATTTCTTCCGTAATCACCAGCGCCTGATGATGGCGCTCCTGCTCCTGATCGTGTTGCCGGGGCTGGGTTTCGTCGGGATCCAAGGTTTCCGCGGCTTCTTCGACGACAGCGCGAACGTCGCGGCGATCAACGGGCACAAGATCACGCGGGTCGAATTCGACGGCGCGTTCCGTCAGCAGGTCGACCAGGCGCGCCAGGCGCTCGGCGGGCAGTTCGACATCAAGGCGTTCGACACGCCCGAACATCGCAAGCAAGTACTCGACGGCCTGATCCAGCAACGCGTGCTGGCCGACGAGACGCAACGCCTGCACCTGACCGCATCCGACAACGCCGTGCGCGATGCGCTGATGAGCGACCCGATGATCGCGTCGCTGAAGAAGCCCGACGGTTCGATCGACGTCGAACGCTACGCGCAGCTGCTGTCGTTCCAGGGGATGACGCCCGAGCAGTATCAGGAGCGCGTGCGCTACAGCCTCGCGCTGCAGCAGATTCCGGCGAGCATCATCGCGAGCGCGTTCACGCCGAAGGGCCCGGCGCAACGCCTGTCGGAGCTGGCCGCGCAGCAGCGCGAAGTGCAGGCGCTGCTGCTGAAGACGAGCGACTACGCGGCGAAGGTACAGCCGACCGACGCACAGCTCGCCGCGTACTATGACGCGCGCAAGCAAAGCTTCGCGACGCCGGAAACCGCGACGATCCAGTATCTCGTCTATTCGCCGGCCGCCGCTGCCGCGAGCGCGCAGCCGACCGAGGCGGACATCAAGAAGTTCTATGACGACAACCCGACGCACTTCCGCTCGGAAGCGCAGGTGCGCGTGAGCCACATCTTCATCGCCGCGGCGAGCAGCGCGAGCGCGGCCGACAAGGCAGCCGCGAAGGCGAAGGCCGAGCAGTTGCTGGCGGACGTGAAGGCGCATCCGGACCAGTTCGCGCAGATCGCGCAGAAGAGCTCGCAGGATGCGCCGTCGGCTGCGAAGGGCGGCGATCTCGGCTTCATCACGCGCGGCTCGACGGCGGGCGGCAAGGCGTTCGACGATGCGGCGTTCGCGCTGAAGCAGGGCGACGTGAGCGGTGTCGTGCAGTCGGATCTCGGCTTCCACATCCTGAAGGCGACGGAAGTGAAGCCGTCGGTGGTCAAGCCGTTCGCGGACGTGAAGGACCAGATCGCAATCGACCTGAAGCAGCAGTACGCAGCGAAGGCATTCACGGACAACGCGGAAGGCTTCACGTCGACCGTGTATGAAAAGGCGAAGACGCTGCAGCCGGCCGCCGACAAGTACAAGCTGACGATCCAGACGGCCACCGTCACGCCGACGCCGAATCCGCAACTGCCGCCGACGAGCCCGCTGAACAATCCGAAGTTCCTCGCTGCCGTGTTCGCGAACGATTCGGTGAAGAGCCAGAACAACACGCAGGCGATCGACGTGGGCAACAACACGCTGATCTCGGCGCGCGTGACCGACTACAAGCCGGCTGCCGTGCCCGCGCTCGACGCGATCAAGGACGTCGTGCGTCAGAAGGTCGTTGCCGAGCAGGCTGCGGAACTCGCGAAGAAGGACGGTGCGGCGAAGCTGGCCGAGCTGCAGAAGTCGAAGTCGGCCGACGGCTTCGCGGCTGCGCAGAAGGTGTCGCGCACGCAGTCGCAGGGTCTGACGCCGGCCGCGCTGAGCGCCGTCTACAAGGTCGATGCTAAGACGCTGCCGGCGTACGTCGGTGTCGACCTCGGTGCGGACGGCTATGCGATCTATCGCGTGAACACGGTGATCGCGGGTACGGCCGTCGATCCGCAACAGCTCGCGGCCGCGCAGCAGCAGATGGCGCAGGTCGAAGCGCAAAGCGAAGGTGAAGCATATCTCGCCGCGCTGCGCGACCGCTCGAAGGTGAAGGTGTACGGCACCACGCAGAGCCAGTCGCAGGACGGCGGCAACTAAGCCACGACCCAGCGCCAACCAAGCGAAGCGCCGTTCACGGTTTCGCATGCAGCAACAAGAAGCCCCGCTCGAAGCGGGGCTTTTTGCATTGCGGCGGTGGCGAGTCGCGAGGTCAGCCGCGCGGCTTGCCGAGCAGCGGTTTCAACGCCGGCCAGACGTTGTCGAGCAGGATGCCCTGCGCCTGCTGCGCGGGATGCATCTGGTCCGGCTGGAACATCTCGGGCTTGTTCTCGATGCCGGCGAGCAGGAACGGCACGAGCGGTACGCCGAGTTCCTTCGACAGGCGCGTATAGACCGCATGGAACTTCTGCGTGTAGTCGGGCCCGTAGTTGGGCGGCACGTACATGCCGACCAGCACGACCTTCGCGCGCGCCTGCCGCGCATCGGCGATGATGTCGCGCAGGTTCTGCTCGGTCGTCGCGAGCGGCACGCCGCGCAGCGCATCGTTCGAGCCGAGCTCGACGACCACGATCGACGGCTTGAGCCGTTGCAGCACCGCGGGCAGCCGTGCGCGGCCGCCGCTCGTGGTGTCGCCGCTGACGCTTGCATTCGCGACGCTATAATCGATTCGCTCGGTCGCGAGCCGTTGCCGCAGCAGCGCAACCCAGCCGGTGTCGCGCGGCAGCCCGTATTCGGCCGACAGGCTGTCGCCGAGCACGACGAGCGCGGGCTGGCCCGAGGTCGGGGCCGCCGCCGTCGCGGCGCGTGCGGGCATGCTTGTTGCGGCCAGGGTTCCCAGCAGTGCGGCGAGTGCCGCGCGCCTTTTCCAGCGGAATGTCGTGTCCATGTTCAAGATTACCGATCCGATCATCGAAGTCCATGACGTGTGCAAGCGGGTTGCCGATGCAACGGGCGAGCTGACGATCCTCGACGGCATCACGCTCGCCGTGCGGCCCGGCAGCAGCCTCGCGATCGTCGGCGCATCGGGGTCGGGAAAATCGACGCTGCTCGGCCTGCTTGCCGGGTTGGACAGCGCGACGAGCGGCACGGTTCGCCTGCTTGGCCGCGCGCTCGACCAGCTCGACGAGGACGAGCGTGCCGCGCTGCGCAACGGCGCGGTCGGGTTCGTGTTCCAGTCGTTCCAGTTGATGCCGCACCTGACGGCGCTCGAGAACGTGATGCTGCCGCTCGAACTGCAGGGCGGCATCAGTGCGCGCGACGCGGCCGATCGTGCCCGCGCGCTGCTCGTGCAGGTCGGTCTCGGCGAGCGTACCGCGCATTATCCGAAACTGCTGTCGGGCGGCGAGCAGCAGCGCGTCGCGCTCGCGCGCGCGTTCGTCACGCATCCGGCGATCCTGTTCGCCGACGAACCGACCGGCAGCCTCGATGCGGCCACGGGCCACGCGGTCATCGACCTGATGTTCGAGCTGAATCGCACGCACGGTGCGACGCTCGTGCTCGTCACGCACGATCCCGAGCTCGCGCGGCGCTGCGCGACGATGGTCACCATCGACGCCGGACGCATCGTCGCACCGCACGCGGCATAGCGCGGGACCGGATTTTTGCCGGCCGCGCCAGGTGCCAGGTGGATCGCCCGGTGCGGCCGGCATGCGTTCGACGCCGTCGCGTCAGCGCTTGAGCGCTGCCCGCGCGCGCTCGATCAGCGCGGTCGTCGACGAATCGTGCTTCGCGGGATCGACCGACTCGGCCGACAGGTCGGCTTCGACGACCTTGCCGAGAATCTTGCCGAGCTCCACGCCCCACTGGTCGAACGGATTGATGTCCCACACCGTCGCCTGCACCAGCACCTTGTGCTCGTAGAGCGCGATCAGCGCGCCGAGCGTGCGCGGCGTCAGCGCGTCCACCAGCAGCGTCGTCGTCGGGCGGTTGCCGGGGAACGTCAGGTGCGGCGCGAGCGCTTCCTTGCCGGGGCCGGCGACCTGGCGCGCCTCGTCGAGCGTGCGGCCGAGCATCAGTGCTTCACTTTGCGCGAAGCAGTTCGCGAGCAGCTTCGGATGATGGCTCGCGAGCGGATGCTCGGGCGTCAGCACCGCGATGAAGTCGATCGGCACGATCGTCGGGCCCTGGTGCAGCATCTGGAAAAACGCGTGCTGGCCGTTGGTGCCCGGCTCGCCCCACGTGACGGCCGACGTCGGGTAATCGACGAACGTGCCGTCGAGACGCGCGGACTTGCCGTTGCTTTCCATCTCGAGCTGCTGGAGATACGACGGCAGGTAGTGCAGCGCTTCCGAATACGGCGCGACGAGGTAGCTCTGCGAGCCGAAGAAGTTGCGATACCAGATGCCGATCAGGCCGAGCAGCACCGGCAGGTTGCGCTCGAGCGGCGCTTCACGGAAATGGCGATCCATGTCGTTCGCGCCGGCGAGCAGTTCGTCGAACTGCTCGGGCCCGACCGCGATCATGATCGACAGGCCGACCGCCGACCACAGCGAATAGCGGCCACCGACCCAGTCCCACATTTCGAACACGTTGTCCGCGGCGATGCCGAACTTCACGACTTCGGCCGGGTTCGCCGACACGCCGACGAAGTGCTTCGCGAGCGCGTCCTCGGGGCAGCCGCGCGCGACGAACCAGTCGCGCAGCGAGCGTGCGTTCGTCATCGTCTCGAGCGTCGTGAAGGTCTTCGACACGATGATCGCGAGCGTTTCTTCCGGGTCGACCTGTTCGAGCACGCGCGCGAGATCGGCGCCGTCGACGTTCGACACGAAGTGCGTCGAGATGTCGGGCGTCGCGACATGGTGCAGCGCGTGCACGACCATCTTCGGCCCGAGATCCGAGCCGCCGATGCCGATGTTGATCACGTGGCGGATGCGCTTGCCGGTATAGCCGGTCCACGCGCCGCTGCGCACGGCGCGCGCGAAGGTCGCCATCTTCGCGCGCTCGGCGTTGACCTGCGCATGGAACGGCGCGTGCGGGTCCGTCGCGCGCAGCGCGGTGTGCAATGCGGCGCGGCCTTCGGTCGGGTTGACGATCTCGCCGGCGAACATCGCGTCGCGGCGCGCTTCGACGCCCGCTTCGCGGGCCAGCTGCACGAGCAGGCGCAGCGTGTCGTCGTTGATGCGGTTCTTCGAGAAGTCGGCCGCAAGGCCGCCGCCCGGGACCGTGAAGCGTTCGGCGCGGGTGGGCGCGCGGTCGTTTTCCGGCGCGAACCAGTCGCGCAGCCGTGCATGGCGGATTTGTTCGAAGTGGGATTGAAGGGCAGTCCAGGCGGGGAGCGAATTCAGCGTCATGGCGGTTCGAGTGAAGCGTGAATCGGGAGGAATGCCGCGCCGGCGCCTCGGGATCGGAAGGCCGGCGGACGAGCGGGCCCGCCGTGCGGCGGGGGCACTCAGTATAGCGGCGTTACATGTCGGCGCGCGGCGACGGGTAAAAAAGGCGATTGATCAGCGTGCGCACCATCGGCGCGAGTTCGCCCGCGGTGAGGCCGGCCGGCCCGGTGCCGTGCGCGGTCAGCGTATCGGCCGCGAGGCCATGCAGGTAGACGCCCGCGAGTGCGGCTTCGTACGGCGCGACGCGTTGCGCGAGCAACGCGCCGATCAGGCCGCCGAGCACGTCGCCGGTGCCGCCGGTGGCGAGCGCCGCATTGCCGGTCGGGTTGATCGTCAGGCGGCCGTCGGGCGCGGCGATCACCGTGCCCGAACCCTTCAGTACGACGACGCTCGCGTAACGCGTGGCGAGCGCCTGGGCCGCGGCCAGTCGATCGTGCTGTACCGACGCCGTGTCGCTGCCGAGCAGCCGCGCTGCCTCGAGCGGATGCGGTGTCAGCACGCACGCATTGCCGCGTGTGCCGCGGGCGGCCACGGCGGCCGCGAGGTCGGCGTGCGTCGCGACGAGGTTCAGCGCGTCGGCGTCGAGCAGCGTCACGGCATCGTGCGCGAGCACGTCGCGCACGAGGGTGGCTGCGGCCTCGCGCGTGCCGAGGCCGCAGCCTGCCGCGATCGCGGACATCGCGTCGAGGTCGAGGCCGTCCGCGGGATGCAGCATCAGTTCGGGAAACGGCGGGTCGTACGGCGGCGCGCCGGCGCCGAGAAAACCGACATGCACCTTGCCGGCGCCCGCGAACAGCGCGGCGCGCGCGGCGAGGATCGGCGCGCCGCACATGCCCGTGTCGCCGCCGAGCACCGCGAGGCTGCCGAACGTGCCCTTGTGCGACGCGAACGCGCGGGCGGGCAATGCGGCGGCGAATCGTGCCGGTGCATTCAGCACGATGGCCGGCGCGGCGGGTGGGGCGACGTCGAGCGACGCGATGTCGATCTGGCCGGCGAGGTCGCGGCCGTCACCGGTGTAAAGGCCCGGTTTCGCGCCGATGAAGGTGAGCGTGTGGGTCGCGGCGACCGCGACGCCCGCGCCGACGATCCGGCCCGTGTCGCTGTCCAGTCCGCTCGGCACGTCGAGCGCGAGCACGCGGCCGCCGCGTCGGGCATGCGCGGCGATGCGCGCGGCCTGGGTGGCGAACGGACCGTCGAGCGCGCGACCGAGGCCGATGCCGAACAGTCCGTCGACGACCCAGGCGTAATCGTCGAGCGAGGCGGGCGGTTCGGTCGACAGCGGCACGCCGGCCGTGCGCGCGAGGCCGAGCGCCCATTGCGCATCGTCCGGCTTGACCGGCACGGGCATCCAGGCCTGCGTCGCGACACCGAGCTGCTGCAGCTGCGCGGCGGCCACCAGCGCGTCGCCGCCGTTGTTGCCGGGGCCGACCGCGAACCAGACCGGGCGATCGTCGCCGGCGACCCGTTCGGACAGCCAGCGCGCGGCGGCGGCGCCCGCGCGGCCCATCAGCGTGTGCGGCGGCAGTTCGGCGGTCGCGGCGGCCTCGGCCGCGCGCAGGTCGGCGACGCGCAGCAGCGCGAGCGGGACGGAATCGGGAAGCGGGCGGGTATTCGTCATCGCGGGGTCATGGCGGCGGGAGGAAGCGCCCCGGGACGGGCCCGCGGCGGTCAGGTCGTGAAGCGCGCGGCGCTGAGCGCGGCGAGCGCGTCGGCGGGCCACTGCTGCGTGTCGCCGGCCAGACAGTCTGTCACCACTTTAGCAGACCCGCACGCGAGGCCCCAACCGGCAGGGCCGTGACCGAAATTGACGAACACGCGCGGATGCGGGGTCGGACCGACGACCGGCAGGCCGTCCGGCGACAGCAGTTGCGTGCCTTGCCACGACAGCGCGGCGGAAATCTTCGCGGCGCCCGGCACCCAGTCGTGGACGGCCTGGCCGAGCAGCGCGAGGGCGGCTTCGGACAGCGGCTCGGGGAGCGGCTTCGCGGTGTCGGCGAGGCTTTGCAGCACGGCGCCGCCGCCGATGCGCAGCCGCTGGTGGGTGCGCGTGATCGAGATCCGCTTGATCGAATCGACGACGCTCAGGTGCGGCGCATGTTCTTCGTACGCGACCGGCGCGGTCAGCGTATGCGCGCGGACCGGGTGCAGCGGCAGCCGCCAGCCGAGCCGCTCTAGCAGCGGCAGGCTGCCGGCGCCGGCAGCGACCACGATCGCGTCGGCCGCCATCACGTCGACCTCGTGCGCCTTCTTCGCGTGCCGGCCGCCGGCCGGTGCGAGCTCGATCGCGGCGCGGCCGGTGTCGACGCGGATCGCCGCGACGTCCGCGCCGAAGCGGAACTGCACGCCGTGCTCGTCGAGCGTCTGCTTGACCAGTTTCGCGAACAGCGGGCAGTTTCCGGTGCGCTCGCTCTCGAGCAGCACGCCGCCGGCGAAGCCGGGCTCGGCCGGCACCGACGGCTCGAGCGCCGCGCATTCGTCGGCGGTGAGCACGCGGTACGGCTGGTCGAGCGCGCGCAGCAGGTCGAGCGCCGGCTGCAGCGCTTCCCAGTCGCGCGGGTCGCGCACGACGTGCAGGATCCCGGCTTTCTGCTCGAATTCGAGCTGGAAGCGCGCCTCGATGTCGGCGAGCGACTCGCGCGATGCGTCGATCAGCGGGCGCAGCCGTGCATACTGCGCGGTGAATGCATCGGGTTCGCGCAGCGCGGCGAGCTGCTTGACGAAGCGGCGCACGCCGCCGTTGAAGCCCGGCTTGTAGACGATGCCGGTGTCGCGCGGCTGGCGCTGGCGCATGAAGGTCGGGCCGAACCAGACGTCGAGCGGGCTCGGCAGCAGCGTGCCGCCGTCGCCGTAGGTCGCGCCCTGCGCGACGGTCGCGTGGCGTTCGACCACGCACACGCGATGGCCGGCCGCGCGCAGCTGGTAGGCGGTGGCGACGCCGCTGATTCCGCCGCCGATGACGATGACATCCATGGATTGCTTCGATGACGGGCGGCGCGCACGCCGCCCGGTGAGAATTCGCTGACGGGCCCCCGGCCCGGTGAACCGGGAATGATAGCGCCAAAATCGCGCGAACCGGTGCCACGCAACCCCATCCGATTCCGCCGTCTTGCGGTCACAGGCCACCGCGGCCGCGCACGCCGGCCCGGCGGCCGGCCGGGCGCCGTGGATGCCGGTGCACCGTCGCGGTGCGTGACGGGTGCCGATCAGGGTGCCGATCAGCCGGTCTGGGATGACCGACTTCCGGGTATAATTACGGCCTTCCTTTCGCCCCACGTCGCCACCTCGCGCGACTCATCGACGTCAGTCCAGCCCATGGCTCACTTCTCGTGTTTTCCCGGCGCTTCGGCCCTCTCCGATTTCCGTCAAACCCGTCTGCTCGACACGCTCAGGCAAATCGACGCCAACATCGTCGCGGTACGCGGCCAGTTCCTGCACTTCGTCAATGCGGCCGAGCCGCTGTCGGCCGACGACAGCGCCCGCATCGACGCGCTGATGCACTACGGCGCGCCGTTCGAGCCGGCGGCCGAGAAGGGCACGACCGAGACCTTCGTCGTGCTGCCGCGCTTCGGCACCGTTTCGCCGTGGGCGAGCAAGGCGACCGACATCGCGCAGCACTGCGGCCTCACGCAGGTGCGCCGCATCGAGCGCGGCGTCGAATTCACGGTCACGCTGAAGTCGGGCCTGCTCGGCGGCAAGAAGGCGCTGTCCGACGACGCGCGCGCCGCGGTTGCAGCCGCGCTGCATGACCGGATGACCGAAAGCGTGGTTGCCGCGCGCGACGACGCGAAGCACCTGTTCGACGAGCTGCCGGCCAAGCCGCTCGCGACCGTCGACGTGCTGGGCGTCGGCCGCGCCGCGCTCGAGCGCGCGAACGTCGAGCTGGGCCTCGCGCTCGCCGACGACGAGATCGACTACCTGGTCGACGCGTTCCGCAAGCTCGAACGCAACCCGACCGACGTCGAGCTGATGATGTTCGCGCAGGCGAACAGCGAGCACTGCCGCCACAAGATCTTCAACGCGAACTGGACGATCGACGGCGAAGCGCAGGACATGTCGCTGTTCGCGATGATCCGCAACACCGAGAAGCTGAGCCCGCAAGGCACGATCGTCGCGTATTCGGACAACTCGTCGATCATGGTCGGCGCCGAAGCCGAGCGCTGGTTCCCGCGCAACGCAGGCGCGGCCGGCGAGCCGGGCGAGCGCTACGGGCGCCACACCGAGCTCACGCACACGCTGATGAAGGTCGAGACGCACAACCACCCGACGGCGATCTCGCCGTTCCCGGGCGCGGCGACCGGCGCGGGCGGCGAGATCCGCGACGAAGGCGCGACGGGCCGCGGTGCGCGTCCCAAGGCCGGCCTCACGGGCTTCACGGTGTCGAACCTCGACCTGCCGGACGCACGCCAGTCGTGGGAGAACGCACGCGACGCGGCGCAGCCGGTCGCCGAGCGCAACCCGAACGAGCAGCACGGCCCGTATGGCCGTCCGGACCGCATCGCGTCGCCGCTGCAGATCATGATCGACGGCCCGCTCGGCGGCGCCGCGTTCAACAACGAATTCGGCCGCCCGAACCTCGGCGGCTATTTCCGCGTGTACGAGCAGAACGTCGGCGGGAAGGTGCACGGCTATCACAAGCCGATCATGATCGCGGGCGGCCTCGGCAACATCGCGGATCAGCACACGCACAAGCACGACGTGCCGGCCGGCTCGCTGCTGATCCAGATCGGCGGCCCCGGCATGCGGATCGGCATGGGCGGCGGCGCGGCGAGCTCGATGGCGACCGGCGCGAACACGGCCGAACTCGACTTCGACTCGGTGCAGCGCGGCAACCCGGAAATCGAGCGGCGCGCGCAGGAAGTGATCAACGGCTGCTGGCAGCTCGGCGCGGAAAACCCGATCCTGAGCATCCACGACGTCGGCGCGGGCGGCCTGTCGAACGCGTTCCCCGAGATCGTCGACGGCGCGGGCAAGGGCGCGCGTTTCGAACTGCGCAAGGTCGCGCTCGAGGAATCGGGCCTGTCGCCGCGCGAAATCTGGTCGAACGAGGCGCAGGAGCGCTACGTGCTGGCGATCGCGCCGGCTGACCTGCCGCGCTTCGAGGCGATCTGCGCACGCGAGCGCTGCCCGTTCGCGGTGGTCGGTATCGCGACCGACGAACGCCAGCTGAAGCTCGTCGACGACGAAGCGACGGGCGTCGAGGAATACCCGGTCGACATGCCGATGGAAGTGCTGCTCGGCAAGCCGCCGCGCATGCACCGCGACGTCACGCGTGTCGCGACCGAGCGCGCGCCGGTCGACGTGACGGGCGTCGCCCTGTCGGAAATCGCGGTCGACGTGCTGAAGCACCCGACGGTCGGCAGCAAGTCGTTCCTGATCACGATCGGCGACCGTTCGGTCGGCGGCACGTCGGTGCGCGACCAGATGGTCGGCCCGTGGCAGGTGCCGGTGGCCGACTGCGCGGTGACCGCGCTCGACTACGCGGGCTTCAAGGGCGAGGCGATGACGATGGCCGAGCGCACGCCGCTCGCGGTGATCGACGCGCCGGCCTCGGGCCGCATGGCGGTCGGCGAGGCGATCACGAACATCGCGAGCGCGCCGATCGCGTCGCTCGACAAGCTGAAGCTGTCGGCGAACTGGATGGCCGCGTGCGGCACGGCCGGCGAGGACGCCGCGCTGTTCGACACGGTCAAGGCGATCGGCATGGAGCTGTGCCCGGCGCTCGGGATCGGCATCCCGGTCGGCAAGGACTCGTTGTCGATGAAGACCAAGTGGGACGAGCAGGGCGTCGCGAAGGAAGTCGTGTCGCCGGTGTCGCTGATCATCTCCGCGTTCGCGCCGGTCGAAGACGTGCGCCGTCACCTGACGCCGCAACTGCGCCGCATCGCCGACGCAGGCGACAGCGTGCTGATCGCGATCGATCTCGGCCGCGGCAAGAACCGCATGGGCGGCAGCATCTTCGCGCAGGTCACGCAGCAGGTCGGTGACACGACGCCGGACGTCGACGATCCGGAAGACCTGAAGCGCTTCTTCAACGCGATCCAGTCGCTCAACGCGCAAGGCAAGCTGCTCGCGTACCACGACCGCTCGGACGGCGGCCTGTGGGCGACGGTGTGCGAAATGGCGTTCGCGGGTCACGCGGGCGTGTCGCTGAACGTCGACATGCTGACCCTCGACCCGAATCACGAATCCGACTACGGCGACGCGAAGGACTGGGCGAAGCAGACGAGCGGCCGTCGCGAGGATCGCACGCTGCGCGCGCTGTTCTCGGAAGAACTCGGTGCCGTCGTGCAGGTGCGCGCGGCCGATCGCGACGCGGTGCTCGGCGCGCTGCGCGAGTTCGGCCTGTCGGCGTGCTCGCACGTGATCGGCACGGTCAACGATCGCGACGTGATCGAGGTGTACCGCGACGCGAAGAAGGTGTTCGACGCGCCGCGCGCGGAACTCCATCGCGCATGGGGCGAAGTGAGCTGGCGCATCGCGCGCCTGCGCGACAACCCCGCCTGCGCGGACGCCGAATACGACGCGCTGCTCGATGCGGCCGACCCGGGCATCTCGCCGGTGCTCACGTTCGATCCGGCCGACGACATCGCAGCACCCTTCATCGCGACGGGCGCGCGCCCGCGCGTCGCGATCCTGCGCGAGCAGGGCGTGAACTCGCACCTCGAAACGGCATACGCATTCGACCGTGCGGGCTTCGACGCGCACGACGTGCACATGAGCGACCTGCTGGCCGGCCGCGCGACGCTCGCCGATTTCGCGGGCGCGGTGGCATGCGGCGGCTTCTCGTACGGCGACGTGCTGGGCGCGGGCGAAGGCTGGGCGAAGACGATCCGCTTCAACGCGAATCTCGCCGACATGTTCTCGGCCTTCTTCGCGCGCCCCGACACGTTCGCGCTCGGCATCTGCAACGGCTGCCAGATGCTGTCGAGCCTCGCATCGATGATCCCGGGCGCCGAAGCATGGCCGAAGTTCACGCGCAACAAGTCCGAGCAGTTCGAGGCGCGCTTCTCGTTCGTCGAAGTGGAGAAGTCGCCGTCGATCTTCTTCGCGGGGATGGAAGGCTCGCGGATTCCGGTGGCGGTCGCGCACGGCGAAGGCTATGCGGACTTCTCGCAGCAGGGCGACATCGATCGCGTCGCGGTCGCGATGCGCTACGTCGACCACCGCGGCGAAGCGACCGAGCGTTATCCGTTCAACCCGAACGGGTCGCCGGCCGGCATCACGTCGGTCACGACGGCCGACGGCCGCTTCTCGGTGCTGATGCCGCACATGGAGCGCGTGCACCGCACGGTCACGATGAGCTGGCATCCGGAAGGCTGGGGCGAGGCGAGCCCGTGGATGCGCGTGTTCCGCAACGCACGCCGCTGGATCGGCTGATGTTCGATCCGCACGCGCCGGTCGAGATCGTCACGCTGCGCGATGAGCGCGCGAGCGACGTCGAGGAGATCGGTCGCGTGATCGTGGCCGCGTTCGCGGACGCGCCGCAGCACGGCGCGTTCGAGCGGCGGATCGTCGACGCGTTGCGCGCGGATGGCGCGCTCGGCGTGTCGCTCGTCGCGGAGCGCGACGAGCGCGTGATCGGCCATGCCGCGTTCTCGCCGGTCTCGATCGGCGGCGAGCCGGCAGGCAGCCAGCAGTGGTACGGGCTCGCGCCGCTCGCGGTACTGCCCGAATGCCGGCGCCAGAGCATCGGCGCGGGGCTCGTGCGTGCGGGGCTCGACGCGTTGCGCCGGCTCGGCGCGCGCGGCTGCGTCGTGCTCGGTGATCCCGGGTACTACGCGCGTTTCGGTTTCGTGCCGTCCGGCGATCTCGTGTTCGTGGATGCGCCGCCCGAGCATTTCCTCGCCTTGGCATTCGATGACACCGCGCCGCGGCCATCGGGCGACGTCCGCTATCACGACGTGTTCCATCCGGTGTAACGGTTCGGTGCGCCGGCCGTGTGCGATCTCGCCGGACTCGACCGAATGAACTGAAAAGCCGCTTCGACGCGGCTTTTTCTTTGCGTAGCGCCGTTTTCGTCATCCATTCTTCCTGTCCCGCCCGCCGACCGGCGCAATCGCGCCGGCCAATCGCGTTTCAGTGATCCGGCACACGCAGCGGATCGTCCGCCCTTGCTACGGTGTCCGCGTCAACGGGAGTCATCGAAATGAATTCGGACAGCAACAGCGGCCGCGCAGGCGAGGCGCGCGCGCAACTGCACTCGATCCAGATCCTGCGGGCCGTTGCGGCGCTGCTGGTGGCGTTCTGGCATTTCGCCGCCGCGATGCCGCTCTATCACCATGCGCCCGCATGGATCAACACGGGCAATTTCGCGGCGATCGGCAATGCGGGCGTCGACCTGTTCTTCGTGATCAGCGGCTTCATCATCTTGCATACGCATCGCCGCGATGCGGCCGGATGGGCCGCGGCCGGCCGGTTCCTGAAGCGGCGGGTGCTGCGGATCTATCCGTTGTACTGGATGTGGACCACCGCGCTCGTGGCGATGTGGAGCGCGCATCTCGTGCTGAAGAGTCATCACGCGACGCTCCATTACCTGATCTGCTCGTACCTGTTGTGGCCGGCGGCGAATCCGGACGGTATCTGGCGGCCGTTTCTGGAGCAGGGCTGGACGCTCGGCTACGAGATCTACTTTTATCTCGCATTCGCCATGGCGATCGCGCTCGGCTTGCGCCGCCTGCTGCTGCCGTTTCTCGCGTCCGCCTTCCTGACGGTCGGCGTGGCCTGCCACCTGCTCGGTGCGCCGACGTCGGTCACGATGCTGACCGGCGCGCAACTGATCGGCGAATTCCTGCTCGGCATCGTCGCGGCGACGGCGTATGCGGTCGTGCGCGATCGCTGGACGCCCGCCGCGATGCTGGCCGCCGGCCGGATGCTGGTCGTCGCGGGTGTGCTCGGGCTGCTCGGCGCGGCGCTGGCCGGCGCGGACGGTGTGGGCAATCCGCCGATGGAGCTGTTCGTGGGTCATGCGCCGCGTGCGCTCGTCTACGGCGGTCCGGCGTTCCTGCTGGTGCTGGGCGCGGTGCTGATCGACCACGTGCGACCGGTCGCGGACAGCGCGCTGGTGTTGCTGGGCAACGCGTCGTATTCGATCTACCTGACGCACAACTTCGTCGTGGCGGCCGTCGCGACGGCGCTCAAGCACGGCGTGGGGCAGCAGGTCGGTGCGGACTGGATCGTCGCGGGCGGTCTCGCGCTCGTCGCCGTGGTTGGGGCAGGTGCGTATCGGCTGATCGAGCAGCCGGTACTCGGCGTGCTCGCGAGGACGTTCGCAACCGACCGGGCGCGTGCGCAATCGGCGGCGCCGGCGAAGGCGTAGCGCGATGTGCATGCGCTGGCGTTGACGTCGGGATCGGCGCGAGTGCGAGTGCCGGCACGGGCCGGCGATCGCGATACGTGTGACGATGGCGACGCGTTGGTTGCGCTTCGGCGCGCACTGCAAGCGCGCATGAAAAAGGCCGCTCCAGGGAGCGGCCTTCGCGTGGGCGATCGTCGCCGACGTTACTGGATTTTCGCCTGCTGGCGCAGGCCTTCCTCGAACGCCTGCAGCTTCTGCTGCACGAGCTGCTGCGCGATCTGCGCCTTCACCTGGTCGAACGGCGGCGGGGCGATGTCGCGGACGTCGTCGACACGGATGATGTGCCAGCCGAACTGCGTCTTCACCGGCGCGTCGGTCATCTGGCCTTTCTGCAGCTTCTGCGCCGCGGCCGCGAACTCCGGCACGTACGCCTTCGGGTCGGACCAGTCGAGGTCGCCGCCGTTCTTGCCCGAGCCCGGATCCTTCGAGTATTGCTTCGCCAGGTCCTCGAACTTCGCGCCGCCCTTGATCTTCGCGATCAGGTCCTTCGCCTGCTGCTCGCTGTCGACGAGGATGTGGTGCAGGTGATACTCGCGATTGCCGCCGGCACCCTTCACGAGGTCGTCATAACGCGCCTTCACTTCCGCGTCGGTCGGCTGGTTCTTCTTCAGGAAGCTCTCGATCATCGAGCGCAGCACGACCGTCTGCTGCGCGACGGCGACCTGCGCCTTCACGTCCGGGCGGTTCGGGATGCCTTCGCGGATCGCTTCCTGCATCAGGATTTCGCGGTTCACGAGTTCCTGGCGCACGGCCTGCTGCAGTTGCGGGCTGTCGGTCTGGCCTTGCTGGACGAGTTGCGCGACCATCGCATCGGCGCGCGACTTCGGAATCGGCGTGCCGTTGACGACGGCGATGTTCTGGGCGAATGCCGGTGCCGCTGCAAAAGCAGCCGCCGCGACCCACAGGCGGGGGGATTTCAGGATCATCGGGAATTCCTGTTGAGACTAGATTGAAGATTCGTTGAATTCTTCGGGCGTGTAAGCCACGATCGCGAGCGCGTGAATGCCGCGCTGCATCGCATCAGCGAGCGCATCATACACCAGCCGGTGCCGCGCGACGCGCGGCTTGCCCGCGAACGCGGCCGACACGATCGTGACCGTGAAGTGGCCGCCGGCAGCGGCGCCGGCGTGACCCGCGTGCTGCGCGCTGTCGTCGCGCACCGCGAGCGACAGCGGCGCGAGCGCGGCGGTCAGGCGCGCTTCGATCAGCGCGATGCGTTCGTCGGGCGAGGCGTCGAGGAAAGCGTCGGTCATGTCATTCGTCCTTCAGGTACTTCGTGAGCCACAGGCTCTGCAGGATGATGAACACGACCATCGCGCCCGTCGTGCCGAACAGCTTGAAGTTCACCCACTGCGATTCGGTGTAGTTGTGCACCACGTACAGGTTCGCGACGCCGAGCACCGCGAAGAACAGCGCCCATGCGACGTTCAGCTTGTCCCACACGGGGTGCGGCAGCGTGAGCTGCTTGCCCATCATCTTCTCGATCAGGTTGTTGCCGAACGCATAGCGCGCGGCGAGCAGCCCGATCGCAAACAGCCAGTACAGCACAGTCGGTTTCCATTGAATGAATTTCTCGTCATGCAGGACGAGGGTAGCGCCGCCGAACACGACGATCACGCCGAGACTGACCCACAGCATCGTGTCGACCTTCCGGTGCCGGAAGGCGACCCACGCGACCTGGGCCAGCGTCGCGACGATCGCGACGGCGGTGGCGGTGAAGATGCCCCAGACCTTGAAGGCGGCGAAAAACAGGATGATCGGAAACAGATCGAACAGGAATTTCATGGCGCTCGCAGCTGCGTGAAAGGCCGCATCGCGCGGCCTTTCACCGTTGTGGGGACCCGCCGGGCGCCACCGTCCGGGATCGGGGCAGCCGAGCAGGCTGTCCGACCGATCCGTCCGGTGCCGCTCATTCGTTTTCGGGTCGGGACTCGAAGTTTAACGCAGCCGAATTGATGCAGTACCGCAAACCGGTCTTGTCGCGCGGGCCGTCCTCGAACACGTGGCCGAGATGCGCGCCGCAATGGTTGCAGCGGACCTCGACGCGCACCATTCCGTGCGAGCGGTCGATCTTCTCGTCGATCACCTCGCCGTTGAGCGGCTTGAAGTAGCTGGGCCAGCCGCAGCCCGAATGGAACTTGGCGCCGGATTCGAACAGCGGCGTGCTGCAGACGACGCACTTGTAGATGCCGGCGTCCTCGGTGTCGGTGTATTCACCGGTGAAGGCGCGCTCGGTCGCCGCATGCTGCGTGACCTCGTACTGCATCGGCGTGAGCCGGCGGCGCAGTTCGGCGTCGTCCTTCTGGTACGGGAAGGTCTTGTCGTCGGAATCGTGTGACATGTGGGAGTTCTCCTGATCGGTCGGTCGGGTCACGACGAGCAGCTCACTTCGAGCGACCCGGCCCAGTCGGGCGGCAATGCCGCATAAGCTTCATGTTCCGGTTGTTCGTCGAACGGGCGGCGCAGCACCTGCGCGAGTCGTTCGACTTCGGAAAAATCCTTTTCCTTCGCGCGCCGGATCGCGACTTCGGCCAGATGGTTGCGCAGCACGTATTTCGGGTTCACGCGATTCATCGCGGCCGCGCGGGCCGCGTCGTCGCGCGTTTCCTCGGACAGCCGCGCGCGGTAGAGGTTCGCCCATGCGTCGAACGCGTCGCGATCGATGAACAGGTCGCGCACCGGCGCGTCGCGGCTCGCGTCGTGCTTCGAGATCTGCGCGAGCCGGCGGAACGTCAGCGTGAAGTCCGCATGGCTCGCGTGCATCGTTTCGAGCAGCTTGTTCGCGAGCTCGGCGTCGTTCTCGCGTTCGAGCTCGAGGCCGAGCTTCGCGCGCATCGCGCGCTCGAGCGCCGGACCGAAGCGTTCGGGAAACTTCGCGAGCACGGCCTGCGCGTCGTCGACCGCGCGCTCGGCGCGCGCATCGTCGTCGGCGATGCCGTGCTGCAGCCCGATCAGCGGCAGCAGCGCCTGCGCGAGGCAGTAGCAGTTCCAGTGCGCGATGCGCGGCTGCATCCGGTACGCGTAGCGGCCGCTCGTGTCGGAGTGGTTGCAGATGTGGTTCGCGTCGAACGCGTCGACGAAGCCGAACGGGCCGTAGTCGATCGTCACGCCGAGGATCGACATGTTGTCGGTGTTCATCACGCCGTGGCAGAAGCCGACGGCCTGCCACTGCGCGACGAGGTCGGCCGTGCGCAGCGTCGCGGCTTCGAGCAGCGCGAGGTACGGATCGTCGGCGTCGCGGCATGCGGGATAGAAGCGCTCGATCACGTGATCGGCGAGCTGGCGCAGCAGGTCCGGGCGATCGTTCGAGAAGAAGTGCTCGAAGTGGCCGAAGCGCACGAAGCTCTCCGACACGCGCGTGACGACGGCCGACGTCTCGATCTCCTCGCGCACCACCGGCTGGTCGGAGCCGATCACCGTGAGCGCGCGGGTGGTCGGAATGCCGAGGTGATGCATCGCTTCCGAACACAGGAATTCGCGGATCGACGAACGCAGCACCGCGCGGCCGTCACCCATCCGCGAATACGGCGTGCGGCCGCCGCCCTTGATCTGCAGTTCGTAGCGCTGGCCGTCGCTGCCGGCGAGTTCGCCGATCGTCAGCGCGCGGCCGTCGCCGAGCTGGCCGGCCCATACGCCGAACTGGTGGCCGGAATACACCGACGCGTACGGCATCGCGCTCGCGGGCCAGTCGCGCGTCGGGTTGCCGGCGAACAGCTCGGCGAATCCGGGTTGGGCGGCGAGCGACGCCGGCAAGCCGAGCAGGCGCGCGACTTCGTCGGAAAAGCCGACGACGTACGGCGCGGGCAGGGGTGCTGCCGGCAGCCGCGTATGAAACGCGTCGCCGAGTGCGACGAACGCGCCGACGGCCGGCGCGCCGAGCGTGGCGGCGAGGTCGGGGAGAGTGTCAGCCGTAGCGGCTGCGCTTCGGGAAAACGACATGTTGAGCGCCTCTGGGTAAGCCGATATTGTAAGGCGGCGCCGCGCCGCCCGCATGGCGGCCCGCGCGCCTTGCGCCAGGCCGGTCCGGGCCGTGGACGGGTTGCAGGCTGGCGCATCGCTTCGAGGCTGGTCACCGATTCGCGTCCTTCCGGGAGAACAAGACGATGGGTAAGCCGTTGCTGGGCCAGATGATGGACATGCCGTTGCTGGTGTCGTCGCTGATCGCGCATGCCGCGCGTTATGCGGGCGACACGGAGATCGTGTCGCGGCGCGTGGAAGGCGACCTGCATCGCTACACGTACCGCGACTGCGAGCAGCGCGCGAAGCGCCTCGCGCAGGCGCTCGCACGGCTCGGCGTCGAAGCGGGCGATCGTGTCGGCACGCTGGCCTGGAACGGCTACCGGCATCTGGAGGCGTACTACGGAATCGGCGGGATGGGCGCCGTGTGCCACACGATCAACCCGCGGCTCTTTCCCGAGCAGATCGCCTACATCGTCAATCACGCGGAAGACCGCTACGTCTTCTTCGACATCAATTTCGCGCCGCTCGTCGACGCGATCGCGCCGCAGTGCCCGAACGTGAAGGGCTGGATCGCGATGACGGATGCCGCGCACCTGCCGTCCGGCGCGACGCCGTACCTGTGCTACGAAACGCTCGTCGACGCCGAGGACGGCCGCTACGACTGGCCGCGCCTCGACGAACTGCAGGCGTCCGGCCTGTGCTACACGTCGGGCACGACCGGCAATCCGAAGGGCGTGCTGTATTCACATCGCTCGACGGTGCTGCACGCCTACGGCGCCGCGCTGCCCGACGCGATGAACCTGTCGGCGCTGGACGCGGTGCTGCCCGTCGTGCCGATGTTCCATGTGAACGCGTGGGGGCTGCCGTACGCGGTGCCGCTCACCGGCGGCAAGCTGGTGCTGCCCGGCAAGGACCTCGACGGCAAGTCGCTGTACGAACTGATGGAGGCCGAACGCGTGACGTTCTCCGCGGGCGTGCCGACCGTGTGGCTCGGGCTGCTGAACTATATGCGCGAGGCCGGCGTGCGCTTCTCGACGCTGAACCGCACGGTGATCGGCGGTTCGGCGTGCCCGCCCGCGATGCTGCGCACGTTCGAGGACGAATACGGCGTGCGCGTGATCCACGCGTGGGGAATGACCGAGCTGTCGCCGCTCGGCACGCTCGCGAAGCTCAACTGGGCGCAGTCGCAGCGGCCGCTCGACGTGCAGCGCCGGTTGCTGGAGAAGCAGGGGCGCGTGATCTGCGGTGTCGACATGCGGATCGTCGGCGACGACGGCCGCGAACTGCCGTGGGACGGCGTCGCGTTCGGCGAGCTGCAGGTGCGCGGGCCCTGGGTGATCGATCACTACTTCAAGGGCGATACGTCGCCGCTGTCGGACGGCTGGTTCCCGACCGGCGACGTCGCGACGATCGACCCAGACGGCTTCCTGCAGATCACCGACCGCAGCAAGGACGTGATCAAGTCCGGCGGCGAGTGGATCAGCTCGATCGACATCGAGAACGTCGCGATCGCGCACCCGGGCGTCGCCGAAGCCGCGTGCATCGCGTGCGCGCACCCGAAATGGACCGAGCGTCCGCTGCTCGTCGTGGTGCCGCGGGAGGGGGCGAACCTGACCCGCGACGCGCTGCTCGCGTTCTACGAAGGCAAGGTCGCGAAGTGGTGGGTGCCCGACGATGTCGTGTTCGTCGAATCGCTGCCGCACACCGCGACCGGCAAGCTGCAGAAGCTGAAGCTGCGCGAGACGTTCCGCGACTACGTGCTGCCGACGGCGCGCTGCGCACCGTAAGCCGCGGCCGCCGACGGCCCGCCGCGCGGTCGCCCGATCCGGCCCCCGGATCGTGAACAAATTCAAATTGAACGACCGTGCTTTTTCGTTGTATGCTGCCTCCGTTCGATCCGGACATGCGGCCGTTCGACCGCGCACAATGAAGCGCAGCCACCCCGGCGCGCGATGCATGGAGGCAGGCAGATGGCAGTGGATTACTCGACTCGCGACGGCGTGGCCGTCATCACGCTCAACAATCCGCCGGTCAACGGGCTTGGCCTGTCGACGCGCCAGGGCGTCATGGACGCGCTCGATCGTGCCGCGCAGGATCCGTCGGTCACGGCGATCGTGCTGACCGGCGCGGGCCGCGCGTTCTCGGGCGGCGCCGACATCACCGAATTCAATACCCCGAAGGCCTTGCAGGAGCCGACGCTGCACACCGTGATCCGCGCGGTGGAGGCGAGCGCGAAGCCGGTCGTCGCGGCGCTGCACAGCGTCGTGATGGGCGGCGGCCTGGAACTCGCGCTCGGCGCGCACTATCGCGTCGCGGCGCCCGGTGCGCAGGTCGCGCTGCCCGAAGTGAAGCTCGGCCTGTTGCCGGGCGCGGGCGGCACGCAGCGCCTGCCGCGTGCGGTGGGCCTCGAAACCGCGCTGAACATGATCGTGTCGGGCGCGCCGGTGCCGTCGGAACAGCTCGCGAACAGCGGGCTGTTCGACGCGATGGCCGACGGCGACCTGCTCGACGCAGCCATCGCGTTCGCGCGCAAGGTCGGCGCGCAGCAGGGGCCGCATCCGCGCGTGCGCGATCGCAAGATCGTCCACGAGAATGCTGCGGGCTTCATCCAGTTCGCGCGCAATTCCGCGCGGGCCGCCGCCCCGAATTTCCCCGCGCCGCACAAGTGCATCGACGCGATCGAGGCCGGCGTGCTGAACGGCTTCGACAAGGGCAGCGTCGCCGAACGCGACGGTTTCGTCGCGCTGATGATGACGCCGGAAAGCCGTGCGCTGCGGCACGCGTTCTTCGGCGAGCGCGCGGCGAGCAAGATTCCCGACGTGCCGGCCGATACGCCGGTGCGCGAGATCCGCCGCGTCGGCGTGATCGGCGCGGGCACGATGGGCGGCGGGATCGCGATGAACTTCGTCAACGCGGGCCTGCCCGTCACGCTGCTCGAGACGAAGCAGGACGCGCTCGACCGCGGCCTCGCCACGATCCGCAAGAACTACGACGCGCAGGTGAAGAAGGGCAAGCTCACGCAGCAGAAGCTCGACGCGCGCATGGCGCTGATCACGCCGACGCTGTCCTACGACGACCTGAAGGACGCGGACCTGATCGTCGAGGCCGTGTTCGAGGAACTCGGCGTGAAGGAGCAGGTGTTCGGCCGGCTCGACGCGGTGGCGAAGCCCGGTGCGATCCTCGCGTCGAACACGTCGACGCTCGATGTCGACAAGATCGCCGCGTTCACGAAGCGTCCGCAGGACGTGGTCGGCATGCACTTCTTCAGCCCGGCGAACGTGATGAAGCTGCTCGAGGTCGTGCGCGGCGCGCAGACCGCGAAGGACGTGCTCGCGACCGTGATGGCGGTCGCCAAGAAGATCCGCAAGACGGCGGTGGTGTCGGGCGTGTGCGACGGCTTCATCGGCAACCGGATGATCGAGCAGTACATCCGCCAGGCGCTCTTCATGCTCGAGGAAGGCGCGCTGCCCGCGCAGGTCGATCGCGCGATCGAGAAGTTCGGTTTCGCGATGGGCCCGTTCCGGATGAGCGACCTCGCCGGCAACGACATCGGCTGGGCGATCCGCAAGCGCCGCTACGTCGAGAAACCCGATCTGCACTACTCGAAGATCGCCGACCGCCTGTGCGAGCAGGGCCGTTTCGGCCAGAAGACGGGCGGCGGCTGGTACGACTACGTGCCGGGCGAGCGCAACGCGAAGCCGTCGGCGCTCGTCGACGAGATGGTTGTCGCGTATTCGAAGGAGCGCGGCGTCGAGCGGCGCAAGATCGGCGACGACGAGATCGTCGAGCGGCTCGTGTTCGCGCTCGTCAACGAAGGCGCGAAGATCCTCGAGGAGAAGATCGCGTCGAAGGCATCCGACATCGACATGGTCTACCTGACCGGTTACGGGTTCCCGCTGTGGCGGGGCGGCCCGATGCTGTATGCGGACATGGTCGGCCTCTACAACGTCGAGCGCGCGATCCGCCGCTATGCGGCCGCACCGAACGGCGACGCGTGGCAGCTCGCGCCGTCGATCGTCGAGCTCGCCAGGGCCGGGCGCGGGTTCAACGGCTGACGGCCGGCGTGACCGCGCGGCCAGGCTTGCAAGGAGAAATGCAATGAAACGCACTGACGACGTGTTGCTCGTGATCGACGTGCAGTACGACTTCATGCCGGGCGGCGCACTCGCGGTGCCGGACGGCGACGCGGTCGTGCCGGTGATCAACGCGCTCGCGCAACGCTTCGACCAGGTCGTGCTGACGCAGGACTGGCACCCGCGCGAACACGTGTCGTTCGCGGCGAACCATCCCGGCCGCGAGCCGTTTTCCACGCTCGCGCTGCCGTACGGCGAGCAGGTGCTGTGGCCCGTGCACTGCGTGCAGGACACCGAGGGCGCGGCGCTGCATCGCGACCTCGACATTCCGCACGCGCGGCTCGTGATCCGCAAGGGCGACGACGCCCAGGTCGACAGCTATTCCGCGTTCGTCGAAGCCGATCGCACGACGCGCACGGGGCTCGCCGGCTATCTGCGCGAGCTCGGCGCGAAGCGCGTGTGGTGCTGCGGGCTCGCGACCGACTATTGCGTCGCGTGGTCCGCGCTCGATGCGCGCGCGGCCGGCTTCGAGGCGGCCGTGATCAACGACGCATGCCGTGCGATCGACCTGAACGGGTCGCTCGCGCACGCATGGCAACAGATGCAGGCGGCGGGCGTCGCACATGTGACGTCCGCGGGCGCGCGCCCGACGGCGTAGCGCATTCCTATCCGACGCAGAACATCAAGCAGGACCGAAGGAGACTCGCATGACCGAAGCCGTAATCGTATCGACCGCACGCACGCCGCTCGCGAAATCGTGGCGCGGAGCATTCAACATGACGCACGGCGCGACGCTCGGCGGCCACGTGGTCGCGGCCGCGCTCGAACGCGCGAAGCTGGACCCCGCGCGCATCGAGGACGTGATCATGGGCTGCGCGAACCCCGAAGGCGCGACCGGCGCGAACATCGCGCGGCAGATCGCGCTGCGCGCCGGGCTGCCGGTGAGCGTGCCGGGGATGACGGTGAACCGTTTCTGCTCGTCCGGGCTGCAGACCATCGCGCTCGCCGCACAGCGGATCATCGCGGGCGAGGGCGACGTGTATGTCGCGGGCGGCGTCGAATCGATCTCGTGCGTGCAGAACGAGATGAACCGGCACATGATCCAGGAGGGCTGGCTCGTCGAGCACAAGCCGGAGATCTACTGGAACATGCTCCAGACGGCCGAGAACGTCGCAAAGCGCTACGGGATCGCGAAGGAGCGGCAGGACGAGTACGGCGTGCGCTCGCAACTGCGCGCCGCGGCCGCGCAGGAAGCCGGGCGCTTCAACGACGAGATCGTGCCGATCACCGTGCGGGCAGGCATCGCCGACAAGGCGACGGGCCGGCTGTTCACGCAGGACGTGACGGTGTCGGCCGACGAGGGCATCCGGCCCGACACGACGCTCGAGGGCGTAGCGAAGATCCGTTCGGCCGTGCCGGGCGGCGTGATCACCGCGGGCAACGCGAGCCAGTTCTCGGACGGCGCGTCGGCGTGCGTGGTGATGAACGCGGATGTCGCACAGCGCGAGGGGCTGCAGCCGCTCGGCGTGTTCCGCGGTTTCGCGGTCGCCGGTTGCGAGCCGGACGAGATGGGCATCGGCCCGGTGTTCGCGGTGCCGAAGCTGCTGAAGCAGGCGGGGCTGAAGGTCGACGACATCGGCCTGTGGGAGCTCAACGAAGCGTTCGCGGTGCAAGTGCTGTACTGCCGCGACACGCTCGGGATTCCTGACGAGCGCCTGAACGTGAACGGCGGCGCGATCGCGGTCGGCCATCCGTACGGCGTGTCGGGTGCGCGCCTGACCGGCCATGCGCTGATCGAAGGCAAGCGGCGCGGCGTGAAATACGTGGTCGTCACGATGTGCATCGGCGGCGGGCAGGGGGCTGCCGGCCTGTTCGAAATCGTCTGATATTTGTGCGCGGGCGGGGCGGCCGCGGCTTTCGGGGGACCGAAGCTGCGGCCGCAATGCGAATCGGCGAAATCCGTGGGCGATTCGTAAGGGAAAGGAAGCAAACGCCATGCATTCGATGCTGCCGTTTCCCCTTACTTGTCAAACGATTTGCCGCACCTATACTTGCTCTGACATTTGCCTTTCGGCGGGATGGGCCAACGCGTGCGTCGTACCGGCGCACGTAACGCGTTTCCGGTAGCCGGCGAAGACGATGCATCGCGCGTTTCCGGCACCGTGGGCGTTCGAACCACGCAGCAGACCGAAACGGGGACCAAATTGAGCACGACCTATGCAGCCGGGGAACCGCCGCGCGTCGTCAGCGCGGCCGCGAGGCTCTACGCGAAATGCCTGCTGGTCGGTTTTGCATTGCTGCCGGCCTATCTGATTGCCTATCTGTGGTTCTTCAGCGACCCGCACGTCGTGTTCGAGAACCACGCATTCCATGAAATCGCGATCGCGGCCGCGACCCTCGAAGGTGCGTTCGTCACCTACGTGACGTGGGTGTGCTACCGATCGTCCGGCGAGCCGCTGCTGCGCTGGCTGACGCTCGGCTTTCTCGGCTTCGCGATGATCTACGCGCTGCACGGTCTGTTCACCGGGATGGCGCACCACAACATCTGGCTGTTCCTGCTGTACGGGCCCGCCTCGCGCCTCGTGATGTCGATCCTGCTGCTCACGGGCCTGCTGTCGTATTCGCAGCCGCCCGATCGGGTGGAGAAGCGTACGCGCGCGCGCACGTGGCTGCCGTGGGTCGGGTTGTTCGTGACCATCAACGTGGCGGTTGCGTACATCGCCTATTCGCCGGTCGCCGGCGCGCCGGGTACGCGGCTGTCGATGGAAGGCGGCGCGCTGGTGTTTTCGCTGCTGAACGTCGGCGTGCTGCTCGCGCGGCGCATCCGCTCGCCGCTGATGGTGATCTACGGCGTGTCGATCATGGCGTTCGCGCTGTCGTCGCTCGCGTTCATCCTCGGCAAGCCGTGGAATCACATGTGGTGGCTCGCGCATGCCATCTTCGCGGGCGGGTTCTTCCTGCTCAGCTACGGCGTCGTGCAGGCGCTGCAGACGACGCGCTCGTTCTCGGCGATCTACAGCCAGGAAGACCTGATGAGCCGGCTGTCGGAATCGATGGCGCGCACCGAGAGTGCGTTGCAGGAACTGCGCCGCACGAACCAGAAGCTCGAATACATGGCCGCGACCGATCCGATGACGGGCGCGTCCAACCGTCGCCAGTTCATCGCGCAAGTCGAGCGCGAGATCGTGCGCGCGGAACGCGACGGCACGCCGTTTTGCCTGCTCGCGCTCGATCTCGACAACTTCAAGAACATCAACGATGCATACGGGCACCAGATCGGCGACGAGGTGCTGCGCGGCGTCGTGCGCCAGTGTCTCGAGGCGATACGTCCGGCCGGTGCGCTCGCGCGAGTCGGCGGCGAGGAGTTCATGGCGCTGTTGCCCGAGATGCCGCTCGAGGGCGCGCGCATGACGGCCGAGCGCGTGCGTTCGTCGATCGCGAGTTCGCCGTTCGGGCTGGATTTCAAGCGCGTGCAGGTGACGGTCAGCGTCGGCGTCGCGCAGTATGGGGTCGACGGCGGGACGGTCGATGCGTTGTTGCGCGCGGTCGATGAACGCTTGTATCAGGCGAAGCGGGACGGGCGCAATCGCGTGGTCGCGCACTGACGGACGAGCGGGCATCCGGCGGCGTGGTGGGCGCGGATGCAGCGCAATGGCGGCGCGATGCGATGTCCGCGCGGTTTGCGTCCGGCCTGAATGAAGCCCCGTACGCGAATATGCGTGCGGGGCTTTCGTTTCATTGGCGCATCGTCTGGCGAGCCGCGATGGCCGCCGCCTGCTGTGGCTGCACATCCTTCATCCGCTCCATCGCCTGCCACCAGTACTTGCCGGTCCGCAGTTGCGGATCACGAATCGCGAGATACGTCGTACTCCACAGCTGCGCCGCATTGGCCTCGGTCGCGTCCGCGCTGCGCGTGCCGAACGCGTCGGTCTGATACCGGCCGTTCACGTACGACCACGTCCACATCTCCGACGTGCGCATGTCGCGCCCGTTCGAGATCACTTGCCAGATCGTCTGCCGTGCCTGCGTCAGCAGCGCGCGCGTCGTGTCCGACAGATCCTGGCGCGCGAGTTGCCGATCGAGCCCGGCGACCCACATCGCCTGCTGCCACGACCAGATCACGGTGCCGTGATACGCGGAACTCGTGAACTTCGGCCACAGTTCCTGGCTCGCATACGCGGGATTCGCGATCACCATCCCGACATCGGTGACGAGCCCGGTCGGGAAGGGCCGCGTGACGTCGGCGACGATGCGCTGGAGTTCGTCGTCCGGCGGCGTGCCGAACAGCAGCGCGAAGCCGCCGTCGGAATTCATCACCGGAACCGGCGTGCCCTGCTGGTCGAGCGACAACGCGTAGAACGTGAGCGGCGCGCCCGGCGCGGTGCCGGCCGGTACGCCGGCCGACGGCGCATACGCCGACACGTCGGTCGTCGCCTGTGCGGCCGGCACGCTCACCTGGAACAGCGGTGGCGCTTGCTGTTCCCACGTGGCCGCTTCGGCCGCCGTGTTCGCGAGTGCCGCGCGTTGCCCGGCGTCCAGGTACGGATCGAGCAGGCCGCGCGTGAGGAACGCGTTCGCCGCGCGCAGCGCGGCCGGCACGAGCACCGCGTTCACGTCGTACGGATAGACGCCGCCGCCGAGCCCGTCGGTGCTGTCGCGCCAGTTGCCGACGATCTCGCCGGGCCGCAGGTGGATCAGGTTCGCAACCGACGGCTGCTGCGCGAACGGCTGCGCGGTCGCCGCGACGTGCAGCAGGTTGACGACGAGCCGGCTGCCATTGGTGTGACCGTCGCCGCCGCGCTGCGCGAGATAGGCGGCCGCGCGCGCCTGGCCGCGCGTGTCGTCGATCAGCCACGCCGCCGCGATCGGCGCGAGCAGGTAGTCGCTGTCGATCATCTTGTAGTCGTAGGTCGGCGTCGCATCGTTCGGCCGGCCGTGCTTCGTGTTGTCGACCAGTGCGAATTCGCCGATGCCTTCCTCGTGCGCGACCTTGCCGTCGTTCGACAGGCGGTTCAGTACCGACGTCAGGCCGGCCTCGATCGCCGCCGGTTCGAGCACCGGCATCAGCATGCGCACCGAAATCAGCGTGTCGCGGCCGAAATAGGTGTCGTACTGCCACGAGCCGGCCAGCAGCTTGTCGTGGAAGCTCAGGAATTCGAGCACGTTCTGGCTGACCGGGTCCGGATTCGCGGACGGGGCGAGCAGGTCGGCGCGCGTGATCGGCGACATCGGCGTCTCACCCGACAGCGCGTCGACATGCAGCTTCAGCGTGCGCGTACCGGCCGCCGCGCGCAGCACCAGCTTGCCGTCCGCGGCCGTCGCGATGCTGCCGCCGTCACGCAGCGTGATGCGCAGTGCGTAGCCGGGGGCGCCGTCGAGCCGGTCGCGCTGCCATTGCGCGGCGCTGCCCTGGATCGTCGGGGCGGTGACGATCTCCGGCGGGATCGTTGCGCCGCCGTTGAAGTCGCGCAGGAAGCGCACGTTGCTGAGCACGCCCTGGCGGATCGTCAGCGTGTCGGTGTCGACCGACACGTCGGCGCCGATGCCGTACAGCGGGCGGCCGTGCGGGTCGGGTGCCGACAGTGCGGACGGTGGCGTGTCGAGGCTCCAGTTCACCGGCTGCGCAGTGTCGTCGAACCACAGCCCGGTGCCGCTGTTGCCGGCCGGAAACACGACAAGCAGGCGCGGCTTCGTCGACGAGCGCACCAGCAGATGGGCGGCGACCTTGTCCTGTCGGTAGAAAGCGTTGATCTGCCCGCCGGCGTCCATGCGGAACGACAGTGCAGCGCTGGAAGAGGGCGGCGTGTCGTTCGAATGGACGTCGTCGTCGTTGCAGGCGGCCAGCAGGCCGGCGCAGACGAATCCCAGACACAGCGATTTCGTGAAGCGATGCACGTTCATGACGACCCTCCTGACGACTGCGATTTTTTTATCGAAATGCCCGGATGAGCGGACGGCTCGATCCGCTTCGTTCTGCGTCGCAGGCATTCTGAAAATGCCCGGATTAATCGTGATGTGATGCTTGCGGGGCGAATTGAACCGTTTCTTAATCGGGGGGCGATAAAGGCTGAATATGGAAAACGATAGCCCACACCACCCGTTACGAAACGGGTGAAGTCGATGGAGAGCGCTTTCGGCAGGCGAAGGATGAGGCTCTGCCGGTGCTGGAAAAATCAGATGAAAGATGTTGTAGGGGATTCTAGATTTTCATGAAAGCCAAAGTCAATCAGGTTCGATCAATTTCGATGTGTTTTATTTGATTTTCGTAATTATTACCCGGTGAGCCGGTAAAAGATGCAATTCCGTCGAAATGAATAATGAATCTGGATAACGACCGGTCGATTGATCCGAAATGGCGCTTCAAATCGAAGATTAATCGGCAATGCTGGAACGCATGGCGACTGCAGTGTCGTCCGTCATGACCGTTGTGCGAAGGGATCGGTGGCGGGCGCGGCAATGGCCGATTCGAAGAATCGCGAAGCACAGGTCGTGAAAGTTGCTTTGATGGCCAGGCGTAGCCGCGCCTTTGACGGGTAACCACGAAGTTCGCGTTACCACGAGTTGTTGCACATTAGCGATTGCGGCTTCGCGCGCTGGCCCGTCTTGGGGCCGGGCAAATCACCATACGATAGAGGGCACCTGACGACGGCTTTGCGCGCGGCGTGCCATGCAAGCGCCTTCGATCGGTGGTATTCGCGTGATCTCGTGCGGTATCACAAGAGCATCCACCGTTCATTTCGTTATGTGGGGCGACATGCGACTAGCTGATTTCATCGTGCGGAACATGGAGTCGATCCTGGTGCAGTGGGAAGCGTTTGCCGCCACGCTGTTACCAGCCGCAAGGGGCATGGACTCGTTCGCGCTACGCGACCATTCACGGCAGATCCTGGAGGCCGTGGCCAAGGACATCGGCACCCCGCAAACGCGGGACGAGCAACACGAAAAATCGCTCGGGCGCGCGCCCGAGCCGGTGAACGCCACGGAAACCGCCGCGCAGACGCATGCCGTGCTGCGCGCCCGACGAGGTTTCAACATCAATCAGCTGGCGGCCGAGTATCGGGCGCTGCGTGCGAGTGTGCTGCGCCTGTGGATCGACGAGTGCCAGCCGGGGCTGCCTCACATGGACGACATGATTCGTTTCAACGAGGCGATCGATCAGGCGCTCGCGGAATCAGTCGCTTTCTTTACCGAGCAGGTCGAGCAGGCTCGCAACTTGTTGTTGGGCATGCTGGGTCACGACATGCGCACGCCGCTGCAGACCATTCAGATCACGGCGACTTATCTGGCGGCGCTCAATGCGGGAGAGGAAGTATCGGAGGCCGCGGCCCGGCTGATCAGAAGCGGGGGGCGCATGCAAGGGCTCCTTGACGATCTCTGCGATTTCAATCGAACCCAGCTCGGGCTGGGCATCAACGTTGTTCCGCGCAATGTCGATCTCGCACGTGTGCTCGCCAATGTGGTCGACGAACTGCGGGCGGCTCATCCGGATCGGGAAATCGAGGTCGACGTAAGCGGCGACCTCCGGGGGGACTGGGACGATCAGCGCATGCAGCAATTGCTGAGTAATTTGGTGAGCAACGCGATCAAGTATGGCGCGTCCAAAACGCCGGTACGGGTGACGGCGGTATCGGCTGACAAGGAAGTGCTCATCGAGGTTGGGAATAGAGGGCCGGCGATGGACCGACTCACGCTTGAGCGCATTTTCGACCCCCTTCAGCGCGGAGCCGACCAATCGGCAAGTGCGAGTGACGATGTCGGGTTGGGGCTCGGCTTGTACATCGCCAGCGAAATCGCCAAGGCACATCACGGCCGTATTGACGCGCGGTCCGATCCGACGGAAACAGTATTCGAGGTGCGCCTGCCAAGAGGCGCGTGAACCGTGGTTCGCGATGGCGGCCAGCCATGGGGGCTTACAACCGGAATGCGGAGGGCGATTCGCCGATCGCGAGTACGATCCCCTTTCCGGCAATCCCGTATCGATACCGCCAGCGCTTCTAGCCAGATGGGTGCATCTCAAGATGCCGTCCATTCGCGCCGGTGAGTTTGGTACGCTTGTTGCCTGCTTTCGCTAGCGGATCGTGACATCCGCAAGTGGCACGGTGAAAAAGCGGGTATCGTGGTTGGCGTCTTGAACTCGTCCCGGCTTGGATACCCGCTTTTTTCCCGGCCGGACGCGATTTCGACGAACGCGAGCGAACGATGAACGGGCTGTGTAACGCCCGGCTGACAAGGGTTCTGGGCGAACCGCCGAACCAACACGAACAGGAGCAACGGAAGTGATCAGACATATCGTCATGTGGAAGCTGAAGGAATCGGCCGAAGGCGGCACGCGCGCGCAGAACGCGCTGAAGCTGAAGGAAAAGCTCGAAGGCTGCCGCGACCTCGTGCCGGGCATCCTGCAACTCGACGTCGGCATCGCGACGCCGGGCCTCGAAGCGACGTCCGACGTCGTGCTCGTGTCCGATTTCACGGACCAGGCCGCGCTCGATGCGTATCAGGTGCACCCGGTTCACCAGGAAGTGAAGAAGTTCATCGTGGCGGTGGCCGAATCGCGCCAGTGCGTCGACTACCTGTCCGACAGCGCACGATGAGCGACGCGACATCCCCGGCGGACGGTCCGTCGATCGAAAGCCCGTTCGTCGACCTGCTCGGCGTGCGGCTCGTGTCCGCGAAGGATGGTGCGAGCGAGATCGTGCTGCCGCTCGACGAGCGGCACATGAACACGTGGAGCATCGCGCACGGCGGCGTGACGATGACGCTGTCTGACATCGCGCTCGCGATGGCCGCGCGCAGCCTGACCGACGACGGCGTCGGCGTCGTCACGGTCGAGATGAAGGTGAACTTCATGCAGCCCGGGCGCGGCGAGTTGCGCGCATACGGACGCGTGATGCATCGTTCGACGACGATGGCGTATTGCGAAGGCGAAGTGCGCGACAGCGACGGCAACTTCGTCGCGAAGGCGCTCGGCACGTTCAAGTACATGCGGCGGCTCGCGGTGGGCCGCGACATCAAGCGGCAACGCACCCGCACCGCGCCGGATGCGCAGCCCGGCCCGAGTGACGCGTAAGCGCCCTCGACGAACGGCCCTGCCTTTTCACCGGCAGGGCCGTTTTGCGTGGCGGCCCGGCACCGCGCGGCGTGGCATCATGTGACGCTTGTCCGCTCACGGCGCCGCCCGCGCCGTCCTCACCGATGCCGCTGAATCCGAAGATTGCCCAGGTGCTCGACATGGTCGAGCGCGCGAAACGTCCGTCCTATCACCACCAGACGGCGCAGCAGGCGCGCGCCGCGTACGAGAAGAGCGCGCCGATCCTCGACGTCGCGCCGGCGCCGATGCATTCGGTCGAGGCCTGCGTCGTGCCGACGCGCGACGGCCGCTCGATCGGCGCGCGGCTGTACCTTCCGGTCGAGCCGAGCCTCGCCGAACCGCTGCCGGCGCTCGTCTATTACCACGGCGGCGGCTTCACGGTCGGCAGCGTCGATACGCACGACGCGCTGTGCCGGATGTTCGCGCGCGACGCGCAATGCGCGGTGCTGTCGGTCGACTACCGGCTTGCGCCCGAACACCGGTTCCCGACCGCGGTGAACGACGCCGACGACGCATTGCGCTGGCTGCATCGCGAGGCCGCCGCATTCGGCATCGATGCGACGCGGCTCGCGGTCGGCGGCGACAGCGCGGGCGGCACGCTCGCGACGGTCTGCGCGGTGCTCGCGCGCGACGCGGGCATCGGGCTTGCGCTGCAACTGCTGATCTATCCGGGCGTGACGGGGCACCAGGACACCGAATCCCACGGACGGCTCGCGAACGGCTACCTGCTGACGCAGGACACGATCCAGTGGTTCTTCACGCAATACTTGCGCGATCGGTCCGACCGCGACGACTGGCGCTTCGCGCCGCTCGACGGCACGCGCGACGCGCCGTCGTTCGCCGGTGTCGCGCCGGCCTGGATCGCGACGGCCGAATACGATCCGCTGAGCGACGAGGGCGCCGCGTACGCGGACAAGCTGCGCGCGGCCGGCAATACGGTTACGCTGGTCTGCTATCCGGGGATGATCCACGAGTTCTTCAAGATGGGCGGCTACGTGCCGGAGGTGCGGGCCGCGCATGCCGACGCGGTGGCGGCGCTCAGGGCCGCATTCGACGACGTTTGACGGCGGCGGCGCCCGGCGCCGCGCGGAGGAAGCGATGACCGACGGCTGGGTGGAAACGGGCGACTGGGCCGTGCTGGGTGGCGATGCCGCACGGATTCGCGATGCGGTGTTCGTGCGCGAGCAGCGGATTCCGCCGGAATGGGAACTGGACGACGAGGATCCGCTGTCGTTGCACGCGGTTGCCTACCGGGTCGATGCGGCGACCGGCTCACGCCGCGCGGTCGCGACGGGACGGTTGCTGCGCACCGGCACGATCGGCCGCGTCGCGGTGCTGGCCGACGCGCGCGGGCAGGGCGCCGGATCGGCCGTGCTGCATGCGTTGCTGGACGCGGCGCGGCATCGCGGCGAGCCGGTCGTGCGGCTTTACGCGCAGGATGCCGCGGTGTCGTTCTACGTGCGGCACGGCTTCGCGGCGATCGGCGAGCCGTTCGTCGAAATCGGCGTGCCGCACGTCGAGATGGCGCGCGCGCCGTAGCGCCGCCCGCGCCGCCCCCGCCGCTGGCTCAGCGCGGCGGCGTCGCGTCGATGTCGAACGTGAACGCGCGCTCGAAACTGCCCGGGCGAACGGTGCGGTGCGAGCCGTCGTCGTCGCAGCGTTCCTTGATGTCGACCGTCAAGCGCACGCCTTCCTTCATCGTCACGCGCAGCGCGGTCGTGCCGCGCGTGCCGTATTCGGGTGTCTCGATGAACGCGGCCGACAGCGCACGCTCGCGCTCGATCGGAATGCCGGTGTGCGGCAGCGCGTCGTCGTCCGCGACATGCGGATCGCGCATCAGCTCGATCAGCTCGTCGAGCGACGGGGCTGGGTTGTCGGTCAGCAGCGTGCCGAGTTCCGCGCGCTTGCGCACGACTTTCGGCCAGGGCGTATCGAGCCGGGCATTCGACAGCGCATGCACGCCGGCGGCGATCGCGACCGGCGCGGCGACGCGGGTTTCGCCTTCGGCCGCGCGGTTGCAGAACCACGCGAGCTCGCGCCGCTTCCAGTCGCCGACCAGCAGGTTGAAGCCGTTGTACACGGCCGCGTGCTCGGCCAGCTCGCCGAGATAGTCGAGCGGCGCGACGGACGGGCCGCGGAGGAAATCGGACACGAGCTTGCCGCGGGTCGGCGCGCCCGCGCGAATGTCGAACGGCGCGCGGTAATTGGTCAGCGCCGCGAAGCGGCCGTCGCGCGATACGCCGAGCCACGTGCCGCCCGCTTCGAGATCGCGGCCGGCCAGCACGCCCGGCACATCCTCCCACCACGAAAGCGGCGCACTCGTACGGCGAAAGAATTCATCGCGGTTGGCGGTCAGGGTAAAGACGGGACCGGCGGCGGCATCGGGCTGCCAGTCGAAGGCAATCAGACACATCGGGGGAATCTCTCGCAGGAAACATCGGGCGCCGGCTGCATCGTGCGAGCCGGCGTGCGACCGGGTTGTCAGTGCGTCACGCTTCCGTCGGCCACGCGTACGGCAGCGCGTCGAACGCGAGTGCCGGACCGTCGGCCGAACCGAGGTGCACGGTGCCGCTGTCGAGCGCGGCCAGCTTGATCTCGACCAGCGCGTCGACGCCGCCCGCGGGCGCGGCCGCCGCGTTGACGATCATCCCGCACGGCTGGCCCGGGTCGTCGCTGTGGAACAGCTCGACGCCGGCATGCACGGTGTCGGTCTCGCCGGCGACGTGCGCGAGCGCGGTACGGCGCTTGATCGTGCCGCGGTACTGGCTGCGCGCGACGATTTCCTGGCCCGGGTAGCACCCCTTCCTGAAGTTAACGGCGCCGATCACGTCGAAGTTGACCATTTGCGGCACGAACTGTTCGACGGCCGGCTGCGTGATGCGCGGCTCGCCCGCGCGCACGTCGAGCCAGTCCCATACGGCCGGCGACACGACCGGCAGCGTGTCGGCGAGCGCGGCGAGACGCGCGTCGACTTCCGCGCGCGGCCCGATCCACAGGTAGCGCTTGCGGCCGGCCGCGTCCGGGACGCGGATCAGCGCCCCGGCCGGGCCGTCGACCTTCACGTGCACGCCGTCCGGCAGCGCGTCGAAGATGCCCGACAGCGCTTCGCGCACGTCGCCCGCGAAGCCGACCACCGCGAGCGTGTCGCTCGCGTCCGTCAGTTTCGCCTTCGCGCGCAGCACGAACATCGACAGCCGTTTCTGCACGGCGGCCTGGACGTCCTTCGAGACCAGCAGGCGCACGCCGTGACCGGCGCGCCAGGCGAGGAACGACGCGAGCAGGCGGCCCTTCGGCGAGCAATAGCCGGACAGGCGCGCGCTCGCGGCATCGAGATGCTCGATGTCGTTGGTGAGCTGGGTGTGCAGGAACGTCGCGGCGTCGTCGCCGGCCACGTCGATCACGCCGAACTGCGCAAGCGGCATGCAGGCGCCCGGCGCGTCGAAATCGGCGGTGGACGGGCGGGGGAAAACGGGGAGCGAGACGGGTGCGGGCTGGGCAGCCGGTGAAGCGAATGGTGTGCTCATGGAATGAGGGAACAGTCAACCCTGACTTTGACGGAGGCGAGCAAGTATTATATGGGTCTTACCTGAGTCTCGTTTCCATGTCCCTACTGAAGAAATGCGCCGCGACGGTCGTGGCGCTGGCCGTCGTTGTGGCCGCTGCCGGCGCGGGCGGCGGGTATTACTGGGCGACCCGGCCGCTGCTGCTGGGCGCCGCAACGCTCGACGTCACGATCAAGCCGCGCAGCAGCGTGAAGAGCGTCGCGCTGCAGCTCAAGCACGGCGGCGTGCCGGTCGAGCCGTTCGGCTTCGTCGCGATGACGCGCCTGCTCGGGCTGTCGAGCCGGCTGAAGTCCGGAAACTACGAATTCAAGACCGGCATCACGCCGTACGACGTGCTGCAGAAGATCGCGCGCGGCGACGTGAACGAGTACGTCGCGACGGTGATCGAGGGCTGGACCTTCAAGCGGATGCGCGCGGAACTCGACGGCAATCCCGATCTCGCGCACGCGACGGCCGGCATGAGCGACGCCGAGCTGCTGCGCGCGATCGGCGCCCCCGACAACGCGATCCAGCGCGGCAGTGGCGAGGGACTGTTCTTCCCCGACACCTACCTGTTCGACAAGGGCACGAGCGACCTGAACATCTACCGGCGTGCCTACCAGCTGATGCAGACGCGCCTCGACGAAGCATGGGCCGCGCGCGCGCCGGGGCTGCCGTACAAGACGCCTTACGAAGCGCTGACCGTCGCGTCGATCGTCGAAAAGGAAACGGGCCATGCGGCCGACCGCGCGTTCGTCGCGGCGGTGTTCGCGAACCGGCTGCGCATCGGGATGCCGCTGCAGACCGATCCATCGGTGATCTACGGGCTCGGCGACGCGTACGACGGCCGCCTGCGCAAGCGCGACCTGCAGGCCGACACTCCTTACAATACCTATACGCGCCGCGGCCTGCCGCCGACACCGATCGCGCTGCCGGGCGTCGCCTCGCTGCAGGCGGCGATCAATCCGGCGCCGACGAGCGCGCTCTATTTCGTCGCGAAGGGCGATGGCACGAGCGTGTTCTCGGACACGCTCGGCGATCACAACAAGGCCGTGGACAAGTACATACGAGGTCAATAATGCCGAGCGGTAAATTCATCACCTTCGAAGGCATCGACGGGGCCGGGAAGACCACCCACCTGCAATGGTTCTGCGAACGCCTCCAGGCGAGGCTGGCCGCGAGCGGCCGGCAGGTCGTCGTCACCCGCGAGCCGGGCGGCACGCAGCTCGGTGAGAAGCTGCGCGAGATCCTGCTGAACCAGCCGATGGATCTCGAGACGGAGGCGCTACTGATGTTCGCCGCGCGTCGCGAGCACCTCGCGCTCGTGATCGAGCCGGCGCTCGCGCGCGGCGACTGGGTCGTGTCCGACCGCTTCACCGACGCGACCTTCGCCTACCAGGGCGGCGGCCGCGGGCTGCCGCGCGACAAGCTCGAGACGCTCGAGCGCTGGGTGCAGGGCGGTTTCCAGCCCGACCTGACGGTGCTGTTCGACGTCGCGCCGCAGGTGGCGAGCGAGCGCCGCGGCGCCGCGCGCATGCCCGACAAGTTCGAAAGCGAATCGGACGCGTTTTTCTCGCGTACCCGCGGCGAATACCTGCGGCGCGCGGAAGAGGCGCCGCACCGCTTCGCGATCGTTGACGCGACGCAGACGATTCCCGAGATCCGCCAGCAGCTCGAACGCGTGCTGGCCGCGCTGTAACACGAAGGAACGCACCACATGATCTATCCGTGGCAGACCGACGACTGGAACCGCTTGCAGCAACTGCGCGCGCAGTGGCCGCATGCGCTGCTGCTGCACGGCCAGGCCGGGATCGGCAAGCTGCAGTTCGCGCAGCATCTCGCGCAGGGCTTCCTGTGCGAGGCGCCGCAGCCGAACGGCGAGCCGTGCGGCACCTGCGCGGCCTGCACGTGGTTCGCGCAGGGCAACCATCCGGACTACCGGATCGTGCTGCCCGAGGCGCTCGCGGGCGAAGCGCCGGGCGCCGCCGACGACGCGAAGCCGGCCGACGCGGACGACGGCGGCAAGAAGACGCGCGCGCCGAGCAAGGAAATCAAGATCGAGCAGGTGCGTGCGCTGCTCGACTTCTGCGGGGTCGGTTCGCACCGCGGCGGCGCGCGCGTCGTCGTGCTGTATCCGGCCGAGGCGCTGAACGTCGCCGCGTCGAACGCGCTGCTGAAGACGCTGGAGGAGCCGCCGTCAGGCGTCGTGTTCCTGCTGGTGTCGGCGCGCATCGACCGGCTGCTGCCGACCATCATCAGCCGCTGCCGGCAGTGGCCGATGACCGTGCCGGCGCCCGACGCGGCCGCGGCGTGGCTGGCGGCGCAGGGCGTCGACGATGCGCGCGCGCTGCTCGCCGAAGCCGGCGGCGCGCCGCTCGCCGCGCTGGCGCTCGCGAGCGACGAGAACCGCCCGCTGCGCGATTTCACGCTCGGCCAGCTCGCCGCCGGCGCCGCGTGCGATCCGTTCGCGTGCGGCGAGACGCTGCAGAAGCTGCCGGTGCCGCTGGTGCTCGGCTGGCTGCAGCGCTGGCTGTACGATCTGCTCGCACAACGGATGGCGGGCGCGCCGCGCTACTTCCCGATGCAGGCGGCCGCGCTCGCGCGTTGCGCGGAAGCCGTCGACGCGAATGCGTTCGCGCGCTTCATGAAGGCCGTGACGCGCCAGCGGACGGTCGAGAACCATCCGCTCAACGCCCGGCTCGTCTTCGAGGAACTGTTTCTCGGTTATCGGGAAATGTTCGCGTGAGCGCGTATTGTTTCCTTGAAGAGGGGAAACGGCTGCCGGCGAGCGCATGAGCGCCCGCCTCACGTATTCAGGAAACACGATGTTCGTCGATTCTCACTGCCACATCAATTTCAAGGGTCTCGCCGACCGCCTGCCGGCCGTGCTGGAGAACATGCGCGAGCACGACGTCACGCATGCGCTGTGCGTGTCGGTCGACTTCGAGACGCTGCCCGACGTGCTCGCGATCGCGCAGGCGCACGACAACGTGTACGCGTCGGTCGGCGTGCATCCGGATCACGAGGACGCACGCGAGCCGACGCTCGCGGAACTGATCGAGCTGGCCGCGCACCCGAAAGTCGTCGCGATCGGCGAGACGGGCCTCGACTACTACCGCCTCGAAGGCCGCTCGATCGCCGACATGGAATGGCAGCGCGAACGCTTTCGCACGCATATCCGCGCGGCGACCGCGACGATGAAGCCGCTGATCATCCATACGCGCTCGTCGTCGGAAGACACGCTGCGGATCATGGCCGAGGAACGCGCGGACGTGCCGGGCGGCGTGATGCACTGCTTCACCGAGCCTTGGCCCGTCGCCGAGCAGGCGCTCGCGCAGAACTTCCATATCTCGCTGTCGGGGATCGTCACGTTCAAGAACGCGACCGACGTGCAGGACGTCGCGCGGCGGGTGCCGCTCGAGCGGCTGCTGATCGAGACCGACTCGCCGTACCTCGCGCCGGTGCCGTATCGCGGCAAGCCGAATGAACCTGCGTACGTCAGCCATGTCGGACGCTTTATCGCATCCGAGCGCGGCATCCCCGTCGAGGCGCTGGCCGATGCGACGACCCAGAACTTTTTCCGGCTGTTCAAGATCGCCCGCTAACGACGCGCGCCCAGCCGACAACCCAGGGAAGGAGCCCACAACAATGACGAAGCCGACCACATACCTGCCCAAGCGCGCCCTCGTCGCCGCCGCGCTCGTCGCGAGCGGCCTGTTTGCCGCCGCCGGCGCGCATGCCGAGTCGCTCGACGCGGTCGTCAAGGCGGTCAAGTTCGACGACATCGCCGACATCGGCAAGCAGCTCAAGAGCGGCAAGCTCGATCCGAACACGATCGCGCCGAACGGCGACCCGCTGATCGTGATCGCCGCGCGCGAGAAGTCCGACAAGGTCGCCGCGGCGCTCGCCACGACGCCGAACATCGACCTCGAGAAGGAAGACAAGGCCGGCGAGAACGCGCTGATGCTCGCGTCGCTGAACGGCGACGTCGGGCTCGTCAAGCTGCTGATCGACAAGGGTGCGGAAGTCAGCAAGAAGGGCTGGGCGCCGCTGCACTACGCGGCCACCAACGGCCAGGACGAGGTCGTCAAGGTCCTGCTCGACCATGACGCGTATATCGACACCGCGTCGCCGAACGGCACGACGCCGCTGATGATGGCCGCGCGCGGCAACCACGCGTCGACGGTCAACCTGCTGCTCGACCAGGGCGCCGATCCGCAGGTGAAGAACCAGCTCGGCATCACCGCGCTCGAGTTCGCGCAGCACTACAAGGCGCCGGATGCGATCGACATCCTGAGCAAGCGGACGGTGCGCGTCGGTGCATCGGCGCCGGCAGATGCGCAAAAGAGTGCAAAATGACGGTTTCGGCGCGGTGGCGCAGCGCCCGGCCGGCCGGAATCCGGCCGGCAGCGGGCGTCCGGCCGCCGCGCCGGTCAGCGCAGCAAGCGGCCCGAGGCCGCATTGACATAAGGAACACCATGTTGCGGGCTATGTTTTGTGCCGCGGCGTTTGCCGTGCCGTTGTCGGCGGCGGCTTTCACGGGCGCGGATCTCGACCGGCTGTGCGCGAAGACGGACGTCAAGTCGCGGGCGTCGTGCGCGGCCTACATCGAAGGCGCTGCCGATGGCGTCTACAACACGATCGACGCGATCGGCGGCACCACCGGGCCGCGCGTCGGGCAGTATTTCTGCCTGCCACCCGACATCCGGGCGCAGCAGATGACCGACGCGGTGCGCAAGTACATCGCGGAGAACCCGAAGCTGGCCGACTACAACGCGAGCACCGCGGTGTCGCTCGGTCTCGGCAAGGCATTCCCGTGCAAGGGCGGCAGTTGATCTGACACCGGGTCCGGGCGCGCGCTGCCCGGACGTCGCCGACGCATCCAGGACGAGGCCACCGCGCCTCATAACCGAAGCATCCCGGGCGCCGATGATTTCAATCGAGGAACTGCAGCGCATCGCCGATGCGCCGTTGCATTCGTGGTCCGGCACGCTGATCGTGTCGGTCATGGTCGTGCTGGTCGTCGTGATCGTGCACCGTCTCGGCGCACGCATCGTCAAGCGCATCGCGCAGCCGTATCCGCTGATGAGCGTGATCCTGCGCTACATCGACAAACCTTCGCTCGTCACGCTCGCGCTGCTTGCGCTCGAATTCCTGTGGATCCAGACGGACGAAGGCATGTCGTTCGTGGGCGGGATGCGCGCCGCGGCCGCGGTCGGCTCCATCGTATCGCTGACCTGGCTGCTGGTGCGGCTCGCGGCCGGCGTCGGCGACGCGATCATCCAGGCCCATCCGATGGATGCGGCCGACAACCTCCACGCGCGGCGCGTCCACACGCAGGCCAAGGTGCTCGTGCGGACCGTCATGGTGCTGATCGTGATCATCGGCACGGGCGCCGCGCTGATGACGTTCCCGAACGTGCGCCAGGTCGGCGCGAGCCTGCTGGCGTCGGCCGGCGTCGCCGGCCTCGTCGCCGGTATCGCCGCGCGGCCGGTGCTCGGCAACCTGATCGCCGGGCTGCAGATCGCGCTCACGCAGCCGATCCGGCTCGACGACGTCGTCGTGATCCAGGGCGAGTGGGGCCGCATCGAGGAAATCACCGGCTCGTTCGTGTCGGTGCGGCTGTGGGACCAGCGCAGGCTGGTCGTCCCGTTGCAGTGGATCATCGAAAACCCGTTCACGAACTGGACGCGCCACAGCTCGGAGATCATCGGCACGGTCTACCTGTCGGTCGACTACCGCACGCCGCTCGCGCCGCTGCGCGAGGAACTCGCGCGGCTCGTCCATGCGGCGCCCGAGTGGGACGGCCGCGTGCAGGTGCTGCAGGTGACCGATGCCACCGAGCGCACGATGCAGTTGCGCGCGCTCGTCAGCGCGGCCGACTCGTCGGCGTGCTGGGATCTGCGTTGCCGCGTGCGCGAGGGCTTGATCGCGTACCTGCAGGCGCGTTTTCCGCAATGCCTGCCGCGCAGCCGGATGGAACTGTATCCGCACGATTCGGCGCCGGGCGAGCCTAGCCCCGAACGGCCGCACGCGCGGCCGCCCGCCGCCAGCACGGCGGCCAACACCGCGGCCGATCCGAAGGCCGCCGAAGGCCGCTGAACGCGCGCCGGTGCCTGCTGCCATCCCCTCCATGACCGCGCTGAAGACGCTTGCCATCGCCAACTACCGCTCGCTGCGCGAGCTGATCGTGCCGCTCGCGGCGCTCACCGTCGTCACCGGGCCGAACGGCAGCGGCAAGTCGAGCGTGTACCGCGCGCTGCGGCTGCTTGCCGACACCGCGCAGGGCCGCGTGATTCCGTCGCTCGCGCGCGAAGGCGGGCTGCCGTCGACGCTGTGGGCCGGCCCCGAGCGCTTTTCGCGCGCGATGCTGAGCGGCGACACGCCGGTGACCGGCACGGTGCGCAACGGACCGGTGAGCCTCAAGCTCGGTTTCGCCGGCGACGATTTCGGTTACGCGATCGATCTCGGCCTGCCGGTGAAGAACGATGCGTCGATGTTTCGTCTCGATCCGGTCGTGAAGCGCGAATGCATCTGGGGCGGCGCGCTGCTGCGGCCGTCGACGCTGCTGGTCGACCGGCAGGGCGCGCAGATTCGCGCGCGCAGCGGGTCGGGCGACTGGCACACGGTGCCGCAGCCGGTGGCGAGCTTCGACAGCATGATGACCGAGTTCGCCGATCCGGTCGGCGCGCCGGAGATGATCGCGGTGCGCGAGCGGATCCGGTCGTGGCGTTTCTACGATCATTTCCGGACCGATGCGCAGGCGCCGGCCCGGCAGTCGCAGATCGGCACCCACACGCCGGTGCTGGCGGACGACGGCGCCGACCTGGCCGCCGCGCTGCAGACGATCCGCGAAATCGGGGATGCGGCCGCGCTCGATGCCGCGATCGACGACGCGTTCCCCGGCGCATCGATCGACATCGACAATCCGGGCGGGCGCGGCCGCTTCGACGTGCTGATGCGCCAGCCGGGGCTGCTGCGGCCGCTGTCGGCGGCCGAGCTGTCGGACGGCACGCTGCGCTACCTGCTGCTCGCGGCCGCGCTGCTGACGCCGCGGCCGCCCGCACTGATGGTGCTGAACGAACCGGAAACGAGCCTCCACCCCGATCTGCTGCCGGCGCTCGGCCGCCTGATCGCGCAGGCCGCGCAGCGTTCGCAGGTGCTGGTCGTGTCGCATGCGGCGCGGCTCATCGCGACGCTCGAACGCGAGGCCGGCTGCGAGTCGCTGGTGCTCGACAAGCAGCTCGGCGCGACCGTGCTCGTCGATGCGGACACGCGCGACCTGCCGCCGTGGAAGTGGCCGTCGCGCTGACGGGCAAAGCGGTGCGCGCGCGGCCGCGTCGGCGGCATGCCACGGGCAGCCCGCCGTCGGGCCTGCGGCGCGAATGTATCCTGTCTGTAACAACACCCATAAAATGAAAGCCCGGTGCTTCCGGGCATCGGGATCGCGAATAATAATGAGATATCCGGCCGGCGCGATGCCGGCCGTGTGCTGCACGGAGGGGATTGTGCGCCAGCCCCCGTGCCGGCCGACCGAGGACACAGGAGACGTGGACCATGAGAATTGCCCAGATCGCCCCGCTGACCGAATCCGTGCCGCCGAAGCTGTACGGCGGCACGGAGCGCGTCGTGTCCTACATCACCGAGGCGCTCGTCGACCTCGGCCATGACGTGACGCTGTTCGCCAGCGGCGATTCGACGACCCGGGCCAGGCTCGAACCGGTATGGCCGCGCGCGCTGCGGCTCGATGCGTCGATCCGCGACCGCGTCGCACCGCACATGCTGCTGATGGAGACGGTCGCGCGCCGCGCGAAGGACTTCGACGTGCTCCATTTCCACATGGACTACTACTCGTTTTCGGTCTTCAACCGGCAGGACACGCCGTTCGTGACGACGCTGCACGGCCGGCTCGACCTGCCCGAGCAGCAGCCGGTGTTCGACACGTTCAACACCGCGCCGGTGATCTCGATCTCGAATTCGCAGCGCCAGCCGCTGCCGCAGGCGAAATGGCAGACGACCGTGTACCACGGGCTGCCCGACACGCTGTACCTGCCGCAACCCGTCGAGCCGCGCTATCTCGCGTTCCTCGGCCGCATCTCGCCGGAGAAGCGGGTCGACACCGCGATCCGCATCGCGCACCAGTGCGGGCTGCCGATCAGGATCGCCGCGAAGATCGACGCGGCGGACCAGGAGTACTTCGAGCGGGAGATCAAGCCGCTGTTCGCACTGCCGCACGTCGAATACATCGGCGAGATCGCCGACCACGAGAAGGCAGAATTCCTGTCGGGCGCGCATGCGCTGCTGTTTCCGATCGACTGGCCGGAGCCGTTCGGGCTGGTGATGATCGAGGCGATGTCGTGCGGCACGCCGGTGATCGCGTTCAATCGCGGCGCGGTGCCGGAGGTGGTGGACGAGGGCGTGTCGGGCTTCATCGTCGAGGACGAGATCAGCGCGGTGGCCGCCGTGAACCGGCTGCACCTGCTGCCGCGCGCACGCGTGCGGCGGCGCTTCGAGGAGCGCTTCACGTCGCGGCGGATGGCGCAGCAGTACGTCGACGTGTACCAGTCGCTGATTCGTGCGCAAAAGCGCTCGCGCTTCAAGGTGATCGATTCGACGACCTGACGCGCGGCGGGTGCGGATAAAAGAACGGCGATGTCCGCAAGGACATCGCCGTTTGCACATCGCCCGCGCGCGGTGCGCACGGACGAGGACGCCGCAGCGTCAGATCTTCAGCTTCGTGACCTTCGTGCCGTTGATCGACACGTCGCCCATCAGGCCGGCGTTGGTCAGCACGATGACCTGGACCGGCGCGGTAGCCGTGTTGGAGTCGACCGCGCCGTTCGCGCCCATCTTCACGAGCGCGACCGATGCGCCGGCGCCGGCTGCCCAGCCGTCCGAGCCGCGGAATTCGTCGAGCGCTTCCTGCGTCATGAACAGGAACACGATCGCCTTCGACTGCGCACCGGCCTGCAGGCCGACCGACAGCGACGACGTGTTGTAGTAGCCGACCGTGCTGCCGCCGACGCGCAGCGCGCCGTTGCCCGACTGGCCGCCGACGATGAAGCCGGCCTGCAGCACGTCCGGGAACACGAGCACGCCGCGCGACTTCGCGACGAGTTCACGCGAACCCTTGACCGTGGAATACATGCGCGACAGCGTGGCGTCGACGCTGGAATCGATCGCCTGACGCTTCGACGCGTTGGTCGCGGCGTTGTCGGGCTTGTCGGGGGTAGTGGTGCAACCGGTGAGCGCAAGGCTGCCGACGACGAGCGCAGCGGCGGCTTTCAGCACGAGGTTCCGTTTTTGCATCGTTCTTCTCCATCGGATGACGTTCGGAGTGAGTCTCGCTCACGGAGCGGATCACGTCGGCAGTTATATCACAACGGATTACAACCCCATTTCGTGCGCGCATGAAAAGGCGCCGAATCGGTTTGCGGTGTCGCGGCGCACCAACGGACGGATCGGCGCGCGCACGGCGATATGTCGCTACATCGCGCGACGGCCGGGGCGGGCGGGAACGGCGGGGCCGGCAGGTGCAGGTCAGTGCGTGACGGGCGGCGCCGGCGGGGTCGGCGGCTTGATCGGCGGGCGCCGCAACGCGCGGCGGATCAGCGCGATCACGACCCCGCACGCGAACAGGAACGCGGCCGGCACGACCCAGTAGCCGACGAACGCGTGCCACAGATAACCGGCGAGCGTGTTGCGGCGCACGACGTATTCGTCGCGGGCCGCCTGCTGGCGTGCCGCGTTGGCGGCCAGCACGTCGGCCGGGCAGCCGGCCGCGCGCGCCGCGTCAGGATCGCCGTGGCACTTCGTGGCGGCGCCGGCCGCCTGCTGCGCATCGGTGAGCTGCCAGGTGGTCAGCGCGAGTTGCAGGTCGGCCTTGTTGTACGCCATTTCCTCGCGGATCTCGCGCACGGCGACGATCGCGACGGGCACGGCCCAGAACACGATCACGATCAGCCAGCGGCGGAACCAGCGGTGTTGTCTCCATGCCATCCATGCCTCCGTTTGACGCGGCGTGCGCGTCCGTCTCGAGGGCGGCCCGATGGCGCTTCTTGTACTTGGGTGGGCCGCGTTGCAGCCATCATAGAAGAAATCGCGGCGAATTGCCGCACCATGTGGCGGCATTTGTACGGCGTGCTGGGGAAGCGGGGCGGGCAGGCGGCGCAGCAGGTCGCGACGACGGCAGCGACGGTGCCGCCGGCCGGCGCGGCGACGCATTCGGCGTCATCGCGTGCGTCGATGCGCGTGCAACGAAAACAAAAATGCCGCGCCCGCCGAAGCGGTGCGCGGCATTCGCGCGGGAGCGCCGGAACTCAGGCGGCCGGCTGGCTGCTCAGGCAGCTCTTCATGAACGCCTTGCGGTCGTCGCCCTTCTTGTCGGCGGCCTGCGTGTTGCACGCCTTCATCTTTTCCTGCTGCGACATCTTCTTCGCGGGCTTGGCCGACAGGCAGTCCTTCATGAACGCCTTGCGTTCATCGCCCGTCTTGCCGGCGGCCTGCGTGTTACAGGCCTTCATCTTGTCCTGCTGGCTGTTCGCCGCGAAAGCGGGGGAAGCCAGCATGCCGCCGAGAAGCACTGCGGCTACGAGCGATTGGATTTTCATTTCGACACTCCCATGGGGTGAATTGCGTTTTATATCGACGCCGTCACGAAGCCCGGCGCAACGGGAACAGGGCCACATCACGCCGCGCGCTCCGATTATGGCAAATCAATGTGAAAACACCAAAACGGCATTCCTATAACGCGGCGGGCGACGTGGCCGTTGACGGCGTGCGTCCCGCGGTGATCGGGACTAACCATGATGCGTGGCGGCCGGCGGCGGCCGTATCTACCGGATGCCGGCCGCGAGCCATTACAATCGCGGCCATGAATACTCCGAACTCCGCATCCCCTTCGTCCGCGCCGGCCCTGCCGCGCATCGCCGTACTTGCCACCGGCGGCACGATCGCCGGCGCCGCGCCCGACGCCGCCAGCACGGCCGGCTATCAGGCCGGCGCGCTCGGCGTCAATTTCCTGCTCGACGCGGTGCCGGCGCTCGCGTCGGTCGCACGCATCGATGCCGAGCAGGTCGCCAGCATCGACAGCAAGGATCTCGCGCTGCCGCTGTGGAATACGCTCGCCGCGCGCATCGACGCGCTGATGGCCGATCCGGCGATCGACGGCATCGTGATCACCCACGGCACCGACACGCTCGAGGAAACCGCCTACGCGCTGCATCTGGTCGTGACCGGCGACAAGCCGGTCGTGCTGACGGCCGCGATGCGGCCGGCCACCGCGCTGTCGTCCGACGGCCCGCTGAACCTGCTGAACGCGGTGACCGTCGCCGCTCACCCGGCCGCGCGCGGCCAGGGCGTGCTCGTCGCATTCAACAACCGGATCCACGGCGCGCGCGACGTCGTGAAGACGAGCACCTACGCGGTCGATGCGTTCCAGTCGCCGGAACTGGGCGCGCTCGGCTGGGTGCAGGACGGCCGCGTCGAATTCGCGCGCCGCGTGACGCGCTCGCGCGATGCGCGACTGGCGATCGCCGCGGCGTGGCCGCCGGTCGAAGTCGTCGCGAGCTATGCGGGCGTGACGCGCACGGCCGTCGATGCGCTCGTCGCGGCCGGCGTGCGCGGCCTCGTCGTCGCGGGCACCGGCAACGGGTCGATCCATGCGACGCTGCAGGCGGCGCTCGCCGATGCGGTGAAGGCGGGCGTCGCCGTGGTGCGTGCGTCGCGCGTCGGCTCGGGGCACGTGATGCGCAACGGCGCCGCGAACGACGACGCGCTCGGTTTCGTGAGCGCCGGGTCGCTGAGCCCGTTCAAGGCACGCGTGCTGCTGATGCTCGCGCTCGCGAACGGGATTCACGAGCGCGACGCGCTGCAACGCGCATTCGACACGCTGTGACCGCTGGCCGCCGATCGGGCGGCGCGCGGCGTGCATGAAAAAGCGGCGCCTCGTGAACGGTTTGCGCGGCGGATTCGACTGCTTGCCCCGCGGCAAGCCTGCAACTCTGATGCCAAAAAGACGAAACCCCACGCTCCGAAAAGCGTGGGGTTCGTCAGCAGTCCGGGCAGGCCGTTGGCCTGCCTTTTTTGCGTCAGTGCCGCGCGAATGCTCAGGACTGCGGCGGAATCACGAGCTTCTGGCCCGGATAGATCCGGTCCGGGCTCGACAGCATCGGCTTGTTCGCCTCGAAGATCGCCGGGTACTTGTTCGCGTCGCCGTACACTTCCTTGGCGATCGCCGACAGCGTGTCGCCCGGCTTCACGTCGTGGTACTGAACTTCCTGATCGTCCGGCTGCAGGTCGTCGTCGTTGACGCCCGCGACGCCTTGCACGTTGCCGGCCGCGACCTTGACCTTCGCCTTCGTGTCGAGATCGGCGACGCTGCCCGACAGCGTGACGGTGCGCGACGCGCCGTCGAACGCGACGCTCAGGTTCGACGTGTCGAGACCTTGCGTGCCGATGTAGTTCTTGATCGCGTCGGCCGCGGTCTGGTTCGCGGCATTCGGATCTTCCGCTGCTTGCGCATCGGCGTGACCCAGCAGTTTTTCACCCGCCTCTTTGATAAACGAAAGAAGACCCATCGCTGCACTCCCTAGGTGGTTGAAAAGAAAACGCGCCGTGAAGTGGCGAAAAAAACACCGCGCTGGGCGCGCTCACCGGAGCGAGCGCCAAGCGCGGCGGTTTTCTCGAAAGGCGTGGCGAAAGTGTAGGCGTTCAACGCGACGATTGCATGAAAAATCGCACGCGTGAACGTAAAGAAATGTAATACGCGAAATCCGACAGGCGGACACCCGACGACGACGTCTGACCGACCAAGGCTTCCCCGGCGCCGCCGGGTGCCGCTGCGGACCCCACCACGCCGCTCTCAGCCCAGAGCGGCGTTTTTCGCCCCGTCGCGCACGCGTTTCGGCGATACGCGGCGGGGCGCCCCACCGTGATGCGCGCATCGTCGCGCATCGATGCGACCGGCCGTGACCGGACCGCTTGTATTCGTCGCGCGCGTTCCGCCGTTGCAGCGAAACGCGCGTCGTTGCGTCCGCGTTACGCGGCCGGCGTCTGGCCGATCTCGAAGTTCGACATGATCTCGAGCGCACGCACGAGTGCCGAGTGATCCCATGCCTTGCCGCCGTGCGAGGCGCACACGCTGAACAGCTGCTGCGCGCTCGCCGTGTGCGGCAGCGCGAGGCCGAGCTTGCGTGCGCCGTCGAGCGCGAGGTTCAGGTCCTTCTGGTGCAGCTCGATGCGAAAGCCGGGATCGAACGTCCGCTTGGTCATGCGCGCGCCGTGCACTTCGAGGATGCGCGAGGCGGCGAAGCCGCCCATCAGCGCCTGGCGCACGCGCTCCGGATCGGCGCCCGAGCGTGCGGCGAACAGCAGCGCTTCGCCGACCGCCTCGATGTTCAGCGCGACGATGATCTGGTTCGCGACCTTGCAGGTCTGGCCCGCGCCGTTCTCGCCGACGAGCGTGATGTTCTTGCCCATCTTCTCGAACAGCGGCTTCGCGCGTTCGAACGCCTTCTCCGGGCCGCCGACCATGATCGTCAGCGTCGCTTCGCGCGCGCCGACTTCGCCGCCGGACACCGGCGCGTCGAGGTAGTCGCAGCCGAGCGCATTGATCTGCTTCGCGAACTCCTGCGTGTCGAGCGGCGAGATCGAGCTCATGTCGATCACGAGCTTGCCGGCGCTCAGGCCCTTCGCGACGCCGTCGTCGGCGAACAGCACGTTACGCACGTCGGGCGTGTCCGGCACCATCGAGATGATGATGTCGGCGTGCTGCGCGACTTCGGTCGAGTTCGCGACGACCTTCGCGCTCGCGCGCAGGTCGTCGGGAATCGGGAACGCACCGTTCACGACGAGCTGATGATCGCCCTTGAGCAGGTTGCGCGCCATGTGCGCGCCCATGATGCCGAGGCCGATGAAACCGATGGTTGCCATGTGAAAGTCTCCTATAGGGGCGAAAGGGAAGAGCGGATCTCAGGCGGCGCGACGCGCCGAGCCCGGTGCGCAGCCGGCGACGCTTTGCAACCAGCCGAGCCCTTCCGTCGTGGTGGTGCGGGGCTTGTATTCGCAGCCGACGTAGCCGGCGTAGCCGAGCCGGTCGAGCAGCGCGAACAGGAACGCGTAGTTGATCTCGCCCGTGCCCGGCTCGTTGCGGCCCGGGTTGTCCGCGAGCTGGACGTGGCCGATCGAGGCGAGGTTGCGTTTGATCGTCGCGGCCAGTTCGCCTTCCATGCGCTGCATGTGATAGATGTCGTACTGCAGGAACAGGTTGTCTGAGCCGACCGCGCGGATCACGTCGAGCCCTTCGGACGAGCGGTTCAGCGCGAAGCCCGGGATGTCGAAGCCGTTGCACGGCTCGACCAGCAGGCGGATGCCTTCGCGCTTCAGCGCATCGGCGGCGAAGCGCAGGTTGTCGACGATCGTGACGAAGGTCTTGTCGCGCGCGGTGCTCGCCGACGGGATGCCGACGAGGCAGTTCAGTTGCGGCACCTTGAGCGCCTTCGCGTACTCGATCGCACGGCCGACACCTTCCTGGAACTCGCCGACACGATCGGGCAGGCACGCGATGCCGCGCTCGCCCTGGTCCCAGTTGCCGGCCGGCAGGTTGTGCAGCACGAGGCGCAGGCGGTGCGTCTCGAGCCGCTCGGCGAGTTCCTCTTTCGCGTACGGGTACGGGAACAGGAACTCGACGGCGTCGAAGCCCGCGTCCGCGGCCGCCTTGAAGCGGTCGAGGAACGGCACTTCGTTGAACAGCATGGTCAGGTTTGCAGCAAACTTCGGCATGAGCTAAGCCTCTTCGGTCGGTCAGTCAAAAAATGGCGTGCGGATCAGTCGAGCATCGAGATCGCGGTCGGCGCGTGCTCGGCCTTTTCGGCGAGCTCTTCGAATTCGTTGATCGCGTCGATTTCGGTGCCCATCGAGATGTTCGTCACGCGCTCGAGGATCACTTCGACGACCACCGGCACGCTGAATTCTTCCGCGAGCGTTTGCGCCTGGCGCAGCGCCGGCTCGATCTCTTCCGGCTTGAACACGCGCAGCGCCTTGCAGCCGAGGCCTTCGGCCACCGCCACGTGATCGACGCCATAGCCGTTCAGCTCCGGTGCGTTGACGTTGTCGAACGCGAGCTGCACGCAGTAGTCCATGTCGAACGCGCGCTGGGCCTGGCGGATCAGGCCGAGGTACGAGTTGTTCACGACGACGTGCACGTACGGCAGCTTGAATTGCGCGCCGGCGGCCAGTTCCTCGATCATGAACTGGAAGTCGTAGTCGCCGGACAGCGCGACGATCGGACGGCGCGGGTCGGCCGCACGCACGCCGAGCGCGGCGGGGATCGTCCAGCCGAGCGGGCCGGCCTGGCCACAGTTGATCCAGTTGCGTGCCTTGAACACGTGCAGGAACTGCGCGGCGGCGATCTGCGACAGGCCGATCGTGCTGACGTAGCAGGTATCGCGGCCGAACACCTTGTTCATCTCTTCGTACACGCGCTGCGGCTTGACCGGCACGTTGTCGAAATGGGTCTTGCGCTGCAGCGTCCGCTTGCGTTCCTGGCACTCGGACACCCAGGCGCTGCGGTCCTTCAGCTTGCCGGCGGCCTTCCATTCCTGCGCGACCGCGACGAACAGCTCGAGTGCGGCCTTCGCGTCGGACACGATGCCGAGATCCGGGCCGAACACGCGGCCGATCTGCGTCGGTTCGATGTCGACGTGCACGAACTTGCGGCCCTTCGTGTAGACCTCGACGCTGCCCGTGTGGCGGTTCGCCCAGCGGTTGCCGATGCCGAGCACGAAGTCGGACGCGAGCATCGTCGCGTTGCCGTAGCGATGCGACGTCTGCAGGCCGACCATGCCGGCCATCAGCGGGTGGTCGTCCGGAATCGCGCCCCACGACATCAGCGTCGGGATCACCGGCACGCCGATCGTTTCGGCGAATTGCACGAGCAGGTCTTCGGCCGCTGCGTTGAGCACGCCGCCGCCCGACACGATCAGCGGCTTGTCCGCGTCGTTGAGCATCGCGAGCGCCTTCTCGATCTGCGCGCGGGTCGCCGCGGGCTTGTAGACCGGCAGCGGTTCGTACGTGTCGATATCGAACTCGATTTCGGCGAGCTGCACGTCGATCGGCAGGTCGACCAGCACCGGGCCCGGACGGCCCGAGCGCATCAGGTGGAACGCCTGCTGGAACACGCGCGGCACGAGCGCCGGCTCGCGCACGGTGACGGCCCACTTGGTGACGGGCTTCGCGATCGACTCGATGTCGACGGCCTGGAAGTCTTCCTTGTACAGGCGCGCACGCGGCGCTTGGCCCGTGATCGCGAGGATCGGAGTCGAGTCGGCCGATGCCGAGTAGAGGCCGGTGATCATGTCGGTGCCGGCGGGGCCCGACGTGCCGATGCACACGCCGATGTTGCCCGGTGCGGCACGCGTGAAGCCTTCGGCCATGTGCGACGCGCCTTCGACGTGGCGCGCCAGCACGTGGCTGATGCCGCCCGACTTGCGCATCGCGGAATAGAACGGGTTGATTGCTGCGCCCGGCACGCCGAACGCGGTCTGGATGCCTTCCTTCTCGAGCACGAGTACGGCTGCGTCGACGGCTCTCATCTTGGCCATGAATGTCTCCTTGGATAGTTGGATCTTGCGAATCGGTCTGTTGGGAACACTTTAGGGACGCAAGAAAGGTTTGATAAGATCAGCCGAAGTCGCTTATTTCGAAACTAAAAGTATGGAATGACGGCCGGACGGGGCTTCCCGCCGGTGTCGGAGCCGGGACGGAGACGGGAAATGGATCGTTTCAAGCAGATCGAGACGTTCGTGCGGGTCGCGGACGCGGGCAGCCTCGCGGCGGCCGCGCTCGAGGAGGGCGTGTCGCCGGTGGTGCTCGGGCGGCGCATCGACGCGCTCGAGAAGCGCCTCGGCGTGAAGCTGATGTATCGCTCGACGCGCCGGCTGGTGGTCAGCGAGGAGGGCGCCGCGTTCCTCGAGCGCTGCCGCGGGCTGCTGTCCGAATGGGACCAGGCCGAGAACGAGCTGGCCGCCGGGCGGCGCGCGGTCAGCGGGCACCTGATCGTGTCCGCGCCGGCCGCGTTCGGCCGCAAGCACGTCGCGCCGCACGCGCCCGGTTTCCTCGTCGACAAGCCGGAAATGCAGCTGTCGTTCAACCTGACCGACCGCGTCGTGGATCTCGTGCGCGAAGGCTACGACCTGTCGATCCGGATCGGCGGCTCGGTCGATCCGAACTTCGTCGCGGTGAAGCTCGCGTCGAACCGGCGCGTCGTGTGCGGCACGCCCGCGTATTTCCGCAAGCACGGCCGGCCGAAGTCGCTCGACGACCTGCTGAAGCACAACTGTCTCGCGTTCAACCTGCAGGGCGGCCAGAACCGCGGCTGGTATTTCCAGCGCCACGGCAAGATCGTGACGATGCGGGTGGCCGGCAATCTCGACTGCAACGACGGCGAGCTGCTGCATCGCTGGGTCGCGGAAAGCCTCGGGCTCGGCTGGCGCTCGACCTGGGAAATCGCCGCGCAGCTCGAAACGGGCGAACTCGAAACCGTGCTCGACGAATACGCGCTGCCGGACTACGACATCCTCGCGGTCTATCCGCAGCAGCGCTACGTGCCCGCGCGCGTGCGCTACTTCATCGACTACCTGCGCGAAGCGTATGCGCGCCCCGGCTACTGGAACAGCACGCCGTAACGGGCGCGGCGGTTTCCGGCATTTTTTTGCGCATCATCGGCTTCGTGCGGGAATAAACTCGACGCAGCGGCGGTAAGGTGATCGAGAGCGCCCGCTGCCGGTCTGTCCGGGCACCGGACGCGGAACGGGCGCGGCTTCGGCCGCCGGGACCAGGGAGGTCATGTGGGGCAAGCCGGACAGGCGGTCGACGAACGGGCGGAGGACGACGCGGTCGCGCGCGGCGAACGGTTTCGCGTGCTCGTGCTGCCGCATCTCGACGCCGCGTACAACCTCGCACGCTGGCTGAGCGGCAATGCGGGCGACGCGGACGATGTCGTCCAGGACGCGTGCATGCGCGCGCTGCGCTTCGTCGACTCGTGCCGCGGCGACAACGCGCGGCCGTGGCTGCTGACGATCGTGCGCCACACCTGGTACACCGAGTGGCGCCGCCGCGCCCACGCGCACGAGGTCGCGCTGCCCGACACGCTCGACGACACGGAGGTGCCGGACGACTGGCAGCCGGCGACGGAGGATCCGCTCACGCACCTGTTGCGCGGCGAGAACGTGCGGCTGGTGAACGCGGCGCTCGCGAAGCTGCCGCCCGAATACCGCGAGGTGCTGGTGCTGCGCGAGATGGAGGATCTGAGCTATCGCGAGATCGCGGCGATCGCCGACGTACCGGTCGGCACCGTGATGTCGCGACTCGCGCGCGGCCGGCGTCGGCTCGCCGCGCTGCTGGCCGGCACGCAGGCGCCGGCACCCGAACCCGCGCCGGGACGTGCGTCGGCAAGCGGAACCGCATCGGAGGCGATCGATGGACTGTAACGAAGCGCGCGCATTGCTGGACGCGGACGTCGACCGCGAGCTGTCGGCGCCCGATGCGTTGCGCGTCCAGCGGCATGTCGAAGGCTGCGACGCGTGCCGCCGCGAACGCGAGCGGATCGTCGCGCTCGGGCGCGCCGTGCGGCAGGCCGATTATCACCGCGCGCCGGAGGCGCTGCGCGCGAGCATCCTCGCGGCGCTGCCGGCGGCGGCCGGCGCGAACGCGCGCGGCCAGGCCCGCGTGGAACCGGCGCCGGACGACGCTGCGGCGCGACCGCGGGCCCAGCCTCGGCCGACCGCTCGCCGCTGGTTCGCGTGGCTGGGCGGGCGCGGCGCAGCGGCTCGCCCGGCGTCGACCGGACCGGGGGCGGGCGTCGCCGCGCTGCCCGGGCTCGGATGGGGCGTCGCGCTGCTGGTCGCGCTCGCGGCGGCGGCCGGGATGGCGCTGTCCGCCCGCCACGCCGCAACCGACCAGACGGTCGATGAACTGGTCGCGAGCCACGTGCGGGCCGGCCTGTCGGCGCGCGACATCGACGTGATCTCGACCGACCGGCATACGGTCAAGCCGTGGTTCAACGGCCGGCTCGACTATGCGCCGCCGGTCGAGGACCTGTCGGCGAGCGGCTTCCCGCTCGCGGGCGGCCGGCTCGACTACGTCGGGCGGCGCCGCGTCGCGGTGCTCGTGTACCGATACCGGCAGCACGTGATCGACGTGTACGTGCAGCCGGCAGGCGTCGGGCGGGAGGCCGCGCCGTACGCGACCGTGTCGCAGGGCTACGCGCTCGACCGCTGGGAGGCGGCCGGGATGACGTGGTGGGCCGTGACCGACGCCGAGCCGTCGGCGCTGGTCGCGTTCAGGACGGCGCTCGACGCGCGGCTGGGCGAGGCGCGCGGCGAGTGACGGCGGGCCGCGTCGCCGGCCCGCAAGCGCGCGCTCGAGACTCCGCCCCCATTTCAGAACGGTCGCGCCGACAGCGGCTTCAGCTGCCGGCGCCATTCAAGTCGTTGAAAACATGGCCGAATCCGGTCGGGAATCGTCGATCGGTGTTGCATGCGCCCCGTATCCGGGTTAGAATCTTCGGCTTCTCACTTGCCACACCGGTTCAGACGCCCGGGTGGCTTTAATCCACAAGGAGTGTGTAATGCGTCATTACGAAATCGTATTCATCGTGCACCCCGATCAGAGCGAGCAAGTGCCCGCGATGATCGAGCGTTACAAGACCACGATCACGACGCACGGCGGCCAGATCCACCGTGTCGAAGACTGGGGCCGTCGCCAGCTGGCCTACATGATCGAGAAACTCGCGAAGGCTCACTACGTCTGCATGAACATCGAGTGCGACCAGACGACGCTCGACGAACTCGAACACGCGTTCAAGTTCAACGACGCCGTGCTGCGCCACCTCATCGTCAAGATGAAGAAGGCCGAGACCGGCCCGTCGCCGATGATGAAGGAAGTTCAGCGCGAAGAAGCCAAGAAGGCGGCTGCAGCTCAGCCGACCGAAGCGCAGGCTTAAGTTCGTCACTCATTAAGCCATCAAGGAGCGCGTCACTCACGTGAACAGGTTGCAATTGACGGCGAGCGTCGTCGAACGCGCACCGGTGCGATATACGCCGGCGGGTGTTCCGATCGCAAGCGCCACGTTGCATCACCGCACGGAAGTCGTCGAAGCAGGCATTCCCCGTCAGGTCGAAATGACGATCGAGGCGGTGGCGGCCGGTGAGGCGAGCGGCAAGCTGGAGCGTCGTGAAATGGGCGTCGAAACGCTGTTCACGGGCTTCCTGGCAAAGAAGAGCCGCAACGCGAGAACCTTGGTGTTTCACATCACTGCATTGCAGGACATAGGAAAGGACTGAAATCATGGCCCGCCCGACTGGTAAGAAATTCGACAAGCGTCGTCAGCAACAAAACCCGCTCTTCAAGCGCAAGAAGTTCTGCCGTTTCACGGCTGCCGGCGTCGAGCAGATCGACTACAAGGACACGGAAACGCTGAAGGACTTCATCGGCGAAAACGGCAAGATCACGCCGGCGCGTCTGACGGGTACGAAGGCGCACTATCAGCGTCAGCTCGACACGGCAATCAAGCGTGCGCGTTTCCTCGCGCTGCTGCCGTACACCGATCAGCACAAGGCGTAACTCGGCGACGCCATAAGGAGAATTCGAATGCAAATCATTCTGTTGGAAAAAGTCGCCAATCTGGGCAACCTCGGCGATATCGTCAAGGTCAAGGACGGTTACGCTCGCAACTTCCTGATCCCGAACCGCAAGGCTCGCCGTGCAACGAAGGAAGCGATCGCCGAATTCGAAGTTCGCCGCGCTGAACTCGAAAAGATCGCCGCTGAAAAGCTGGCAGCATCGCAGGCAGTCGGCGAGAAGCTGAACGGCCAGTCGTTCGAAATCACGCAGAAGTCGGGCGTCGACGGCCGTCTGTTCGGCTCGGTCACGAACGGCGACGTCGCGGAACTGCTGAAGAAGGCAGGTTTCGAAGTCGAGAAGCTGCAAGTTCGCATGCCGGAAGGCCCGCTGAAGATGATCGGCGAGCACGTCGTTCAGATCGCGCTGCACACGGACGTCGTCGTCGACGTCACGATCAACGTGATCGGCGACCACGCGTAAGCGTATGCAAGCTTTCCGGGCGGCTTCCGCCGTCCGGACAAGGGCAGGCGCCCGGGCAACCGGGGCCTGCCTTTTTTATTGCCCGATCGCCGGAGCGGTAGCGCTGCTGCGATCTATTCGCGATAATCCCAACCCATGAACGCGCCGCAAGATCCTCAAATCGAATCGCTGAAAGTCCCGCCGCATTCGGTCGAAGCCGAGCAGTCGGTGCTCGGCGGCCTGTTGCTCGACAACGCGGCATGGGACCGGATTGCCGACTTCCTGTCGCAGGGCGACTTCTATCGCTACGACCACCGGATCATCTACGAGCACATCGGCCGGCTGATCGCGTCGACGCGCCCGGCCGACGTCGTGACCGTGTACGAAGCGCTGACCACGTCCGGCAAGGCCGACGACGTCGGCGGCCTCGCGTACCTGAACGCCCTCGCGCAGAACACGCCGAGCGCCGCGAACATTCGCCGCTACGCGGAAATCGTGCGCGACCGCGCGGTGCTGCGCCGGCTCGTGTCGGTCGCGGACGAAATCTCGGCCGACGCGTTCAATCCGCAGGGCAAGGAAGTTCGCCAGCTGCTCGACGAGGCCGAGTCGAAGGTGTTCTCGATCGCCGAAGAGGGCGCGCGCGGCAACCAGGGCTTCCTCGAGATCGGGCCGCTGCTCACGCAGGTCGTCGAGCGCATCGACACGCTGTATCACACCGCGAACCCGAGTGACGTCACGGGCACGCCGACGGGCTTCGTCGACCTCGACCGGATGACGTCCGGGATGCACGGCGGCGAACTGATCATCGTGGCCGGAAGACCGTCAATGGGGAAAACGGCCTTTTCCATGAACATCGGCGAATACGTCGCCGTCGAGTACGGGCTGCCGGTCGCGGTGTTCTCGATGGAAATGCCGGGCACCCAGCTCGTGATGCGTATGCTCGGCTCGATCGGCCGGCTCGACCAGCACCGGATGCGTACCGGCCGGCTGACGGACGAGGACTGGCCGAAGCTGACGCACGCGGTGCAGAAGATGAGCGAGGCGCAGCTCTTCATCGACGAGACGGGCGGCCTGAACCCGATGGAATTGCGCTCGCGCGCGCGGCGTCTCGCACGTCAGTGCGGCAAGCTCGGCCTGATCATCGTCGACTACCTGCAGCTGATGTCGGGTTCGTCGCAGGGCGAGAACCGTGCGACCGAAATTTCCGAAATCTCGCGATCGCTGAAGAGTCTGGCAAAGGAGCTGGACGTGCCGGTGATCGCGCTGTCGCAGCTGAATCGCGGGCTGGAGCAGCGTCCGAACAAGCGTCCGGTGATGTCGGATTTGCGTGAATCGGGCGCAATCGAACAGGATGCGGACGTGATCCTGTTCATCTACCGTGACGAGGTCTACAACCCGGACAGCCCGGACAAGGGCACGGCCGAAATCATCATCGGCAAGCAGCGTAACGGCCCGATCGGACCCGTTCGGCTCACGTTTCTGGGTCAATACACGAAGTTCGACAACTTTGCGGGGGCGCAGAACTTCTACGGCGAGTAACACTTCTACGCCGGTTGTAAACCCTTATTTCGCCAAGCGTTGTATCCAATCCCGGCGCGCGCATATGCGCGCGTCGCGGCGCAACCGAAAACGGTACAATATCGCCCGTTTTCGTGACAGTCGTTTGACAATCTCTCAGGAATCCCATGTTCGGTCGATTCATGCCCACCGAGGGCAAGTTCTTTGAACTCTTCAACGCGCACGCGAAGCACATCGTTTCCGGTGGCCGCGAGCTCGAACTGCTGATCGACAATCTCGCCGACGCCGAGATTCACAAGCAAAACGTGCAGACCGCCGAGAAGGCCGCTGACAAGCTGACGCATGAAGCGATCGATCTGCTGCACAAGACCTTCATCACGCCGCTCGATCGCGACGAGATCCACAAGCTGATCACGACGATGGACGACATCCTCGACCTGATGGAAGACGTCGCGACGGCCGTGTCGCTGTACGACGTGCAGTCCGTTACGTCCGAGGCGAGCCAGCTCGCGCACATCGTCACGCAGTCGGCGCAGCACGTGCAGCAGGCCGTCGGATTGCTGTCCGACATGAAGCAGTCGGCGCAGATCCTCAAGCAGTGCGAGGAGATCGACCGCTGGGAGTCGGAGGCCGATCGCGTGCTGCGCGCGGCGATGTCGAAGCTGTTCCGCGAGGAAGACGACGTGAAGACGCTCATCAAGCTGAAGGCGATCTACGAACTGCTCGAAGAGATCACCGACAAGTGCGAGGACGTCGCGAACATCATCGAAGGCATCGTGCTGGAAAACGCCTGAGCGGACCACGATGCATTCGATACAACTCGCCCTATGGATGGTCGCGACGCTGGTGCTCGTCGCGCTCGTATTCGACTTCATGAACGGCTTCCACGACGCGGCGAACTCGATCGCTACCGTCGTGTCGACCGGGGTGCTGAAGCCCCAGCAGGCCGTGGTATTCGCGGCCGCGTTCAACGTCATCGCGTATTTCATCTTCCACCTGAAAGTCGCCCAGACTGTCGGTAAAGGCACGATCGATCCCGAGATCGTCGACCACTATGTCGTGTTCGGCGCGCTGGTCGGTGCGATCGGCTGGAACGTGATCACGTGGTACTACGGGATTCCGTCGAGCTCGTCGCACGCGCTGATCGGCGGCCTCGTCGGCGCGGCGCTCGCGAAGTCGGGCTGGAGCTCGCTGAACATCGACGGGCTGCTGAAGACGATCGCGTTCATCTTCATTTCGCCGCTGCTCGGCTTCATCCTCGGCTCGCTGTTCATGCTCGGCGTGTCGTGGCTGTATTTCCGCACCGCACCCAGCAAGGTCGATCGCCGCTTCCGGCGGCTCCAGCTGCTGTCGGCCGGCCTGTACAGCCTGGGCCACGGCGGCAACGACGCACAGAAGACGATCGGCATCATCTGGATGCTGCTGATCGCGTCGGGCTATGCGTCGGCGACGTCCGATGCGCCGCCCGCGTGGGTGATCGGCGCGTGCTACCTGTCGATGGGGCTCGGCACGCTGTTCGGCGGCTGGCGCATCGTGCGCACGATGGGCCAGAAGATCACGAAGCTCAAGCCGGTCGGCGGTTTCTGTGCCGAAAGCGGCGGGGCGATCACGCTGTTCATCGCGTCGTTCCTCGGCATTCCGGTGTCGACCACGCACACGATCACCGGTGCGATCGTCGGTGTCGGCGCCACGCAGAAGCTGTCGGCCGTCCGCTGGGGCGTCGCCGGCAACATCGTCTGGGCGTGGGTGCTGACGCTGCCGGCGGCCGCGCTGTTCGCGGCCGGCGGATGGTGGCTCGGGCACCAGATCTTCTGATATCGACGCTGCCGGATCGATACGCGCAATGCGCCGCACACCGAAAGGTTGCGGCGCATTTTCTTTGCGCGGTCGGGAAAGTGCGACGACGGGCGGCGGCGCTGCGGCGGATGACGTGGATCAGTAACTGCCGTTCGCGAAGCGGGCGATCGGATCGTCGGCGGTGGCGGTGCGCGGGCTGATCGGTGCGGATTGCGTCGACGCCCGCAGCACCTGCACGGGCTCGGTGTCGCGCAGCGACGGCGCGGCGGCCGCGGGCGGCGGTTCCGCGTCGAACGCGGCAGCCTGGGCGGCCGTCAGCGCGGTGGTCGGAATCTGCGTGCCGGTCTCGGTGGGGCCTGCCGGCCCCGGATTCGCCGTCGTAGCGATCATGTCGCCATTCACGGACGTTGCCTGCTGCTGCGCGGTCAGCACGCGCGGCGGCGGTTCGTACGGATCGGCGGCGGGGGCGATTGCCGCGGCCGTCGGGGCAACTGCCGCGGTCGACACGACCGGAGCGGCTTGCGTGACCGGCGCGGGCGACGGCGCGACGCCCGCCTGAGACGCGGCATACGCAGAGGCAGGCCGTCGCGACGCGGCTGCCGCGACGACAGGCGCTGCCGCCGGCACATCGCGCCGCGCCTCGTAGGTCGGCGCATCGAACGGCCCGGGCGCACCGCGCGGCGGCGCGACGCGGCGAATGCCGTCGAAGCGCTTGGCCCAGTACGGGTTCGTCAGGTAGTCGAGCCGCACGGTGCCGCCGGTCGACGGCGCGTTGACGAAACGCAGCTTGCCGACATAGATGCCGACGTGCGAATGCGGGCGGCCGGTCGTATTGAAGAAGATCAGGTCGCCCGGCGCGACCTGTTCGGGGTCGATCGACACGCCGCGGCTGCTCATGTCGGCGGTCGTGCGCGGCAGGTCCACGTCGGCCGCGCGGCCGATCACGTAGCGCACCAGGCCGCTGCAGTCGAAGCCGCTCGTCGGCGTGTTGCCGCCCCAGCGGTACGGCACGCCGACGAGGCTCATCGCCTGGATCGAGATCTCTTCCTGGCCGACGCTGTGGTCGACGAATTTCGGGAAATTGGCGGGTGCCGGGAAGGCGCGCGGCGTCGTGATCTTCATGCCGGAGGTGCGCGAGGCCGACTGCGGCGGCACGCTGGAGCAGGCCGCGAGCAGTGAAACGACGGCGACGGGAACCCAGATTCGAAGCATGACAAGGCGGACGAGCGCGGCGCGCTCGCGAATCGTATGACAACAGACAGACCCGATGGTAGACGTTCCGGCGGGGCTTAGGCAACCATTCCTGAGAATTTACTTGAAGTTTCGCGTGTAAGTGAGGTTGTTGCGTAACGAAGCATGACCAACGTTTTCGACCCCAAAAATGAAAACGGCGCTCCGGAAACCGGAGCGCCGCGTGGCGTCGGAGGCCGGCGGGCAGCCGGCGTATCGCGTTACAGGATGTCCGACGCGTAGTCGGCGAGCCGCGAGCGTTCGCCGCGCGCGAGCGTCACGTGGCCGCTGTGGCCCCAGCCCTTGAAGCGGTCGACGACGTAGGTCAGGCCCGAGCTGCCTTCGGTCAGGTAAGGCGTGTCGATCTGCGCGATGTTGCCGAGGCACACGATCTTCGTGCCGGGGCCTGCGCGCGTCACGAGCGTCTTCATCTGCTTCGGCGTCAGGTTCTGCGCTTCGTCGATGATCAGGTACTTGTCGACGAACGTGCGTCCGCGCATGAAGTTCATGCTCTTCACCTTCAGGCGCGAACGGATCAGCTCCTGCGTCGCCGCACGGCCCCATTCGCCGGCTGCGTCGTCGGTCTTCTGCAGCACTTCGAGGTTGTCGTCGAATGCACCCATCCACGGCTGCATCTTCTCTTCCTCGGTGCCGGGCAGGAAACCGATGTCCTCGCCGACGGGCACGGTCGCGCGCGTCACGATGATCTCGTTGTAGCGCTTGTCGTCGAGCACCTGCGCGAGGCCGGCCGCGAGCGCGACGAGCGTCTTGCCGGTGCCGGCCTGGCCGAGCAGCGTGACGAAGTCGATCTCGGGGTTCATCAGCAGGTTCAGCGCGAAGTTCTGCTCGCGGTTGCGCGCGGTGATGCCCCACACGTTGTTCTTGTGGTGGCTGTAGTCGCGCAGCGTCTGCAGCAGCGCCGTCTTGCCGTTCAGCTCGCGCACGATCGCGTGGAACGTCGGCTCGCCGTTCTGCGGCTCGAGATAGACGAACTCGTTGACGAGCATCGACCCGCAGAGCGGGCCCGTCACGCGGTAGTACGTGGTGCCCGTCTTCGTGTCCTGCCAGCTCTCCATCCCCTTCGCGTGTTTCGTCCAGAAGTCCTGCGGCAATTCGCGCACGCCGCTATAGAGGAGATCCTTGTCCTCGAGGACCTGGTCGTTGAAGTAGTCTTCCGCGGGCAGGCCGAGCGCATGCGCCTTGATGCGCATGTTGATGTCTTTCGACACCAGCACGACCTGGCGGTCCGGCCGGTCGCGCTGCAGCGCGCGCACGACGCCGAGGATCTGGTTGTCGGCCTTGCCTGCGGGCAGGCCTTCGACCGGCGCGATGTCCGCGAGCCTGGTCTGGAAGTAGAGGCGGCCGAGCGCCTCGCGGCTGCCGAGACGCGACAGCGGAATGCCGTCGGAGATCGGGCCGCCGTCGGCGACCAGCGCGTCGAGCGTGCGGCTCACCTGGCGCGCGTTGCGCGCGACTTCGGACATCCCCTTCTTGTGGTTGTCGAGTTCCTCGAGCGTCATCATCGGCAGATAGACGTCGTGTTCCTCGAAGCGGAAGAGGCTGCTCGGGTCGTGCATCAGCACGTTCGTGTCGAGCACGAACAGCTTCTGCAATTCGGCTTCGGCCGGCTTGCGGCTGCGCGACTTCGTCGCGGCACCGGCATCGCGTGCGCTCGCGGTGGTCGGCTTGCCGGCCCCGGGCTTGTCGTTGCGTGCGACGACCGGCGCGGCGGGGGCGGCAGGGGCCGCCGGTTCGACCGGTGCCGGCATCGGCTGCAGCAGCGCGGCCGTCTGTCTGGTCTTGCGACCGCGTGCGGGCGTGCCCGCGGCTTCTTGCGTCGACGCCGCGACGGCGCGCAGCGGCGCGGCCGTGTTCGCGGCTTCGGTCATCGGTTGGGCCACGCTGGCCGGGCCATATTCTCCGGCTGTGGAGGCGTCCCCTTCGGCGGATTTCTTCGCGGCTTTCGCGGGCCGCGCTTTCGCCTTGTATTCATCGGGCGGCAGCAGGCTGCCGAGCTTGCTGGGGGCAGTAGGCAAAGGCATGGTGTCCCTCGGGAGGAATCGTGTCGCATGGCGTGCGCCGCTGATCGCATCCTGCGTGACGTGGAAGGTGCATGCAGTTTGCGCGCGGTGGCGCACAGGAAATTCGTCTAGCCGGTTCGCCTAAGTGTCGATCAGCTCCTTGACGGGGTGAGGGGCCGGACCGAGAGCCGGCGCGCAGTCCATAAAAAAAGCCGCTGCCCCGGGGACCGGGACATGCGGCTCGGCTGATACCGTCGTGATGCGCGTCAGGTGCCGGAAAGCATCGCAACGGGCACCGGCGCAGCTACGAGAAATATGGGGCGAACTGGCATTCATTGCGGCCCAATATAACGCGGCTCAAAGCGCTTGTACAGCACTTAGCACGTCGTCCACGTGACCGGGCACCTTGATGCCGCGCCATGCCTGGCGAAGCACGCCGTCGGCGTCGATCAGGAACGTCGAACGCTCGATTCCGCGCACTTCCTTGCCATACATTTTCTTCATCTTGATGACATCGAACAGCGCGCACAGCGCCTCGTCGGCATCGGAAATCAGCGGGAACGGCAGTTCGAGCTTCGCCTTGAAATTGTCATGCGAGCGCAGGCTGTCGCGCGACACGCCGATCACTTCGGCGCCGGCCTTCTTGAACTTCGGATAGAGATCGCGGAACTGCAGGCCTTCGGTGGTGCAGCCCGGCGTGTTGTCCTTCGGATAGAAATACAGGACGAGCTTCTTGCCCTTGAGGTCGGACAGCGAAATGTCGCCGCCCGTCGCCGGTGCGGTGAAATCGGGAACTTGACGGTCAACTTCGACGGACACGTGTTTCTCCTGTTGTTATGGAAAGGCGCCGCTCGGGCGGCGCGGTTCGGCGGGGCGTCGCGGCGGCACGCCGCAAGGGCAGGGCAGGCGGCGCGGGTGCGCGCGAACTCAGTCGGGCTGGACGATCAGCTCGCCGGAGCGGCCGGGAATCTCGCCCCACGTGACAGGGTACGATGGCAGCGAGTCGCGGTCCAGCGTCGCGTGGTAGTCGCCCATCGTCGCAAACGTATGGCCCTGTGCGCGCCAGCCGGCGAGCAGCTGCTCGAATACCGGCGCGAGCTTCTGGCCTTCCAGTTCCGCATGCAGCGTGAACACCTGGTCGTGCGGATTGGTTTCCGTGAACTTCAGGATGTGCGCGGCGACGTTGTGCGTGTCGATGCCGTCGATGCCGAGCACTTCGTCGAGGGTCGGCAGCGTGGTCGGCATCTGCACGTGCGACAGCGTGCGGCCGCCGACCACGGGCAGATACGGCGAATGGCCGCGGCCGTCGGATGCGTAGCGCATCCCCCACGCGTCGATCTGCTCGAACGCCGCGTCGTTCATCTGCCAGCCGGCCGCGCCGTGCGTGACGGGTGGCGCGCCGAAGACGTCGACGAAGCGCGCATGGCTCTTCTGCATTTCACGCGCGGTCCAGTCGCGATCGCGCACGCGCACGTTGTCCTGCCAGTACACGTGATCCCACGTATGGATCCCGCATTCGAAGCCGGCCTCGTGGATCGCGCGCATGTCGGCGATCGCGCGGCGGCCGATGTCGGGGCCCGGCAGCAGTACCCCGTACATCAGCTGTTTCACGCCGTAGTGCTCGACCACCGACGTGCGCGACACCTTCTTCAGGAAGCCAGGGCGGAACACGCGCCGCAGCGCCCAGCCCGTGTGATCGGGCCCGAGGCTGAAGAGGAAGGTCGCGCGCGCGCTGAAGCGGTCGAAGATGCGCGCGAGGTTCGGCACGCCTTCGCGCGTGCCGCGCAGCGTGTCGACGTCGATCTTGAGGACGATACGAGCCAAGCGAGCGTCCCGTCAGTTCTGCTGCTCGACCAGCGCGCGCGCATCGGCGACATGGCCGCGATACGCTTCGAAGATCTTGCGCAGCGCGTCGTCGAACGTCGATTGCGGCGCCCAGGCGAGCTCCTGCATCGTGTTGTCGATCTTCGGCACGCGGTTCTGCACGTCCTGGTAGCCATTGCCGTAGTAGGCGCCCGACGTCGTTTCGACGAGTTGCACCTGCTTCGCGGAGCCGGCGTATTCCGGGTATTCGGCGGCCAGTTCGAGCATCTTGTGCGCGAGTTCGCGAACCGAGAAATTATTCTTCGGATTCCCGATGTTGTAGATCTTGCCCGATGCGACGCCGTTCTTGTTGTCGATGATCTTCATCAGCGCGCTGATGCCGTCGTCGATGTCGGTGAACGCGCGCTTCTGCGAGCCGCCGTCGACGAGGCTGATGTTCTCGCCGCGCACGATGTGGCCGAGGAACTGCGTGACGACGCGCGAGCTGCCTTCCTTCGGCGTGTAGATCGAGTCGAGGCCCGGGCCGATCCAGTTGAACGGACGGAACAGCGTGAAGTTCAGGCCTTCCATCCCGTAGCCCCAGATCACGCGGTCCATCAGCTGCTTCGAGCAGGCGTAGATCCAGCGCGGCTTGTTGATCGGGCCGTACGTGAGCGCCGATGCATCCGGGTCGAACTGCTCGTCCGAGCACATGCCGTAGACCTCGGAGGTCGACGGGAACACGAGGTGCTTGCCGTACTTGACGGCCGAACGCACGATCGGCAGGTTCGCCTCGAAGTCGAGCTCGAACACGCGCAGCGGCTGCTGGACGTAGGTCGCGGGCGTCGCGATCGCGACGAGCGGCAGGATCACGTCGCACTTCTTCACGTGATACTCGACCCACTCCTTGTTGATCGTGATGTCGCCTTCGAAGAAGTGCATCCGCTCGTGGTTGACGAGGTCGCCCAGCCGATCGGTCTGCATGTCCATGCCGAACACTTCCCAATCGGTGGTTTCAAGAATGCGCTTCGACAGGTGATGGCCGATGAAGCCGTTCACACCCAGGATCAGGACTTTTTTTGCTTTCATGAATGACGGGAAGAATGAATGAACTGCGCGAATTCCGCGGGCGTCACGACGGTTTCGCTGCCGTCGCGCTGCTGCCACAGCTCGAGAATGGATAGGGCGCGGCTGTCGCCGCAGACGCCGAATAGCGCATTATCGCTTACGTGCAGGCCGGGCGGCAAATCCGCTGCGGCCGCGGCGGCGGCGCTGCCGGGCGCCGCGAGGCGCGCGCGGGCGATCACGAAACGCGTGCCGGCGACGTCGGTGAACGCGCCCGGATACGGGGGCGCGACCGCGCGTACCAGGTTGTAGACCTGCGCGGCCGGCTTCGACCAGTCGACGCGGCCGTCCTCCGGCTTGCGCCCGCCGTAGTAGCTGCCGTTCGCGAGATCGTTCGGCAGGTGCGGCGCCTCGCCCGCGAGCAGCGCGGGCAGCACGCGCCAGAGCGTCTGCTCGGCGGCGACCGTCACCTTGTCGAACACCTGCGCGGCCGTGTCGTCCGGCAGGATCGGCACGGCGGTCTGGCCGATGATCGCGCCCGCATCGGGCTTCGCGGCCATCTCGTGCAGCGTCGCGCCGGTTTCCGTTTCGCCGTTCAGCACGGCCCAGTTGGTCGGTACCCGACCCCGGTATTTCGGCAGCAGCGAACCGTGCATGTTGTACGCGCCGCGCGGAGCGATCGCGAGCAGGTCCACCGGCAGCATGTGGCGGTAGTAGAACGAGAAGATGAACTCGGGCCGCGCGTCGGATACCGCGCGGCGCAGTGCCGGCTCGGCGGGGTCGGCCGGCGTGACGACCGGGATCCCGTGCTCGGCGGCCACCGATGCGACGCTGCCGAACCAGATGTTCTCGTTCGGGTTGTCCTCGTGCGTGACGACGAGCGCGACGTCGACGCCGCGTGCCAGCAGCACCTGCAGGCAGCGCACGCCGACGTTGTGATACGCGAAGACGACGGCGCGCGGCTTCATTGCGACGTCCCCGTGCGGCTCGCGGGGGCCGGCACCGCCGGCATGCCGTCGTGCTGTTCGAGCACGGCCTGGATCAGGTAGCGCGGCCGTGCACGCACTTGCTGGTAGATGCGGCCGACGTATTCGCCGAGCAGGCCGAGCGCGAAGATGATCACGCCGAGCAGGAAGAACGTGATCGCGAACAGCGTGAACACGCCTTGCACTTCCGCGCCGACGATGAAGCGGCGCACGAGCAGCAGCACGAACAGCGCGGCGGAGCCGAGCGACAGGATCACGCCGATGAACGACAGCCACTGCAGCGGCACGACCGAGAAGCCCGTCACGAGGTCGAAGTTCAGCCGGATCAGGCTGTACAGCGAGTACTTCGACTCGCCCGCGAAGCGTTCCTCGTGCGCGACCTCGATTTCGGTCGGTTTCTGCGCGAACGTGTAGGCCAGCGCGGGGATGAACGTGTTGACTTCGCCGCACACGTTGATCGTGTCGATGATGCGGCGGCTGTACGCGCGCAGCATGCAGCCCTGGTCGGTCATCTTGATTCGGGTGATGCGCTCGCGCAGCCGGTTCATCATCTGCGACGCCTTGCGGCGCCACAGGCTGTCCTGACGCTGCTTGCGGATCGAGCCGACGTAGTCGTAGCCTTCGCGCATCTTCGCGATCAGCTTGCCGATTTCCTCGGGCGGGTTCTGCAGGTCGGCGTCGAGCGTGATGACGATCTCGCCGCGCGACTGCGCGAAGCCGGCGAGGATCGCCATGTGCTGGCCGTAGTTGCCGTTGAGCAGCACGACACGCGTCGTGTCGGGGCGCACGTGGAACTGGTCCGCCAGCATCGCGGCCGAGCGGTCGCGGCTGCCGTCGTTGATCAGGATCACTTCGTACGACGTGCCGAGTGCGTCGAGTGCCGGGTAGAGCCGCGCGAACAGCGCGGCCAGGCCGTCTTCCTCGTTGTACACGGGGATGATGACCGATACCTCCGGGGTCGCGGCGCCCGGATGCCCGGCGCGTGCTTCAAGGTGATTCATGTACGCTTATTTTCCGTATTGTTCGCAAATCTGGTTGATGGCGTCGGCCACGCGACGCACGTCGTCTTCCGTCATCTGCGTGAAGAGCGGCAGCGTGACGGTCGATGCGCCGTATCGTTCGGCGTGGGGGAACATGCCCTCCTTGAAGCCGCGCGCACGATACAGCGTGAAAAGATGGATGGCCGGGTAGTGGACGCCCGTGCCGATGCCGCGCTCCTTCATCTGCGCCATGAAATCGGCGCGCGAGATCGACAGCCGGTCGAGCGGCAGCGTGACCTGGAACATGTGCCAGTTGCTGTTCTCGAAATCGGCGACGGGCAGGCCGAGCCCGAGCTGCACGGCCGCACCGCCGTCGAGCGCGGCGAAATACGCGCGCGCGAGTGCGCGGCGCTGCGCGGTGAAGCGCTCGAGGTGCGGCAGCTGGCCGAGGCCGACGCGCGCGGCGACGTCGGTCAGGTTGTACTTGCCGCCGAGCACGTCGCAGTCCATCCCGTCGAAGCCGGTGCGCGTGATGCCCTGCAGCCGGTACTTCTGCGCGAGCGTCGCCTCGTCCTCGTTGTTCAGCACGAGCGCGCCGCCTTCGATCGTCGTCAGGTTCTTGTTCGCGTGGAAGCTGAACGACACGATGTCGCCGATCGCGCCGATGCGCTTGCCTTGCCACGTCGAGCCGAGCGCCTGCGCGGCGTCCTCGATCACGCGCAGGTTGTGTGCGCGCGCAATCGCGTACAGGCGGTCCATGTCGACCGGCAGGCCGGCCAGGTAGACCGGGATGAGCGCCTTCGTGCGCGGCGTGATCGCCTGCTCGAGCTTGTCGAGGTCGATGTTGCGCGTGACGGGGTCGATGTCGGCGAACACGGGCGTCGCGCCCGTCTCGAGGATCACGTTGCTGGTCGATACCCACGACGCCGGCGTCGTGATCACCTCGTCGCCGGGGCCGACGCCCGCGATGCGCAGGCCGATCTCGAGCGTGCAGGTGCCCGAATTGAACGCGCGGACCGGACGGCCGCCGCAGTACTCGGACAGCGCGGCTTCGAACTTCTGGCTCTGCGGGCCGGTGGTGATCCAGCCCGAGCGCAGTACGTCGACGACGCCCTGGATGGTTTCCTCGTCGATCTCGGGGCGGGTGAACGGCAGGAACGGAGCGGTAGTCTGGCTCATGAACACTTTGCCTGTAATGGCGTGTAATAAAGGGGTCGGGCGATCCGGCCCGAAACCGGCATTAAACACCGGTTGCCGGATTCGTACCGTGATTTTTTGTAGGCGGACGCTTAATGCCCGCCGGGCCGGCGGGGCGCGCTCAACTGCGCGCGAGCACGAGCACGCCGATCAGGATGATGCCGATGCCGACCAGCCGCTGGACCGACAGCACCTCGCCGAACAGGTACCAGGCGGCGAACGCGTTGACCACGTAGCCGAGCGACAGCATCGGATAGGCGATCGACACGTCGACCCGCGACAGCCCGACAATCCAGACGACGACGCTCAGCACGTAGCAGCCGAGGCCGCCGATGATCGGCAGCTGGGTCGCGATCTTCAGGCCGACCGGCAGGATGTTCGCACGGCTGAATTCGAAGTGTCCAACGGCGTTGACGCCGGCTTTCAGCAGAAGTTGCGCACAGGCGTTGAGCATCACGCCGGTGATGATGCAGACGAACGAAACGGGATTCATGCGGCGGGCGTCCTTACGATTGCGGTTTCTCGACGATCACGCGGCGGTTGTCGCGCGCGATCACGCGCATCGGCACGCCTTGCCTGACCAGCGTGTCGTACTGGCCGGGCGGCATGATCGCGAGCGCATGGGTGTCCTGCTTCCAGCGTTCGATCCATTGGTCGACGGTCGGGATCCACTTGTCCGGCTCGACCGAGATGCCGAATGCGAGCTCGTCCTGGCGCTGGACCATGATCGTCGTGTGGCCCATATAGAACGGGAACGTGTGATCGAGCATCTCGATCGAGTAGAACGGCGTGTCAGGCGGCAGCTTCGCCAGTTCGGCGCGCACGGCGGGCGCGAGCAGCGCGCCCGAGCTGTAGCGGCCGAATTCGTCGTGACCGGTGCCGCCGATCGTGCCGAACGCGAGCCACGCGGCGCCGAACGCGGTGATCGCGGCCGCGACGCCCACGCGGCGGTTCAGCCAGGCGGCCGCGAGCGTCAGCGCGCCCGCGACCGCGAGGCCCGCGTACAGCCACACCTGGAACGCACGATACAGCGCGTTCGGCGTGCGGGCGTCGCCCTGATACGCGAGGAAGATGATCCCGAACGCCGCGACGACGAAGAACACGAGGTAGCCGAGCAGGTGGCGACGGAACCGGTCGGCGCTCATCAGCGGCAGGTACGCGCCGATGATCAGCGCGAGCGCCGGCGCGACCGGCAGCACGTACGAGATCAGCTTCGAGTGCGACGTGCTGAAGAACAGGAAGATGAACGCGCTCCAGATCAGCAGCACGAGCATCGGCGAGAAGCCGTTCGGCTGGCGCGGCATGCGCAGCGCATGGCGGATGCTCTGCCACGCGACCGACAGCCACGGCAGGAAGCCGACCAGCAGCACCGGCACGAAATAGTAGAACGGGCCCGGGCGGTTCTGCTCCGGGGTCAGGTAACGGCGGAACTGCTGGACGATGAAGAAGAAATTGAAGAACTCGGGGTTGCGCTGCTGGACGAGCACGAACCACGGCGTGACGATCGCGAAGAAGATCACGAGGCCGCTGACCAGGTAGAGTCGCTTCCACAGTGCCCAGTCGCGGGCGATCAGCGTATAGAGCACCAGTACGGCGCCGGGCAGGATCAGGCCGACGAGGCCCTTGGACAGCACGGCGAACGCCATCGCGGCCCAGCACGCCCACATCCAGCCGCGCACCGCGCCCGCCGGCAGCCCGGGCCGCTGCGCGAGCAGCAGCGAGCAGAGCGACAGCGCCATCCAGAACGCGAGCCCCATGTCGAGGGCGTTGAAGTGGCCCATCAGGTTCCAGTACGGCGAGCACGCGAGCACGACGGCCGCGAGCAAGCCGGACAGCGGGTTGAACAGGCGCGCGCCCGTGAAGCCGACCAGCAGCACGCCGGCGAAGCTGGCGAGGCCCGTGTACAGGCGCGCCTGCCATTCGCCGATGCCGAACCAGGCGAACGTCAGCGCGTTCAGCCAGGTCTGCAGCGGCGGCTTCTCGAAATACTTGTAGCCGTTGTAGCGCGGCGTGATCCAGTCGCCGGTGACGAACATTTCCCGCGCCATTTCCGCGTAGCGGCCTTCGTCGCTCGGGATCAGGTGGCGCAGCCCGAGCGGCGCGAACCAGACGATCGCGAGCGCGACGAGCAGGAGGACGAGCGTGATGCGATTGAGCGGTAGCCTCGACGGCGTATCGTTCATGAATTTTCAGCCTGTTGGTTGTTGTAAGCGCCGCCAGCGGGTCGCGCCGGCGGCGGCCGGCTTGCCGGTTGCCGATCCGCGTGATGATCCGGGGATCGACCCGGTGTGCCGGCCCGAGTTTTACCGCATCGGGGATTAACGTTCAATTAAGAGCGCGGCGGCCACTTTGCGGCCCTCAGCCATCAGGATGTTGTAGGTCCGGCAGGCGGCCTGGAAATCCATCGTCTCGACGCCGATCCGCTTGGCCGTCAGCGCGGCCACGAGGCGCGGGTGCGGGAAGCGCAGCCGCGCGCCGCTGCCGAAGATCACGAGTTCGGGGGCCGGGTCGAGCAGCATCGCGAAATGCTCGGGCGCGAGCGCGTCGAACGACGATACGGGCCAGTCCCGCACCGGCGCGCCGGGCAGCACGATGACGCTCCCTTCGTGGCGTTGGAGGTTGACGTCGACATAATCGGGGCCGTAGCCGGTGACGGTGTTGAGCGCGCCGCTCGTGTCCTGGTGCAGTTTCAAATCGGTATTCCGCGGTTCCGTGGAGGGAAGGTCTGGCAAGGGCCGCACGGGCCCGGGCGGCCGTTTCGCGACCGGCGCACGCGGGACGCCTGACGGCGCGGGCCCGGAGCGGCCATGGTGCATTGCGAAAGGTGGCCAAAATCCGCTAAATTATAACTTTTTGGTCGCCCCCGGGCGCCACTTGCATCGTGCGTCGCCACAAGCCGCGTCCGACTGCCCGCATTTTCCCCAGTCTAGACAGCGCGCATAGACCAGCCGCTCTCCAGTTTTGATCCCGTCCCCCGGCCGCAAGGCCAACCCAGGAACCGTGTCGTCGTGAAACCGATTCAGAAGTCGAACAAGCTGCTCAACGTCTGCTACGACATCCGTGGCCCGGTGCTCGAGCACGCGAAGCGCCTCGAGGAAGAAGGCCACCGCATCATCAAGCTGAACATCGGCAACCTCGCGCCGTTCGGTTTCGACGCGCCGGACGAAATCATCCAGGACATGATCCGCAACCTGCCGGCGTCGTCCGGCTATTCGGATTCGAAGGGCGTGTTCTCGGCCCGCAAGGCCGTGATGCACTACACGCAGCAAAAGGGCGTCGTCGGTGTCGGCCTCGACGACATCTACATCGGCAACGGCGCGTCCGAGCTGATCGTGATGGCGACCCAGGCGCTGCTGAACGACGGCGACGAAGTGCTGCTGCCGGCGCCCGACTACCCGCTGTGGACGGCCGCCGTGAGCCTGTCGGGCGGCACGCCCGTGCACTACGTGTGCGACGAGCAGAACGCGTGGATGCCCGACCTCGACGACATCCGCCGCAAGATCACGCCGAACACCAAGGCGATCGTCGTGATCAACCCGAACAACCCGACCGGCGCGCTTTATTCCGACGAATTGCTGCTCGAATTGCTCGAGATCGCGCGTCAGCACGGGCTGATCGTGTTCGCCGACGAGGTCTACGACAAGATCGTCTACGACGGGCTCGAGCACACGGCGCTGGGCTCGCTGTCGGAAGACGTGATCACCGTCACGTTCAACAGCCTGTCGAAAAGCTATCGCTCGTGCGGCTACCGCGCGGGCTGGATGGCCGTGTCGGGCCTCGGCGGCGACAACCGCCGGCGCGCGAAGGATTACCTGGAAGGCCTCGGGATCCTGTCGTCGATGCGCCTGTGCGCGAACGTGCCCGGGCAGTTCGCGATCCAGACCGCGCTCGGCGGCTACCAGAGCATCAACGAGCTGATCGTGCCGAGCGGGCGCCTCTTCAAGCAGCGCGAGCTCGCGTACGACATGCTCACGTCGATTCCCGGCGTGACCTGCGTGAAGCCACAGGCCGCGCTGTACATGTTCCCGCGCCTCGATCCGAAGCTTTATCCGATCCAGAACGACCAGCAGTTCATCCTCGACCTGTTGCTCGAGGAACGCGTGCTGCTCGTGCAGGGGACGGGCTTCAACTGGGCGGCGCCGGATCACTTCCGCGTGGTCTTCCTGCCGAACCTCGACGACCTGACCGATTCGATCAACCGGATCGCGCGCTTCCTCGACGGCTACCGCAAGCGTCATTCGGTCTGAGCGGACAGCGTCCCCCGGCATTCATTCAATTCTTACTCATCGATCACACGCAGCATGGAACCGATCAAAGTTGGCCTGTTGGGCTTCGGCACCGTCGGCAGCGGCACCTTCACGGTGCTGCACCGCAACCAGGAAGAAATCAAGCGACGCGCGGGGCGCGGCATCGAGATCGCGCGCATTGCCGTGCGCAATCCGGCCAAGGCGCAGGCCGCGCTCGGCGGTAACGCCGGCGCCGCGCAGATCACCGACGATTTCAACGCGGTCGTCGACGATCCGTCGATCTCGATCATCGCCGAGATGATCGGCGGCACGGGCATCGCACGCGAGCTCGTGCTGCGCGCGATCGCGAACGGCAAGCACGTCGTGACGGCGAACAAGGCGCTGCTCGCGGTACACGGCACCGAGATCTTCGAGGCCGCGCGCGAGAAGGGCGTGATGGTCGCGTTCGAGGCGGCCGTCGCCGGCGGCATCCCGATCATCAAGGCGCTGCGCGAAGGCCTGACCGCGAACCGCATCCAGTACATCGCCGGCATCATCAACGGCACGACGAACTACATCCTGTCGGAAATGCGCGACCGCGGCCTCGACTTCGCGACCGCGCTGAAGGCCGCGCAGGAGCTCGGCTATGCGGAAGCCGATCCGACCTTCGACATCGAAGGCGTCGACGCCGCGCACAAGGCGACCATCATGAGCGCGATCGCGTTCGGCGTGCCGGTCCAGTTCGACCGTGCCTACGTCGAAGGCATCAGCAAGCTCGACGCGACCGACATCCGCTACGCGGAAGAGCTCGGCTACCGGATCAAGCTGCTCGGCATCGCGCGCCGCGCCGAAAACGGCATCGAGCTGCGCGTGCACCCGACGCTGATTCCGGAGAAGCGCCTGCTCGCGAACGTCGAGGGCGCGATGAACGCGGTCGTCGTGCACGGCGACGCGGTCGGCACGACGCTGTACTACGGCAAGGGCGCGGGCGCGGAACCGACCGCGTCGGCGGTCGTCGCGGATCTCGTCGACGTCACGCGCCTGCACACGGCCGACCCCGAGCATCGCGTGCCGCATCTCGCGTTCCAGCCGGACAGCCTGTCGAACACGCCGATCCTGCCGATCGAGGAAGTGACGAGCGGCTACTACCTGCGCCTGCGCGTGGCCGACCAGACCGGCGTGCTCGCGGACATCACGCGCATCCTCGCCGCCACGGGCATCTCGATCGACGCGCTGCTGCAGAAGGAATCGGAGCAGGTCGACGACGCGAACGGCGAAACCGACATCATCCTGATCACGCACGAGACGCTCGAGAAGCACGTGAACGCGGCGATCGCGCAGATCGAGAGCCTCGCGACGGTGGTCTCGAAGGTGACGAAGCTGCGTATGGAAGCGCTGAACTGAGGACCAGGAACGACATGAACTACATCTCCACGCGCGGCGCCGGCATCGGCGAGCGCCACACGTTCTCCGACATCCTGCTCGGCGGCCTTGCGAAGGACGGCGGGCTGTACCTGCCGGCCGAATACCCGCAGGTGTCGGCCGACGAACTCGCGCGCTGGCGCACGCTGCCGTACGCGGATCTCGCGTTCGAGATCCTGTCGAAGTTCTGCGACGACGTGCCGGCCGACGACCTGCACGCGATCACGCGCCGCACCTATACGGCCGCCGTATACAGCAACACGCGTCACGGCGAGAACGCGTCCGACATCACGCCGCTGAAGACGCTCGGCACCGAGAACGGCGCGGCGCTGTCGCTGCTCGAACTGTCGAACGGCCCGACGCTCGCGTTCAAGGACATGGCGATGCAGCTGCTCGGCAACCTGTTCGAGTACACGCTCGCGAAGCACGGCGAAGCGCTGAACATCCTCGGCGCGACGTCGGGCGACACCGGCAGCGCGGCCGAGTACGCGATGCGCGGCAAGGCAGGCGTGCGCGTGTTCATGCTGTCGCCGCACAAGAAGATGAGCGCGTTCCAGACCGCCCAGATGTTCAGCCTGCAGGATCCGAACATCTTCAACCTCGCGGTCGAAGGCGTGTTCGACGACTGCCAGGACATCGTGAAGGCTGTCTCGAACGATCACGCGTTCAAGGCGCAGCAGAAGATCGGCACGGTCAACTCGATCAACTGGGCGCGCGTCGTCGCGCAGGTCGTGTACTACTTCAAGGGCTATTTCGCGGCGACGACGTCGAACGACGAGCGCGTGTCGTTTACGGTGCCGTCGGGCAACTTCGGCAACGTCTGCGCGGGTCACATCGCGCGGATGATGGGCCTGCCCATCGCGAAGCTCGTGGTCGCGACCAACGAGAACGACGTGCTCGACGAGTTCTTCCGCACCGGCGCATACCGCGTGCGCAGCGCGGAAAACACCTATCACACGAGCAGCCCGAGCATGGACATCTCGAAGGCATCGAACTTCGAGCGCTTCGTGTTCGACCTGCTCGGCCGCGATCCGGCCCGCGTGATGCAGCTGTTCCGCGACGTCGAGGAGAAGGGTGGTTTCGATCTCGCGGCGAGCGGCGATTTCGCGCGCGTCGCCGAGTTCGGCTTCGTGTCGGGCCGCAGCAGCCACACGGACCGTATCGCGACGATCCGCGACGTGTTCTCGCGCTACGACACGATGATCGATACGCACACGGCCGACGGCGTGAAGGTCGCGCGCGAGCATCTCGACGCGGGCGTGCCGATGGTCGTGCTCGAGACGGCCCAGCCGATCAAGTTCGGCGAGACGATCCGCGAAGCGCTCGATCGCGAGGCCGAGCGGCCGGCTGCATTCGACGGGCTCGAGGCGCTGCCGCAGCGTTTCGAGGTCGTGAAGGCCGACGCGCAGCAGGTGAAGGACTTCATCGTCGCGCATACGGGCGCATGACGTAGCACCGGGGTAGCACCGTGCCGCGGGGTCGCAAGCCCGTCGGCGCAGCACGGCCGGAATGCCGATTCGTCGCACGGATCGGGGTTCCGGCCGTTTTGTTTGGGTTGGGCCGCGGCCGCGTACGGGCGCGCCGTCCGACGGCGCGCGAATCGAAACAAGTAAATCGAAACGAGTGCCAGTGCCGCGTGTTCGCGCCGATCACAGTTGCCGCATGTCCGGCATATCGCGCGTGGGCGCGACGGCGTCGCTACAATGACGTATTGACTCCAACGTTTCCCCGATTCCATCGATGTCGAACCCGAATCCCGCGGCGCCGCGCGCGCCGATGCTGTCGACCGCCGAGGCGCTCGCCGCGCTGCTCGAAGCCGCGAAGCCGTTGCCCGGCGCCGAAACCGTCGCCACGCTCGACGCGCTCGGCCGCGTGCTGGCGGCCGACGTGAGTTCGCCGCTCGACGTGCCGCCGATGCATACGAGCGCGATGGACGGCTACGCGGTGCGCGTCGCCGACCTGCTGCACGGCGAGCGGCGCCTGCCGGTGTCGCAGCGGATTCCGGCCGGCCATCCGGCCGCGCCGCTCGCGGCGGGCACGGCCGCGCGGATCTTCACCGGCGCGACGGTGCCGCCCGGCGCCGACGCCGTCGTGATGCAGGAACAGACGTCGGCCGACGGCGATGCGGTCGAGATCCTGCACACGCCGAAGGCCGGTGAATGGATCACCGCGCAGGGCGCGGACATCCGCCAGGGTTCGGTGATCCTGCCGTCCGGCACGCGGCTCACGCCGCAGGCGCTCGGGCTGGCCGCGTCGGTCGGCTGCGCGCAGCTGTCGGTCGCGCGGCGGATTCGCGTCGCGGTGTTCTTCACCGGCGACGAACTGACGATGCCGGGCGAGCCGCTGAAGCCCGGCGCGATCTACAACTCGAACCGCTTCACGCTGCGCGGGCTGCTCGAGCGGCTCGGTTGCCACGTGACCGATTACGGGATCGTGCCCGACTCGCTCGCGGCGACCCGCGACACGCTGCGCGAGGCCGCGCGCGATCACGACGTGATCCTGACAAGCGGCGGCGTATCGGTCGGCGACGAGGATCACGTGAAGCCGGCCGTCGAGGCCGAAGGGCGGCTCGCGCTGTGGCAGATCGCGATGAAGCCGGGCAAGCCGCTCGCGTTCGGCGCGGTGCGCCGCGGCGACGCGCGTCCCGACGCCCATTTCATCGGGCTGCCGGGCAACCCCGTGTCGAGCTTCGTCACGTTTCTGCTGTTCGTGCGGCCGTTCCTGCTGCGCCTGTCCGGCGTGCGCGACGTCACGCCGCGCGCGCTGTCGCTGCGCGCGGACTTCTCGCAAGGCAAGGGTGACCGGCGCAACGAATTCCTGCGCGCGCGCGTCAACGCGGCCGGCGGCCTCGACCTGTTCCCGAACCAGAGCTCGGCGGTGCTGACGTCGACGGTCTGGGGCGACGGACTGATCGACAATCCGCCGCAGCACGCGATCAGCGCGGGCGAGACCGTGCGTTTCATTCCGTTTTCCGAACTGCTGTCGTAATACGACGGCTTCCCGACTTATGAAGATTCAGCTGAAATTCTTTGCAAGCGTGCGCGAGGCGCTGGGCGTGTCCGACGAGCAGGCCGACGTGCCGGACGGCGTGACGACCGTCGGCGACGTGCGCGCGTGGCTGCGCCTGCGCGGCGGCGCGTGGGCCGAAACGCTCGCCGAAGGGCGCGCGTTGCGCATGGCATGCAATCACGAGATGACCGATCCCGATACGCGGCTCACCGACGGTTGCGAGGTCGCGTTCTTTCCGCCGGTGACGGGCGGTTGAGCTTTGGATGGGAGCAGAGTAGGTGCTAAAGCGCTAACTCTGGTCGACCGCAAAGCATGGGACCAGAGTAAGCGCTAAAGCGCCAACTCTGGTCGACAGAGGCAGATGATGGCAACGATACGAATCCAGACCGACGACTTCGACCTGAACACCGAAGTCGCGGCACTGCGCGCGCGCAACCCGAAGATCGGCGCGGTCGCATGCTTCGTCGGCACCGTGCGCGACCTGAACGAAGGCGATTCGGTCGCCGCGATGGAACTCGAGCACTATCCGGGGATGACCGAGAAGGCGCTCGAGAAGATCGCCGCCGAGGCCGGCCGGCGCTGGCCCGGGATCGACGTCGCGATCGTGCACCGCGTCGGCCGGCTGCTGCCGCTCGACCAGATCGTGATGGTCGCGACGGTCGCGTCGCATCGCGGCGACGCGTTCGCGTCGTGCGAATTCGTGATGGACTACCTGAAGACCGAGGCGCCGTTCTGGAAGAAGGAAACAACGCCGGACGGCGAGCGCTGGGTCGATGCCCGCAGTACCGACGATGCGGCGCTCGCGCGCTGGGGCGTCGAATCGGGCAACACGCCGCGTTGAGCGCGTCGTGCGGCGATGTGCCGCAGGCGCTCGAGGGTTCGAGCGCTGCGAATCGTCGTATCAGGCGTCCGGATCCGTGCCGCGTCCGATGATCCTCGCCGGAAACGGTTCGCCGCGGGCGCGTGACGGCAGCGCATGCGGATCGTCGCCCGTGTCGCGGCGGCGCGGCGCGATCGCGTCGAGCAGCGCCTGCTGCTCGGGCGGAATCGGGTAATCCCAGCCGAAGCGGCTCAGCTGCAGGCTCTGCGCGATCCGCAGCGCGGGCTCCATGAAGCGGATGGCCGCGGGCGGCGTGTAGCGGCCCTCGACGGTCTTCAGGAACAGCGACAGCCAGCGGCTGAAATGCGCGGGCTCGATCCCGTCGAGCGGCTGGTGCGCCTGCTGCACGTTGCCGCGATAGCTCTTGGTGCCGAGCACGAGGCTCGACCAGAAGCTCACCATCTTCGGCAGATGCTCGTCCCAGCGGCCGTCCAGCTTCGCGTCGAACACGGGGCCCAGCAGCGGATCGGCGCGCACGCGGTCGTAGAACGCGTACACGAGGTCGCGGATGTTGTCTTCGGTCGGTTCGGCGTCGCGCGGGCGGGCCGGGGCGGTATCGGGTGTGGCGGGCAGGGCGGTCATGGCAAAAAAGGGCCGGGAAATTCAGGGCATCGGTGACATGTCGGCGGAACGGCGGCGGGGGCAACGCGCAGGACGCCGACGGAATTTTGACGCAAAATAGCGTCCACCCCTGCCTGAAAAATGCGCAGATTCCATGCATCTTATTGCGCGCAGGCCGTCCCGGCAACCCGGCGTCGTCGGTGGCCTCGACAGCCGCCCCCGCGCGCGTTCCGATCGACCCGCTTCGCCCGAGCGGGGCACGATCGACGATTTTCCGTATCTGCTCATGAGACTCACCGACTACACCGACTACTCGCTGCGCGTCATGTTGTATCTCGCCGTGCGCGGCGAGGGGCTCGCGACGATCCAGGAGATCTCGGACGCCTACGGCATCTCGAAGAACCATCTGATGAAAGTCGTGCAGCAGCTCGGCGAGCTCGGCTGGGTCGACACCGTGCGCGGCCGCAACGGCGGGCTGCGGCTGTTCCCCGAATCGCTGAAGCTGACGGTCGGCCAGGTGGTGCGCGCGACCGAAAACGATTTCGCGCTGGTCGGCTGCTTCGTGGCCGACGGCGACGAGGCGCGCGGCTGCGTGATCGAGCCGCAGTGCCGCCTGAAAGGTGTGCTGGCGGCCGCGCGCGACGCATTCTTCGCCGAGCTCGACCGCCACACGCTCGGCGAGCTGAGCGTGCCCGCGTCGCCGCTCGCCGCGCTGCTGGGCATTCGTCCGATCGCGCGGGTGCGCGCCGAACCGTCCGGGGATGACGCGCCGGCGGCCGCCGAATCGTCGTCGAGGGGCGACTGACACGCCGGCGCCATCCCCGCCGTCCGCGCTGCGGCCCGCCCACAGGCCGGCGGGTCGCCGCCCGGCGATTTTTGCGTTGAATCAACCCGAATTCCGCTTGAAACCCGTATAACCATCCTCATCTTGGTGTTAATCGAAAATTGGAGGTCTCACCAAATGAGAATCGACAAGCTCACCACCAAGTTCCAGGAAGCACTCTCTGACGCGCAAAGCCTCGCGGCAGGCCGCGACAATCAATACATCGAACCCGTTCACGTGCTGGCGGCGCTGGTCGCGCAGCAGGACGGCTCCGCCCGCTCGCTGATGTCGCGCGCGGGCGTTCACGTGCAGGCGCTGCAAGGCGCGCTGAACGAAGCCATTTCGCGCCTGCCGCAAGTGACGGGAACGGGCGGCGACATCCAGATCGGCCGGGAGCTGGCCGGGCTGCTGAACCAGGCCGACAAGGAAGCGCAGAAGCTCAACGACACGTTCATCGCGAGCGAGATGTTCCTGCTCGCCGTGTCCGACGACAAGGGCGAAGCCGGCAAGCTGGCCCGCCAGCACGGCCTCACGCGCAAGGCGCTCGAAGCCGCGATCGCCGCGGTGCGCGGCGGCTCGCAGGTGCACAGCCAGGACGCGGAAAGCCAGCGCGAGGCGCTGAAGAAATACACGGTCGACCTGACCGAGCGCGCCCGCGCGGGCAAGCTCGATCCGGTGATCGGCCGCGACGACGAAATCCGCCGTTCGATCCAGATCCTGCAGCGCCGCACCAAGAACAACCCGGTGCTGATCGGCGAGCCGGGCGTCGGCAAGACCGCGATCGTCGAAGGGCTCGCGCAGCGGATCGTCAACGGCGAAGTGCCGGAGACGCTGAAGGGCAAGCGCGTGCTGTCGCTCGACATGGCCGCGCTGCTCGCCGGCGCGAAGTATCGCGGCGAGTTCGAGGAGCGCCTGAAGGCCGTGCTCAACGACATCGCGAAGGACGAAGGCCAGACGATCGTGTTCATCGACGAGATTCACACGATGGTCGGTGCCGGCAAGGCCGAAGGCGCGATGGACGCGGGCAACATGCTGAAGCCGGCGCTGTCGCGCGGCGAGCTGCACTGCATCGGCGCGACCACGCTCGACGAATACCGCAAGTACATCGAGAAGGATGCCGCGCTCGAGCGCCGCTTCCAGAAGGTGCTCGTCGACGAGCCGAGCGTCGAGGCGACGATCGCGATCCTGCGCGGGCTGCAGGAGAAGTACGAACTGCACCACGGCGTCGACATCACCGACCCGGCGATCGTCGCCGCGGCCGAGCTGTCGCATCGCTACATCACCGATCGTTTCCTGCCGGACAAGGCAATCGACCTGATCGACGAGGCTGCGTCGAAGATCAAGATGGAAATCGATTCGAAGCCCGAAGAGATGGACAAGCTCGATCGCCGGCTGATCCAGCTGAAGATCGAGCGCGAGGCCGTGAAGAAGGAGCAGGACGAAGCGTCGCAGAAGCGCCTGCAGCTGATCGAGGAAGAGATCGAGCGGCTCGGCCGCGAATATGCTGACCTGGAAGAGATCTGGACCGCCGAGAAGGCCGCGGTGCAGGGCAGCGCGCAGCTCAAGGAAGAGATCGAGAAGGTGCGCGCCGACATCGCGCGTCTGCAGCGGGAAGGCAAGCTGGAGAAGGTCGCCGAGCTGCAGTACGGCAAGCTGCCGCAACTCGAGTCGCGACTGAAGCAGGTCACGCAGGCCGAAGAGCAGGAGCAGCACAACCCGACGCGTCCGCGGCTGCTCCGCACGCAGGTCGGCGCCGAAGAAATCGCGGAAGTCGTGTCGCGCGCAACCGGGATTCCGGTGTCGCGGATGATGCAGGGCGAACGCGAGAAGCTGCTGCACATCGAGGAGAAGCTGCACGAGCGCGTGGTCGGCCAGGACGAGGCGATCAGCGCGGTCGCGGATGCGATCCGTCGTTCGCGCGCGGGTCTCGCCGATCCGAACCGTCCGTACGGCTCGTTCCTGTTCCTCGGCCCGACGGGGGTCGGCAAGACCGAGCTGTGCAAGGCGCTGGCGTCGTTCCTGTTCGATTCCGAAGAGCACCTGATCCGCATCGACATGAGCGAGTTCATGGAGAAGCACAGCGTCGCGCGGCTGATCGGCGCGCCGCCGGGCTACGTCGGCTACGAGGAAGGCGGCTACCTGACGGAAGCCGTGCGCCGCAAGCCGTACAGCGTGATCCTGCTCGACGAGATCGAGAAGGCGCATCCGGACGTGTTCAACGTGCTGCTGCAGGTGCTCGACGACGGCCGCATGACCGACGGGCAGGGGCGTACGGTCGACTTCAAGAACACGGTGATCGTGATGACGTCGAACCTCGGCTCGCAGGTGATCCAGGCGATGACGGGTTCGCCGCAGGAAGAGATCAAGGACGCCGTGTGGCTCGAAGTGAAGCAGCACTTCCGTCCGGAGTTCCTGAACCGGATCGACGACGTCGTCGTGTTCCACGCGCTCGATCGCAGCAACATCGAGTCGATCGCGAAGATCCAGCTCGCGCGCCTGCACGACCGGCTCGCGAAGCTCGACATGGCGCTCGACGTGTCGCCGGCGGCGCTCGAGCAGATCGCGAAGGTCGGCTACGATCCGGTGTTCGGCGCGCGGCCGCTGAAGCGCGCGATCCAGCAGGAGATCGAGAACCCGGTCGCGAAGCTGATCCTCGCGGGCCGCTTCGGTCCGAAGGACGTGATCCCGGTCGACGTCAACGACGGCCAGTTCGTGTTCGACCGCGTCGTGCACTGATCGCCGGCAATCGGCCGCGTGTCCGGTTCGCGCCGGGCACGCAAAAACAAACACCCCGCTCAGGCGGGGTGTTTGCATATGGGGCGGCCGAAACCGCCGCCGAGGCCGTCAGCCGGCGCGGCTCAGGCCTGCTTGTTGCCGCCGAACATGCCGGCGAGCTGCGTGAGCGTGCCGAGCACGTTCGACGTGTCGATCTGGCCGCCGGCCGGCACTTCGCCGTTCGGCGTCGCGCTGTTGACGACGTGCGGCAGCACCTGCGCGAGGATCGACGAGGCCTGGCCCGGATCGATGCCGATCTTGCTGGCGAGCGAACCGACGACGTCCGAGCCGAGCACGTTCTGCAGCGTGTCGGGCGAGATCGGCTGGTTTTCGCCGGTGCCGACCCACGAGCCGATCACGTCGCCGGCGCCGCCTTTCTGGAACTTCTCGATCAGGCCGTTCAGCCCGCCCGGCTGGTTGTTGATGAATTCGAGCGCGGTCGCGATCAGCGCGCTTTGCGAGTTGCCGCCGGCCTGGCCGCCGAGCAGACCGCCAACGATATCGAGGAGACCCATGGTTCTTCACCTTTACTGAAAAGGGCGCCGTGACGACGGCGCCCGTTGATCGAATGCCGCGCGCACGCCATCGCGCACGCGGCGCACATCAGGCGCCCGACGCCGCGGCGGCGGAGGCTGCCTTGTCCTTCTTGCTCTTCTTCTTCGAACCCTTCGTCGCCTTCGTGGACGACGCTGCGGCCGGCGCGCTCGCGCCCGCGTCGGCGGAGGCCGCCGCGGCTGCGGCCGCCTTCTCCTTCTTCGAGGCGCGCTTGCCCTTGGCCGGCTTGGTCGCCGCTTCCGGAGCGCTCGCGGCCGGTGCAGGTGCCGCAGCCGTCGTGCCGGCCGTCGCGGTCGTCGACGTCGGAGCGGTGCCTGCCGGCGTCGTGGCCGACGTGGTCGACGAGGTCGTCGCGGCCGGCTTCGACAGCTTCACGCCCTTCGGCGGCGTCGACGAGCCGCCGATCGTCAGGCCGTTTTCCTCCAGATGCCCGACCGACTTCGTGCCGAGACCCTTCACGCGGTTCGCGAGATCGTCCGCGTCCTTGAACGGGCCGTTCTTGGTGCGTTCGTCGATGATCGCCTTCGACTTCACGGGGCCGAGGCCCTTCACCGATTCGAGCGCGGCCTGGTCGGCCGTGTTGACTTCGACGGCCGCGGCGAGGCCGGCGGCAAGCGACAGCGATAGCGCGACGAACAGCATCAGCAGCTTTTTCAGCATGGCAAAGGCTCCCTGGTTCTGACGGATGAATGGCTGTTGCAACGGACGGCGGGGCGAGGCCTGGCCGGGCGTCGCCGTTAAGCATAGGACAAATGCGTGCCCTTTTTGAGACAGGCTGACCGAATCTTGCTGAAGGCTTGCGTCGCTGTAAAGACGGAAAGCCGCGTCGGGTGGCCGTTTTGACCATTCTTTACGGTGTCCGCGGCGGTGATTCCAAATTGTTGTACTTGGCCGTGCGACAACGCTTGACTTAGAGTGAACTCTAACTCCTAACCTTGTTCCTGCCATGTCGAAAACCGTATCCAGATCCTCCACCGCCGGTCCGCTCACGATCGGGCAAGTCGCCGAACTGACCGGCGTGTCGACGCATACGCTGCGGTATTACGAGCAGGCCGGCCTGCTGCGCGCGATTTCGCGCACGGCGGCCGGGCACCGGCTCTACGCGCCGGCCGATCTTGACTGGCTGGGCTTCGTGATGCGCCTGAAGGCGACCGGCATGCCGATCGCGCAGATGCAGCAGTTCGCGGCGCTGCGTGCGCAAGGCGAGTCGACGTTCGGTGCGCGGCGGGACTTGCTGGTCGCGCATCGCGACGCGGTGCGCGCGCATATCGCGGAGTTGCAGGCAAGCCTCGACGCGATCGGCGACAAGATCACGTACTACGAGACGCAGGAACGCGAGACGGAACGACGGGCGAACCCTACTCACTCATTCTCGGAACAGGACGGACACCATGGAACGACTCGTTGAAGATCGCTATGCGCGCGGCTGGAACAAGCTGAAGGAAATCGACGGCGAAGTGGGCGAACGCGTGATCGCGTCGCTTGCGCCGATCGCGCCGGACTTCGGGCGGCTGATCGTCGAATTCGGTTTCGGCGACATCTACAGCCGGCCGCAGCTCGACCTGAAAGCGCGCGAGATCGCGACGATCGCCGCGCTGGCCGCGCTCGGCAACGCGCAGCCGCAACTGAAGGTGCATGTCGAGGCGGCGCTGAACGTCGGCTGCACGCGCGACGAGATCGTCGAGGTGTTCATGCAGATGGCCGTCTACGCGGGTTTTCCGGCCGCCCTCAACGCGTTGTTCGCCGCGCACGAGGTGTTCACGCGGCGCGATGAAGCGGCCGGTCGGGACGCCGGCACGACCGAAGCGGGCGCGCGCGCCGCGTGACGCGACGCGTGCCGGTGCGTCGGATGAACCGGATGCATCAGATGCTTCAGAGGCGGTGCGGCGCGACGATCCGGTGTTTCGCGATCCGCCGGTACAACGTCGCGCGCGAGATGCCGAGCGCCTGCGCGGCAGCGTCCGGCCGCCAGCGATGCGCGGTGAGCGCCGCGACGATGCGGCCGCGTTCGTCGTCCGGCAGCGCGCCGGCCGGGCCCGCGCCGAGCTGCGCGGCGAGATCGGCGGGCAGGTCGCGCCGCGTCACGCGTGCGGCGTCGCACACCGCGCACGCATAGCGCAGCACGTTGCGCAGCTGCCGCACGTTGCCGGGCCACGGATACGCGGCGAGCTGCTCGGCGAGCGTCGCGTCGAGCGTGAGCACATGGCCGGTCGCCTGCGCTTCCTCGGCGAACACCGCGGCGATCACGTCGCGCACGTCCGCGCGCTCGCGCAGCGGCGGCAGTTCGAACGTCGCGCCGCTCAGCCGGTAATACAGATCCTCGCGGAACGTGCCGTCGGCCACCATCCGCGCGAGATCGCGGTGCGTCGCGCAGATCACGTCGAGATCGACGCGCACCGGCGTATCGCTGCCGAGCGGGACGACCTCGCCGTCGGCGAGCACGCGCAGCAGGCGCGTCTGCAGCGTGAGCGGCATGTCGCCGATTTCGTCGAGGAACAGCGTGCCGCCGTCGGCGAGCGCGATCTTGCCGCGCGCGCCGTGCTTGCGCGCACCGGTGAACGCACCGGCCGCATAGCCGAACAGCTCGCTTTCGATCAGCGCCTCGGGCAGCGCGCCGCAGTTGACCGCGACGAACGGCCGTGTGCGTCGCGCACCGGCGTCGTGGATCGCGCGGGCGAACACTTCCTTGCCCGCGCCGGTTTCGCCAAGCACGAGAATCGGCAGCCGCTTGCTCGCGACACGCAGCGCGAGTTCGGCCTGCTGCGCGACCCGCGCGTCGCTGCTGTGCAGGAACGGCGTCAGCGCGCCGACGTGGCGCTGCGCGGTGCCGGGGCGGCGCGATGCCGGGGCGGCTCGTGCCGTGCCGGTTTCGCGGCCGGCGCGCCGTAGCGGCGCGCGCAGCCGTGCGTAGAGCGGGGCGCCCGTCGCGCGCAGCCGCAGCGCGACGATCGCATCGAGCCGCGCGGCGTCGCGCAGCGGCATCTCGGTCGCATCGAAGATCTCGTCGATATGGCGCGGTTCGCGCAGCGCCGGCAGCGCGTCGCGCGCCGTCCGGTTCGCGGCGACGATATTGCCGCATTCGTCGAACGCGATCAGCCATTCGGGTTGCGCCTCGACGTAGTGACGATTCGGATGCCCGAACAATATCCAGTGCTGCGCGGTGCTGTGCACGAAGTAGCCATCCTCGATCAGCGCCGCGCTCTGCCGCACGAGCTGGTACACGAGACGCTGGCTGTCGCGGCCGTCCGGCGACTGGACGGCCGACGCATCGAGCACGCCGATCAGTTCGCCGCCCGGCGCGAAGATCGGGGCCGCGCTGCAGGTGAGCGTGGTGAACGCCGCGCGGAAGTGGTCGGTCTTGTGCACGGTGATCGGCGCGAGATCGGTCAGCACGCTCGCGACGCCGCAGGTGCCTTCCTCGCTTTCCGACCAGCACGAGCCGATGTGCAGCCCCGCATGACGGAAGTCGTTGCGGCGTTCGCGGTCGATCCGGTAATCGATCGTCACGCCGTGCGCGTCGGTCAGCATCACGCAGTAGTCGGCGACGCGAATCATGTCGTGCAGGCGTGTCAGGCACTGGCCCGATGCGCGCAGGAAGGCCTCCTCCTTGTCGCGCACCTCGCGCAGCTCGGCCGCGGTCAGCACGCGCGGGCCGATCGACGACGCCGGGTCGAGCGCGTAGCGCTCGAGCGAGCGCTGCCACGACGACACGAGACGCGCGGAGTCGGCCGGCGCGGGCAGGCGTCCGGCGAGCGCGCCGAGCACACGGTCGGCGTGCTGGGCCTGGGGGACTGCGTAGGGCATGATCGGCTCCGGTTCCGTACGGCGGGGAATTCGATGTTCTTGTAGCACATCCGCTTGCGCGGATCACATTGCATCGCAGCACGCGCGCGGCGTGAGACGGTCGTCTCAGCGGTATCTCAGCCGGTCTCGCGCGGCTGAGACGCGCGGGCAGGCCGCGCGCAACGGTGGGCCGGCGCACGGCGGTGCGCGCCGCGCCGCGAGCCGCGTGGCTTGCCGGCGAAATTGCGGTCCGGATGAAGGCGCCGAAACCGGCGCGCCAGGAGATCGACCGCGTGAGACACACGGGCGGTTTCGCAGGGCGTCGGGCGCTCGCGGCAGCAGATGCCGATGCCTGGCGTACCGGCCGAGCCAGTCCACACGCGGGTTTCGCGGTCATTGCACACACGGTGGCACGCCGCTTGCAGATGTCACGGGCAAGCCGGCGCAATCGCGTCGGCGACGACGATCCGCTGCCCTCGATGACGGCGGACGACACATGCAAGGCCGGCGCGCGAGCGCCGGCCCACTGGATGGAGACAAGCCCGTGACGACGCCCGTGACCGTCGGCGTGATCGCGAACCCCGCATCGGGGCGCGACATTCGCCGCCTGACGACGCATGCATCCGTATTCCCGACGGCGGAAAAGGCCAACATGGTCGTGCGCCTGCTCGCCGGCCTCGGTGCGATGGGCGTCGAGCGCGTGCTGACCTTGCGCGACAAGACGGGCATCGCGACGCTGCTGATGCGTGCGCTCGATACGCATCGCGCGGTCGCGCCGCACGAGCGCTGGCCCGACGTCGAATTCGTCGACCTGCCGATCTCGGACACCGTCGCCGACACGCAGGCCGGTGCCGCCTACATGCGACGGTTGGAAGTCGCGCTGATCGTCGTGCTCGGCGGCGACGGCACGCATCGCGCGGTCGCCGCGCATTGCGGCGCGACGCCGCTCGTCGCGCTGTCCACCGGCACCAACAATGCGTTTCCCGAACATCGCGAAGCGACCGTCGCGGGCGTCGCGGCAGGACTTGCCGCGACCGGCGCCGTGCCGGCGGAGGTCGCGTTCATGCGCAACAAGCGGCTCGTCGTGCGCTGCGCGGCGGGCGCGAACGCGGGGCGCGAGGAGATCGCGCTCGTCGACGTATGCGCGGCCCGCCAGCGCTTCATCGGTGCGCGCGCGATCTCGGGGCCCGACGACATCGACACGCTCTACCTGACGTTTGCGGAGCCGGACGGCATCGGCCTGTCCGCGCTCGGCGGCGCGTGGGCCCCGCTCGAGCGCAGCGCGCCGCACGGGCTCGCGATGCGCTTCGCCGCCGACGGCAAGACCGCCGGCACGCCGCTCGTCGCGCCGATCGCGCCCGGCCGCGTCGATCGTGTCGTGATGCGCAGCTGCGAGCGGCTCGAGCCGAATGCGTGGCAGACGATCCCGTTCGAGCACGGCACGCTCGCGTTCGACGGCGAGCGCGAGATCGAGGTCGCGCGCGGCGAGCGCTACGAGATCGCGCTCGACTGGCGCGGGCCGTTGACGGTCGATGTCGGCCGCACGCTGCGTTACGCGTCGTCGCGGCAGCTGTTGCGCGATGCCGGCGCGTGGCGCTTCTGATCGCGGCTTCGCGACGACATCTCGATCGGATTCCGAACCTTCTACAAGGAGACTTCGCCATGACAGCCCGTTTCGACGAACCGGTCGCCATCGCGCGCATGCGGGCCGCGCGCGTCGACGGGCGCGTCACGTTTCACTGACGGCCGCAGGGCCGCCATGCAATCCGTCGCCGCAGCATTGTCGCGGCGGCATTCGCAGTCAGACCTATCCAGGAGACACACATGACCGTTTCGACACAGCTCAGCAGGGACACGCTGCTGGACGCCTACCGGCTGATGCGCACGATCCGCGAATTCGAGGAGCGCCTGCACGTCGAGTTCGCGACCGGCGAAATCCCCGGCTTCGTTCACCTGTACGCGGGCGAGGAGGCTTCCGCGGTCGGCACGATGCTGCATCTCGGACTTGCGGACTACGTCGCCACCACGCACCGCGGGCACGGCCACTGCATCGCGAAAGGCGTCGACGTGCACGGGATGATGGCCGAGATCTACGGCAAGAAAACGGGCGTCTGCCACGGCAAGGGCGGCTCGATGCACATCGCCGACCTGGCGATGGGGATGCTCGGCGCGAACGGGATCGTCGGCGCGGGCGGCCCGCTCGTGTGCGGCGCGGCGCTCGCGGCCAAGCACAAGAAGACCGGCGGCGTCGGCGTGTGCTTCTTCGGCGACGGCGCGTCGAACCAGGGCGTGATCTTCGAATCGATGAACCTCGCGTCGGTGTGGCGCCTGCCGGCGATCTTCGTGGCGGAGAACAACGGCTATGCGGAAGCGACGTCGTCGAGCTGGTCGGTCGCGACGGACAACATCGCCGACCGCGCGAACGGCTTCGGGATGCCGGGCGTGATCGTCGACGGCTTCGACTTCTTCGCGGTGCACGAGGCGCTCGGCGAGGCCGTCGCGCGCGCGCGCAACGGCGGCGGCCCGACGCTCGTCGAGGTGAAGTTCACGCGCTACTTCGGCCATTTCGAAGGCGATGCGCAGACCTACCGCGCGCCGGGCGAAGTGCAGAAGCTGCGCGACGAGAAGGACTGCCTGAAGCATTTCGAAGCGCGCGTCGTGCGTGCCGAGGTGCTGACGACCGACGATCTGCGCGCGGTCGATGCGCAGGTGAAGGCGCTGATCGACGATGCGGTCGCGCAGGCGAAGGCCGCGCCGCTGCCCGACGCGGCCGACCTGCTGACCGACGTGTACGTGTCGTACCCGTGAGCGCGCTCTGACACAGCTGCCGGCGGCCGGCGCAGCCGGCACGGCGAACCGAATATCCCAGGAGACAGACATGGCAAGGAAGATCACTTATTCGCAGGCGATCAACGAGGCGCTCGCGCAGGAAATGGCGCGCGACGACAGCGTGATCGTGATGGGCGAGGACAACGCGGGCGGCGCGGGTGCGCCGGGCGAGGACGACGCATGGGGCGGCGTGCTCGGCGTGACGAAGGGGCTGTTTCACAAGTTTCCGGGCCGCGTGCTCGATACGCCGCTGTCGGAAGGCGGCTACATCGGCGCGGCGGTCGGCGCGGCCGCATGCGGGATGCGGCCCGTCGCGGAGCTGATGTTCATCGATTTCATGGGCGTGTGCTTCGACCAGATCTTCAACCAGGCCGCGAAATTCCGCTATATGTTCGGCGGCAAGGCCGTGACGCCGGTCGTGATCCGCGCGATGTACGGCGCGGGCCTGCGCGCGGCCGCGCAGCATTCGCAGATGCTCACGTCGCTGTTTACGCACATTCCGGGGCTGAAGGTCGTGTGCCCGTCGACGCCTTACGACGCGAAGGGGCTGCTGATCCAGTCGATCCGCGACAACGATCCCGTGATCTTCCTCGAACACAAGCTGCTCTACACGCGCGAAGGCGATGTACCTGAGGAATCCTATGCGATTCCGTTCGGCGAGGCGAACGTCGTGCGCGAAGGCGACGACGCGACGATCGTCACGTACGGCCGGATGGTGCATCTCGCGACCGACGCGGCCGCGAAGCTCGCGAAGGACGGCATTCACGTCGACGTGATCGACCTGCGTACGACGTCGCCGCTCGACGAGGAAACGATCCTCGAAAGCGCGGCGCGCACCGGGCGCGTGGTGGTGGTCGATGAAGCGAACCCGCGCTGCTCGATCGCGACCGACATCGCCGCGCTCGTCGCACAGCGCGCTTTCCGAACGCTCAAGGCGCCGATCGAGCTCGTCACCGCGCCGCATACGCCCGCGCCGTTCGCCGGCGTGCTGGAAGACCTTTACATCCCGTCCGCCGACGCGATCGCGCAGGCGGTACTCAAGACCAGGAGCTGACACGATGTCGATTCACATGATCACGATGCCCAAGTGGGGGCTGTCGATGGAGCAGGGGCAGGTCAACGGCTGGCTGAAGGCGATCGGCGAGCGCGTGACGAAGGGCGACGAAGTGCTCGACGTCGAGACCGACAAGATCTCGTCGGGCGTCGAGTGCGCGTTCGACGGCACGCTGCGCCGGCAGGTCGCGCAGGAGGGCGAGACGCTGCCCGTCGGCGCGCTGCTCGGCGTGGTGGCCGCGGCCGAGGCGAGCGATGCCGACATCGACGCGGCGATCGCCGAATTCCAGCGCGATTTCGTGCCGGCCGCGGCCGCCGACGATGCGGCCGGCCCGCAGCCCGAGAAGGCGCAGATCGGCGGACGCACGGTCCGGTTCCTGAAGCTCGGCGACGGCTCGGGCACGCCCGCCGTGCTGATCCACGGCTTCGGCGGCGACCTCAACAACTGGCTGTTCAACCACGCGGAGCTCGCCGCGCACCGGCCCGTCTGGGCGCTCGATCTGCCGGGGCATGGCGAGTCGGGCAAGGCAGTCGACACCGGCAGCCTCGACGAACTGGCCGATGCGGTGCTCGCGCTGCTCGATGCGCAGCACATCGAGCGCGCGCACCTGATCGGCCATTCGATGGGCGGCGCGGTGGCGATGACGTTGGCCGACAGCGCGCCGGAGCGCGTCGCATCGCTGACGCTGATCGCGAGTGCTGGGCTCGGCGCCGACATCAACCGCGATTACATCGACGGCTTCGTCGCCGGCAACAGCCGCAACACGCTGAAGCCGCACCTCGGCGCGCTGTTCGCGGACCACGCGCTCGTCACGCGGCAACTGGTCGAGGATCTCGTCAAGTACAAGCGGCTCGAAGGCGTGCAGGCCGCGCTGGAGAAGATCGCGAGCGCCGCGTTCGACGGTGCGGCCCAGCGGCGCGTGTTCCGCGACCGCGTCGGGTCGCTCGCGCCGCGCACGCTCGTGATCTGGGGCGAGCGCGACCAGGTGATTCCGGCGCGGCACGCGCAGGGCTTGCCGGACGGCGTGCGTGCCGAGGTGATCGCCGGCAGCGGCCACATGGTGCAGATGGAGGCGGCTGCCGACGTGAACCGCCTGATCGTCGCGTTCCTCGGAGACTGACGATGACCGCCGCGCTCGAACGACCCAGCCTCACCGCGCTCGGCCAGCCGGGCGCGCGCAGCCGCGACAAGCTCGCGCGCATTCCGGTGCGCGTCGAGCCCGCGGGCGGCGCGGCGCTGCCGAAGCCGCCGTGGCTGCGGGCGCGGCCGATGATGAGCGGGGCGGTCGCCGACATGGCGGCCGTGCTGCGCGAGCATCGGCTGCATTCCGTCTGCGAGGAGGCGATGTGCCCGAACATCGGCGAATGCTTCGCGCAGCGCACCGCGACCTTCATGATCATGGGCGGGCTGTGCACGCGGCGCTGCCCGTTCTGTGACGTCGCGCACGGCCGTCCCGAGCCGCTCGATGCCGACGAGCCCGCGCGGCTCGCGGCCGCGGTCGCGGCGCTCGGGCTGCGCTACGTCGTGATCACGTCGGTCGATCGCGACGACCTGCGCGACGGCGGCGCCGCGCATTTCGCTGCCTGCATCGCGGCGGTGCGCGCGAGCGTGCCGGGCATCGGCGTCGAGGTGCTGACGCCCGATTTCCGCGGCCGCGTCGCGCGTGCGCTCGATGCGTTGTCGTCGGCGTGGCCGGACGTGTTCAATCACAACATCGAGACGGTGCCGTCGCTGTATCGGGCGGCGCGGCCGGGCGCCGACTATCGCGGCTCGCTCGAACTGCTCGCGCACGCGAAGGCCGCGCGGCCGACGCTCGTGACGAAATCGGGCTTGATGCTCGGACTCGGCGAGTGCGACGACGAGGTGCGGGACACGCTGCGCGACCTGCGCGCGCACGAGGTCGACGTGCTGACGCTCGGCCAGTATCTCGCGCCGTCCGCGCACCATCTGCCGGTGCGACGCTACGTGAGCCCCGAGGCGTTCGCCGCGTGGCGCGACGAGGGGCTGGCGCTCGGTTTCAGGGAAGTCGTTGCCGGACCGCTCGTGCGGTCCTCGTACCACGCGGCCGACGTGCTGGAGGACGCGTAGGCCGCACGCCGTGCGTCATGCGCCGTATGCGCCGACGGCCGGTTGCGCGCGGCTGACGTGGCGCAGGTAGAGCGCGAGGCCCGCGCCCGCCAGCATCAGGCTGATCGTGTTCGCGAACCAGAAGCCGCGCGCGCCGGTCAGCCAGGCGGGGGCGAGGCCGCCGACGTCGAAGCCGAGCACGTAGCCGCCGCCAAGTCCGACGCCCCACAGCGCGACCGCATAGATCACGGTCGGCACGACCGCGACCTTGTACGCGCGCAGCACGAAGGCGGACGTGATCTGCAGCGCGTCGAAGAAGTGGTAGCAGGTGACGATCGCGACCAGCGGCAGCGCGGCGGCGGCCACGGCCGGATTCGGCGTGTAGCCGCTGACGATCAGCGGACGCAGCGTGAACACGAGCACGCCGTACGCGGCCGCGATCCCGCACGCGAGCATCACGCTGTGCCGGCCGAGCAGCCGCGCCTCGTCCGGGCGGCCGGCACCGAGCGCGCGGGCCACCAGCGTCGACGCCGCGACCCCGATCGACAGTGGCGTCATGTACAGCACCGCGCCGATGTTGCCGGCGATCTGGTGGCCGGCGAGCGTCGTCGTACCGAACTGCGCGATGAAGAGCGCCATGCACGTGTACGACGTGACCTCGATCAGGTACGACAGACCCATCGGCACACCGAGCTTCAGGATCGCCTTCTGGCGCGCCCAGACGGGCCAGCAAAAGCGCGAGAAGATCGAAAGCGGCGAGAACACGTCGAGCTTCGCGAGCAGCGTGAAGCCGATCAGCGCGAGCGCCCAGTTGATCAGCGTGCTGGCGAGCCCGCAACCGGGGCCGCCGAGGGCCGGCACGCCGAGCCCGCCGAAGATGAACCACACGTTGAGCGGAAACTTGAGCAGCAGCGCGCCGACCTGCAGGATCATCGCGAGGCGCGGCTTGCCGGCCGCGTTGGTCAGCGCGTTGTAGATCCGGAACATGAGGCTCGCCGGCAGGCCGTACGACAGGATTCGCAGGTAATCGACCGTGCGGTCGTGCAACGCGGGCGGCGCGTGGGCGATGTGCAGCAGCGGTTCGGGAAAATGCAGCAGCAGGAAGCCGGGCACCGCGAGCATCAGCGCGAGCCACAGCGCCTGGCGGACTTCCTCGCCGATCTCGGCGTAGCGCCGCGCGCCGTACAGCTGCCCGGTGATCGGCTGCAGCGCGGACAGGATGCCCGTCAACCCGATGTAGACCGACACGTAGATCGACGAACCGAGCCCGAGCGCGGCGAGGTCGATGGCCGAGTAGCGTCCGACCATCGCCGTGTCGATCACGCCGAACGCGATGATCGCGAGCTGGCCGACGAGCACCGGCCACGCGAGGCCGACGATCCGGCGGATGTCGGCGAACATCGTCAATCGACCGCCCGGTGGCGCGGCCCACGGCGCTTGACGGGCGCCGCCGGCCGCTCGATGCGCTCGTACAGGCGGAAGCGCTCGTCGCGGTCGGCCACGCGGCGGCCTTCCCATACGAGACGCCACACGTATTGCGACATCGCGCTCGGCTCGCCGAAGTCGGCGCGGTCCTGGCGCAGGATCACGTCGCAGTCGCCCGAGAATTCGAAGTGCATGTCGCCGAAATACGCGAAGGTCGCGATCTGCGCATCGCCGAGCCGCACGGGCGAGATGCACTCATAGTCTTTCGGCAGGTGCGACGCGATCTGTTGCGCGACGTCGCTGTAGGTCCGGCCGTAGTTGACGATCGGCAGCCACAGCGTCATCAGCAGCACCCACATCAGCGTGGTGCCCGCACCCGACAGCACGACGCTGCGCCACAGCACCTTCGGCTGGCGCGAGACGCGCCAGCGCGCGAGCAGGCACCAGCACACGGTGACGATCACCGCGCAGACGAACGACAGGATCTTGAAGTGCGGTTCGTAGCCCGGCACGAGGCGCGCGAGGTTGCGCGCGAGCGGATGCGGGAAGCCGGTGAGCGACGCGAGCCACACGAGCCACACGAAGGTGCCGAGGATCGTGAAGCTCAGCACCGCGAACCAGTCGAACGCGTTGATCGCGCCGCGCTTGAGGGTCGGCAGCGCGAAGGTGGCGAGCACCGCGAGCGGCGGCAGCAACAGCATGTACATGCGGTTCGACTGCTGGCTCTGCAGGATCACGAGCGCGACGAGCGGCACCACGACCGACAGTGGAATCGCGATGTGCGCGCGGCGGCGCATGCCGGCCCAGCTCCACCAGGCCCAGATCGCGAGCGGCCACGCGGGCCACGTGAACAGCGGCAGGTTCTTCGCCGCATAGGCGAGCACCGCGGTCGGCGGGCCCGAGAAGCGCATCAGGCTGCCGTGGATCCACTGGTTGAAGAACCACGCGGCGTCGTCCGGCGCTGCCTGGAAGGCGGCGAGCGGCCACAGCGCGAAGATCGCGGCCGCGAGCGGCAGGCCGATCAGCGGCAGGCGCAGGTTGCGCATCTCCGGCGTGACGAGCCACAGCGCGGCCGTGCCGGCGAGCAGCGCGACGACCAGCACCGGGTTGCCGGACAGCGCGACGAGGCCGATCGCGGCGCCCCACCACAGAGCACCCTGCAGCGGCTTGTCGATGCCGCGCACGATGCCGTACACGAACATCGCGATCCACGCGAACTGAGCGAGTTGCGGCGTCGTTTCGTGGCCGCGCTCCGCGAGCCCGAAGCATGCGACGAGGACCAGCAGCGCGCCGTCGGCGAGCGTGCGGCCGTAGTCGCGCGGCTCCGGCTCGCCGCCGAATGCGTACTTGAACGGCTGGACCTCGGCGCGCCGGCCGAGCAGATAGGCCGCGTACCAGACGAACGCGCACGCGACGCAGAACAGCACGCCCGTGTCGACGCGCGACGCGTTGCTCGCGTCGACCCACGGCGCCAGCGCGCGGATCGACAGCGCGCCGAGCCAGTAGGCGAGCGGCCCGTCGGTAGTGATGAACTTGCCGACGAGATTCGGCAGCAGCCAGTCGTGCCAGCCGCCGGTGGCCATCGTCCACATCACGCCGAAGCCCGCCGCGTCCTCGTTCTTCCACGGGTCGCGGCCGAACAGGCCGAACGCCGCGTAGACGAGGCAGAGCGTGAGCAGCAGCCAGCGCGGCAGCGCGCGCGTGGCGGAGGCGGTGAGGCGAACGACAGGCTTCATGCAGATGAGCGATTTGTTATGGGCGGGCGGCCGGTGCGGTCATGCGCCGACGGCGCGGATTCGAGCATCCGGCATTGTAGACGCGCCGGCCGTTGCGCGTCAGACGATTGCCCGGCCCCGGCCGCCGTGCGGCGTTGTCCCGGCGAGCGGCGACAAAAAAGGGCAGCCTGGGCTGCCCTTTCGTGCGGTACCGGTGCATTGCAACCACCGGAACGATGCGAAGCTTACTTCGCCTTGCCGTTGGCGCGAACGCCGAACTTGTTCTTGAACTTCTCGACACGGCCTGCCGTGTCCATGATCTTTTGTTGACCCGTGTAGAACGAGTGCGATTCCGACGACACTTCGATCTTGGCGAGCGGGTAGGTCTTGCCTTCGTGTTCGATGGTTTCACGCGTCTGGATCGTCGAGCGCGTGATGAACTTGAAGCCGTTCGACATGTCTTGGAAGACGACTTCGCGGTAGTCCGGGTGAATGCCAGGTTTCATGATGTTCCTTGGTGAGAGCGGTAGCCAACCCGCCGCTTGCCGTGCCGGACCGCACACATTTGCGCGATTTCAGCCGACGTCAAGCCCGGCGCGAGCCACTTGCCTAAGGTCGAAAAACGGCGATTATGCCAGAAAATCAGACGGTTGACGAATAATTTTCATCACGCGTCGAGGGCGCCCGTGTGGGCCGGATCCTGCCGGTAATAGCGGGCGAGCAGCCGGTAGAGCTCCGGAAATTCGGACTCGAACGCGCGCGGTCGCACGAACAGCGCCTCGCTGCACACCGCGAAGAACTCCGACGGGTGATCGGCCGCATAGGGATCGATCAGCGAGTCGCGCTCGAAGCGCGCCCACGCGCGATCCGGCACCGCATCGACGCGCGCGCAGAACTGGTCGTACGCGTGCTCGAACACGTCGGCCCACGCCTGCGCGTCGAGGTGCGGCGCGTGCCAGCGGCGAAAGAGGGGCGGATAGCCGTCGGCCTCGCCGTTGACCATGTCGATCTTGTGCGCGAACTCGTGGATCACGACGTTGTACGCGTCGCGGCCGTCCGTCATCTGCGCGTCTTCCCACGACAGGATCACCGGCCCGCCTTCCCACGCTTCGCCGCTCGCGTCCTGCTCGACTTCATGGACGACTCCGTCCTCGTCCTGCACGGTCTTGCGGATCACGAATTCGCCCGGATACACGACGACGCCGACCCAGCCGTCGTACAACGACAGATCGAGATTCAGCACGGGCAGGCACGCCTGCGCGGCGATCGCGACGATCATCTCGTCGGTCAGCTCGAGCCCGTGCGCGGTCGAAAACGATTTCTTCGCGATGAACAGGCTCGTCAGCTCGCGCAGGCGGCCCAGGTCGCCGGGCGTCAGCGCATCGAGGAACGGCAGGCGTGCGACGGTGTCCTGCCACAGTGCATCGGGAATCGGGTGGCTGCGCAGCGCGCGGTCGCGGCGGCGGTCGTCGAACCAGCGGGTCAGTTTCGAGAGCATGGAAGCAGCGCGGGGAAATCCAAAGCCTGTCTTTTAACTCAATCGATCTCTTTTTGCCATGCCGCGAACAGGCCGCCGACCAGCGCGACACCCGCGAGGAAATAGAAACCGTCGAGCGACGCGAGGAACGACGCCTGTTGCGCGACCATCCGCGCGATCGATGCGATCGCGAGGGCGTGCGCCTCGTTCAGCGCATGGCCGGCGGCCGCATAACCGCGCGTGAGGGCGTCGACGGTCTGCTGGAACAGCGGATCGAACACGTTCGCGCGCTCGACGAGCCGCGTCTGGTGCAGGGCCAGCCGGTGTTGCTCGACGATGATCACCGACGACGTCGCGAACGAGATCGTCAATTGCCGCACGATGTTCTTCAGCCGATAGCCGTGCGTGTATTCGTCGATCGCGAAGATGCGGAACGTCAGGTTCGCGACGGGCAGCACGATGAACAGCAGCAACAGCCCGCGCAGCAGCAGCGGGACGATCAGCGCGGCCTCGCCGACCTGGGGCGTCATCCGCGTCATCCACAGCGCGGCCGTGACCGCGATCGCGAACCCCGGCACGACGAACCACTTCTTGTGCGTGACGCGCTTCGCATGGCGCAGGTAGGCGAACAGAGCGGTGGCCGAGATCAGCGACATCGTGCCGACCAGGCGCCCGGCGTTCTCGACCGGATAGCCGAGCCCGCCTTCGAGCAGGCGGGACGTCAGGTAGCTGAAGCCCGTCGACTCGTAGTAATAGAACATGTACAGCAGCAGCCCGACCTGGAACGTGCGCTCGCGAAACGCGTGCAGCCGCACGAGCGGCGTCGGATGGTTCCACTGGTGATGGGCGAACCACGCGAGCGCGCCGAGGCCGGCGATCGTCAGCAGGATCAGCATCGGCGAGCCGCTGTAGAGCTGGTAGTGCACCTGCTGCAGCACGATCTGCAGCGCGCCTTGCGCGAGCGCGAACACGACGTATGGCCAGAAATGCCCGGAGCCGCGTTCGTCGTCGGGCGTCCTGCCGGAATCGGGGAGCGTGAGCAGCGCGAGGATCGCGAACGCGATGCCCGCGGGCGCGGTGCAGGCGAACAGCGCGCGCCACGTCGAATGCGCGACGAGCAGCCCGCCGGCGATCGGCGCGAGCGCGCTGCCGAGCAGGATCATGATCAGGAACGCGCGCGTGGCGGGCGGCCGCTCCTGCGGCTTGAAGCTGACCTGGATCAGGATCCGGCAGGCACCCATCATCGGGCCGATGAAATAGCCCTGGAAGCCGCGCGCGAACGCGAGTTCGAGCGACGTGTCGGCGAGCGCGGCCGCGATCGCGCCGAACGAGAACATCAGCATGCAGCTGGCGACGTAGCGGCGATGCCCGAGCCGGTCGACCCACCATTGCTGCTGAAGGATGCCGAGCACGGCCGTGACCGCATACGCGCTCGACGACCACACGAGTTCGTCGGGCGATGCGTTGACGCCGCCCGCGATGTAGCTCGCGAAGAACGAGAAGGCCGCGTTGTCGAAATAGTCGATGCCGGTGACGAGCGCGAGCGCCCACGGGAACAGGTCCGCGCGCAGGTTCGCGCGGCTCCATAGCGGCGAGCGACCCGGCGCGACGTTCATTCCCGGTCCTTGCGCGTACGCCGCGCGCCGGCCTCGGCCTGCCGTTGCGCGATCAGCGCGTCGGGGTTTTCGCCGGCGAGGCGCCGTTCGACGTAGTCGATGTCGTGCTGCAGTTCCTTGCGCAGCGCGACCGCTTCCTTCAACTCGCGCTGGACGGCCGCGATCCGCTGGTCGAGCGTGTCGATCTGTTCGGCGAGCCCCGAGCGGATCTCGCGCAACGATGCGTCCGAATAGCGGCGCCGACCATCGCCCGTTTCTTCCAGCGGGCGCTTGAGCATCTCGGTTATGCCGTGCAGCGAAAAGCCGAGCGCGCGCAGCCGCAGGATGCGGGCGAAGCGTTCGAGATCGGCTTCGTCGTACAGGCGATAGCGGCCGCCGCTGCGCGACGGCGTGACGAGTCCGCGCTCTTCGTAGTACTTCAGCGTGCGCGGCGTGACGCCGAGCCGCGACGCGGCGTCGCTCACGGTCAGCAACGAGGGGGAGGCGTCGTTCGGCATCGGGATGGCAGGGGCTTCGGTCGGGACGATGGCGCGATTATAGATCAACCTGTACGTTCACGTACAGGTTGGCGCGAAAAAACGGCCGCCGGGCGAAACGCGCGGGCGGCCGTTCGGTGCGGGGCGAGGGCGATCAGCCGCCGCGGCGCATCAGGTCGAAGAACTCGGAATTGCTCTTCGTCTGGCGGATCTTGTCGAGCAGGAACTCCATCGCCTCGACTTCGTCCATGTCGTGGATGAACTTGCGCAGCACCCAGATCTTTTGCAGGATCTCGGGCTTGATCAGCATTTCTTCGCGGCGCGTGCCCGACTTGTTCAGGTTGATCGACGGATAGACGCGCTTTTCCGCGAGACGGCGCTCGAGGTGCACTTCCATGTTGCCGGTGCCCTTGAACTCTTCGTAGATCACGTCGTCCATGCGGCTGCCGGTCTCGATCAGCGCGGTGCCGATGATCGTCAGCGAGCCGCCTTCCTCGATGTTGCGCGCGGCACCGAAGAAGCGCTTCGGGCGCTGCAGCGCGTTCGCGTCGACACCGCCCGTCAGCACCTTGCCCGACGCCGGGATCACGGTGTTGTAGGCGCGGGCGAGACGCGTGATCGAGTCGAGCAGGATCACGACGTCGTGCTTCATTTCGACGAGGCGCTTGGCCTTCTCGATCACCATTTCGGCGACCTGCACGTGACGCGTGGCCGGTTCGTCGAAGGTCGATGCGATCACTTCGCCGGCGACCGAGCGCTGCATTTCGGTCACTTCTTCGGGGCGCTCGTCGATCAGCAGCACGAACAGGATGACGTCCGGATGGTTCTGCTTGATCGCGTGTGCGATGTGCTGGAGCATCACGGTCTTGCCCGACTTCGGCGACGCGACGAGCAGGCCGCGCTGGCCCTTGCCGATCGGCGCGATCATGTCGATGATGCGGCCCGTGACGTTTTCTTCGCCGCGCATTTCGCGTTCGAGCGACAGCGGCTTGTTCGGGTGCAGCGGCGTGAGGTTCTCGAACATGATCTTGTGTTTCGAGGCCTCGGGCGGCTGCCCGTTGACTTTGTCGACCTTCACCAGCGCGAAGTAGCGCTCGCCGTCCTTCGGCGTGCGGACTTCACCTTCGATGGTGTCGCCGGTGTGCAGGTTGAAGCGGCGGATCTGCGACGGGCTGATGTAGATGTCGTCGGTGCTCGCGAGGTACGACATTTCCGGCGAGCGCAGGAAGCCGAAGCCGTCCGGCAGCACTTCGAGCGTACCGTCGCCGAAGATCGTCTCTCCCGTCTTGGCGCGCTTTTTGAGAATGGCGAACATCAGCTCCTGCTTGCGCAGGCGGTTCGCGTTTTCGATCTCCAGGCCATTGGCCATTTCGATCAGTTCGGACACGTGCAGAGACTTGAGCTCGGATAAATGCATACGGAGAACCCGCCAGGGAGGAGAAGCGACGAAAAGAAATAAGGGAGGAGGGGCGAGCGGAGGCGCTCTGAGACTTAATGCGTCTTGTAGACGTTTTTTGATTCTAGCATACGCCGATTCGCGCCTGAGCGGCCGATCGGCGGCTTGACGGGGGACGTGTTGTCGGTTGACAACACGTCCGCGGAACGGCCGGTATTACAGGTGGCTGTCCAGGAATGCGGTGAGTTGCGACTTCGACAGCGCACCGACCTTCTGTGCGGCCGCCGCGCCGTTCTTGAACAGGATCAGCGTCGGGATGCCGCGCACGCCGAACTTCGCAGGCGTTGCCTGGTTGTCGTCGACGTTGATCTTCGCGATCTGCAGCTTGTCGCCGTAGTCCTTCGCGACTTCGTCGAGGATCGGGGCGATCATCTTGCACGGGCCGCACCATTCGGCCCAGAAGTCGACGAGCACGGGCTTGTCGGATTTGACGACGTCCTGTTCGAACGATGCGTCGCTGATGTGTTTGATCTGTTCGCTCATTGGGTCAATACCTCTTACGGTTCGGGGACTGCCTGCTTGGCGCGTTGCGGCGCTCCGGCGGCCTGTCGGCTGCCGGCCGCTGCGGCAGGTCACTCCGCTCCCCGGAAGGAGGGGCGTAAGCGCTGCTTGGCGCGGCTCGCGGGTCGTTCGGGCGTCATATTAGCCTAAATTGCTATCTGCTGCGGGCGGCGATAGTAGCCGCTACGCGAGTAGGGGTACGACGCGCCGTTCGACCGTTGTGATCCGAACGTGGAGGCCGCCTCGCAAAATACAAGAGTCACGGTCTCCATCGCGGAATCTGTCCACCTGTTCGCGCCGGATCGACAAGCCCGTACGCGCGCCGCTTTGCTCGATCGTGCGCATTGTTGCGAACAAACGGTCGCATTTGGCCGGAAGCGGTGATAGAATATGCCGTGACGGGCCTCCTCGCATGGTGGGGCGGTGAACCTGGTCAGGTCGGGAACGAAGCAGCCACAATCGTTTTCTGCCAGTGCCGAGGGTCGGGCTCGTCACCTTTCCTCTCGCCCCGTTCGCCGGGCGTTTTTTATTTCTGCGTCATTCTCCGCTTTACCTGCGTCTTGCCCGTTTTCCGCACCGTTTCGCGTGTCGGCGCGACGCAGCGTTACTGATACAATTTCCCGATGACCTATCAAGTTCTCGCACGCAAGTGGCGTCCGAAGGATTTCGCTTCGCTCGTCGGCCAGGAGCACGTCGTCAGGGCGCTCACGCACGCGCTCGACGGCGGGCGTCTCCATCACGCCTATCTGTTTACCGGAACCCGCGGCGTCGGCAAGACGACGCTGTCGCGGATCTTCGCGAAGGCGCTCAACTGTGAAACCGGCGTCACGTCGCAGCCGTGCGGCGTGTGCCGCGCGTGCCGCGAGATCGACGAAGGCCGCTTCGTCGACTACGTCGAAATGGATGCCGCGAGCAACCGCGGCGTCGACGAAATGGCCGCGCTGCTCGAGCGCGCGGTGTACGCGCCCGTCGATGCGCGCTTCAAGGTCTACATGATCGACGAAGTGCACATGCTGACGAACCACGCGTTCAACGCGATGCTGAAGACGCTCGAGGAGCCGCCGCCGCACGTCAAGTTCATCCTCGCGACCACCGATCCGCAAAAGATTCCCGTCACCGTGCTGTCGCGCTGCCTGCAGTTCAACCTGAAGCAGATGCCGGCCGGGCACATCGTGTCGCACCTCGAACGGATCCTCGGCGAAGAGCAGATCTCGTTCGAGCAGCAGGCGCTGCGTCTGCTCGCGCGCGCCGCGCAGGGCAGCATGCGCGATGCGCTGTCGCTGACCGATCAGGCGATCGCGTACTCGGCGAACGAAGTGACCGAATCGGCGGTGTCGGGCATGCTCGGCGCGCTCGACCAGACTTACATGGTGCGCCTGCTCGATGCGCTCGCGGCCGGCGCCGGCCCCGAGATCCTCGCGATCGCCGACGAGATGTCGCTGCGCAGCCTGTCCTTTTCCACCGCGCTGCAGGATCTCGCCAGCCTGCTGCACCGGATCGCCTGGGCGCAGTTCGCGCCGGGGTCGGTGCTCGACGAATGGCCGGAAGCGGCCGATCTGCGCCGCTTCGCGGAGACGCTGAGCCCCGAGCAGGTTCAGCTGTTCTACCAGATCGCGACGGTCGGGCGCGCGGAGCTCGGCCTTGCGCCGGACGAATACGCCGGCTTCACCATGACGTTGCTGCGGATGCTCGCGTTCGAGCCGGTCGTCGGCGCCGGCAGTGCGCCGGGAGGTCAGCCTGCCGTGCCGCGTGCCGTGCCTGCACCAGCATCCGCGCCGCGTGCGGCCGCTGCCGTTGCGTCGGCTGCGGCACCCAAGTCGTCGGCGCCGCAGCCGGCAGCCGTGGCGGCCGCACGTCCGCAAGCGGCTGCGCCCGCTGCGCGTCCGGCAGCGGTCCAGTCCGACGATGCGGCGATTGCGCCGGCAGTGAAGGCTGTTTCGACACCGGCATCTGAATCTGCATCCGCGGCAACATCGGCTGCGACCGCAGCGCCGGCCGCACCGCAGCCGCAAGCGATCCCGGCACCTCAGGCGGTACCGCCGAGCGATGCACCGCCGGCTGTCCGCAACGAACCTGAACCGCCGGTTGCCGCCGCCAAGCGCAACGACGAACCTGCGCTGCCTGCCGAACCGGCGCCGCGTGCTGCGCCGGCCGAACCCGCCGCGCGCCCGTCTGCCCGCGGCGGTGCAGCTGCCGCACTCGACGTGCTGCGCAACGCCGGCATGCGCGTGTCGTCCGACCGCGCGCGTGCGGGCGCCGCGCCCAAGCCGGCGGCGGCCCAGCCGGCCGTCGAAAAGCCGGCGGCATCGCGTCCTGCCGTGCAGGTACCGACGCCGCGCGCGGCGGCCCGCGCGCCGCAGGTTGCCGACACGCGCCAGGCCCCGCCGCCGTGGGAAGACATTCCGCCGGACGAATATGTGCCGCTCAGCGCCGACGAGATGTTCGGCGGTGCGGCGGACGACGGCTTCGTGCCCGTGTTCGACAGCGGCCCCGACGACGTGCGCATTGCGCCGAAGGCAGTGGAGTCCCGTCCGTCCGCGCCGGTCGACACGCGCCCGCTGCCGCCCGCGATCGCGCTCGACCCGGTCGGCTTCGACGGCGAATGGCCGGCGCTGGCCGCGCGGTTGCCGCTGAAGGGCGTCGCGTATCAGCTTGCATTCAACAGCGAGCTGACGGCCGTCGACGCGACGACGTTGAAACTGTCCGTGCCGGTGCCGCAGTATGCGGACGCCGCCCAGGTCGCGAAACTGAAGGCGGCCCTGGCCGATGCGCTCGGCAAGGCCGTCGAGGTCGCGGTCGAGGTCGGGCCCGCGCGGCGCACCGCGGCGGCACTCGATGCGGCTGCACGTGCGGCACGCCAGCGCGAGGCAGAGCAGGACATCCATGGCGATCCGTTCGTCCAGCAGCTCGTGCGTGACTTCGGCGCGCGTATCGTCGAAGGCTCGGTGCGGCCGCTCGCCGATCCGGCGCCGGACGGCACGCCGCCGACGCTGCATTGAACGAATCGCACTGCGACAGGCACAATCACGCCCGCACACATTGACCGGCACGCGCCGCGTGCCGGTTTTCACACGATCAAGAAGGAGTATTCCCATGTTGAAAGGCAACCTCGCCGGACTGATGAAGCAAGCGCAGCAAATGCAGGAAAACATGAAGAAGATGCAGGAGCAGCTTGCGCAGATCGAAGTCGAAGGGCAGTCGGGTGCCGGCCTCGTCAAGGTGACGATGACCTGCCGCAACGAAGTGCGTCGCGTGGCGATCGACCCGAGCCTGCTGGCGGACGACAAGGACATGCTCGAGGATCTGGTCGCGGCCGCGTTCAACGATGCGGTGCGCAAGGCCGAAGCGACGTCGCAGGAAAAGATGAGCGGCATGACGTCGGGCCTGCCGCTGCCCCCGGGTTTCAAGCTGCCGTTCTGAGCGCAGCCTCCGTTCAGCTTTCAGCCGCCGTATGAAACAGCCGTCCGCCCTGTCCGCGCTCGTCGAAGCGTTGCGCGTATTGCCCGGCGTCGGGCCGAAATCCGCGCAACGCATGGCGTACCACCTGATGCAGCACGATCGGGAGGGCGCGGAACGGCTCGGCCGGTCGTTGCTGTTCGCGACCGAGCACCTGCAGCACTGCGAGAAGTGCAATACCTTCACGGAGGCGCAGATCTGCGAGGTGTGCAGCGACGAGGAGCGTGATCCGACGCTGCTGTGCGTCGTCGAGACGCCGGCCGACCAGATCATGCTCGAGCAGACGATGACGTACCGCGGGCTGTATTTCGTGCTGATGGGGCGGCTGAGCCCGCTCGACGGGATCGGCCCGAAGGAAATCCATTTCGACCGCCTCGTGCGGCGTGCGTCCGACGGTGTCGTCAAGGAGGTCGTGCTCGCGACCAACTTCACGAACGAGGGCGAAGCCACCGCGCACTACCTCGGCCAGACGCTGAAGGCGCGCGGGCTCGCGGTCACGCGCCTCGCGCGCGGCGTGCCGGTGGGCGGCGAACTCGAGTACGTCGACGCGGGCACCATCGCCCGCGCGATGCTCGACCGCCGCACGATGTAAGCCGGGCGCCGCCGGCCGGCGGCGCCGTTCCTCATGCCAGGGAGACACATGAGCACCAGCCAGGGCCCGCTCGCGGGCGTCAAAGTGCTCGAATTCGGGACGCTGATCGCGGGGCCGTTCGCGTCGCGCCTCTTTGCCGAATTCGGCGCGGAAGTGATCAAGATCGAGGATCCGAACGGCGGCGACCCGTTGCGCAAGTGGCGCAAGCTGCATCCGGAGCAGGGTGGCACGTCGCTGTGGTGGTCGGTCCAGGCACGCAACAAGAAATCGGTCACCCTCAACCTGAAATCCGATGCCGGCAAGACGATCGCGCGGCAACTCGCGCGCGAGGCCGACATCGTGATCGAAAACTTCCGCCCGGGCCTGCTCGAGAAGCTCGGGCTCGGCTACGACGTGCTGTCGGCTGACAACCCCGGGCTCGTGATGGTGCGCCTGTCCGGTTACGGGCAGACCGGCCCGTACCGCGACAGGCCCGGCTTCGGCGCGATCGCCGAATCGATGGGCGGCTTGCGCCACATCACCGGCTATCCCGATTTGCCGCCGCCGCGCATCGGCATCTCGATCGGCGACTCGATCGCCGCGCTGCACGGCGTGATCGGTGCGATGATGGCGCTCCACCACCGCAACGTGAATGGCGGTGCGGGGCAAGTGGTCGACGTTGCGCTGTACGAAGCGGTGTTCAACATGATGGAAAGCGTGGTGCCCGAGTACGGCGTGTACGGGATGGTGCGCGAGCGCACCGGCGCGTCGCTGCCGGGCATCGTGCCGTCGAACACCTACGCGTGCCGCGACGGCAGCATCGTGATCGGCGGCAACAGCGACCCGATCTTCAAGCGGCTGATGAAGGCGATCGAACGCGACGACCTCGCCGACGATCCCGCGCTCGCTCGCAACGACGGCCGCGTGCCGCGCACGCAGGAGATCGACGACGCGATCGCCGCTTGGCTCGCGCCGCGCACGATCGACGACGCGCTGGCGGTGCTCAACGCGGCCGACGTGCCGGCCGGGCGCATCTACAGCGCCGCCGACATGTTCACCGATCCGCAGTTCATCGCGCGGCAGATGATCCAGCGTTTCAAGCTGGCCGACGGCACCGACATTCCGCTGCCGAACATCACGCCGAAGCTGTCCGGCACGCCGGGCGAAACACGCTGGCTCGGGCCGGAACTCGGCGAGCATACGGACGAGGTGCTGCACAGTCTCGGCTACGACGCGCAGGCGATCGCCGCGCTGCGCGAGGCCGGCGCGATCTGAGCGCCGCGCACTCGGCGCTGCGCGTCAGGTTTGCCGAACGGGCATCTCGTCACGGCGGCCCTTCGAGGGGAAAAACCGGGCGGCACCGCGTTTTCCCGAACCTGCAAACGCCGCCGCGCGATGCGACGGCGCACCGCGCGCGCGTCGTGCGTGCGGGCCTGTCCGCACCCGCCGGACTGTCGCTCTCGCGCCATCTTTCCTCGGTTACAATCGCCGGATGCGAATCCTACTCAGCAACGACGACGGCTATCTCGCCCCCGGTCTCGCCGCGCTCAGCGACGCGCTGCAGCCGCTTGCCGACCTCACGGTGATCGCGCCCGAGCAGAATTGCAGCGGCGCGTCGAATTCCCTGACGCTGTCGCGGCCGCTGTCGGTGCAGCGCGCGACGAATACGGGTTTCTTCTACGTGAACGGCACACCGACCGATTCGGTGCACGTCGCGCTGACCGGGATGGCCGACGCGCGGCCCGACCTCGTCGTGTCCGGGATCAACAACGGCCAGAACATGGGCGAAGACACGCTCTATTCAGGGACAGTTGCGGCCGCCACCGAAGGCATCATGTTCGGCGTGCCGGCCATCGCGTTTTCGCTGGCCGACAAGGGCTGGGCGCATCTGGCGGATGCGGCGCGCGTCGCCGCGGAAATCGTCGAGCACTTTCTCGCGCATCCGCTGCCCGGTCAGCCGCTGCTGAACGTCAATATTCCGAATCTGCCGTACGACGAACTGAAAGGCTGGCAGGTCACGCGCCTCGGCAAGCGTCACCCGTCCCAGCCGGTGATTCGCCAGACCGACCCGCGCGGCGAGCCGGTCTACTGGATCGGCGCCGCGGGTGCGGCGCTGGACGCGAGCGAAGGCACCGATTTCCACGCCGTCGCAAACGGTTTCGTCTCGATCACGCCGCTGCAGCTCGATCTCACGCATACGCAAATGCTGCCTGCAACGCGCGAATGGGCGCGCGCAGGAGGGCGGGCTTCATGAGCGGCGAGCGCGCGAAGCGGTTCCCGCTCGCGCTCGAAGATCTCAAGCGAGCGCCACGCAAATCGGAGGGCCGGGCCGGTGAACGCCATGCGGCGAGCGCGGTGCCGAAGGCCGTCGACAAGCCCGCTGCCGTGCTGAAGCCGGTGGCGGTGAAGGCGGGCGTCGCCCGCACGGTGCCTGGTGCGGCCGCCGCGAAGCCGGCGAGCGCACCGAAGCCGACCGCGCTGAAGCCCGCGATGCCGAAGCCGGCGGCGCCGAGCGTCGCGCCGGCCGGTGCATTCGCGTTGACGTCGGAACGTGTGCGCGAGCGCATGGTCGAACGCCTGCGCGCGAACGGCGTGACCGACGCGCGCGTGCTGGATGCGATGGCCGCGGTGCCGCGCCACCTGTTCGTGGATCCCGGGCTCGCGACGCAGGCGTATGAGGATGCCGCGTTGCCGATCGGCCACCAGCAAACGATTTCAAAGCCGTCGGTCGTCGCGCGCATGATCGAGCTCGCGATGGCCGGCCGCACGCTCGAGCGCGTCCTCGAGATCGGCACCGGTTGCGGCTACCAGGCCGCGGTGCTGAGTCACGTGGCACGCGACGTGTATTCGATTGAGCGCATCAAGCCGCTCTACGAGCGCGCGAAGCTGAACCTGCGGCCGCTGCGTGTGCCGAACATCCGTCTGCATTACGGCGACGGGCGTGTCGGCCTGCCGTCCGCGGGCCCGTTCGACGCGATCGTGATCGCGGCGGCGGGGCTCGACGTGCCGCAGGCGCTGCTCGAGCAGCTCGCGATCGGCGGGCGGCTCGTCGCGCCGGTCGGCGCGCAGAGCGGGCAGCCCCAGGTGCTCACGCTCGTCGAGCGCGTCGCGCACGCGCAATGGCGGGAGTCCCGGCTTGATCGCGTTTTCTTTGTCCCTTTAAAATCCGGAGTGATTTGAAACCGATGAGTATGTTGCGCGCGATGCAAAACAACCGAACCAGGGAACCGCTCACGTTCGCCCAGCGCGCGATCTGTGTGGCTGCGTTCTCCACGCTGCTGGCCGCCTGTGCGACGCGGCTCGACAACGCGCCCGTCGTCGACCGCTCCGGATCGCTCGGCACGACCGCCGCCGCGCAGCCGGCAGTGCCGCTCGGCCCGCCGCCGCCCGGCTTCTACCGTGTGAAACCGGGCGATACGCTGTACCGGATCGCGCTCGAGAACGGGCAGAACTATCGCGACATCGCCACCTGGAACAACCTGGCGAACCCGAATCAGATCGAAGTCGACCAGCTGCTGCGTGTCGCGCCGCCGGGCGGTGCCGCGCTTGCCGGCTCGCCGGCTGCCGCACCGATCACCGGCGCCGCCGTCGCGACCGCGCCGCTCAGCAGCGGTCCCGCGACGCCGGCCGCGGGCTCGTCGTCCGCGAGCACGCCGCCGGCTGCCGCCGCATCGAGCGACACGGCAGCCGCGCCGAGCGGCCCCGTGACGTTCGCATGGCCCGTGCGCGGTCCGGTGCTGAACGGTTTCGACGACGCGAAGAACAAGGGCGTCAATATCGGCGGCACGTCCGGCGAGGCCGTGAAGGCGGCGGCCGACGGCCGCGTCGTCTACTCGGGCAACGGCCTGCGTGGCTATGGCAACCTCATTATCATCAAACACGATGCAACTTACCTCACGGCGTATGCACACAATCGCGCTTTGATGGTAAAAGAGGGGGACGCGGTAACGAAGGGGCAGAAGATCGCCGAGATGGGTAACAGCGATGCCGACCGCGTGATGCTGCATTTCGAGGTTCGCCGGCAGGGTAAACCTGTCGATCCGCTGAAGTATTTGCCGCCTCAATAACCGAGACGACCATGCCGAAATCGAAGCGCCACGAGCCGCAAGCCGAATCTGAGAAGATCAGTCGTGCCACGCAAGCATCGGTGGAGCGAGCTGGCGCTTCGACGGACGACGAAGACGACGTCGCGGAAAACGAACGTGATCTCGAGGCACGCGACGCCGAAGCGGACGGCGACGACGAGCACGAAGGCCGGGCGGAAGCCGCGCCCGACGTCGACGATTTCCGCGCATTGCTGCAGGCCGAACTCACGGCCGACACGATCCAGCATTACCTGAACCGTATCAGCGTGAAGCCGCTCCTGACCGTCGAGGAGGAGCAGCGCTATTCGCGTCTTGCGAAGGCCGGCGAATTCGAGGCGCGGCAGGTGATGATCGAGCGCAACCTGCGTCTCGTCGTCAGTATCGCGAAGGGTTACCTGAACCGCGGCGTGCCGCTGCTCGACCTGATCGAGGAGGGCAACCTCGGCCTGATGCACGCGATCGAGAAATTCGATCCGACGCGTGGCTTTCGGTTCTCGACCTACGCGACGTGGTGGATCCGGCAGAGCATCGAACGGGCGATCATGAACCAGGCTCGCACCGTGCGTCTGCCCGTGCACGTGATCCGCGAACTGAACCAGGTGCTGCGCGCGAAGCGCCACCTCGAAAAGAATTCGATGTCGACGGGCGAGGCGGCCGAGCGCCGTGAAGCCAGCATCGACGACATCGCCTATCTCACCGGCAAGACCGCCGAGGAAGTCACCGACATCCTCGCGCTCAACGAGCACACCGCGTCGCTCGACGCGCCGCTCGATCTCGATCCCGCGAGCAGCCTGCTCGATCTGCTGCCCGACGACCAGAGCCAGTCGCCCGACGCGGAGGTGCAGCACCGCGAACTCGAGACGCTCACGCGCGCATGGCTGTCGCGGCTGTCGGACAAGCATCGGCACGTGATCGAGCGCCGCTTCGGCCTGAACCACATCGAACCGGCCACGCTCGAGGAGCTGGCCGACGAGATGGGGCTCACGCGCGAGCGCGTGCGGCAGATCCAGCAGGAAGCGCTGGTGCGCCTCAAGCGGTTCTTTGCCTCCAATGGCGTGCGCAAGGACGCCGTTCTGTAACTGATGACACCGATTCTCGTTTTTGACATCGAGACCATTCCCGATGTCGACGGCATTCGCCGTCTTGAAGACCTGCCCGCGACGCTGGACGATGCCGCGGTGGCCGAACATGCGTTCGCCGCGCGCCGCGAGAAGACCGGCAGCGATTTCCTGCCGCATCACCTGCAGCGCATCGCGGCGATTTCCTGCGTGTTCCGCGACAACAACGGTTTCCGCGTTCGGTCGTTGGGCACGCCGCAGGACAATGAGGCGACGCTGGTCCAGTCGTTCTATCGCGTGATCGAGAAATACACGCCGCAGCTCGTGTCGTGGAACGGCGGCGGCTTCGATCTGCCGGTGCTCCATTACCGAGCGCTCGTACACGGGATCCCCGCGACGCGCTACTGGGATCTGGGCGAGGACGACCGCGAGTTCAAGTGGAACAACTACATCTCGCGTTATCACTCGCGGCACACCGACCTGATGGACGTGCTCGCGATGTATCAGGCGCGCGCGAATGCGCCGCTCGACGCGCTCGCGAAGCTGTGCGGCTTCCCGGGCAAGCTCGGAATGGACGGCAGCCAGGTGTGGCCGGCGTTCCAGGATGGCCGGATCGAGGAAATCCGCAACTATTGCGAAACCGACGTCGTCAATACCTACCTGCTGTATTGCCGGTTCCAGCTGATGCGCGGCGGCCTGACGCCGAGCGAATATGCGGACGAGATCCTGCTCGTGAAGAATTCGCTCGCGCAGGAGCCCGCGTCGCACTGGGCCGAATACCTGGCCGGTTTCGACGCGTGACGCGGGCGGCCCGCATGGCGGCCGCGATCAATTTCGATCGAGTTCGAGCACGACCGGCTGGTGATCCGATTCGCGCGCGTCGCCGTCGATTTCGCAGCGCGTGACGTGCGGCAGCAGCGTATCGGTCACGAACACGAAGTCGCATGCGAGCGGCCCGTCGGACCATTGCGCAGTGTCGTAGACGCCGGCGGTCGGCGGCGGCGTGCGGCCCGGGTGCCGGGCGATCCACGCATCGACGAACGACGGTGCGTCGGCGATCGGCTCGAGCATGCGCCGGTACGCGTCGCTGCCGAACGCGCTGTTGAAGTCGCCGCAGAGGATGGCATCACGCGGTTGGCCGGTCTCGCTGAACGGCCCCGTGGCATTTTCGGCCGGCGCAGGCTGGTCGGCATGCGCACACGCTTCGCGGTGCCGGGCGCGCAATGCGTCGACCTGCGCGAGTCGCTGGCGCGCCGAATAGAATTCCAGATGCGTCGTGACGACCCGCAGCCGACCCGACGGTAACACCAGTTCGACGTCGAGCGCGACGCGCGGCATGGAAGGCGCGTCGGCGTCTGCCGGCCACGGCAGCAATTGGCGCAGCACGCGCCCGATCGGCAGCCGGGTCGCGACCGCATTGCCGAACTGGCGGCGCGGTGCGCCGGGTTCGAGCGGCGGCAGGTCGGCGCCGACCGCTTCGACGATCGCATAACCGGGCAGCAACGCCGCCAGTTCGGCGAACTGGTCGGGGCCGGGCTGGCCGGGCAGTGCGCCGAAACCGCGCGTGACTTCCTGCAGGCACAGCACGTCGAAGTCGCCAAGCCGGCGAGCGGCGGCGATCGTGCGCGGCAGGTCGACGACGCCGTCCGCGTCCCGACCCCATTGGATGTTCCAGTCGATCAGTCGCATGGTCGATTCTCCCGAGTCTCCTGAGTCTGTTGTGAGCAGAACGTGTGCCGCCGGCTGAGCTCGCGAGAGGCCGCGCATGCGGGCCGGCGGCGGGCTGCCTGCAGGTCGTTCCCGCATGACGCGGCGCGGCAGAGGCGTCAGTATTGACGCTTGCGCCACGAAAGCGGGCGACGCGGGCTTTCGTCGTCTACAATCTCGCCTTCTTCAACGTTTTGTCAGGAAAAGCTGGTGTCCGAAGCCGTCCCCACTTCTGCGCGCAAATCGAAAAATGCGCCCGTCGCGCCCGGGCCTGCCCCGGTTCTCGAGATCGAATCGCTCGACATGGAAGCGCGCGGTGTCGGCCGCACGGCGACCGAGGACGGCACGCCGGGCAAGGTCATCTTCGTCGAGGGTGCGCTGCCCGGCGAGCGCGTGACCTATTCGAGCTACCGTCGCAAGCCGAGCTACGAGCAGGCGACCGTTGTCGACGTTCTGCGCCCGAGCGTGCTGCGCACGGAGCCGAAATGCAAATTCTTCGGCACCTGCGGCGGCTGCTCGATGCAGCACCTCGACATGCGCGCGCAGGTCGCGATCAAGCAGCGCGTGCTCGAGGACAACCTGTGGCACCTGTCGAAGCTGCGCGCCGAGACGATGTTCGCGCCGATCCACGGCCCGTCGTGGGGCTACCGGTACCGTGCGCGCCTGACCGTGCGCAACGTCGCGAAGAAGGGCGGCGTGCTGGTCGGGTTCCATGAAAAGAAGAGCAGCTATGTCGCCGACATGACGAGCTGCGAAGTGCTGCCGCCGCACGTGTCGGCGATGCTCGTGCCGCTGCGCCGGCTGGTCGAGGGGCTGTCGATCCGTGACCGGATGCCGCAGATCGAGCTCGCGGTCGGTTCGCAAGTCACGGCACTGGTGCTGCGCGTGCTGGAGCCGATCAATGCGGACGACGAAGCGCTGCTGCGCGCGTTCGCCGACGAGCACAAGGTGCAGTTCTGGCTGCAGCCGAAGGGCCCGGACACGGTGACGCCGTTCTATCCGCTCGACGTGCCGCTCGACTATACGCTGCCTGAGTTCGGCATCCGCATGCCGTTCAAGCCGACCGACTTCACGCAGGTCAACCATCAGATCAACCGCGTGCTGGTGGGTCGCGCGCTGCGCCTGCTCGCGCCGTCGCGCGACGATCGCGTGCTCGACCTGTTCTGCGGGATCGGCAACTTCACGCTGCCGCTCGCGCGGCTGTCGCGCGAGGTGATGGGCATCGAAGGCAGCGAGACGTTGACGACTCGCGCGCTCGCGAATGCGCGCGAGAACGGCGTCGACGGCCATACGACGTTCGCGTGCCGGAACCTGTTCGAGGTGACGGGCGACGACCTGCGTGCGCTCGGCGCCTTCGACAAGTTCCTGATCGACCCGCCGCGCGAAGGCGCGCTCGCGGTGTCGAAGGCGCTGGCCGAAATCGCGCAGAGCGGCGAAGGCCCGCTGCCGAAGCGCATCGTCTACGTGTCGTGCAACCCGTCGACGCTCGCGCGCGACGCAGGCCTACTCGTGCACGAGGCCGGCTACCGGCTGAAGGGCGCCGGCGTCGTGAACATGTTCCCGAATACGTCGCACGTCGAATCGATCGCGCTGTTCGAGCGCGACTGAGCGGGCGGCGGACGTAAAAAAACCGGCCCGAGGGCCGGTTTTTTCATCGGGTACGGCGAACGTCAGTTGCGGTTGCCGCCGAAGATGCCGAGCAGCGCGAGCAGGTTCGTGAACACGTTGTACAGGTCGAGGTAGATCGCGAGCGTGGCCGAGATGTAGTTCGTCTCGCCGCCGTTCACGACACGCTGGACGTCGAACAGCATGTAGGCCGAGAAGATCGCGATCGCGAGCACCGACACGGTGAGCATCAGCGCCGGCAGTTGCAGGAAGATGTTCGCGACCGACGCCAGCAGGATCACGATCACGCCCATGAACAGCCATTTGCCGAGCCCGGAGAAGTCGCGCTTGCTGACCGTGGCGATCGTCGCCATCGCGGCGAAGATGATGCCGGTGCCGCCGAACGCGAGCATGATCAGCGACGGGCCGTTCGAGAAGCCGAGGATGAAGCTCAGCAGGCGCGACAGCATCAGGCCCATGAAGAACGTGAAGCCGAGCAGCACGAACACGCCGGCCGCGCTGTTTTTCGTCCGCTCGATCGCGAACATGAAGCCGAACGCGATTGCGAAGAACGCGAGCAGGCTCATCATCGGGCTCGTGGCCGCGAACAGCGAGAATCCCGTCGCGACGCCGACCCATGCCCCCAGCACCGTCGGCACCATCGACAGCGCGAGCAGCCAGTACGTGTTCCGCAGCACGCGATTGCGAACCTCCGCGGTGCTGACGGAGCCGCCGCGGCCGAAATTGTACGGATAGTCGTTCATGGTTTCTCCTAACATTGAACGCATGGGCGTCCGGGGCCGGTTCGGCGCGCGCGGTGTGCGGCGCAGCAAACCGGAGCAGCTATGGCTAAGATACGTTCCGTGCCGCGAGGTTTCAATGCCGGGCGGCGCAAAAAACATATGGATTTGGAACCTTTCACTCGTGTAAGGGTTCAATCGCAATGATACACGGGATCGTGCTACAATAGCGGATTCATTTGAACCTGTAACTTCTTAATTTCTTGGAGTTTTTATGGCAATCGAGCGCACCCTGTCGATCATCAAGCCGGATGCGGTGGCAAAGAACGTGATCGGCCAGATCTACAGCCGTTTCGAAGGCGCCGGCCTGAAGATCGTCGCATCGCGCATGGCACACCTGTCGCGTGCGGACGCAGAGAAGTTCTACGCAGTTCACGCAGCACGTCCGTTCTTCAAGGACCTCGTCGATTTCATGATCTCGGGCCCGGTGATGATCCAGGTTCTGGAAGGTGAAGGCGCGATCCTGAAGAACCGCGACCTGATGGGCGCGACGGATCCGAAGAAGGCGGAAAAGGGCACGATCCGCGCCGACTTCGCCGACAGCATCGACGCGAACGCCGTGCACGGCTCGGACGCTGCCGAAACGGCCGCGGTCGAAATCGCGTTCTTCTTCCCGGAAATGAACGTCTACTCGCGCTAAGCCCTGGCTGGCAACAAGTAGGCAGGATTCAGCGCACGCGGCAAGGCAGCACATCATGACGAGCGAAACTTCCGTCAATCTTCTCGACTTCGATGCCGAGGGTCTTGTCGCGTACTGCGGCAGCCTCGGCGAGAAGCCGTTCCGCGCCAAGCAGTTGCAGCGCTGGATCCATCAGTACAACGCCGGCGATTTCGACGGCATGACCGATCTCGCGAAGTCCCTGAGAGAAAAGCTCAAGGGCCGCGCGTCGATCGTGATGCCCGATATCGTCAGCGATCACGTTTCCACCGACGGCACGCGCAAGTGGCTGATCGACGTCGGAAACGGCAATGCGGTCGAAACCGTTTTCATCCCGGAAGAGACGCGCGGCACGCTGTGCGTGTCGTCGCAGGCCGGGTGCGCGGTCAACTGCCGCTTCTGCTCGACGGGCAAGCAGGGCTTCTCCCGCAACCTGTCGACAGCCGAAATCATCGGTCAGCTCCGGATGGCCGAGTTTGCGCTGCGTGCGTCGCTGGGTCGCGCACCCGGTCCGAACGGCAAGGCCGAACGGGTCGTCACCAACGTGGTGATGATGGGCATGGGCGAGCCGCTGCTGAATTACAGCGCGGTCGTGCCCGCGATGCGGCTGATGCTCGACGACAACGCGTACGGCCTGTCGCGCCGCCGCGTCACGTTGTCGACGTCCGGCGTGGTGCCGATGATGGACCGCCTCGGCGCCGAATTGCCGGTCGCGCTCGCCGTTTCGCTGCACGCGCCGAACGATGCGCTGCGCGACGAACTGGTGCCGCTCAACAAGAAGCATCCGCTTCGCGAGCTGATGGCCGCGTGCCAGCGCTATCTGAAAGTCGCACCGCGCGACTTCATTACTTTCGAATACTGCATGCTCGACGGCGTCAACGACACCGAAGCGCATGCGCGCGAACTGCTGGCCGTCACGCGTGACGTGCCCTGCAAGTTCAACCTGATCCCGTTCAATCCGTTTCCGGAATCGGGCCTCATCCGCTCGAAGCCGGAGCAGATCAAGCGCTTTGCACAGGTCCTCATCGACGCGGGTGTCGTCACGACCGTGCGCAAGACGCGCGGCGACGACATCGACGCCGCGTGCGGCCAGCTGGCCGGCGCCGTGAAGGACCGCACGCGCCTGGCGGAGCGAACGGGCGCAGCAGCAAAAATCATCGAAGTTCGGGCGATCTGACGGGGACGCCTGGTCGGGGCCGCATGGGTGCGGATGCCTGGACTTCTTGCGGTACAACACGCGAATAGCGATCGGTCGCGGCGCCTCGGCGCCGCGCATGATATGGACAGTTGCGGGAGCCGGCGGCGCCCGCCAGTGAAGAAGAATCGACGCGAGGACAAGGATGAGTGAGCCGCAGCCGACCAACGGCGCAGAGACGAATGCCGCGAAGCCGGCACCGGCGGGGCTTGAAACGCTGGCGGCCGTCGGCAGCCGGCTGGCGCAGCTCCGGGAGGCGAAGGGCTGGACGGTCGACGACGTGTCGGCGCGGCTCAAGGTCGCTCCGCAGAAGCTGCGTGCGCTCGAGGCTGGCGACATCAGCCATTTGCCCGGCGTGACGTTCGCGCTCGGCGTCGTGCGCAGCTACGCGAAGATGCTCGGCGTCGATCCGGAGCCGTTCGCCCATGCATTGCGCCGCGAGCGTGGCGTGCAGGAAGTCGATCTGTCGATGCCCGCGTCGTCGGGGACGGATCTGCCGCGCGGCCGCGTGTCGATTCCGCTTGGCGGGTCGTCGCACCATCATCCGTGGCTGTGGGGGACGGCGATCGTCGTCGTCGCGGTGATCGCGGTACTCATGTGGCACACTGGCGGCGATTCGTCGAGCTGGCTCGCGCGCTTCAAGGGCGGCGGTACCGAACACGCGTCGGCGGCCAGCGCGCCGGCGGCGTCTTCCGTCGAAGCGGCAGCCGCGGGCGGCGCGTCGGCGGCAGCCGTCAACGAAGCCCCGGCGCAGGTTGCGGCATCCGCCGTGGCGCCGCAGGCCGTTGCGTCGGCTGCTCCGGCTCCGGCCTCGGCCCCGACGGCCGCCGTGCCCGCGTCGCAACCGGTCGTCGCGCCGGCCGCGGCGAGCAGCGCGGCCGTGCCGGCCCAGCCCGCGAGCGTCGTGGTCGCGGCAGGCCAGTCGATGGTCGAACTGAAGGTCAAGCAGGATTGCTGGTTCAGCGTGCGCGACAAGAGCGGCAAGGAACTGTTCTCGGCGCTGGTGCGGGCCGGCGAGACGAAGCAGGTCGCCGGCGACGGTCCGTTCAAGGTCACGATCGGCAACAAGGCAGGCCTTGATACGGTCGCGTTCGACGGAAAGCCGGTCGATCCGGCAAAATATTCGGCAGCGCGGGGTAACGTGGCGCGGTTCACGCTGCCCTGACGTCAAGCGCCGTGGCGCAGGCCTGTCCCGGACAGGCCGCGAGGGCACGGCGCTTTTTCAATTCATGCGCCGCCTCGCGGCGCATTCCGCGTAAATGGATCTATCGATGCAATCCGAAGCTCAATCCCCACGCAGCAGTCAGATTTGTTCAACCGAGCCGGTGTTCGGCGGGCATCAGCCGCGTCGCGTGTCGCATGCGGTGGATGTTCGTTGGGGCGGGCAGCTCGTGACAATCGGCGGTGATGCGCCGGTGCGCGTGCAGTCGATGACGAATACCGACACGGCCGACGCGATCGGCACGGCGATCCAGATCAAGGAACTCGCGAACGCGGGCTCCGAACTGGTGCGCATCACGGTCAATACGCCGGAGGCCGCGGCCGCCGTGCCGGCGATCCGCGAGCAGCTCGACCGGATGGGCGTGACCGTCCCGCTCGTCGGCGATTTCCACTACAACGGCCACCTGCTGCTGCGCGACTACCCGGGCTGCGCGGAGTCGCTGTCGAAGTACCGGATCAACCCGGGCAACGTCGGCCAGGGCGCGAAGCGCGACACGCAGTTCGCGCAGATGATCGAAGCCGCGGCGAAGTACGACAAGCCGGTGCGGATCGGCGTGAACTGGGGCAGCCTCGACCAGGACCTGCTCGCGCGCATGATGGACGAGAACGGCGCGCGCTCGCAGCCGTGGGATGCGCAGAGCGTGATGTACGAAGCGCTGATCCAGTCGGCGATCGGCTCGGCCGAGCGCGCGGTCGAGCTGGGCCTCGGCCGCGATCGCATCGTGCTGTCGTGCAAGGTCAGCGGCGTGCAGGACCTGATCGCGGTGTACCGCGAACTCGGCCGCCGCTGCGGCTTCGCGCTGCATCTCGGGCTGACCGAGGCCGGCATGGGCTCGAAGGGCATCGTCGCGTCGACGGCCGCGCTCGGCGTGCTGCTGCAGGAAGGGATCGGTGACACGATCCGCATTTCGCTGACGCCGGAACCGGGCGCGTCGCGCACCGGCGAAGTGATCGTCGGCCAGGAAATCCTGCAGACGATGGGCCTGCGCTCGTTCGCGCCGATGGTGATCGCATGCCCGGGCTGCGGCCGCACGACGAGTACGCTGTTCCAGGAACTCGCGATGCAGATCCAGACCTACCTGCGCGAGCAGATGCCGGTCTGGCGCAAGGAATATCCGGGTGTCGAGAAGATGAACGTCGCGGTGATGGGCTGCATCGTCAACGGCCCGGGCGAATCGAAGCACGCGAACATCGGCATCAGCCTGCCGGGTTCGGGCGAGAACCCGGCCGCGCCCGTCTTCATCGACGGCGAGAAGGTCAAGACGCTGCGCGGCGAGCGGATCGCCGAGGAATTCCAGCAGATCGTCAGCGACTACGTCGCACGCAATTACGGCCGTACCGAGGCCCTGAACTAAATTCGTCCACACACACGAACGATGACTGAACAGAAACGCAAGATCGAGAAGCTCACCGGCGTCAAGGGCATGAACGACATCCTCCCGCAGGATGCCGGCCTCTGGGAGTTCTTCGAAGCTACCGTGAAATCGCTGCTGCGCGCGTACGGCTACCAGAACATCCGCACGCCGATCGTCGAACACACGCAGCTCTTCACGCGCGGCATCGGCGAAGTCACGGACATCGTCGAGAAGGAGATGTACAGCTTCACCGATGCGCTGAACGGCGAGAACCTGACGATGCGCCCGGAGAACACCGCGGCGGTCGTGCGCGCGTCGATCGAGCACAACATGCTGTACGACGGCCCGAAGCGCCTGTGGTACATCGGCCCGATGTTTCGTCACGAGCGTCCGCAGCGCGGTCGCTACCGCCAGTTCCACCAGGTCGGCGTCGAGGCGCTCGGCTTCGCGGGCCCGGATGCGGATGCCGAGATCATCATGATGTGCCAGCGCCTGTGGGACGACCTCGGCCTGACCGGCATCAAGCTCGAGATCAACTCGCTCGGCCTCGCCGAAGAGCGTGCCGCGCACCGCGTCGAACTGATCAAGTATCTCGAGCAGTTCGCCGACGTGCTGGATGAGGACGCGAAGCGTCGCCTGTATACTAACCCGCTGCGCGTGCTCGACACGAAGAACCCGGCGCTGCAGGAAATCGCGCAGAACGCGCCGAAGCTGATCGACTTCCTCGGCGACGAGTCGCGTGCCCACTTCGAAGGGCTGCAGCGCCTGCTGCTCGCGAACAACATCCCGTTCAAGATCAACCCGCGTCTCGTGCGCGGCCTCGACTACTACAACCTGACCGTGTTCGAGTGGGTGACCGACAAGCTCGGCGCGCAGGGCACGGTCGCGGCGGGCGGCCGCTACGATCCGCTGATCGAGCAGCTCGGCGGCAAGCCGACCGCCGCGTGCGGCTGGGCGATGGGCATCGAGCGCATTCTCGAACTGCTGAAGGAAGAGGATCTCGCGCCCGAGCAGGAAGGTGTCGACGTGTACGTGGTGCACCAGGGCGAGACGGCGCGCGAACAGGCGTTCATCGCGGCCGAGCGCCTGCGCGATACGGGCCTCGACGTGATTTTCCACTGCAGCGCCGACGGCGGCCCGGCAAGCTTCAAGTCGCAGATGAAGCGGGCCGATGCGAGCGGTGCCGCGTTCGCGGTGATCTTCGGCGAAGAAGAGGTCGCGAACGGCACGGTGGGCGTGAAAGCGCTGCGCGGCGCGGGCGAGGACGGGGAAAAGAACGTTCAGCAGACCGTACCGGTCGAAAGCTTGACCGAATTCCTAATCAATGCGATGGTTGCATCCGCCGAAGACGGCGACGACTGATCGCGCTGGCATTCGCTCGACAAGAAAAGCCTGAAATGGAAGGAATCGCTCGCCGATGAGTTATCACGACGAACAAGAATCGATTGAAAGTCTGAAGGCGTGGTGGGCCCGCTGGGGTAACCTCACGACGTGGATCGTGCTCGCGGCGCTGGTCGTCGCGGCCGGTTTCAACGGCTGGAATTACTGGCAGCGCCGTCAGGCCGCCGAGGCTTCCGGGTTGTACGAGCAGGTGCAGAAGGCCGCTGCCGCGAACGACAAGGCGACGATGGCCCGTGCGGCCGCCGACATGGAAGACAAGTTCGGCAGCACGCCGTATGCGCAGATGACCGCGCTCACGGCGGCGAAGACGTTGTACGCGGCCGGCGATGCCGCCGGCGCGAAGGCGCAGCTGCAATGGGCCGCCGATCACGCCAAGGACGACGAGTACAAGCAGATCGCGAAGCTGCGTCTCGCGTCGCTGCTGCTCGACGAGAAGGCGTACGACGCGGGCCTCGCGCTGCTGTCCGGCACGCCGGTGGATGCATTCAAGGGCCTCGTGGCCGATCGCCGCGGCGATCTGCTCGCGGCGCAAGGCAAGACCGACGATGCGCGCGCCGCGTACAAGCTCGCGCTCGCCGGCCTGTCGCAGGACGACCAGTCCGCGCGCCAGCTCGTGCAGTTCAAGCTCGATGCGCTCGGCGGCTGATCGCAGCCCCCTCAACCTCTTAACTCTGCTTCGCTAACCGATGAATTTGCTGAAACGTTACGCTGTGCCCGTAGCCTGCGCGGCGGCTGTCCTGGCATTGGCGGCCTGCTCGTCGTCGAAGGACGTGCGCCGCGTGCCGACGCCGCTCACCGAGTTCAAGCCCGTCTTGGACGTGCAACAGGTCTGGAAGGCGAGCGTCGGCAAGGGCGGGCGCTACCTGTTCTCGCCGGTGGCCGTGGGCGACGCCGTCTACGCGGCGGGCGAGAACGGTTCGGTCGAGAAGATCGACGCGAAGACGGGCCAGACGCTGTGGCGCTCGAAGGTCGGTTCGGACCTGTCGGCCGGGGTCGGCAGCGACGGCAACCTGACTGCCGTCGGCGCGCTCAAGGGCGGTGTGTTCGTCCTCGGCCCGGACGGCAAGCAGCTGTGGAAGACGAGCGTGCAGGGCGAGATCTTCTCGCCGCCGCTGGTCGGCAACGGCCTCGTGATCGTGCGCACGATCGACGGTCAGGTGATCGCGTTCAACGGGCAGACGGGCGAGCAGAAGTGGAACTACCGCAACCGCGCGGTGCCGCTGAACCTGCGCGTGTCGGCCGGCATGACGTTCGCGGGCGATGCGGCCGTGCTGGCGGGCTTCCCCGGCGGCGGTCTGGTCGCGATCAACCTGCAGACGGGCGAGCCGTTCTGGCAGACGCCCGTGTCGTTCCCGAAGGGCGTGACCGAAGTCGAGCGCATCAACGACGTCAGCGGTCCGCCGACGCTCGTGGGTGCCCAGGCGTGCGCGGTCACGTTCCAGGGCCAGCTCGGCTGCTTCGACGCGAACTCGGGCCGTCCGCTGTGGGAAAAGGCGTTCTCGAGCCGCAGCGGTCTCGCGCAGGACGATTCGGTCGTCGCCGGCGGCGACGACTGGTCGGTCGTCACGGCCTACGACGCGGCGAGCGGCAACCCGCTCTGGCGCAACGACAAGCTGAAGAGCCGCGACGTCGGCGTGCCGTACCTGCTCGGCCATGCGGTCGTGATGGGCGACTACAAGGGCTTCGTGCACTTCCTGTCGCGCGAGGACGGCAGCTTCATCGCCCGGATGAAGACGGACGGCAGCGCGATTACCGCGGCGCCGGTCCTGGCGGGCAATACGCTCGTCGTGCAGACCAAGGACGGTGGCCTGTACGGATTCCGTCCGCGCTGACGCGCACGCAACAAGCGCAATCGTGGCGCGGCGGGCTTGTCCCGCGCGCTGCGGTCGCGCGACATGAAGGCGGCCGGTGTCCCCGGCCGCTCGGTATTTGAAAGGCAGTTCGCAACGAAAGACGACGGCGCGCACCGCGCGCCCGGCGCGCGCATCCGGCGCGGCGCGAATTCGTGATATTTTCATTCAGCGCAGCCGCCCGCAGCAGCGGGCCTCCCGCTGCTGCGCATCACCGTAGAAAACACAGATGAAACCGGTCATTGCCCTCGTTGGGCGCCCCAATGTGGGGAAATCCACGCTGTTCAACCGGCTCACGCGCTCGCGCGATGCGCTGGTCGCCGACTTGCCGGGCCTGACGCGCGATCGCCATTACGGCGAAGGGCGCGTCGGCGCACGGCCGTACCTGGTCGTCGATACCGGCGGCTTCGAGCCCGTCGCGAAGGACGGCATCCTGCACGAGATGGCGCGCCAGACGCGGCAGGCCGTCGAGGAAGCCGACGTCGTCGTGTTCATCGTCGACGGTCGTAACGGGCTCGCGCCGCAGGACAAGTCGATCGCCGACTACCTGCGCAAGACCGGCCGGCCGATCTTCCTGGTCGTCAACAAGGCCGAGGGGATGAAGTACACGGCGGTCGCGACCGACTTCTACGAGCTCGGCCTCGGCGATCCGCGCGCGATCTCGGCCGCGCACGGCGACGGCGTGACCGACATGATCAACGAGGCGCTGGAAGTCGCGTACGCGGGCCAGCCCGAGGAAGCGGACGAGGACGACCCGTCGCGCGGCATCAAGATCGCGATCGTCGGCCGCCCGAACGTCGGCAAGTCGACGCTCGTGAACGCGCTGATCGGCGAGGACCGTGTGATCGCGTTCGACATGCCGGGCACGACGCGCGATTCGATCTACGTCGACTTCGAGCGTAACGGCAAGAAATACACGCTGATCGATACCGCGGGCCTGCGACGCCGCGGCAAGGTGTTCGAGGCGATCGAGAAGTTCTCGGTCGTGAAGACGCTGCAGTCGATCTCCGACGCGAACGTCGTCATTCTTCTGCTGGATGCGCAGCAGGACATTTCCGACCAGGACGCGCACATCGCCGGCTTCGTCGTCGAGCAGGGCCGCGCGCTCGTGATCGGCGTCAACAAGTGGGACGGTCTCGACGACCACGCGCGCGACCGCGCGAAAGCGGATTTGACCCGCAAGCTGAAATTCCTCGACTTCGCGAAGTCGCACTACATTTCGGCCGCGAAGAAGACCGGCATCGGCGCGCTGATGCGTTCGGTCGACGACGCGTACGCGGCGGCGATGGCGAAGCTGCCGACGCCGAAGCTCACGCGCGCGCTGATCGAGGCCGTCGAGTTCCAGCAGCCGCGTCGTCGCGGCCCGGTGCGTCCGAAGCTGCGCTACGCGCACCAGGGCGGCCAGAATCCGCCGCTGATCGTCATCCACGGCAACGCGCTCGACGCGGTGACGGAAACCTACAAGCGTTACCTCGAAAACCGATTCCGCGAAACTTTCTCACTGACCGGGACTCCATTGCGCATAGAGTTCCGTTCGTCGAACAACCCGTACGCGGACAAGGGCTGAAGCAGGTCCTGCAAGGGATAGGCCGCATGGCCTACGCCCGGGCGGGGCAGGCAAAATCAGCTATAGTGTAGCGATTGGCGCCGGATCTCTTTTTCTTCGTCGCCAATCCAGATCAACCTGCAAAAAAAGATGGAGTACGCCATGAGCAACAAAGGGCAATTGTTACAAGACCCGTTTTTGAACGCACTGCGCAAAGAGCACGTTCCCGTTTCGATCTATCTCGTCAACGGCATCAAGCTGCAAGGGAACATTGAATCGTTCGACCAGTACGTCGTGTTGCTCCGTAATACGGTGACCCAGATGGTCTACAAGCACGCCATCTCGACGGTCGTGCCGGCGCGCCCGGTGAATTTCCACCCGGACGCGGAAGCCTCGTCCTAACCCATCGCAGCGGCCGGCATCCGGTCGCCGCGAGCGACCGATGCCAGCCGCCTTATCTTGACACCCGATAATTTGATCAACGCAGCGCTCGTCGGCATCGACTTCGGCAAGACCGATTTCGAAGCCAGTCTCGAAGAACTCAGTCTTCTCGCCTCCAGTGCGGGGGCCCGTCCCGCCGTCACCCTCACAGGTCGTCGCGCCAGCCCCGATGCCAAGATGTTCATCGGCAGCGGCAAAGCCGAAGAATTGCGGCTTGCCTGCGACGCGCACAACGTCGAAATCGTCATCTTCAACCACGCACTGGCACCGGCCCAGCAACGCAATCTGGAGCAGGCGCTTAACAGGCGGGTGGTCGATCGCACGAGCCTCATCCTCGACATCTTCGCGCAGCGCGCCCGCAGTCACGAAGGCAAGCTGCAGGTCGAGCTCGCGCAGCTGCAATACCTGTCGACCCGGCTGATTCGCGCGTGGACCCACCTGGAGCGGCAAAAGGGCGGTATCGGCCTGCGCGGCCCCGGCGAAACCCAGCTCGAAACCGACCGCCGGCTGATCGGCGAGCGCATCAAGATGCTGAAGTCGCGGCTCGACCGGCTGCGCCGGCAGCACAGCACGCAGCGTCGCCAGCGCGCACGCAGCGGCACGATGTCGGTGTCGCTCGTCGGCTATACGAACGCGGGCAAGTCGACGCTGTTCAATGCGCTGACGAAAGCGCAGGCTTATGCGGCCGACCAGCTGTTCGCCACGCTCGATACGACGTCGCGACGCGTGTACCTCGGCGACGAGGCTGGTCAGATCGTCGTGTCCGATACGGTCGGATTCATTCGCGAACTGCCTCACCAGCTGGTTGCAGCGTTCCGCGCGACCCTCGAGGAAACGATTCATGCGGATCTGCTGCTGCACGTGGTCGACGCATCGAGCGCGGTGCGGCTCGAACAGATCGAGCAGGTGAACGGCGTGCTGCACGAGATCGGCGCGGACACGATCCGGCAGGTGCTGGTGTTCAACAAGATCGATGCGGTGCCTGAGCTGGCGGCCCGCGGCGACGCGGTCGAGCGGGACGAGTATGGTAATATTTCGCGCGTCTTTTTGAGCGCACGCACCGGTCAGGGTCTTGACGCGTTGCGTGCCGCCATCGCCGAGATCGCCTCCGCGGAACACCTTACCGGCGCGACGTTACCCAACGTCGCGCTCGACGGCGCACCCGCTGAACCACACGAAGACCACACGATTTCCGAACACGGGCGCTAACCGGTCCCGGCCGGTTCGCCGGCGTCTAATCTGGTGAACAAACTCTGGTGAACGAATACAACGAGCGGAGTACCTGGCGGCGGATGCGCGCCTTGCTGTCGATCAACGATCCCCGCTGGGGACGCGGCGAAGGCAAGGGCAACGACGGATCCCGTCCGCGTGTGAACGAATCGAAGCGTCCGCCCGGTGGCGACGGTGACGGTCCGCCCGATCTCGACGAGATGTGGCGCAACTTCAACCGGCGTCTGAGCGGCCTGTTCGGCGGCAAGGGCGGCAACGGCTTCCGGCCCGACAACGGCCGGGCCGCGCGTGTCGGCGTCGGCATCGTGATCGGCGTGCTGGTCGCGGTCTACGCGGGCAGCGGGCTGTTCGTCGTGCAGGAAGGCCAGACGGGCGTCGTGCTGCAGTTCGGCAAGCTGTCCGGCACGGTCGGACAGGGCGTGCACTGGCGCGCGCCGTATCCGTTCGCGTTGCATGAGATCGTCGACACGTCGCAGGTCCGTTCGATCGAGATCGGCCGCAACAACGTCGTGCGTCTCGCGAACGTGAAGGAAGCGGCGATGCTGACGCGCGATGCCGACATCGTCGACGTGCGTTTCGTCGTCCAGTACCGGATCCGTTCGGCAACCGATTACCTGTTCCGCAGCGTCGATCCCGAGCGCAGCGTGTCGCAGGCCGCCCAGGCCGCAGTGCGCGCGATCGTCGGCACGCGCAGCGCGGCCGACATGCTGAACCAGGACCGCGACGCGCTGCGCGCGCAGCTGTCCGCCGCGATCCAGCGCGATCTCGATCGCTATCAGTCGGGGCTCGAGGTGACGGCCGTCACGATGCAGAGCGTCGCGGCGCCCGAGCAGACGCAGGCCGCGTACGCCGAAGTCGCGAAGGCGCGCGATGATCGCGAAGCCGCGAAGCGTGCCGCGCAGGCCTACGCGAACGATCTGCTGCCGAAGGCGCAGGGCGACGCCGCGAAACTTGCCGATGAAGCGAAGGCGTATGCCGATCGCGTGGTCACGCAGGCCGAAGGCGACGCCGACCGGTTCAAGCAGGTCTATGCACAGTATTCGAAGGCGCCCGCGGTGATCCGCGAGCGGATGTATCTCGAGACGATGCAGGAAATCTATTCGAACGCGACGAAGGTGTTCGTCGGCAACAAGGGCGGCAACAGCGTCGTGTACCTGCCGCTCGACAAGCTCGTCGAGCAGGGGCGACAAAACGCCGCGAATGCGACGAATGCCGCGACGCCCGCCGGCGCATCCGCGCCCGACGCGACGTCGGCGCCGGCCGCCGCCGCGGCGAGCGCACCCGCGAGCGCGGCTTCGGCCGCGGCGGCGCCCGCACCGGGCAGCGACGTGCTGCGGTCGCGCGAAGCGTTCCGCAGCCGCTCGCGTGAAGACGATACGAAGTAACGGGGAGCGCAGAACATGAACCGAATCATTGCGCTCGTCGTCGCAATCGTGATCGCCGCTTTCGCGGCGTCGTCGACCGTCCTCACCGTCGATCCGCGCCATGCGGCCGTGCTGTCGGGCCGCGACGGCGCGCAACCCGAACTCGCGGGCCCCGGCATCCATTTCAAGCTGCCGCCGCCGCTGCAGACGGCGACGCTGATCGACACGCGCCTGCAATCGCTCGAGTCGTCGGATCCGCTGCAACTGGCGACCGAAGACAAGCACGACCTGCTCGTCGCGTATGCGGTCAAGTATCGGATCAGCGATCCGATGAAGTATTTCGCGGCGACGGGCGGTGACCCGGCGGCGGCCGCCGACCGCCTGGCCGGCGCGCTGAAGAGCGCACTCGGCGACGCGTTCGGCAAGCGCGCGCTCGACGACGCGCTCGGCGGGCAGCGCGAGATCGCCAATGCGGCGCGCGACGCGGTGCGGGCGACGGCATCGGGCTTCGGCGTCGACGTGGTCGACGTGCAGTTGACGCGTGTCGACTTGCCGGCTGCGCAGACGGATGCCGTCTATCAGCGGATGATTGCCGCGCTGCGCGACCAGGCCGCACAGGTGCGCGCGGATGGCGCCGCCGATGTCGAGCAGATCAAGGCCGACGCGGAACGCGAACAGCAGGCGGTGCTCGCGAATGCGTACAAGTCCGCGCAGACGATCAAGGGCGAGGGCGACGCGAAGGCTGCGTCGATCGCCGCCGATGCGTTCGGCCGCGATCCGCAGTTCTACCAGTTCTACGCGAGCCTGCAGGCTTACCGGAATACCTTCAAGCGCAACGACATCATCGTCGTCGACCCCGACAGCGAGTTTTTCCGTTTCATGCGCAGCCCGACGGGCGGTGCCGCACCGGCGGCACCCGCTCCCCGCAAACACTGACCTTGGGGCGCCGCGTCGAGCGGCGCCGTCGCTCGCATGGACCTGGCTGGCTCGTTGTTGCTCGCGGTAGCACTGATGCTGATCATCGAGGGGGCGTTCCCCTTCGTGTTTCCCGTCGCCTGGCGCGACACGTTTCGTAGAATAGCGGAGCGGCCGCCGCATCATATCCGGATCGGCGGGCTCATCGTGATGGCGCTCGGGCTCGTCCTGCTGCTGCTCGCCACCTGATCCGGACGGCGCACCCGCCGTTCGTTCCGCCCGATTGCCGATTTCCGATTCATTTCGCGGCGCGCATGTCGCGCCCTGTTTCCCGTCGTAGGACCGTACCGATGTCGACCTGGTTACTTCCCGAGAATATCGCCGACGTGCTGCCGTCGGAAGCGCGCAAGATCGAGGAGCTGCGCCGCAGGCTGCTCGACCGCTTCCGTTCGTACGGCTACGAAATGGTGATGCCGCCGTTGCTCGAATACCTCGAATCGCTGCTGACGAGCGGCGGCAACGACCTGCGCCTGCGCACCTTCAAGCTGGTCGACCAGCTGTCGGGCCGCACGCTCGGCCTGCGCGCGGACATCACGCCGCAAGTCGCGCGCATCGACGCGCACCTGCTGAACCGCCAGGGCGTGACGCGCCTCTGCTATGCCGGCCACGTGATGCATACGCGTCCTCGCGGGCTGCACGCGACGCGCGAACAGATCCAGATCGGCGCCGAAATCTACGGGCACGCCGGGCTGGAAGCCGATCTCGAGATCCAGCAGCTGATGCTCGACGCGCTACACCTCGCGGGGTTGTCGCGCATCCGCCTGGACCTGTGCCACGCGGGCGTGCTCGCGGCGTTGCTCGCGCGTGATGCGCAGGCTGCCGAGCGCGGCGAGGCGCTGTACGACGCGCTGTCGGGCAAGGACGTGCCGCTGCTGAACGAACTCACCGACGATCTCGGCGCCGACACGCGCGCGGCGCTGCGTGCGCTGCCGCATCTGTACGGCGACGCGAGCGTGCTCGACGAGGCGCGTGTGCGTCTGCCGGTGCTGCCCGAGATCACGCGTGCGCTCGACGATCTTGCGCAGCTTGCGGCGCAAGCGAAGGGCGTCGAGGTGGCGATCGATCTCGCCGACCTGCGCGGCTACGCGTACCACAGCGGCGCGATGTTTACGGCGTACATCGACGGCGTGCCGAACGCGATCGCGCGCGGCGGCCGGTACGACCACGTGGGCCAGGCCTACGGCCGCGCCCGCCCGGCGACGGGCTTCTCGCTCGACCTGCGCGAGCTTGCGCGGATTTCGCCGGTCGAGGCGCGCGGCACCGCGATTTTGGCGCCTTGGGCGCAGGACGACGCGCTGAGCGCGGCAGTGGCGGCGCTGCGCGACGCGGGCGAGGTCGTGATCCAGGCCTTGCCGGGACACGACCACGTGCTCGACGAGTTCGCCTGCGACCGTTCGCTCGTCGAGCGTGACGGCGCGTGGGTGGTCGAACCCCGTTAAACAGGCGTTCGCGGGCCGTCGTTCGGCGTGCATATCGTTGAAGCGAAACGGAAAAATTCGGAATCGCCCGCGAACATAGGTAGAATACGTTTTTAACCAGCTAACGAATCAACATGTCTGCCAGCGCAGTGAACGTGACTCCCGGGCGCAATGTCGTCGTCGTGGGAACGCAATGGGGTGATGAAGGCAAGGGCAAGATCGTCGACTGGCTGACGGACCACGCTCAGGGCGTCGTGCGTTTCCAGGGCGGTCACAACGCCGGCCACACCCTCATCATCGGCGGCAAGAAAACCATCTTGCGCCTGATTCCGTCGGGCATCATGCGTGAAGGCGTCGCCTGCTACATCGGCAACGGCGTCGTCCTGTCCCCCGAGGCACTGTTCAAGGAAATCGGCGAGCTGGAAGAGGCCGGCGTGAACGTGCGCGATCGCCTGTTCATCTCTGAAGCCACGACGCTGATCCTGCCGTACCACATCGCGATCGACCAGGCGCGCGAAGCGCGCAAGGGCGCGGGCAAGATCGGTACGACCGGCCGCGGCATCGGCCCGGCGTACGAAGACAAGGTCGGCCGCCGCGCGCTGCGCGTGCAGGACCTGTTCGACGCGAAGACCTTCGCCGACCGCCTGCGCGAAAACCTCGATTTCCACAACTTCGTGCTGACCCAGTACCTGGGTGGCGCGGCCGTCGATTTCCAGGCCACGCTCGACACGATGCTCGGCTATGCCGATCGCCTGAAGCCGATGGTGGCCGACGTGTCGCGCCGCCTGTACGACGCGAACAACGCCGGTCAGAACCTGCTGTTCGAAGGCGCGCAAGGCACGCTGCTCGACATCGACCACGGCACCTATCCGTTCGTCACGTCGAGCAACTGCGTCGCGGGTGCCGCATCGGCCGGCGCCGGCGTCGGTCCGCAGAAGCTGAACTACATCCTCGGCATCACGAAGGCGTACTGCACGCGCGTCGGCTCGGGCCCGTTCCCGAGCGAACTGTACGACGCGGACAACCCGCAGCGCCAGGACCAGGTCGGCGTCACGCTCGCGAACGTCGGCAAGGAATTCGGCTCGGTCACCGGCCGTCCGCGCCGCACCGGCTGGCTCGACGCAGCGGCACTGCGCCGCTCGATCCAGATCAACGGCGTGTCGGGCCTGTGCATGACGAAGCTCGACGTGCTCGACGGCCTCGATGAAGTCAAGCTGTGCGTCGGCTACAAGATCGACGGCAAGGACGTGGACATCCTGCCGCGCGGTGCGGCCGACGTCGCGCGTTGCGAGCCCGTGTACGAAACGTTCGCCGGCTGGAAGGAAAGCACCGTCGGCATCAAGACGTGGGACGCGCTGCCGGCGAATGCGCAGGCCTACCTGACCCGTGTCCAGGAAGTGGCCGGCGTGCCGGTCGACATGGTTTCGACGGGGCCGGATCGCGACGAGACGATCCTGCTTCGCCATCCGTTCAAGGTGTAATTCTCAGCATGACGCAGCAAATCACGATGACGGCGGCAGACTTGATGACCGATCCGCGCAATGACGACAAGAACCTGTGGGTAGGCTGGGACGAATACCATCGTCTGATCGAGCTGCTCGCGCTGCAGGTGCATGAATCGGGCTGGAAGTTCGACCAGATCCTGTGCCTTGCGCGCGGCGGCCTGCGCGTCGGCGACCAGCTGTCGCGCATCTACGACGTCCCGCTCGCGATCCTCGCGACGAGTTCGTACCGCGAAGCGGCCGGCACCGAGCAGGGCGAGCTCGACATCGCGCAGTACATCACGATGACGCGCGGCAGTCTCGCGGGCAACGTGCTGCTGGTCGACGATCTCGTCGATTCGGGCGTCACGCTCGCGCGCGTGCAGGAGCACCTGAAGGAGCGCTATCCGTCGGTCACGGCCGTGCGTTCGGCCGTGCTCTGGTACAAGGGCTGCTCGAAGGTCAAGCCGGACTATCACGCACAGTATCTGCCGACGAATCCGTGGATTCATCAGCCGTTCGAAGAGTGGGACACGGTTCGTCCGCACAACCTCGAGGCATGGATCAAGCGCGGTCGCGCGCAGCGCGACGGCTCGGGCGCGTAAGCGGCGGCCGATCGAAGGAAAGCCTTGTACGGCGCCGCTTGCGGCGCCGTTTTTTATTGGCGCGCCGTGCCGGCGGGCACGGCGATCCGCGCGCGTGGTAGGCAGACGGCGCGGCCCCGGCTATGATGGCAGCCCTGCCACAGCTTGCGCAGGATTGCATGCGCAGCGTGGATCACGTGGTTTAAGGGCAACAAGGCAGGACGGTTTTTCAGGGGGGCGCGAGTAGAATAGCGCTCGTTTTGTCCGACCGGACCCGATTATTACGCTTCATATGAACGACACGATCCAGGCGACCGACGCAGCCCATGCGCATTCGACGCACCAACACTCGATGCGGGCGCTTGCGATAGCGGCCATCGGCGTCGTGTTCGGCGACATCGGCACGAGCCCGCTGTATTCGCTGAAGGAGGCGTTCAGCCCCGCACACGGCATTCCGCTCACGGAAGGCTCGATTCTCGGTGTGATCTCGCTGCTGTTCTGGGCGATCATCCTGGTGGTCGGCATCAAGTATCTGCTGTTCGTGATGCGGGCCGACAACAACGGCGAGGGTGGCGTGCTCGCGCTGATGGCGCTGTCGCTGCGGCCGCTCGACTCGAAAACCCGCGTCGCGGGCGCGCTGATGGCGCTCGGGATCTTCGGCGCCTGCATGTTCTACGGCGACGCCGTGATCACGCCGGCGATCTCCGTGATGTCGGCGGTCGAAGGCCTCGAGATCGCGACGCCGCACCTGTCCCACCTGGTCCTGCCGATCACGATCGTGATCCTGATCGCGCTGTTCTGGATCCAGCGTCACGGCACCGCGCTGGTCGGCAAGCTGTTCGGGCCGATCATGGTGCTGTGGTTCGTCGTGATCGCGGCACTCGGCGTATATCACATCGTGCGCGTGCCGGGCATCATCGCGGCGATCAACCCGTATTACGCGGCGTCGTTCATGGCGGACCACCTGCTGCAGGCCTACGTCGTGCTGGGTTCGGTCGTGCTGGTGCTGACCGGTGCGGAAGCGCTCTACGCGGACATGGGCCATTTCGGCGCGAAGCCGATCCGCCTCGCCGCGTACGGGCTCGTGATGCCGTCGCTCGTGCTGAACTACTTCGGCCAGGGCGCGCTGCTGATCGAGAATCCGAAGGCGATCGAGAACCCGTTCTTCCTGCTGGCACCGGAGTGGGCGCTGCTGCCGCTCGTCGTGCTGTCGACGGTCGCGACCGTGATCGCTTCGCAGGCCGTGATTTCCGGCGCGTATTCGCTGACGTCGCAGGCGATCCAGCTCGGCTACGTGCCGCGCATGAAGGTGCTGCATACGTCCGAGCTGGCGATCGGCCAGATCTACGTGCCGGTCGTGAACTGGCTGCTGCTGTTCGTGATCCTCTGCATCGTGATCGGCTTCAAGAGTTCCGACAACCTCGCCGCCGCGTACGGCATCGCGGTGACGGCGACGATGGTGATCACGACCGTGCTCGCTGCCGTCGTGATGGTGAAGGTGTGGAACTGGAACCGGCTGCTCGTCGGCGCGATCATCGCCGTGTTCCTCGCGGTCGACCTGGGCTTTTTCGGCGCGAACCTGCTGAAGGTCGCGCAGGGCGGCTGGCTGCCGCTCGGCATCGGCGCGCTGCTGTTCTTCCTGCTGATGACCTGGTACAAGGGCCGCCATATCGTCAAGGAGCGCACGGCCGCCGACGGGATCCCGCTCGAGCCGTTCCTGCAGGGGCTGCTCGCGCATCCGCCGCACCGCGTGTCGGGTACCGCGATCTACCTGACCGGCAACGACAAGCTCGTGCCCGTCAGCCTGCTGCACAACCTGAAGCACAACAAGGTGCTGCACGAGCGGACCATTTTCCTGACGTTCGTCACACGCGACATTCCGTACGTGCGCGACGACAAGCGCCTGAGTTCGCGCGACGCGGGTGGCGGCCTGTACATCGTCAAGGCCCAGTACGGCTTCAACGAGACGCCGGACGTGAAGGCCGTGCTCGAGGAGTTCGGCCGCACGCACGACATGACGTTCGAACTGATGGACACGTCGTTCTTCCTCGCGCGCGAAACGGTCGTGCCGACGCATCTGCCCGGCATGTCGATCTGGCGCGAACGCGTGTTCGCGTGGATGCACCAGAACGCGGCGAAGCCGACCGACTTCTTCTCGATCCCGGCGAACCGCGTCGTCGAGCTCGGGACCAAGATCGAGATCTGACCGGTGCGCGCAGTGGCCGCGCATGCGGCCCATGCCGATCTGGCTGCGCGCTCGCTGAAGCAATAAAAAACCCGCCTTTCGGCGGGTTTTTTTTATACGTCAACAGCCTTCGCGTGCTCAGCGCTTCAGCTTCGCGAACGCCGCGGCCATCGCGCCGGCCGGTTCCGGTTCGCGCGAACGCTGCGGACGGGCGCTGCCGCCGCGGCCGGCACTGCCGCGATCCTGGCCGCCGCGCGGCGCCATGCCGGGCGCGGCCGCTTCGTCGTCGAGGCGCATCGTCAGCGCAATGCGCTGACGCTTCACGTCGACGTCGAGCACCTTGACCTTGACGACCTGGCCGGCCTTCACGACTTCGTGCGGATCCTTGATGAACTTCGTCGACATCGCGGATACATGGACGAGGCCGTCCTGATGCACGCCGACATCCACGAACGCGCCGAATGCCGCGACGTTCGTCACGACCCCTTCGAGCAGCATGCCGGGCATCAGGTCGGAGACCTTCTCGACGCCGTCGCGGAACGTTGCCGTCTTGAATTCGGGGCGCGGGTCACGACCCGGTTTTTCGAGTTCGGACAGGATGTCGCGCACGGTCGGCAGGCCGAAACGTTCGTCAACAAATTCGGCCGGCGACAGGCCGGCCAGCGCGTCACGGCTGCCGAGCACGTCGTCGATCCGCTTGCTGATCTTCGCGAGGATGCGTTCGACGACCGGGTAGGCCTCCGGGTGGACCGACGAGCGATCGAGCGGATTCTCGCCGCCGTTGATGCGCAGGAAGCCGGCTGCCTGTTCGAAGGTCTTGTCGCCGAGGCGCGGCACCTTGCGCAGGTGGTCGCGCGACGGGAACGGCCCGTTCGCGTCGCGATAGTCGACGATGTTGCGCGCGAGCGTGGCGTTCAGGCCCGAGACGCGCGCGAGCAGCGCGACCGACGCGGTGTTCGCGTCGACGCCGACCGCGTTCACGCAATCCTCGACCACCGCGTCGAGCGAGCGGGCGAGTTCGCGCTGGTTCACGTCGTGCTGGTACTGGCCGACGCCGATCGCTTTCGGCTCGATCTTCACGAGCTCGGCGAGCGGGTCCTGCAGGCGGCGGGCGATCGACACGGCGCCGCGCAGCGACACGTCGAGTTCCGGGAATTCCTTCGCGGCCAGCTCGGACGCCGAGTAGACCGACGCGCCGGCCTCCGACACGACGATCTTCTGCAGCCGCAGATCGGGATGCTTCGAGATCAGCTCGCTCGCGAGCTTGTCGGTTTCGCGCGATGCGGTGCCGTTGCCGATGCTGATCAGCTCGGCCTGCGTCTGCGCGGCGATGCGCGCGAGCTTCGCGAGCGAGCCGTCCCAGTCGCGGCGCGGCTCGTGCGGGTAGATCGTATCGGTCGCGAGCAGCTTGCCGGTGCGATCGACCACGGCGACCTTCACGCCCGTGCGCAGGCCGGGGTCGAGACCGATCACGGCCTTCGGGCCGGCCGGCGCGGCCAGCAGCAGGTCCTTCAGGTTGCGGGCGAACACGCGGATCGCTTCGGCTTCCGCCGTTTCGCGCAGTTGCGTGAGCAGTTCGTTCTCGATGTGCGGCTGCACCTTCACGCGCCAGCACCAGCGGCACACGTCGGACAGCCACTTGTCGGCCGGGCGGCCCTGGTTCGCGATCCCGAAATGGCGCGCGATCATCGCTTCGCCGGGATGCGGGACCTGCGCGTCGAGTTCCTCGCCGAGGCCGAGCTTGACGGTCAGCACGCCGGCGTTGCGGCCGCGGAACAGCGCGAGCGCGCGGTGCGACGGCACGGTCCGGATCGTTTCCGCGTAGTCGTAGTAGTCGCGGAACTTCTCGCCTTCCTCGTTTTCCTTGCCTTCGACGACCGTCGACGACACGACGCCCTGGCTGTGCAGGTAGTCGCGCAGCTTGCCGAGCAGTTCGGCCGTTTCGCCGAATTGTTCCGACAGGATGTCGCGCGCGCCGTCGAGCGCGGCCTTCACGTCGGCGACGCCCTTGTCGGCATCGACGTAGGCGGCGGCTTCCGTCTGCGGGTCGAGCAGCGGATTCGCGAGCAGTGCCTGCGCGAGCGGCTCGAGGCCGGCTTCGCGGGCGATCTGCGCGCGCGTGCGGCGCTTCGGCTTATACGGCAGATAAAGGTCTTCGAGCACCTGCTTGCTGTCGGCCGCGTCGATCGCGGCGCGCAGTTCGTCGGTCAGCTTGCCCTGTTCGTCGATGCTCGACAGGATCGCCGCGCGGCGATCCTCGAGCTCGCGCAGATACAGGAGGCGTTCCTCGAGCTGGCGCAGCTGCGTGTCGTCCAGGTTGCCGGTCACTTCCTTGCGGTACCGGGCAATGAACGGAACGGTCGAGCCTTCGTCGAGGAGTTGCACTGCCGCCGCGACCTGGCGCGGCTGGACGGACAGTTCGGTGGCGATGCGCTGTACGATCTTGAGTGCTACGGTTTCCGTCATGTCGTGGATGATCTGCCTGCTGAAATCGCGGCGCGGGCCGGCAGACCGCGCGGCGGGCTGCGAGACGGGCCCGCCGGACCAGATGCCGCGGGTGAGTGAAGCGGGGCATTTTGCCATAAATGGCGGAGCGTCCAGCCGGGGGTGATAGAATTTGACACATGTCCCGCAGCTTTCCTACGACGTTGCCAACTTCCCGCATTTCTCTCGTCGCGCTCGGCGCAGCGCTTGCCGCGGCTTTGTCCGCCGGGTCCACCGTCGCGTACGCACAGGCATCGGGCGCAACCGCGCCGGACGCCGCTGTCGCCGCGCCCGTTGCAGCCTCCGCCACGCAGGATTTCGACGCCCGTCAAAAAGTGCTCAATCAACGTTCCGCGGAAAACGATTATCGTTATGCCGTGGCGGAGCACGATTGCTACAGCAAGTTCTTCGTCAATCACTGTCTCGGCGTGGCGCGCGACCGGATGCGCGAGGAGCGGGCGAGCATCCGTCAGGAGCAGCTCGCGCTCGACGACGAGCAGCGCGCGGTGCGGGCGCAGCAGCGCGACCAGCAGCAGGCGTTGAAGCAGGCGCAGAATGCGGCGGAAGCGCCGCAGCGCGCGGCGAACGATGCGGCGAACGCGGCTGCGTTCCGCGACAAGCAGGAGCAGAATGCACTGAAGCGGGCGCAGCGTGGCGCGGAAGGGCCGCAGCGCGCCGCGAACAAGCAGGCATACGACCAGAAGCAGGCGGATTTCCAGCACAAGCTCGACCAGGCGCGCCAGCAGGGCGCGCAGAAGGCGCAGGAGCGGGCGGACAACGCCGCGCGCTACGAGCAGAAGCAGAAGGAAGCCGCCCAGCACAAGGCCGATGTCGAACGGCGTCAGCAGGAAGCGGCCGACAAGGCCAAGCAGCAGCAACAGCAGGGGCAGTAACGTGTTGGATTGATCCGGAGTCAGTCTCGTGCGTGCCGGCACGCCAGTCGGCGCGCTGCTTCGATGAGGAGGCGCATATGCAAAACCGTCCCACGGAACAGCAGCAGGAATTGCACAACCGTTTGGCAGCATTGCAGGAGCAGCACCAGCAGCTCGCTCGGGAGATCGAGCTGAAGGAAGGACACTCCGACATCGACGACATCACGCTGCACCGGCTGAAGAAGGAAAAGCTGGCGGCCAAGGACAAAATCATTTTGCTGCAATCGCAGCTGGAACCGGATAAGCGCGCCTGAGCGCGGCCTGGCAAGCGCCGGCGCCGCCCGGGCGCTGGACACAGGAACGCTTGCCTTGAATTCACCGCTTGAAGCCAACCCCGATGCCCGGCGTGACGCGTCGTCCGCCGGGCGCGTTCGTGCGCCCGAAGGCACCTTCGAGCTGAGCCGCAAGCGCGTCGACGAACTCGACACGATTTTCGGCGAAGGCGGACTGCTCGCGCGCGCGCTGGACGGCTATCACCCGCGCCAGTCGCAGATCGAAATGGCGCGCGCGGTCGCGTCCGCGATGGAGGCCTCCGCGCGCCGGATGCCCGAGCCGGAAATCTTCGAGACCCGCAAGCGGCCGGCGCGCCGCCTCGGCGAAGGCGACCAGGCGGCCGAGTCCGCCGCGGACGGCGCAGCCGCCGACACCGACGCCGGCGACAACACGCTGATCGTCGAGGCCGGCACCGGTACCGGCAAGACCTATGCATACCTGGTGCCCGCGATGCTGTGGGGCGGCAAGGTGATCGTGTCGACCGGCACGAAGCACCTGCAGGACCAGCTGTTCCAGCGCGACATCCCGACGGTGCGCAACGCGCTCGCGGTGCCGGTGACGGTCGCGATGCTCAAGGGCCGCTCGAACTATCTGTGCCATTACTACCTGCAGCGCACGGCCGACAACGGCCGCCTGCCGTCGCGGCAGGACACCGCGTACCTGCAGGAAATCGTCCGCTTCGCGAAGATCACGAAGAGCGGCGACAAGGCCGAGCTCGCGAGCGTGCCGGAGACGGCGCCCGTGTGGTCGATGGTCACGTCGACGCGCGACAACTGCCTCGGCCAGGAGTGCCCGCACTACAAGGAATGCTTCGTGATGCAGGCGCGGCGCGAGGCGCAGCAGGCCGACGTCGTCGTCGTCAACCATCACCTGTTCTTCGCGGACATCATGCTGCGCGACACCGGGATGGCCGAACTGCTGCCGAACGCGAACACGGTGATCTTCGACGAAGCGCACCAGCTGCCGGAAACGGCCACGCTGTTCTTCGGCGAGACGCTGTCGACCACGCAAATCCTCGAACTCGCGCGCGACACGGTCGCCGAAGGCCTGAGCCATGCGCGCGATGCGGTCGAGTGGGTGAAGCTCGGCGGCGATCTCGAACGTGCGGCGCGCGACCTGCGCCTCGCGTTCGCGAACGACCAGATCGTGCGCATGTCGCTCGCGCAACTGGGCGACGATCATCCGATGTTCGGCGCGCTCGATGCGCTCGAAGTGGCGCTCGATGCGCTTGCCTCGGCGCTCGCGAGCCAGGCCGAACGGGCGGAATCGCTCGGCGCGTGCCTGCGGCGCGCCCGCGAGCTGCAGGACCTGCTCGCGGGTTGGGTCGCGCCCGGTGCGGCGGAAGCGGCCGCGAAGGCCGACGCCGCCGCAGCAGGCGACAAGGCTGCCGCCGACGACCCGAACGAGAAGGTGCGCTGGGTCGAGGTGTTCGCACATACCGTCCAGCTGCACGAAACGCCGCTGTCGGTCGCGCCGATTTTCGCGAAGCAGCGCGCCGGCGTGCCGCGCGCGTGGGTCTTTACGTCGGCGACGTTGTCGGTGCGCGGCGACTTCACGCACTACGCGGCCCAGATGGGGCTCAGCTCGCGGCGCTCGATGACGCTCGCGAGCCCGTTCGATTATCAGACGCAGGGCCTGCTGTACGTGCCGCGCAACCTGCCGCAGCCGTCGTCGCCGGCGTTTACCGACGCCGTATTCGACGCCGCGCTGCCGGCGATCGAGGCGTCGGGCGGTGGCGTCTTCATGCTGTGCACGACGCTGCGTGCGGTCGACCGGATCGCGTCGAAGCTGCGCGACGTGATCGAGTCGCGTGGCTGGAACATGCCGCTGCTGGTGCAGGGCGACGCCAGCCGCACCGAGCTGCTCGATCGCTTCCGTTCGTACGGCAATGCGATCCTCGTCGGCAGCCAGAGCTTCTGGGAAGGCGTGGACGTGCGCGGCGACGCGCTGTCGCTCGTCGTGATCGACAAGCTGCCGTTCGCGCCGCCCGACGATCCGGTGCTGGCCGCGCGGCTCGACGCGCTGACCAAGAAGGGCTTGAGCCCGTTCGCGGTTCACCAGCTGCCGCAGGCCGTGATCACGCTGAAGCAGGGTGCGGGCCGCCTGATTCGCGCGGAGACCGATCGCGGCGTGCTGATGATCTGCGACACGCGGCTCGTCGACAAGCCTTACGGCCGCCGGATCTGGCAGAGCCTGCCGCCGTTCAAGCGCACCCGCGAGATCGCGGTCGTGCAGGACTTTTTCGACGAGCACCGCGCGGAAAAACGCGCATGACCGCCCCGCCGCCTGCTACGGGCGGCATCAACAAAAAACCCGGCTCGATGGCCGGGTTTTTTGTTGATGCACGGGCGTCGCTCAGAACTGCCACCACGACTTCTTCGTGCCGGGGCGCGAGTGGCCGGTGATGTACGGGCTGTCCGGGAAAGTCCCCGCGAGCACGCGCTTCGTGTCTTCCGCGAGCTCCGGCTGGTTCAGCTTGCCGTACGACAGGATCATGATGTGCAGCGCGTCCTCGATCGCCGGCGCGCCCTTGTAGTCCTTGATCGCGAGCTGCGCGCGGTTGATCGCCGCGACATAGGCGCCGCGCCGATAGTAGTAGTCGGCCGCGTGCACTTCGTGCGACGCGAGCGCGTTGACGATGTAGCGCATCCGGGCGGCGGCGTCCGGCGCGTACTTGCTCTTCGGGTAGCGGTCGACGACGACCTTGAACGCGTCGTACGATTCGCGCAGTGCCTGCGGATCGCGCTCGCTCATGTCCTGGCCGGAGAAGCGGCCGAACAGGCCGAGATCGTCGTTGAAGTGGATCATCCCCTTCAGGTAGTACGCGTACGGGATATCCGGGTGATCCGGGTGCAGCTGGATGAAGCGGTCGACGGCCTGGTCGGCGGCTGCCGCTTCGTTGTCCTTCCAGTTGCAGTACGCGACGTTGATCTGCGCTTGTTGCGCGAAATGGCCGAACGGATCGCGGCCTTGCAGCGATTCGAAATATTTCGCGCACTTGCCCCAGTCGCCGCCGGACAGTGCGTCCTGGGCCTCTGAGTATAATTTGTTGTTCGACCAGGTAGCCGTCTCGTCCTGCTTCTGCGGCAAGCCGTGGCAGCCGGCGATGAGGGCCGCGGCCGCTACCACCGCAGCTCGGGCGGTGACGGTTTTGGCCGTACGTTTGGTCGAATTCATCATGCTCGCATGTCCTAGCTTCAAGTCTCGGTGACCCAGTCTAAATGACCCGTTCAAGTTCGCAGAATGCCCCGCGGGGCAAGTCAAATCGCGAAGATTATAGCCCAAGCGATCGGCCCGCCGACGCTGCCTCGGGGGATTCCCCCGATGACGATCTGGCTGCAGGCGCGATGCAGCCGCCTGTGGTGCCGTCCGCGGCGGCCGACGAGGCGCCGCGCGTCGTCGAAGTGCCGCTGTCGCTGGCGGGTGAACGCCTCGACAAGGCGCTCGCCCAACTGTTCCCCGAATTCTCCCGCAGCCGCCTGCAGAGCTGGATCGAGGCGCAACGCGTGCTGGTCGACGGCGCGCCGGCGAAGATCCGCCAGCCGGTGCCGCTCGGCGCCAGGATCGAGCTCGTGCCCGACCTGCTGCCGGAGCAGCTGGCGTTCACGCCGGAGCCGGTGCCGCTCGACGTGATCTACGAGGACGACGCGCTCGTCGTCATCAACAAGCCGGCGGGCCTCGTCGTCCACCCGGCCGCCGGCAACTGGAGCGGCACGATCCTCAACGGCCTGCTGCACCGCTACGGCGACGCGGCGGCCGGCCTGCCGCGCGCGGGCATCGTGCACCGGCTCGACAAGGAGACGTCCGGCCTGATGGTGGTTGCGCGCACACTCGCCGCGCAGACCGACCTCGTGCGCCAGCTGCAGGCGCGCACGGTGAAGCGCCGCTATTTCGCGCTCGTGTGGGGCACGATGCCCGAGGACGGCACGATCGACGCGCCGATCGGCCGCGATCCGCGCGAGCGCACGCGCATGGCCGTCGTCACCGGCGCGTCGGGCAAGCCCGCGCGCACGCATTTCCGCACGGTTGACACATGCATGTGGCAACGTCAGCCGGTGTCCGCGATCCAGTGCGACCTCGAAACCGGCCGGACGCACCAGATCCGCGTGCACTGCTCGCATGTCGGGCATCCGCTGCTCGGCGATCCGGTGTACGGGCGCGCGCGCGGCAAGCGCTCGGTCGCGCCGCTGCCGGACGGGTTCGCGCGGCAGGCGCTGCACGCATGGCGGCTCGGCCTCGTGCATCCGGTCACGGGCAAGACGATGCAGTGGCGCTGTCCGTTGCCGGACGACATGAACGCGCTCGTCGCGGCGCTGGGCTTCGGGCAGGGCGACGAGGAATTCGACGACGAAGACGGTGTCTACGACGATGACGATTTCGCCGGCGGTTATCGGGATCACGACGAGGATCACGACGACGATTACGACGATGAGGAGGATTGAGTGCCGATGACGAACCTGGCGCCGTTGACGTGGCAGGACTGCGTGCAGCCCGACTGGCAGGTGGCGCCGCGCGTGCGTGCGCTGATCACGACGCGCGACGGCGGCGTGAGCGAAGGCCCGTACGGGCGCCGGCAGGACGGCGCCGCGTTGCCGGGCGGGATGAATCTCGGCCTGCATACCGGTGACGATCCGGCCCATGTCGCGGCGAATCGCGCGCGCCTGCTCGCGCTGGCGGGGCAGGCGCGCGCGGCATGGCTCGAGCAGGTTCACGGCGCGCAGGTCGTGCGTGCGGACGAGGTGATCGAGGCCGCGCCGGCTGGCTCGGCGCCCGTGCAGGCCGACGCGAGCGTGACCGACCGCACGGGGGCGGTCTGCGTCGTGATGGTCGCGGATTGCCTGCCGGTGCTGCTGTGCGATGCGCAGGGCCGGGCGGTGGGCGCCGCGCACGCAGGCTGGCGCGGGCTCGCGGCCGGCATCGTCGAGCAGACCGCGGCGCGCGTCGCGGCGCTCGCCGGCGGCGCGACGGATGCGCTGCATGCGTACCTCGGGCCCGCGATCGGCCCGCAGGCGTTCGAAGTCGGCGCCGACGTGCGCGAGGCGTTTCTCGACACCGCTCCGCAGTCGGAGCATGATGAGACGCGGCAAGCGTTCGTCGCGATCGACGGTGCGCCCGGCAAGTACCTCGCCGATCTCCATGCGCTCGCGCGCCTGCGCCTCGCGCGCGCAGGCGTGGCGCACGTGAGCGGCCGGCGCGCGTGCACGGTCAACGAACCCGCACGCTTCTATTCGTACCGGCGCGACCGCGTGACCGGCCGCATGGCGGCGGCGATCTGGCTGGCCGATTGAAAGCCGACTGAGGGCTGACCGCGTGCGTCTGCGCGCGCGGTTTGTTGCGTTGCGAAATCGGCTTATCTCGATATTGGCGAGGCAATGCGGCGTTGCATGGACAACCGAATGAATAATCGCGAAGTCAAGTCAATCAAAATGTTTTATGTTTCGCCGGAAGCCTTGTCCCGCCTGTTGCGCGCGGATTATCTTCGAGCAGAAATGTTCAGCGGTTTGATGCAACGCTTCACATGGGGAAAACGATAATGATAAAAATACCGCACTGCGGCAGAATCTGGAGACGCCTCTCCAGAGCATGACGGCCCGGCTCGCAACCGGCACGCCGCGCGCGAGCAGGATTTCACGATTGACGCTCACGAATCACCGGTAAGGCAGGTAATGACAGCATCGAAAAATTCGTCGACGTCCGCTCAGGCGGGCACTTCCACGGGCAGCATCGGATTCGGTCAGGCTACCCAGCCGATGCAGCAGATGTTCGAGGCATGGCTGAACGCGTGGCGCGGTTTCGCCGATCCTGCGCGCGCCGCAACGGCGTCGACCACCGCGAATCCATTCGCCGCATTCCAGTTCCCGACATCGGTTCCGTTCCAGATGCCGTCGATGCCCGATCTGGGCGCCTTCGGCGGCCTGGCATCGCCGTTCGCGGGGCTGAAGCTGCCGGTAGCCGCGATCCCGCCCGAACGGCTCCAGAAGTTGCAGGCCGACTATGCGCGCGACTGCATGACGCTGATGCAGCAGGCCGCCGCCGCGAAGCTCGAGTCGCCTGAACTGAAGGACCGCCGCTTCAGCGGGGATGCCTGGAAGGCGTCGCCCGCGCATGCATTCGCGGCCGCGTGGTACCTGCTCAACGCGCGCTACCTGCAGGAACTGGCCGACGCGCTCGAGACCGACCCGAAGACGCGCGAACGCATCCGTTTCTCCGTTCAGCAATGGACGGCCGCCGCGGCGCCGAGCAACTTCCTCGCGCTCAATCCCGACGCACAGAAATCGATCCTCGAGACGCAGGGCGAAAGCCTGCGGCAGGGGATGATGAACCTGCTCGGCGACCTGCAGCGCGGCAAAATTTCGCAGACCGACGAATCGCAGTTCGTGGTCGGCAAGAACCTCGGGTGTACCGAAGGCGCGGTCGTCTACGAGAACGACCTGATCCAGCTGATCCAGTACGCGCCGAAGACGGACAAGGTGTTCGAACGGCCGCTCCTGATCGTGCCGCCGTGCATCAACAAGTTCTACATCCTCGACCTGCAGCCCGAGAATTCGCTCGTCGCGCATGCGCTGTCGAGCGGCCATCAGGTGTTCCTCGTGTCGTGGCGCAACGCCGATGCGTCGGTCGCGCACAAGACGTGGGACGACTACATGAACGAAGGGCTGCTCGCGGCGATCGACGCCGTGCAGCAGGTCAGCGGCCGCGAGCAGATCAACACGCTCGGCTTCTGCGTCGGCGGCACGATGCTCGCGACCGCGCTGTCGGTGCTCGCCGCGCGCGGCGAACATCCGGCCGCGTCGATGACGCTGCTGACCGCGATGCTCGACTTCACCGACACCGGCATCCTCGACGTGTTCGTCGACGAGGCGCACGTGCAGATGCGCGAGCAGACCATCGGCGGCAAGAACGGCGCCGCGCCGGGGCTGATGCGCGGCGTCGAGTTCGCAAACACGTTCTCGTTCCTGCGGCCGAACGACCTCGTGTGGAACTACGTCGTCGACAACTACCTGAAGGGCCGCACGCCCGCCGCGTTCGACCTGCTGTACTGGAACAGCGACTCGACGAGCCTGCCGGGGCCGATGTACGCGTGGTACCTGCGCAATACCTATCTCGAGAACAAGCTCCGCGTGCCGGGTGCGCTGACGGTGTGCGGCGAATCCGTCGACCTGTCGCGCATCGACGTGCCGACCTTCATCTACGGGTCGCGCGAGGATCACATCGTGCCGTGGCAGACGGCCTACGCATCGACGTCGATCCTGACGGGCCCGCTGAAGTTCGTGCTCGGCGCGTCGGGTCACATCGCGGGCGTGATCAATCCGCCGGCGAAGAAGAAGCGCAGCTACTGGGTCAACGACAGCGACCTGCCCGCATCGGCGGACGACTGGTTTGCCGGTGCGACCGAGCAGCCCGGCAGCTGGTGGACGACCTGGGTCGAGTGGCTCGACCAGTACGGCGGCCGCAAGGTCGCGCCGCCCGCCAAGCCCGGGAGCGAGCAGTTCCCGGTGATCGAGCCGGCGCCGGGTCGCTACGTATTGCAGCGCGATTGACGAAAACCGGACAGCGGCGCACGCTGTCCGATGCACCGCAGTTTTTTTAACAGGGCCGGTAGCGATGCGCCGTGTCGTGCGGGCCCGGAGGAAACGGAAATGACGGACGTAGTGATCGTATCGGCCGCGCGGACCGCGGTCGGCAAATTCGGCGGCTCGCTCGCGAAGATCGCGGC